>CAVVPY010000002.1:0-85905 GCA_963750295.1 uncultured Actinomycetota bacterium
CGTTCCAGGCGCTGGAGAAGTACGGCAACGACCTCACCGCCGCGGCGCGCGAGGGCAAGATCGACCCGGTCATCGGCCGCGACTCCGAGATCCGCCGCGTCATCCAGGTGCTCAGCCGGCGGACGAAGAACAACCCCGTCCTCATCGGCGAGCCCGGCGTCGGCAAGACCGCGGTCGTCGAGGGGCTGGCGCAGCGCATCGTCGCCGGCGACGTCCCCGAATCGCTGCGCGGCAAGAAGCTCATCGCCCTCGACCTGGGCGCGATGGTCGCCGGCGCGAAGTTCCGCGGCGAGTTCGAGGAGCGGCTCAAGGCCGTGCTCACCGAGATCAAGGACGCAGGCGGCCAGGTCGTCACCTTCATCGACGAACTGCACACCGTGGTCGGCGCGGGCGCGACCGGCGACTCGGCCATGGACGCGAGCAACATGCTCAAGCCGATGCTGGCCCGCGGCGAACTGCGCATGGTCGGCGCCACGACGCTGGACGAGTACCGCGAGCACATCGAGAAGGACCCTGCCCTCGAACGACGGTTCCAGCAGGTGCTCGTCGGCGAACCGTCCGTCGAGGACACCATCGCGATCCTGCGCGGGCTGGCCGAGAAGTACGAGGCGCACCACAAGGTGCAGATCAACGACGGCGCGCTGGTCGCGGCCGCCACCCTGTCGGACCGCTACATCACCAGCCGCTTCCTGCCCGACAAGGCGATCGACCTCGTGGACGAGGCCGCGTCGCGGCTGCGGATGGAGATCGACTCGAGCCCGGTCGAGATCGACCAGCTTCAGCGCGTGGTCAACCGGCTGACGATGGAAGAGATGGCGCTGGCCAAAGAGACCGACGAGGCGTCGATCGAAAGGCTGGCGCGGCTGCGAAGCGAGCTCGCCGACCAGCGCGAGCAACTGGCCGCCCTCACCGCCCGGTGGGAGCGCGAGAAGACCGGCCTCAACCGCGTCGGCGAGCTCAAGGAACAGCTCGACCACCTGCGCGGGCAGGCCGAGCGCGCCCAGCGCGACGGCGATTTCGAGACCGCGTCCCGGCTGCTCTACGGCGAACTGCCGGCGCTGGAGAAGGAACTCGACGCGGCGATCAACGCCGAACCGCAGGAGGACGTCCTCGTCAAGGAGGAAGTCACCGCCGACGACATCGCCGACGTCGTCGCGGCCTGGACGGGCATCCCGGCCGGCCGGTTGATGGAGGGCGAAACCGCCAAGCTGCTGCGGATGGAGGACGATCTCGGCGCGCGCGTCATCGGGCAGAAGCAGGCCATCCAGGCAGTGTCGGACGCGGTGCGCCGAGCGCGGGCCGGCATCAGCGACCCGAACCGTCCCACCGGGTCGTTCCTGTTCCTCGGCCCGACCGGTGTCGGCAAGACCGAGCTGGCCAAGGCGCTCGCCGCGTTCCTGTTCGACGACGAGCGGGCGATGGTCCGCATCGACATGAGCGAGTACAGCGAGAAGCACTCCGTCGCCCGGCTGGTCGGCGCCCCGCCCGGCTACGTCGGCTACGAGGAGGGTGGCCAGCTGACCGAGGCGGTGCGCCGCCGCCCGTACACCGTCGTGCTGCTGGACGAGGTCGAGAAGGCGCACCCGGACGTGTTCGACGTGCTGCTCGCCGTCCTCGACGACGGCCGGCTCACCGACGGGCAGGGCCGCACGGTCGACTTCCGCAACACGATCCTGGTGCTGACGTCCAACCTCGGTTCGCACGCACTCGTCAGCGACGTGCCGGAGGAACTGAAGCGCGACGCGGTGATGGGGATCGTGCGCGAGCACTTCAAGCCCGAATTCCTCAACCGGCTCGACGACATCGTCGTGTTCGACGCGCTGACGACCGAGGACCTCACCCGCATCGTCGACATCCAGGTCGCGGCGCTCGCCGCCCGGCTCGCCGGACGCCGGCTCACCCTCGACGTGACCGACGCGGCGCGCGAGTGGCTGGCGCTCACCGGGTTCGACCCGCTCTACGGCGCCCGCCCGCTGCGTCGCCTGGTGCAGACCGCGATCGGCGACACGCTCGCCCGCGAACTGCTCGCCGGGACGATCCGCGACGGGCAGGCCGTGCGGGTGGACGCGCTCGAGGACCGTTCCGGGCTGTCGGTGTCGGCCGCGTGATCAGGCCTTCGCGACGCGCAGCCACGCGGTGACCCGCGCCGGCCACGCCAGCGACAGCGCGATGATCACCAGTGCGCAGAAGATGAGCGACCACACGACCGAGCCCCCGTCGGAGCGGATCAGCCAGTAGACCGACTCGCCGATCACGATCCCCGAGCCGACGCTGAGCACGACGCGCGCGGTGCTGCTGCCGCCGGAGAACCCGACCGCCCCGGCGATGAGCAGGCCGCCGGCAACCAGGTTGATGACCCCGTCGATCGCGAGTTCGGCCGTCAGCAGCGTGTGGTTACCGGCGAGCCGGTCCAGGCTGTCGACGACCGACGCGCCGAGCAGCAACAGCAGCCCGGCGACGATCAGCAGCCCCGCGGTGACGTAGGCGAGCACGGCCGCGCCGACCACACCGCTGGGACGCTGCGCCCGGGCCGGCCCGTAGCCCGGGTAGCCCGGGTAGCCCGGCGGGACGGGATAGCCCGGCGGCGGATAGCCCGGCGCGGGGTAGTAGCCGGGCGGTGGCGGGCCGGGCGGGAGCGGCGGGCCGGTGCCGTAGGCGTTCGGGTCGTACGGATCGCCGGGGTGTGTCATCGCCCCTCCCTGGCCTCACGGTTGCTCCGGGCGCGTCCGCGACTCGAGCGACGATACCGGTGCGGTGCCATATCAGCCGTTTCGACCGAGCCCGGCCGGCCAGTTCGTGCGATCATCGCCGCAGACCCGGCGGTCGTCCCGTTGCCGCCATCGATCCGACGCTGATCACCCACGTGGAGGCCGATCATGACCAACCCTGGTGACCCCCAGGTGCCGCAGGACGGCTACCCGTCCGCTCCGCCACCCGGCTACGGCTACCCGCAACAGCAAGGCGGCTACCCCCAGCAAGGCGGCTACCCGCAGCAGGGTGGCTACCCGGTCGCCCCGCCGCCCGGCTACGGCTACCCGCCGCAGCAGCAGGGCAACGGCCTGGCAGTGGCCGGCCTGGTCTGCGGCATCGTCGGACTGCTGATCGCGAACATCATCCTGGGGCCGCTCGCGATCATCTTCGGCAGCGTCGGGATCTCGCGGGCCAACAAGGGTGCGCCGCGCAAGAACATGGCGATCGCCGCGCTGGTGCTCGGCATCCTGGACATCGTCGTGTGGATCATCATCCTGGCGGCCGTGTCCAACGGGAACGGCTTCACCTACTAGCCGCGGACCGTCGCGGTTGGTCGATCAGAACTGGTCGCGGACGCACTGGCTGAATTCGCTCGACCCGCTCGGGTACTGGTCGCACTGGTTCGAGACGTGGATGTAGAACGCCGTGAGCAGGATCGCCAGCACCGCGCCGACCGCGCCGCAGACGATGCCTGAGATCGCCATCGCCCGTCCGTCACGTCCGGGCGTCCGAGCGGCCTGGTTCAGCGCGATGATCCCGAACACCACGGCCAGCACGACCGGGATGACGTCGAGCAGGCTGAGGATCGCCAGCGGGATCGAGGCGATACCGAGCACCAGCGAGGCGACGGCCTTGCCCGTCTTCGGCGCGGCCGGCGGTCCGTAGAACGGCTGCCCGGGCGGGCCGTACCCGTAGCCGGGCGGTGGCGTCGCGCCGTAATGCGGGGGCGGCGGCGGTGAGGCGGTGTACCCCGACCCGGGGGGCGGGTAGTACGGCGGCGGTTGCTGCTGCGGCGGGTATTGCGGCGCCGGCGGCGCCTGCTGGGGCGGGCGGTAGCCGGGTGGCGCGTACTCGGGTGCCACAGGGTGCTCGGGCGCGCCGAAGCGGTACGGATCGAAGTCGGGTTCGGGTTCGGTGGCCGGTTTGTCCAGCGATACCGGCTCGTCGCCGCCCGGGTGCTGCGTGTCATCCGGGGGCGTGGTCATGCCGAAACTGTAGTCACTGCGGCCCTGGCGCCGCCGTCGAGACGCACGCTCGCCCCGGCCACGTAGACTGCGCCGGTGGACGACACAGCGAACACGACCGCGCCCGGAACCAAGCCTGGACGAGTCTCGATGACCAAATCGAGCGCGGCCCGCGAACCCGCCGAGCAGATCGCACCACCGCGGTCGATCCAACTCGTCGTGGTCGCGATCGGGGTGGTGATCGCCGGGCTGGCGGTCCGCGCGCTGGGCCTGCTGGGCTCGAGCGACACGCTGATCAGCTACCTGGTCAAGACCAACGCCGATGCGAAGAAGCCGGTCGCGAACTACCTGGCTGACCACGCCCAGGCCGATCTGCACGCGTTGCGCGTCGGTGCCGGTATCGAAGCGGCCGTCGTCGCGGTCGCCCTGCTGCTGCTCGCCTTCTCGATCCGGCGTACCCGCACGGCGAGCGGTTCGCGATGGGCGCTGCTGATCGTGCTCGTCCTGACCAGCACCCCGTTCTACGTCATCCCGGTGGTCGGCTGGCCGATCCTGCCGCAGGCGGCCAGCGTGGTCGCCGGTGTCGGCGCGATCGCCGCGCTGGTGCTGACGTTCCTGCCGACGTCCATGCAGTACTTCCGCCAGTGCCGCGACGCGATGGTGCCGCCGGAACTGCGTGGCCAGCCGCGTCCGTCCCTGTTCGGGTCACGCCGCCAGCGTCCCGGCGGTGGGCTCGGCAGCCTCGCCAACGCAGGACGCCCCGCGACGCGCCCGGCGGCGACCCGTCCGGGCCCGGCCGCGGCGAGTTCGACCCGGTCGAAGGCGAAGGTCAGATCGGACGCCGACGCGATCGCCAAGGGCGCCGAACTGGCCCGCTCCCGGGCCAAGGCCAGCAAGCCGCGCCGAAGCGAATAGCACGTGCCCACCGCGCTCGTCACCGGCGCATCGGCCGGGCTCGGGGCCGAGTTCGCGCGGCAACTGGCCGCGTCGGGTCACGACCTCGTCCTCGTCGCCCGCGACGGTGACCGGCTCGAGTCGGCGCGGCGGGCGCTGTCGGCGAAGCACGGGGTGGCGGTCGAGGCGCTGGTCGCCGACCTGACGACCGACGAGGGGTGCGCCGCCGTGGCGGCCCGCATCGCGGACCCGCCCATCGACGTCCTCGTCAACAACGCCGGGATCGGCACCTACCAGCCGTTCGGCACCGCCTCGCTCGCCGCGGAAGAGGCGCAACTGGACCTCAACATCCGCGCGGTGCTGCGGTTGGCGCACGCCGCCGTGCCGGTCATGGTGGCGCGCGGGTCGGGTCAGCTCATCAACATCTCGTCCTTCTCCTCCTTCGTCCCGCGCGGGTCGAACGCGACCTACGCCGCGAGCAAGTCGTGGGTCACCATGTTCAGCGAGGCGCTCTCGGTGCAGTTGGCCGGCACCGGCGTCCAGGTCACGGCGATCTGCCCCGGGTTCACCCGCACCGAGTTCCACGAGCGCGCGCAGGCCGACATGGCGCACGTCCCCGACCGCATGTGGCTCGCGGCCGAGGACGTGGTGCGCGAAGGGCTCGCGGACGCGCGGCGGGGGATGCCGGTGAGCGTCCCGAGCCGGCAGTACCGGACCTTGCGCACCGCCGTGCGGTTGGTGCCGCGGTCGCTGCTGCGCCGGATCATGGCCCGCCGGGCGTTCTGACTACTGTCTTATCGCGTGACCGACCGACTGCTCGAGCTGATCCGCGATCTCGCCGTGGTGCACGGCAAGGTGACACTGTCGTCCGGGCAGCAGGCCGACTACTACATCGACCTGCGCCGGATCTCGCTGCACCGCGAGGCCGCGCCGCTGGTCGGGCAGGCGATGCGCACGCTGACCGCGGACTGGGCCTACGACGCCGTGGGCGGGCTGACCCTGGGCGCGGACCCGGTGGCGACGGCGATCATGCACGCCTCCGGCGGGACGGTCGATGCGTTCGTCGTCCGCAAGGCCGGTAAGGCGCACGGGATGCAGCAGCAGATCGAGGGCCCGTCGGTCACGGGACGGCGCGTGCTCGTGGTCGAGGACACCTCGACCACCGGCTCGTCCCCTCTCACGGCGATTTCTGCGCTGACCGAGGCGGCGGCCGAGATCGTCGGGGTTGCGCTCATCGTCGACCGGGGCGGGTCGCCCGCGATCGAGGCGGCCGGCTACGAGTGCCGCGCGGTGTATTCGCTGGCCGACCTGGGTCTGGCGTGACTGCTCCGGTGGCTGACCTCGTCGGGGTGGGGCCGCACGCGGAACCGTGGCCGTCCGATGCGCGGCTGGATCCGGACCTGCTGCGCGAGGGCGACCGCCGCAACGTCGCCGACCGCTACCGGTACTGGCGGGTGGACGCCATCGTCGCCGACCTCGACACCCGGCGGCACGAGTTCGCGGTGGCGATCGAGAACTGGCAGCACGACCTGAACATCGGGACCGTCGTGCGCACCGCGAACGCCTTCCTCGCGCGCGAGGTGGTGATCGTCGGACGTCGGCGCTGGAACCGGCGCGGCGCGATGGTGACCGATCGCTACCAGCACATCCACCACGTCGCCTCGGTGGCCGAACTGGCCGAGTACGCGGCCGAAGGCGGCTACTCGGTGGTGGCCGTCGACAACCTGCCCGGCGCCGTCCCGCTCGAGACGGCCGCGCTGCCGCGCAAGGCGCTGCTGCTGTTCGGCCAGGAAGGGCCGGGGCTCACCGACGAGGCGCGCGCGGTGGCGTCCATGGTCTGCTCGATCGCCCAGTACGGCTCGACCCGTTCGATCAACGCGGGCGTGGCTGCCGGGATCGCGATGCACGCCTGGATCCGGCAGCACGCGGACGGGTTCAGCGCTGGCGCAGGTAGCGACCGAAGTGCGGGACGGTGAACGCGATCCGGCCCCGCTGGCCCGAGTAGACCAGGCCCTTCTTCAGCAGCGCGTCGCGGGCCGGTGACAGCGACTGGGACGGCCGGGCGAGCTTCGCGGCGACCGCGGCGGTGGGCACGGCGTCGTCCTGGGTGGTCTCGTCAGCGACGTCGGCCATCGCGCGCAGGTACTCGCGCTCGGCCGGCGTGGCCCGCTCGTAGCGCGATCCGAAGAAGCCGACGGCCAGCTCGGCCTCGGCCTCGGGGGCGGCGACGGCGACGTCCGCGGCGGTGACGGGGGAGCGGGGCGCGACGTCCCAGGCCGCCTTTCCGTAGGCCTGGACGAAGTACGGGTAGCCGCCGGTCACCTCGTACATGGCGGCGAGCGCGTCCTCGGCGAAGGCGGCGCCCTCGCTCTGTGCCGGGACCTGCAGGGCGGCGTCCGCGGCGGCGCGGTCGAGCCGGTCGATGCGGGCGTAGCGAAACAGCCGCTCGGAGTAGGACTTGCTGGCGGACAGGACGGCGGGCAGGTGCGGCAGCCCGGCGCCCACGACCACGAGGGGCAGGCGCTGCTGGGCCAGTTCGTGGCACGCCGCGCACAGTGCGGACACCTCGCGCGGGCCGAGATCCTGCAGTTCGTCGACGAACAGGGCGATGCCGCGGCCGGTGTCGGCCCCGAGGCCCGCCACGTCGCTGAGCAGCTCGACCAGGTCGATCTCGATGTCGCCGGAATCGGCGCGTCCACTCACCACCGGGGCGTCGATGCCGGCCTGCCACCGGTCGCGCATCGTGCTCGCGTCGCGCTGGACGAAGGACTTCAGGACGCCGAGGACGTGCTCGGCCTGCGCCGGCTGACCGAGTTCGCGGATCGCGAGGTGCAGCGCGGCGCCGAGCGCCCGGCGCAGCGGCTGCTCGGGGCGTGCCTCGAACTTGCCGGTGCCCCAACCGCGGCGGACCGCGCTCGAGCGCATCGCGTTGAGCAGGACCGTCTTGCCGACGCCGCGCAGGCCGGTGAGGACGATCGAGCGCTCGGGGCGGCCGTTCGCCACGCGCTCGAGCGCGACGTCGAAGCCCGCGAGTTCGGCGTCGCGTCCGGCGAGTTCCGGGGGGCGCTGACCCGCGCCGGGGGCGTACGGGTTGCGGACCGGGTCCATGATCGGACTGTATCCGGCTCTCTAGCGAAAACCGCAGATTGAGCGATACACCCCGATCGTGTCGCGTCCGCGGGGGTGCGGGGTCGTCCACCCCGGGCCTGAGTGACGCCTGCCGCGGGTGGGAGACGGCGAAAAGGTCGTCTCTGATCTTCCGGAGCCGTCACTCGACCGAACAGGGGCGACCAGGAGCCGTCACTCGACCGAATCGAGCGACGCGGGCGCGGTCAGGATGTCGGCGCCGGTGTCGGTCACGACGACGGTGTGCTCCCACTGCGCCGCCCATGACCCGTCCGCGGTCAGGATCGTCCAGCCGTCGTCCCACGAGTACCACTCGTACGAGCCGAGCGTCAGCATCGGTTCGACGGTGAAGGTCATCCCGGGTTCGAGCACGGTCGACGCCCGCGGTTCGTCGTAGTGCAGGATCGTCGGCTTGGTGTGGAAGGACGGCCCGACGCCGTGCCCGGTGTAGTCACGCACCACGCCGTACCCGAAGCGCTTGGCGTAGGACTCGATCACGCGCCCGATCACGCTGACCGGCCGCCCCGGACGGATCGCCGCGATGCCGCGCAGCATCGCCTCACGGGTCCGCTCGCCGAGTTCGCGCACCTCGGCAGCCGGCTCACCGGCGTAGAACGTCGCGCAGGTGTCGCCGTGCACCCCGCCGAGGTAGGCGGTGATGTCCACCTTCACCACGTCCCCGTCCGCGAGCGGGCGGCTGTCGGGGATCCCGTGGCAGATGACCTCGTTCACGCTCGTGCACAGCGACTTCGGGAACCCCTTGTAACCCAGCGTGGACGGGTACGCCCCGGCCGCGATGAGGAACTCGTGCCCGATCCGGTCGAGTTCGTCGGTGGTGACCCCGGGCGCGACGTGCTGCCCGATCTCGGCCAGCGCCGCACCCGCGACCTGGCCCGCGACCCGCATCCGGGCGATGGTGTCGGCGTCCTTGACGGGCGCGTCGTCGTAGTCGGCCGGCGTCCCGGGCTTGGCGTCGACGTAGTGCGGGCGCACGATCCCCGCGGGCACCGCGCGCCGCGGCGACAGGGTGCCGGGCTCGAGCGGGACGGGTGGGCGTAGCGGCGTGCTGGTGGTCACCGCTCCATTGTGCCGCGCGCGGGGCCGTCGAGCGCGAACCGGACCGCAGCAGCCGCCGAGTCGGCAGTCGGCACCGCGACGGGGGCCGAGTCCGCGTCGAGAACCGTCCACCCGCCCAGGCACACGACCGGCACGCCACCGCGGACGGCCAGCGCGACCTCGCTCAACGTCCCCCAGCTGCCCCCGATCGCGATCACCGCGTCGGCGCTGCGCACGAGCAGGGCATTGCGCACCTCGCCGAGCCCGGTCGCGATCAGCACCGTCGCCACCGGGCAGCCGAGCGAACGGTCGGTGCCGGGCAGCAGCCCCACACCCGTCCCACCCGCGGCGGCGGCCCCTTCGAGCGCGGCGCACATGACACCACCCAGCCCGCCGGTCAGCACGACGGCGCCGGCCTCGGCGAGCAACCGGCCGGTCAGCCGGGCGGCGTCCAGGTCCGCCGGCCGCGCGGCGTCGCCGGGCCCGACGACGGCGACGTAGCGGGCCATGAGGCGAGCAGGCTTCTCAGAGCTCGACGACCATCGGCACGAGCATCGGACGCCGCCGGTACTCGCGGTCCACCCATCGCCCGACGGTGCGCCGCACCAGGTGCTGCAACGGGTCCACGTCGCGGGTGCCGTCGGCGAGCGCCTTCTCGACCACCTCGATCAGCTCGGCGCGGATCGGGTCCAGCGCCGCCGGGTCGTCACTGAATCCGCGCGCGGTGATCTCGGGCCCGAACACCACCTTGCCGGCGTCGAGGTCCACGGCCACGAGGATGGACAGGAAACCCTCCTCGCCGAGGATGCGGCGGTCCTTGAGGGTCGCGTCGCCGATGTCGCCGACCTCGAGGCCGTCCACGTACACGTAGCCGACGGGGATCTTGCCGGTGATGCGGGCCAGGCCGTCGATCAGGTCGACGACGGTGCCGTCCTCGGCGAGCATGATCCGCTCGTCCGGGATGCCGGTCGAGCGTGCGACGGCCGCGTGCGCGCGCAGGTGCCGCCACTCGCCGTGCACCGGCATGTGGTTGCGCGGCCGCACCGCGTTGATCAGGTAGCGCAGCTCGCCGGCCGGCGCGTGGCCGGACACGTGCACCAGCGCGGTCGACTTGTGCACGACCTTCGCGCCGAGCCGCGACAGGCCGTTGATCACCTGTCCGACCGACGTCTCGTTGCCCGGGATGAGGGAGGACGCGAGCAGGATGGTGTCCTCGGGCCCGATCCGGATCTGCTGGTGCTCGCGGTTGGCCATCCGCGACAGCGCCGAGAGCGGCTCACCCTGCGACCCGGTCGAGATCAACAGCACGCGCCGCGACGGCAACTCGTCGATGACCTTGACGTCGACGAGCAGGCCGTCCGGGACGTGCAGCAGGCCGAGCTCGCGCGCGATCTGCATGTTGCGCAGCATCGAGCGCCCGACCAGCGCCACCTGCCGCTCGGCGAGGACGGCGGCGTCGAGCACCTGCTGCACGCGGTGCACGTGCGAGGCGAAGCAGGCGACGATCACCCGGCCGGGGGACTTGGCGATCACGTCGCCGACGACCACGCCGACGTCCTTCTCGGACGGGATGAACCCGCCGACCTCGGCATTGGTGGAGTCGGCGAGCAACAGGTCGACGCCCTCGTTGCCCAGCCGGGTGAACCCGTTGAGGTCGGTGAGCCGGCCGTCCAGCGGCGTCTGGTCCATCTTGAAGTCACCCGTGTGCAGGACGGTGTGCCCGCCGGCGCGGATCGCCACCGCCAGCGCGTCCGGGATCGAGTGGTTGACCGCGAAGAACTCGAGGTCCCAACCACCGATCGACGTCCGCTCACCCTCGACCACCTGGCGCAGGTCGGGCTTGCGCAGCCGGTGCTGGTCGAGCTTCGCGGCGACGAGCGCCAGGGTGAGCCGTGAGCCGTACACGGGGATGTCGCGCCGCGCACGCAGCAGGTACGGCAAGGCCCCGATGTGGTCCTCGTGCCCGTGGGTCAGGACGACCGCGTCGATGTCGTCGAGCCGGTCGGCGAAGTAGGACCAGTCCGGCAGGGTCACGTCGACGCCGGGGGAGTTGGTCTTGCCGAGCAGCATCCCGCAGTCGACGACAAGCAGCCGGCCGTCCAGCTCGAACATCGTCATGTTCCGGCCGATCTCCTTGATGCCGCCGAGTGCGACGACACGAAGGGCTCCGGCAGGCAGTGCGGGCGGCGCGGCTAGTCCAGAATTCACACTCGCGAGGCTATCGTCAGCGCGGTGCACCTAGGGCTGCAGTCCGACGACCTGACCTCGATCGGCGTCGGCGTGATCGCCGTTCTCGTCGTCCTCGGCTTCCTGATCAGCTTCGTCCTGACCAAGGTCATCGCGCGGATCCTGATCCTGGTCGTGGTCGCCGGCCTCGGGTTCTGGGTGTGGCAGCAGCGCACGGCCATCGAGGACAAGGTCAAGGACAAGGCCTGCGGCGAGTACTCGTTCTTCGGGATCCACGTCGACCATCCGGCCGAGGTCAAGCAGGCCTGTAAGCCCTAGATGCGGCTGCGCCGCCGGCTCTGGATCAGGTGGACGAGCGTCGGCAGCAGCGACAGCACGACGACCACGATCACGACCATGTCGACGTAGCCCTTGTTGCGCCGGACGAAGTCGAAGTGGCCCAGCCAGTACCCGAGCAGCAGGATCCCGTCCGTCCACACCAGGCCACCGACCACGGACGCGGCGGCATACCGGGGGAACGGCATCCGCCCGACACCGGCCATCACCGTCACCACCGTCCGGACGATCGGCACGAACCGCCCGAGGAAGATCGCGGCCACGCCGAACCGCTCGAAGAACCGGGCGGCGCGGGTGACGTACTCGGGTTTGAACAACCGCGAGTTCGGACGGTCGAACACCACCGGTCCGGCGCGGCGCCCGATCGCGTACCCGACCAGGTTGCCGGCGATCGCGGCGAGCGGCGCGACGATCAGGAAGGCCGCGAGCGACGTGTGGATCGTGCCGACCGAGAGCGAGACACCGGCGGCGAGCAGCAGCGTGTCACCGGGCAGGAAGAAGCCGATCAGCAGACCGCACTCGGCGAACAGGATGATCGCGACGCCGATCAATCCGAAGTTGCCGAGCAGGGTGTCCGGCGAGATCGGATTGGCGAGAATGTGCACCGAGCGAGTCTACGCAGCCAATCCTGGCAATCGGCCCGCCAGGCGTCGGTCAGGCGTCGGTCAGACGGCGGTGCGCAGCGGCAGCGGCTCGCCGAGCACGGTGGTCGCCTGCAGCCGCTCGCTGAGGCTTGACCGGGTCTGGATGGCGCGCGCGTACGCCTGGCGCGTGGCGTTGCGGCGGCCGGCGACGATCGGTGTGGGGGCGAACGAGTCGTCGGTGGCGCGCAGGCCGTCCCGCAGCATCGCCAGCGCCTCGGAGCGCAGTTGCGAGACCCGGGATTCGGTAACCCCGAGCTCGGCGGCAATGTCGGCCATCTTGCGCTGCTCGAAGAAGTAGGCGACGACGACGTCACGCAGGCGGGGCGGCAACTCGTCGATCGCGTCGCGCAGGTAGCCGATCTGCTCGCGGTGCACGAGCAGCGCCTCGGGCCCGGCCATCGTGGTGGCGACGACCTCGGCGCCGGCGTCGGGCGTCAGGGCGGACAGGCTGGCGACGCTGGCGCGCTGCACGTCCGAGTCGATGTTGTCGAGGTCGCGTGGGCTGACGCCCATGGCCTCGGCGACCTCGCCGCGGGTGGGGGTGCGGCGCAGGGTGGAGGTCAGGCCGGTCCGGACGGTGTCGGCCTCGCGGGCCTTGCCCCGGACGGCGCGGCTGGCCCAGTCCATTCCCCGCAGCTCGTCGGTCAGCGCACCCTTGATGCGGATGACGGCGAAGCGGCCGAACGGGACACCGCGGGCGGCGTCGAAGCTCTTCGCGCTCAGGACCAGGGCCAGCATGCCGGCCGAGATCAGGTCGTCGCGGTTGACGTGGGACGGGACCCGAGTGAGCAGTTCGCGAACCGCGTGCCCGACAAGCGGCAGGTGGGTGCGGACGAGCTCGTCGATCTCGGTCTCGGTGGGGGTGTTCGCTCGCGAAGCCGTCACGGCTCTCTCCTCGCGGGACGGTGCGGTGTGGGACCGCGCCTGGTGGGTGGTGCCGGTTCGTCCTGGCCCGCCGATACCGCTGGTGCGCCTGGTTCGTGCTGTGCGCCGTCCCCCGTCGGCTAGCGGTGACTCGTGTGGACCTCACCTGCACCTGTTCCTCGAGACCGGAGCCTGTTAGATCGGTGTGAGGTTTATGGAACACGGCACCCCTCGAGTGCGCAAGGCTTTACCAGAGAAAATCTTGACAATTTCTTTACAAAGCTGGCTGAAACTCGGACAAAGGTGGTAGGAAATCGCGGTCGTTCGAGCTGAGTTGATCTTGCGGAAGTGCCCTGGAAAGGCTCACGCGCCGGCCCGTGGGCGTGCAGCTGGCTAAGGTGCCCGTCCGATTTGCCGATTGTCAGCACGTGCCAGGGGCGTCACGGAGCGACTCGGTCGGCAGTCCCGGGGCCTTCCCGGCACTGGCGGCCGTGCTGTGGACGGTCCATGAGGCACTTGAGGACGTGCTGTACCGACTCCTGCAATTCCGTCTTGTCGCCCGCGACGGCGCATCGATGCGGTGGCTGCCGCGGGCCGACCACGAACTGCGCCGGGCGCTCGAGGCGCTCGAGTCGGCCGAGGTGCTGCGCGCGGCCGAGGTCGAGGGCATCGCCGGGCTGGCGCACGGTCATCCGTCGGTACCCGAGACGGTGACGCTGGCGTCCCTGCAGGAACTGGCCCGCGATCCGTGGCCCGCCGTCCTGGCCGAGCACGGGCGCACGCTGCGCGCGTTGGTGCGTGAGGTCGAGAAATCCGCGACCCAGACCCGCCGGGTGCTGCAGGCCGCCTCGGCGCCGGCCCGCGTGCGGGCGGGCGGCCGGGTCCGGTTCGAATCGGATGCACCGGACGAGGCCCGCGGACCGGTCATCACCGCCGTGTTCGAGTCGGCCACGGCGACCCTGACCCGCCTGCCCCAGCTCTCGCTGCGGGAGTTCCTCGGCTGAGGCCGGCGTGCGCGATACTGGCCGGGACCGTTTTGTGCCCGTGTCGCCCAAGGAGCTACTCGATGCCGATCGCCACGCCCGAGACCTACGCCGACATGCTTGACCGCGCCAAGCAGGGCAAGTTCGCCTACCCGGCGATCAACGTGACGTCCACCGAGACGCTCAATGCGGCCATCGGCGGGTTCGCGGAGGCCGGCAGTGACGGCATCGTGCAGATCTCGACGGGCGGTGCCGAGTTCCTGTCCGGGTCGCGGGTGAAGGACATGGTCACCGGAGCGGTCGCGCTCGCCGAGTTCACCCATGTCGTGGCCGCGCGCTACCCGGTGACGATCGCGCTGCACACCGACCACTGCCAGAAGGAGAAGCTGGACACCTACGTCCGTCCGCTGCTCGCGATCTCGCAGGAGCGTGTCGATGCCGGCCGGGGGCCGCTGTTCCACTCGCACATGTGGGACGGGTCGGCCATCGAGCTGGAGGAGAACCTGCAGATCGCCGCCGACCTGCTCGCCCTGGCGGCCAAGGCACGCATCGTGCTCGAGGTCGAGATCGGTGTCGTCGGCGGCGAGGAGGACGGCGTGCACGGCGGCGGGCCGGGCAGCGAGAAGCTGTACACCACGCCCGAGGATGCGATGCGCACCGCGGAGCTTCTGGGCACCGGCGAGAACGGGCGCTACATCCTGGCCGCGACGTTCGGCAACGTGCACGGTTCGTACAAGCCGGGATCGGTGAAGCTGCGTCCGAAGATCCTCAAGGAGATCCAGGACGCGGTCGGCGCGAAGGTCGGCAAGGACAACCCGTTCGACCTCGTGTTCCACGGCGGGTCTGGCTCGGAGCTGGACGAGATCCGCGAGGCGGTGTCCTACGGCGTGGTCAAGATGAACGTCGACACCGACACCCAGTACGCGTTCACCCGCCCGATCGCCGCCCACATGTTCCAGCACTTCGACGGCGTGCTCAAGATCGACGGCGAGGTCGGCAACAAGAAGCTGTACGACCCGCGCTCCTACCTCAAGGCAGCAGAAGCCGGCATGGCCGCGCGGGTGACCGAGGCGTGCGAGGCGTTGCAGTCGGCCGGCACGTCCGCGTCGGCATGACGCAGTTCGGGAATCTGCTCGCACCGCCGACCCGGCTGCCCGTCGACCCGGCGGTCGAGCTGCTCGACCGCGGTGACGAGCCGGCGTCGGTCGCCTCGGCCTACCCGTCCTCGTGCGCGGCCTGGGCGACGCTGGCCGAGGCCGCGCTGGGTGCCGGCCGGCCCGTCGAGGGCTACGCCTATGCCCGCACCGGTTACCACCGCGGGCTGGACGCGCTGCGCCGAGCGGGCTGGAAGGGCCAGGGCCCGGTCCCGTGGTCGCACGAGCCCAACCGGGGCTTCCTGCGCGCGCTGCACGCCCTCGCGCAGGCCGCGGCGGCGATCGGCGAGAGCGACGAGGCGCAGCGCTGCAACGCCTTGCTCAACGACAGCGACCCCGAGGCAGCAGCCGCCCTCGCCTGACCAGGTCGGGCGAGGGTTCGCCTATCAGGCGGGGACGACCGGCAGTGCGGCGGTGGCCTCGGCGATGAGCGCTTCGTCGAGTTCGTGGTCGATCATCTCGCCCGACAGGTACGCGTCGTAGGCGGGTAGATCCAGATGCCCGTGCCCGCACAGCGCGGTCAGGATGACGCGGGCCTCGCCGGTCTCCTTGCAGCGCAGCGCTTCGTCGATGGCGGCAGCGATGGCATGCGTCGGCTCCGGTGCTGGGACGATGCCCTCGGTCCGCGCGAACTGGATGCCCGCGGCGAAGCAGTCGCGCTGCGTCCTGGCGCTCGCCTCGATCAGCCCCTCCTCGTACAGGTGGCTGATCAGCGGGCTCATCCCGTGGTAGCGCAACCCGCCGGCGTGGATCGGGTCGGGGATGAAGTCGTGGCCCAGCGTGTGCATCTTCATCAGGGGGGTCATCCCGGCGGTGTCGCCGAAGTCGTAGGCGTACACGCCCCGCGTCAGCGACGGGCAGGCTGCCGGCTCGACCGCGCGGATGACGGGGGACATCTTGCCGGCGAGCTTCTCGCGCAGGAACGGGAACATCAGCCCGCCGAAGTTCGACCCGCCGCCCGTGCAGCCGACGATGACGTCGGGCATCTCGCCGGCCATCGCCAGTTGCAGCAGCGCCTCTTCGCCGATCACGGTCTGGTGCAGCAGCACGTGATTGAGCACCGAGCCGAGCGCGTAGTTGGTGTCGGCGTTCTGCGCGGCGACCTCGACGGCCTCCGAGATGGCGATGCCGAGCGAGCCGGTCGAATCGGGATGGGCGGCCAGGATCGCGCGGCCGGACTCGGTTAGCGTCGACGGCGACGGATGGACGACGCCGCCGAAGGTTTCCATCATGATGCGGCGGTACGGCTTCTGGTCGTAGGACGCCCGCACCTGCCACACCTCGCAGTCCAGGCCGAACTGCGCGCAGGCGAACGCCAGCGCCGTCCCCCACTGACCGGCACCGGTCTCGGTGGTGAGCCGCCGGATGCCGGCCTGCGCGTTGTAGTAGGCCTGCGGCACGGCGGTGTTCGGCTTGTGCGAGCCGGCCGGCGAGACGCCCTCGTACTTGTAGTAGATGTGCGCCGGGGTGTCGAGCGCCTTCTCCAGCCGGTGCGCCCGGTAGAGCGGGGACGGCCGCCACAGGCGGTACACGTCCAGCACGGCGCCAGGAATGTCGACGTACTGGTCGGTGGTGACCTCCTGCATGATCAGGTCCATCGGGAACAGCGGGGCCAGATCGTCGGGGCCGACCGGCTGCAACGTCCCTGGGTGCAGCACCGGTGGCGGCGGGGTCGGCAGGTCGTGGATCAGGTTGTACCAGCGGGTGGGCTGCTCGGATTCCGACAGCAGGAACTTGGTCTGATTCGGCTGCGTCATGCCAGCCACTATGGCCTGACAGCCGTGTCTACGAAAGCCCCGGCGATGGGGCGTCGGGAGCGTGAGGCGCTAGCCTTCGACGCATGCCCGCGATCGTTCTCGTCGGCGCCCAGTGGGGCGACGAAGGCAAGGGCAAGGCGACTGACCTGCTCGGCAGCCGCGTCGATGCGGTCGTGAAGTTCAACGGCGGCAACAACGCGGGGCACACCATCGTGGTGGACGGTGAGAAGTACGCCCTGCACCTGCTGCCGTCGGGCATCCTCACGCCCGGCTGCATCCCGATCATCGGCAACGGCGTCGTCGTCGACCTCGGCGTGCTGTTCGAGGAGATCGACGGGCTCGAGGCTCGCGGCGTCGACACGAGCAAGCTGAAGGTCAGCAACTCCGCGCACGTGATCACCCCCTACAACCGCACCCTCGACAAGGTGACCGAGCGCTTCCTCGGCAACGCGAAGATCGGGACGACCGGCCGCGGCATCGGGCCGACCTACGCCGACAAGATGGCCCGAATCGGCATCCGGGTGCAGGACCTGTTCGACACCGAGGTGCTGCACGCCAAGGTGCTGGGTGCGCTGACCCTGAAGAACCAGACGCTGGTCAAGATCTACAACCGCAAGGGCTTCGACGTGGACGCGGTCGTCACCGAGTTGGCCGGCTACGCCGACCGGCTGCGGCCGATGGTCACCGACACCAGCCTGTTGCTCGACCAGATGCTGAGCGAGGGCCGGACCGTCGTCCTCGAGGCCGGCCAGGCGACGCTGCTCGACGTCGACCACGGCACCTACCCGTTCGTCACGTCGAGCAACGCGACCGCGGGTGGCGCGTGCACCGGCAGCGGCATCCCGCCGACGCGCATCACCGGTGTCGTCGCCGTGGTGAAGGCCTACACGACCCGCGTCGGCGAAGGACCGTTCCCGACCGAATTGCTCGACGCCAAAGGCGAATTGCTGCGCACCGCGGGGGCGGAGTTCGGCACCACGACCGGCCGCCCGCGCCGGTGCGGGTGGTTCGACGCGCCGATCGCGCGCTACGCCGCGCGCATCAACGGCGTCACCGACTTCGTGCTCACCAAGCTCGACGTCCTCACCGGCCTGGACGAGGTGCCGGTGTGCGTCGCCTACGACGTCGACGGCACCCGGTGCGACGAACTGCCGACGAATCAGGCCGAATTCGCCCGCGCGGTGCCGATCTACGAGACGTTCCCCGGCTGGAGCGAGGACCTCGGCGCGGCGCGCACGCTCGACGACCTGCCGCGCAACGCGCGCGACTACGTCACGACGCTCGAAGGCATGATCAACGCGCCGATCTCGGTGATCGGTGTCGGGCCGGGTCGCGACGAGTCGGTCGTGGTCCGCGACCTGCTGCGCTGACCCGCGGCACTGCACTGACACGCAGCACAGCCGGGACGGGCAGACTGGGACGGGTGCGCCCAGCCACCTGCGTGTTCGCCGTCCTCGTCCTGCTCGCGGCCTGCACCTCGTCCGGGGGCGGCACCACCTCGCCGCCGGCGACCGGCCCGGCGCCGACACCGCCAGCCACGTCACCTGCGAGCGCGCCGGGGTCGAGCCCGGCCGGCGCGCAACCTGCCGACTGGCCCACCTATCACGGCGACCTGGCCCGGACCGGTGTCTCGGCCACGATGCCGGCGGTGCGCGGGCCGCTGAAGCTGACCCAGTCGATCGCGCTCGACGAGGCGGTCTACGCGTCGCCCATCGTCGTCGGCGGGATCACCGTCGTCGCCACCGAGAACAATTCGGTGTACGGCTTCGACGCGGGTTTTCACCAGCTGTGGCAGACGAATCTCGGCCGACCGTCCCCGGGGGACGAGCGCGAGTGCGGCAACATCGATCCGCTCGGCATCACCGGGACCCCGGTGTTCGACGCGTCGTCCGGGCTGGTCTACGTCTCGCCCGAACTCGGCGGCCCGCCGCGCCACCGACTGGTCGCGCTCGACCCGAAGACCGGGACGACGCGGTGGACGCGCAGCATCGACCTGCCCGGCGTCGAGACCCGGGCCATGCAGCAACGCGGGGCGCTGACCGTCACCGGCGGCCGCGTCTGGGTGCCGTTCGGCGGCCTGGCCGGCGACTGCGGCGGCTACAAGGGACGCGTCGTGGGTGTGCCGCTGGACGGGTCGGGCGCGGCGATCGCGTACACCGTCCCGACCACGCGCGAGGCGGGTATCTGGACGCCGCCGGGGCCGGCGATCGATGCGAGCGGCAACCTGTTCGTGGCGGTCGGCAACGGCGAGTCGCTCACCGGGGATCGCTACGACTACAGCGATTCGGTTCTCAAGATCAGCCCGGACGCGACGCTGCTCGACTCCTTCTCACCGACCACCTGGGCCACCGACAACGAGGCCGACCTCGATCTCGGCTCTCAGGGCCCGGCGCTCGTCGGCGACCGGTGGGTGTTCATCGCGGGCAAGAGCGGGACGGCGTACGTCCTGCGCCAGAACGATCTCGGTGGCATCGGCGGGCAGGCCAGCAAGGCGGCGGTGTGTGCCTCGTACGGCGGCACGGCGGTGGTCGGCGACCTCGTGTTCGTGCCCTGCCAGGACGGCGTCCGGGCGGTGCGCATCGACTCGTCCGGCCGGATGGACGTGCGCTGGCACGCCGCCGAGGCGATCACCGGGTCTCCGGTCGTCGGTGGCGGGCGGGTGTGGTCGCTCGACCCGGGCGGCATCCTGCATGCGCTGGACCCGGCGACCGGGGCGTCGCGTGCGCAGGTGCGGGTCGGCGCGACCAGCCGGTTCGCGACGCCGGCGCTGTCGGGCCGGTCGGTGCTGATCGGCACGCTCACCGGGCTGGCCGTGGTCACCACGTCCTGACTCCCGCCGGCTTTGACCCTGCGGTGGCCGTGATCCGGGTCCTGGAGCGACCACGGCGGGGTCACAGGCGACGCTAGGCTGCGTGCTCGTGCGCGTCCTCGTCCTCGGCAATGGCGCGCGCGAGCATGCCCTGTGCCTGGCGCTCGCCGCGGACCCCGCGGTGACGGCGCTGGTCTGCGCGCCCGGCAACGCCGGGACGGCCGCAGTCGCCGAACAGCGCGGCGTCGACCCGCTCGACGGCGCGGCGGTCGCTGCCCTGGCCGGCGAACTGGACGCCGACCTCGTGGTCGTCGGCCCCGAGGCACCGCTCGTCGCCGGCGTGGCCGATGCTGTCCGCGCGGCCGGCATCGCCTGCTTCGGCCCGTCCCGCGCGGCCGCCCAACTGGAAGGCAGCAAGGCCTTCGCCAAGGACGTGATGGCCGCAGCCGGCGTCCCGACCGCGGCCGCGCACGTGTGCGCGACGGCGGCCGAGGTGGCGGCCGCGCTGGACGAGTTCGGCCCGCCCTACGTCGTCAAGGACGACGGCCTGGCCGCCGGCAAGGGCGTCGTCGTCACCACCGACCGGGACGAGGCGCTCGCGCACGCCGCCGGGTGTGCCCGGGTACTCGTCGAGCAGTACCTCGACGGGCCTGAGGTGTCGCTGTTCTGTGTGACCGACGGCGTCAGCGTCGTCCCGCTCGTCCCCGCGCAGGACTTCAAGCGCATCGGGGACGGCGACACCGGCCCGAACACCGGCGGGATGGGCGCGTACGCGCCGCTGCCGTGGCTGCCGGCCGGCTTCGCCGAGGACGTCGCGGCCCGTATCGCGCAACCGACGATCGACGAGCTGGCCCGCCGCGGCACCCCGTTCACCGGCCTGCTCTACGTCGGCCTGGCGATGACCGCGGCCGGGCCGCGCGTGGTCGAGTTCAACGCACGGTTCGGCGATCCCGAGACCCAGGTGGTGCTGGCCCTGCTCGAAACCCCGCTCGCGGGCGTCCTCGCCTGGGCGGCGACGGGTGGCCCCCCGCCCACCCTGGTCTGGGCGGACGGCGCCGCCGTCACCGTCGTCCGGGCCGCGGCGGGCTACCCCGGGACGCCCCGCGCGGGTGACGTGATCATCGGCGCGGAGCAGGACGGCGTCATCCATGCCGGCACGCGCCGCCGCGACGACGGCGCGATCGTGTCCAGCGGCGGCCGCGTCCTCAGCGTCACCGGCACCGGCCATGACCTCGCGGCGGCCCGCGAGGCCGCCTACCGGCTCGCCGCGACGGTCGAGCTGCCCGGCGGGCGCCAGCGCAGCGACATCGCCCTGCGGGCCGTCCGCGGCGAGATCACGATCTGACTGGCTGGGCGCATCCGTCGTCCGTCGCTAGCCCTCGTCGAAGCACAGGCAGAACGGGTGGCCGGCAGGTTCGATGAGCCTGTCGTGGCTGATCATCAGTGTCGAGGCCCCTCGGCCGGGCGAGCTTGCGCCCGCACGCGTTGCCGCGCAAGGTTGGACGGGTGCGAGCGGGGGCGGGACCGACGGTCGAGTTCCTCGACCCGAGCGATGACGCCGGGCAGTGCGAGCCCGACCTGCTCGACACCGGCCGCACCCGCCGGCGGCGCGCCCCCTTCGTCCTCGCGCTGCTCGTCTGCCTGGCGATCGGCGCGGGCGCCTGGGTGGGTGCACACGAGCGCGGCCGGGGGTGGACCGATGTGCGCAACCCGGTCCCCGATATCGCGCGGCACGCGGTGCTGGCCAACCTGCCGGGCGCCGTGCTCGTCTCCGCGCTCGACCTGCCGGCCGGGCAGCGCATCGAGCGCCTGCTCGAGATCACCGTGGCCGGCGAACGGTTGCGGGTCCGGGTGGAGGGCCGGGACCGGGCGGCGCGTTGGCCGAGGATGGTGCTCGAAGCGAAGCGGGGACGGGCGCAGGTGGACTATCTGGCGCAGCGCTACGCGGTCCGGGTGATCTGGACGGGGACGAGGATCGATCTCGACCGGATTCCGGCCGTACTGCAACTGGCCGCCGACCCGGACCTGGCCGACGGGGTGTGACGATGCGCCTCCGGGCTGCGTTCGCGCCGCCGACTGAGACAATGGTCCGGTGAAGCCGGTGGTCGCGAACGTCCTCGCCGGGCGCTACGCGTCCGGGCCGATGGTGACGATCTGGTCGCCGGAGCACAAAGTGGTCCTGGAACGGCAGTTGTGGCTGGCCGTGTTGCGCGCGCAGGCAGAACTCGGCGTGGGCGTCCCGGCCGACGCGATCCAGGCCTACCAGCGGGTGGTCGACCAGGGCACGGACGCGGTGTCGCTCGACCGGATCGCCGAGCGCGAACGCGTCACCCGCCACGACGTGAAGGCGCGCATCGAGGAATTCGCCGAGCTGGCCGGCCACGAGCAGATCCACAAGGGCATGACCAGCCGCGACCTGACCGAGAACGTCGAGCAGTTGCAGGTGCGCTCGTCGCTGGCACTCGTCCGGACGAAGACGCTGGCCGTCCTCGCCCGGCTGGCCCGCCGCGCGGGGGAGTTCGACGCGCTGGTGCTGACCGGTCGCTCGCACAACGTCGCTGCGCAGGCGACCACGCTGGGCAAGCGGTTCGCGACTGTGGCCGATGAGTTGCTCGTCGCCCTCGCCCGCCTCGACGACCTCCTCGTCCGGTACCCGTTGCGCGGCATCAAGGGTCCGGTGGGGACGTCGCAGGACATGCTCGACCTGTTCGGCGGCGACACGGGCAAGCTGGCCCAGCTCGAGGCGCAGGTCGCGTCGCACCTCGGGTTCACGCGGTCGATGACCAGCGTCGGTCAGGTGTACCCGCGCTCGCTGGACTTCGACGTGGTGTCGGCGCTCGTGCAACTCGCGGCGGCGCCGTCCTCGCTGGCCACGACGATCCGGCTGATGGCCGGGCACGAACTGGTGACCGAGGGGTTCCGCCCGGGGCAGGTCGGCTCCAGCGCGATGCCGCACAAGATGAACACCCGCTCGGCCGAGCGGATCAACGGGTTCCTCGTGCTGCTGCGCGGGTACGCCGCGATGACCTCCGAGCTGGCGGGCGCGCAGTGGAACGAGGGGGACGTGTCCTGCTCGGTGGTGCGCCGGGTCGCGCTGCCCGACTCGTTCTACGCCGTGGACGGGCTGCTCGAGACCACCCTCACCGTCCTGGACGAGTTCGGTGCCTACCCGGCCGTGGTCGAGCGCGAGCTCGATCGCTACCTGCCGTTCCTCGCGACCACCAAGGTGCTGATGGCCGCCGTGCGTGCCGGTGTCGGGCGCGAGGCGGCGCACGAGGCGATCAAGGACAGCGCGGTCGCGGTCGCGCTCGAGATGCGCGAGAAGGGCACCGAGCGCAACGACCTGCTCGACCGGCTGGCGGCGGACTCGCGGCTGGCCGGCGTGCAACTGTCCGGAGTGCTCGCCGAGCCGTTGAGCTTCACCGGCGCCGCGCGTGACCAGGTCGCGGCCGTCATCGCCGCGGTCGACGACGCGCTGCGCAGCGAACCGGCCGCGGCCGACTACCGCCCGGAACCGATCCTCTGAACGCGGTGCCCAAACAGCTGATGGACGAGGAGGTCCTGGACACAGGGCCGGGCCTGCCGCGGTGGCTGCCCTGGGTGGGTGGCGCCGTCGCGACCGTGCTCGCCGTCGCGCTGCTGCTCGTCACGCTCTCGCACCACGACTCGGGCAACGACTCGGGCAACCCGGCGGCCTCGCGGTCGGCCACGTCGACTGCGTCCGTCCCGCCGGTAGGTGCGCCGGTAAACGGCATCGGTGAGGACGTGCCGCTGGCCGGCCCCGGCCCGGCTCTGGACGTGGCGATGGTCGGCGACACGGCGTGGATCCTGCAAGACGGCACGATCAGTGTCGTCAACCCGCACGGCGGTGTGCTGGCCAGTGTCAAGATCACCAATGCCGAGTTCGCGCGCAGATCCGGCGTGGCGCAGTTGGTCGTCGACGCGTCCGGATCGACGCTGTGGATCTACTTCCCGCACCTCGCCAACTCCTCGGTGCTGCGGCTAGACGCGCGCACGCTCGACCTGCAAGCAGTGATCCCGCCCGGACCCGCCTACGACTCGGCCGCCGCGCTGGACGGGACGCTGTATCTGAGCTCCCACCACCGGCTGCTGCGGGTCCGGCCGGGGCAGCGCATGCCGGTGGCCGTGTCGGGCATCCCGCCGCTGACGGGTGCGCTGGTCGCCGACCCGCTGCGCGCACGGCTGCTCGTCTTCGAACCCGAACGCACCGGGGCGCAGCTCGTGGCGATCGGCTCGTCCGGTGCGGTGTCGACCACCGCGCTGCGACAGCCAGTGGTCAAGGCGACGATCGCCGTGACCGGTTCGGGTCGCATCTGGCTCGGCGGTTTCGGCGCCAGCGGGGCAATCCTCGAACGCCTTGATCCGGGCACCCTGCAAGTCAGCGGTTTCAGCTCGGTGGTCGACGCGGTCGGCCCGGGCGCCGTCGTCGTCGCGGCCGGTCGCTCGGACCTGCTCGTGACCAGCGGGGGCGGTGCACAGCTGCTGTGGTGCGTCCACGACGTCGACGGGACGTCCGGTGGCTCGTGGAACGTCAACCCCGAGTTCGCGGCGCTCACGCCCGCCGGCGCGCTGGTGATCGACGGGGGGCAGGTGCGCGCACTCGCCCTGCCCGCCGACTGCGCGGGCTGAGCTGTTAGCCGCGCAGTAGTGGCAGTACCGCCTGAGTCTGTGTGGTCTGCGCGACCAGCCGGCCGTCGGCGTCGCGCAGGTCGGTCTGGACGACGATGCTCGTTCGCCCGACGTGCAGCGGGCGCGCGACCGCGGTGACGGTTCCTGCTCGGACGCCGCGCAGGAACGCGGTGGACGAGGTCGTCGTGCTGGTCGTCGTGTCGGGCGGCAGGTTGAGGTAGGCGCACGCGGCGCCGACGCTGTCGGCGAGCGCCATGATCGCGCCGCCGTGCAGCGCACCGCCGGCGGTCGTGCGCTCGGGCGTCCAGTCGAGGTGGCCGGTCACCTCACCGGCGCTCGCGGCGCTGAGCCGGACGCCGAGTTCGGCGGCGAACGGCATCAGCGAGATCAGGTCACCGGGCTCGGTCATCGTGCTCCGTCCTGCGTCGGTGCGCGGCCCTCGATGCGGTCGCGGCGGCCGAGGTTCCAGTAACCCTTGACGAACAGCGCGTCGTGGTCGAGCCCGCGTCCCTCAAGCACCGACCGCAACGCGACCATCGAGCGCGTCTCGCCCATCAGGTAACCGTGCCCGCGGCCGGCCGGCAGCTCCAGCGACTCGAGCGCGGCGAGCAGCGGCCCGGCGGTGCCGGGTGGCTGGGCGCCGCGGAACACCCAGCGGACGTCGGCTCGCACGGGCAGCTCGTCCTCGCTGCCCTGGCACTCGATCAGCGCCAGCGCGGGCTGGTGCAGCGCCTCGCACACTGCCGCGATCGCGGGCAACGCGGATTCGTCGCCGCAGAGCAGGTGCCAGTCGGCGTCGGTCAGCGTCAACTTGCCCCGCGGACCCTGGAAGGCGACCTCGTCGCCCTCGACCGCGGTGGCGCCCCACGTCGCGCCGGGACCGTCACCGTGCAGCAGCACGTCCAGGTCGAACTCGCCGGCAGCGGGTCGGTGGTGGCGGATCGTGTAGCGGCGCTTGACCCGGCGTCCGGACGGCTCGCGCAGGTGCACCTCGACGTCCTGGGCGGGGCGGACGTCGATCCCGACCGCGGCGCCGGACCGCACGACGACCCGGCGCATGCGCGGGGTCAACTGCTCGGTCGCGACGACCCGTCCGGTGTGGACGGGGGAGCGGCGCACGATCGGGGCAGACACGCGCCCCACCCTATTTCGGTCCGGACGCGCATGATGGAGCGATGGCGATCAGTGTGTTCGACCTCTTCTCGGTCGGCATCGGCCCGTCCTCGTCACACACGGTCGGACCGATGCGCGCGGCCCGCACGTTCGTCGGCGGGCTGGCGGAGGATGGCGTGCTCGCCTCGGTGGCCCGGGTCCGGGCGGAGTTGTTCGGCTCGCTCGGTGCGACCGGGCGCGGGCACGGCAGCGACCGGGCGGTGATCCTCGGGCTCGAGGGTGAGACACCGGAAACGGTCGACACGTCGAGTGTCGTCGAGCGGGTTGCGGCCGTGCGCTCGGCGGGCCGGTTGACGCTGCTCGGCAGGCACGAGATCGACCTGGGTGAGGACGACCTCGTGCTGCACCGGCGCCAGAGCCTGCCCTATCACCCGAACGGCATGCGGTTCACTGCGTTCTCGGCGGGCGGGGACGAGCTGCGCGAACGCACGTACTACTCGGTCGGCGGCGGTTTCGTGGTGGACGAGTCGGCTGCCGGGGCCGATCGGGTCAAGCTCGATGACACGCCGGTGCAGTTGCCGTTCGACTCCGGGGCTGACCTGCTCGCGCAGTGCGCGGCGTCCGGGCTGCCGATCAGCGGCGTCATGCTCGCCAACGAGACGTCGTGGCGTACCGAAGCGGAGGTGCGCGCCGGCCTGCTCGCGATCTGGGAGGTGATGCAGACGTGCGTGACGAGCGGATGCACCAACGAGGGGACGCTGCCGGGCGGGCTGAAGGTGCCGCGCCGGGCACCTGAGCTGTACCGGCGGTTGTGCGCCGAGCAGTACTCGACCGATCCGCTGCGCGTGATGGACTGGGTGAACCTGTTCGCGCTCGCGGTCAACGAAGAGAACGCGGCCGGCGGACGGATCGTCACGGCGCCGACGAACGGCGCGGCGGGGATCCTGCCGGCGGTCATGCACTACTACACGCGCTTCGTTCCCGGTGCGAGCGACGATGGCATCGTCCGGTTCCTGCTGGCTGCGGGCGCGATCGGCGCGCTGTACAAGCAGAACGCGTCGATCTCGGGCGCCGAGGTCGGCTGTCAGGGCGAGGTCGGCTCGGCATGTTCGATGGCGGCGGGAGCGCTGTGCGAGGTGCTCGGCGGGACGCCGGAGCAGGCAGAGAACGCCGCCGAGATCGGCATGGAACACAACCTCGGGCTGACCTGCGATCCGGTCGGCGGCCTGGTCCAGGTGCCGTGCATCGAGCGCAACGCGATGGGGGCGGTCAAGGCGATCAACGCCGCCCGGATCGCGCTGCGTGGCGACGGCCGGCACGTCGTCAGCCTGGACAAGGTGATCAAGACGATGCGCGAGACCGGCGCGGACATGAAGGTCAAGTACAAGGAGACTGCGCGCGGCGGCCTCGCCGTCAACGTCATCGAGTGCTGACCCCACCGGCTTTGACCCTGCGGTGGTCGCTGGAGCGGAACTCCAGCGACCACCGCAGGGTCAAAGCGGGATAGTGAGGGGAACTCGGGTCGGCGGCGGCTCGGTCAGGCGGCGACGACGGTTTCGGCTTCGGGCGCTGCCGGCAATTCGTCCTTCTTGACATTGATCAGGACGACCGCGGCGATGATCGCGACGACACCGAACCCGACGCCGGCCAGGAAGCCCCTGCCCGAGGCGAAGGCCTGTAGTTCTCGCGCGAAGTCCGAGTACGGGCCGCCCTTGACGAAGAACGATTCCAGGCCAGGATGCCCCGCGAGGAACGCCTGCACGTCCGCGGGCTGCGGAGCGCTCTGCCCGTACTTGGACAGGAACTGCCCGACGGCAGGCGCCTGCGACTGGTCCGTGATCTGCGCGAACAGTTCGCCCCGATGGTCAGTCGACCACCCGCGCGCCGACGTCCCGAACACGGTTGCCATCACCGACAGGCCGAGCGCGCCGCCGACCTGCTGGCCCACGTTGAGCAGGGCCGAGGCCAGCCCGGCGTCGGTATTGGCCACCTTCGACACCGCGGTGACCGTCAACGGCACGAACAAGCAGCCCATCGCGACCGCGAGCAACACCATGCCCGGCAGCAACTTGCCCGCGTAGCTCGAGTCCTTGTTCACGGTCGAGAACCACAGCAGCGACAGCGTGAGCAGTGACGTGCCGGTGATGACCAGCGGCTTCGGGCCGGTCCGTGGCAGCAGCCGTGCCATCAACTGCGACACGATGCCGATCACGAAGGCCACCGGCAGGAACGAGAAGCCGGTCTTCAGCGGGCCGTACTCGCGCACGCCCTGCACGAAGAAGGTCACGAAGTAGAACATGCCGAACATCGCGGCACCCACGACGAACATCACCAGGTAGGCACCACTGCGGTTGCGTTCCTCGAAGATGCGCATCGGCATCATCGGCTCGGCAGCCACCTTCGCCTCGTAGAAGACGAACGTCGCCAGCAGGACGATGGCCACCGCGAACACCACGAAGGTCTGCGTGTTGCCCCAACCGTCGTGCGCGACGTGGATGAAGCCGTACACGGTCGAGACCATGCCACCGACCGACAACACTGCACCCACCACGTCAAAGCGTCCCTTGAGCCGCTCGGAGTCGTGCAGGAACAGGTAGGCGCCGGCCATCAGGACGAGCCCGATCGGCACGTTGACGAACAGCACCCAGCGCCAGCTGAGGTAGTTGGTGAGGATGCCGCCGAGGAGCAGGCCGAGGGCTGCGCCGGCGCCGGACACGGCCGCGTACACGGCGATCGCCTTGGTGCGCGCCTTGCCCTCTTCGAACTCGGTGGTGATCAGTGACAGCGCGGTCGGTGAGGCAATCGCACCACCGAGGCCCTGGATCGCGCGTCCGGCCAGCATCAGCGGGAAGTTCACCGCGACGCCGGCGAGGAAGCTGCCGATCGTGAACAGGCCGAGGCCGACGATGAACATCTTGCGACGGCCGAGGACGTCACCGACCCGGCCACCGAGCAGCAGCAGGCCACCGAAGGCGAGCGCATAGGCGTTCAGCGCCCACGTCATGTCGGTCTGGCCCTTGTCGAAGTAGCGGCCCATCGACGGCAGTGCGATGTTGACGATCGTGCCGTCGAGCACGACCATCATCTGCGCGCCGGCGATGACGAGCAGGATCATGGCCGGGCTGGCGTGCCGGCGGGCGCCTCGCTCGCCGGCGCGAGGGGGCGTTCTGTCGCCCCGTGCGGTTTGAGTCACGGTGGTTCTCCGTTCTGCGTCCGGCGCACGTAGGGGTGGACCCGGACTCGCTCTTTAGGTACGTTCGCGTTCTCTAATGCGCTAAGCTAGACCGTCAGCGATAGGGAACGCAACCGTATACTAAGAAGTTCCAGTGACGTCCATCTCACGGCGAACTTCGCATCGGTATCAGTGTGGACGAGGGGTGTGACAACGAGATGACGTCGGTGTCAGTCGAGCCGGTTCCGACCGCTGCCTGCCAGCGCAAGCGCGGGGCCGCGCTGGCCGATGCCATTCTCGAGGCCGCGTACAACGAGTTGTCCGAAGTGGGCTACACGGCATTCAGCGTCGAGGGGGTGGCAGCGCGCGCGCGTACGGGCAAGGCGAGCATCTACCGCCGCTGGCCGACCAAGCAGGGGCTGGTGATGGACGCACTCTGCCAACGACTGCCCACGCCTGCCGAGTGCGGACTCGAATTGCACCTGTCGGACTCGGTGACGACCGTCGCGGCGCTGAGGGTGCTCGCCCGGCGCATCACCAGCACGCTGACCGGCCCGGCCGGCGACGCGATGCGGGCGATCAAGTGCGAGGCGGTCACCGACCCCGAACTGGACCGCGCCGTCGACGACCGGTTCCAGGCCCCGCGCAGGGCTGCGATGCTCGCCCTGCTCGAGCGTGGCGTCGCGCGCGGTGAGGTGCGTCCGGACGCAGTGACGCCGATCGTCGCCGACGTCCTACCGGCGATCCTCACGCACCGCATCGTCATGCAACGCGAGCCGGTGACCGAACGGGTGATCACCGCGGTGATGGATCAGGTGCTGATCCCGCTCATCGAACCACGCTGAGTGACCGTTGCTGCTCGGGCGGCGTACGCGTCGTCCGACTGCGGGGCAAGGGCCTGGCGTGTGCGCGGTTGGGTAGGCTAGCGCCCGCTGGTCAGGACGTCCTGACCACAGGAGGCTTCGCCTAGTCTGGTCTATGGCGCCGCACTGCTAATGCGGTTTGGGCTAACCGTCCATCCCGGGTTCGAATCCCGGAGCCTCCGCGTCGTCCGAACCCCGGTGGGGCACCCGCTAGAATCGACGGCTGCACCACTTGCACGAGCGCCCGTAGCTCAACGGATAGAGCACTTGACTACGGATCAAGAGGTTAGGGGTTCGAATCCCTTCGGGCGCGCAACCACAAACAGGCTCATCGAATTCTGGCGGGGTCTGGCCCTTCGCCCGGCACTTGACGACTTCGCCTGCCCCGTCCGCCCGCGCGGAGCGAGACGAACCGGTTGGCTGCTGAACGGGCCGGCGCACCGGTGGGCCAGGGTGATCAGACTCCGAAGCCGACATCGTGCAGTGCGTTCGATCTTGATACTTCGACGTGCCCGTGTCCTACTGACGCGCACAACTGTCTCTGCGACCAGGAGGAGCGATGGCCGAACTCGAGGTGCCAAAGGTCGTACTGCGCGGCTATGGAAGGGGAGACAACATCATCCTGCCGATGAGTGGCTTGAACGCGCACATCACGCGCCTAGCGTCCAGGACGGAGACCGGCGGGCATTGGGCTCTCGGCGAGGCGTGGCAGGAGCCGGGCTTCGACAACCCTCCGCACGTTCATGACGAGGCGGAAGCGTTCTACGTCCTCGAAGGCAGCTACACCTTCTACACCGCCGCCGATCCAGCGGAGGGAATCGGTCCGGGCACGTTCGTTCTTATTCCACCTGGAGCCGTTCACGGGTTCCGGACAGGTCCGGACGGCGGACGACTGATTTGCCTGTGGCCGTCGACGGTCGAAGCTGCCTTCTTCGACGGGTCGATACCTCCGGCGAACGACTAGCTGTCGTGACGCGCAGAGAAACGGGTTCGCGGGTGATCGCCGCTCCCATCGATCGCGTCTGTGCCGCGCTCATAAACGGGGAAGCGCTCCGGTGCTCGGCGCAGACAGGTACTTCACCGACGCAGCCGGAAACCGCGAAATGGTCAAGTTTGCCAAGCGCGGATGCTCGCCGACGCCGTCCGACCATGTGGGGCTCACGCGACGCGACGTGGTCGCGCTCACCGTCCTGATCTTGCCGATCCGGACGGGAGGCGGATTTCGACCGTGAGGCCGCCACCGGGCGTTTCGTGTAACGACGTGGTGCCGTGGTCGGTGCTGACCAGTCGCGCGACGACATGAAGTCCGAGTCCGGTGCCGCCTTCCCCGGCGCGGTCTGTGTCGTAACGGTCCAGCGCGTGAGTGCGGCGTTCTGGACTCATCCCTGGGCCATTGTCGGCGACCGCAAGTTGTGCATGAGTCTCGTTCGCGACCGTGGTGACGGTGATCTGCGCGCCGGCGGGAACGGCCGTGAGTGCGTTGTCGAGCAGGTTGTCCAAGATCTGTTCGACATGGCCCGGTACGGCCAGCGCCACGGCAGGTCTGGTCGCCAGTCGCAGCGACACGTCGCGTTCGTCGGCGACGGGTTGCCACGCGGCGACCCGCTCCGCTGCGGCGGCGGCCAACTCGACCGGTTCCGGGACGGTCGTGGTGGCCTCGGCGCGGGCGACGGCAAGCAGGCCGTCCAGCAGGCGCGACAGCCGGTTGGTCTCCCCGATGACCGCCGCCACTTCGGCTGCGTTGTCCTGATCGAGGTCGGCGGCGAGCAGTTCGAGGCGTAAGCGCACGGCCGCCAACGGGGTGCGCAGCTGGTGCGAGACCTCGGCCGTCATCCCCCGTTGGATCTCGATCAGGCTCGTCACGCGGTCGCCCATGAGGTTGAAGGCCGCAGCGACCTGGCGAACCTGCGGTGGCCCGAGGCCGGGGTCGGCGCGCGCGCTGGTGTCGCCGGATCCGAGTTGGTGCGCGGCGTGGGCGAGGTTGCGCAGCGGCCGGGCGATCCAGCGACTGAGTTGCCAGGCAACGGCGGCGCCCACCAGCAATGCGGACGACGCCGCCGCGGCGAGCCACAGCCATAAGGTGTGCTGCCGGTCGGTGAGCGGGCCGGTGTCGCGCGCCAGGACCACGAGCCCGATCGGCGCGGCGTCGCCGACCGGCGCGGTCGCGACGAGGCTGTCGGGCAGCTGGGCAAGCCGTCGGCCGGCATGCGCCGCGGCCAGCAGCATGACCGGCAGCGGGGTCCCGGCGTGGCTCACCACCGACCCGGTCAGGTCGAGTACCGCGATCCGATCTCCCGAGGCGGCCAGCCTGGTCATCGCGGCGGCCAGCGCCGCGGGCTTGCGGTCATCGAGCTGTTCCTCGGCGACCGCCGCCACCGCACCGGCCGAGGTGCGTGCGCCGTCGCGGAAGTCATCGCGTTGCTGCGCAGTGACCAGCACACCCAGCGGCACCACGACCGCCGCGAGTACGACGAGCAGTACGCCGAGGAACCCGGCGAGAATGCGCCGGGTCATCGGCTTCCGGGCAGGTGAGCCACGGAGGGGTCGGCGAGCCGGAATCCGCGCCCGTACACGGTCTCGATCATGGCCGGGTCGCCGAGCTTGCGCCGCAGCGCTGCCAGGTGCACGTCGAGGACCTTGCGTGGGCCGTACCAGTGCTCGTCCCAGACGCGGTCGAAGATCTCTTCCCGGCTGACAACGCGCCCGGGCTCGAGGGCCAGGCAGGCAAGGATGTCGAACTCCTTGCCGGTGAGCGCAACCAGCTCGCCGGCCAGCTGCACCCGGCGTCCGGCGAGGTCGACGCACAGCTCGCCGTGCACGAGCGTGGCGGTTCCGCCGCCGGCGCGGCGTAACACCGCCCGCATCCGTGCGGTCAGCTCCTCGAACCCGAACGGCTTGACGATGTAGTCATCCGCACCGGCGTCCAGAGCCTCTACCCGGTCGGCCTGCCCGCCCCGCGCCGTCACCACGATGATCGGAATCCGGCTGCGCAGCCGCAGTTGCCGGCACAGCGTCACCCCGTCCATGTCGGGCAAGCCCAGATCGAGCAGCAGCAGTCCGGCGTCGCGGTCGGCCAGCGCCGCCGCGCCGCTGCGAGCTACCTGCGCTACGCAGCCGGCTCGAGTCAGGCCCTTGGCGAGCTGGCTGCCGATCGCCTCGTCGTCCTCCACGATCAGCACCGACAAGCCCGCGAGTGCGGCGTTGACGGGATTGCCGGTGCCGGTCACCGCCTCAAGGTACGGCCGGACGCTGGCACGGCGGTGAGCGGTGAACGAGTTCTTAGTAGTCCCGCCCGCAGGGTTGCTGGCATGGCCGGCAAAAACATCGACACCGCTCCGCCGACGAACTGGGCGCGCCGACTGCGCGAGCCCGGCTGGCTGTTGCTGCCCCTGCGCGCCTTCCTGGGTGTCACGTTTGTCTACGCCGGCCTGCAGAAGCTGGCCAATCCCGACTACCTCAACCCGGCCAGCCCGACATCGGTGGCCGGGCAGATGCGCGCGCTGCAACATTCCAGCCCGATCGGGCCGCTGCTCGGATTCACCGTGCACGCCCCTTCCGTGGTCGGGCTGCTGATCGCCTTCGCCGAGTTGGCCGTCGGGATCGGCACCCTCGTCGGGCTCTACCCGCGGGTGGCCGCAGCCGGCGGGGCACTGCTGGCGCTCACGTTCTTCCTGACCGTGTCCTGGAGCACGAGCCCGTACTACTACGGCGCCGACATCGTGTTCGTGTTCGCCTGGCTGACAATGCTCGGGTTCGGAACCGGCGGCGTGCTCAGCCTCGACGCCTGGCTGCGCAACCGGGCCCGGCGCCGACTACGGCTCGCGCCGGAACCAGCGACCGTGCCAATCTCCGCCGTTCGGTTGCGGCAGCTGTGTGCGCGCGGCGGATCCTGCGGCCTCGATACCGACGGGGAGTGCGCTCGGCTGCGGGGCTGCCCCATCTTCCCGGTCGGCGAGCCGCTCACCCCCGCCAACCGCGCCGAGATCGACCGCCGCACCATCCTCAACACCGGCGCGGCGGCAGCAGTCACCGCAGCCGGCGCGCTCGCCCTCGGCGCCATCACCGCCGTGCTGGGGCGGCTCGCCGGCGGTACCCGCCACCACGCCAACTTCGCGCTTCCCGCCGGGCCAGAACCGTCGTCACCGACCGCCCCGTCGAGGTCGCCACGGACGAGCCGATCCACCAGCCCAGCCGGATCTGGCGCCACCCCTACCGGCACCGCGATCGGCCCGGCGTCCGCTGTCCCCGTCGGGCAGGCACGATCGTTCACCGATCCGGCCAGCGGCAACCCGGCCTGGATCGTGCACCCCACTGCCGCAACGTTCGTCGCCTTCAGCGCCGTCTGCACGCACGCCGGCTGTCCAGTCCAATACGAGCAGTCCAACGTCCAGTTCGTCTGCCCCTGCCACGGCGGGGTCTACGACGCACGCACCGGGCAAGTGCTGCAAGGACCGCCCCCCAGCCCCTTGCCGCAGATTCCGGTACACGTCGTCGCCGGCCAGATCCGGGTCGGCCCATGACCCTCACGCCGCCACGCCAGGTTGATTCCGGGGTCGAGGGCAACAGCCGGCTGACCGCGGTCAACGGCATCGTCCTGCTCGTTCTACTCGCCGTCGAAGGCGTCACCATCCTCAGCATCGAGCAGCTGATCACGCTGCACATCTTCCTCGGCGTGCTGCTCGTCGGACCGGTGCTGCTCAAGACCGCCAGCACCGGCTACCGCTTCGTCCGCTACTACAGCGGCGCCCGGCCCTACCGTTACAAGGGCCCACCGCACCCGGTACTGCGGATCCTCGGGCCTGTGGTCATCGTCTCGAGCCTCGCCGTGCTCGGCACCGGCATCGCGCTCATTCCCGCCGGACCGCCCCACCGCGAACCGCTGCTCACCCTGCACCAGGCCAGCTTCATCATCTGGCTTGTCGTCATGAGCATGCACGTGCTCGGCCACGTCGCCGAGGGCGCCCGAACCAGCTGGCGCGAACTGACCGACGCCCGCACCGCGCCCACTGCACGGCGCCGCCGTGTCCGCACCCTCGTTGTCGTACTGAGCCTGCTCGCCGGTGCCGGGCTGGCCACGGCGCTCCTGCCGGCAGCCCACCCCTGGATCAGTCGCCCGGGCGACCACTCCGAGCACCGCACGGGCCAGTAGCTCGCCACCGGCGAACGGGCTCACCTACTTCGAGGTGAAAAATCTGGAAATCGGACGTAGCGTCTGGGTGCTTGCGTCGTTGAATCCATGCAGCGACAAGTAGTTGCCTGTGCTATCCGACCAGCGGTAGCCCTCATTCCGCGCCATCCGCGTGGCCGGGATGTCGTCCGGGAGGCGTCATGACCTCGCACCACAAGTACGTCCGACTGTCGGGTGCCGCGCTGCTTGCGCTGGGCCTGGCGGTCGTCCCTGCGATCAGCGCTTCGACGGTCAGCTCGGCCGCCGGCACGGTGGCCTTCACCCCACCGCTGGTCCTCGCAGGTGGTGGCGCCGAGCCGAGCATCCGCAACGCTCCCGCGGGCCAGCGTGATCCAGCGGCCGCCTACATCTCGGCGCCCACGGGACTCGGCAGCAACTACTGGCGGGTCGACGAGATCCGTAACCGCGGGGGATCGCGCTCGATGAAGGGCAGCCCGCCCGTTCAGCCGGACCTCGGCACCGGTGGCGGCGACTCCGAGATCTCCGTCGGTCAGGTCGACCCCGTCACCGGATGTTCGGCGATCGCCTACTCAGGGCTGCACAACGCCGACCTCTTCAACAATTTCACCGTCGCTCAGTCGACCGACTGCGGGCGCAGCTTCAACCTGGCCAACCCTTATGCCACCCAGAACACACTGACCGACCGGCAGTGGCAGAGTTTCGACGGCGTCCACACCAATCACCTGATCTATCACAAGGTCGATACCGGTCAGATCGTCGACAGCATCTCCTACGACGGTGGCCAGACCTACCTCTCGGCCTCTCCGGACGGAGCGCGAGGCGTCATCGACGCCAACCACGCGTTCACGCTGCCGCAGAACCAGATCGGCAACATCGTCACCGACTACAGCCACCCGGTCAGCGGTCAGACCTACCTCCTCAGCGGCGAGCAGGTGCACACGCTGTACGCCATCTTCGCCGGCACCCGCGACGCTGCCGACACCGTCGCTGCCCAGACCGACAGCGAATACAACCACGTCGACACGGTCTACCTCGCCAAGTCGGTCGACGGCGGCCAGACGTGGACCGATTCGACCGTCTACAGCACTCCCCCCACGGCCCGGACCGAGCTGAACATGCTGTTCCCCGTGGTCGCGGTCGACAGCACCGGCAACCTGTACGCGGCGTGGAGCGACACCTACAAGGTCCAGTACACGGTCTCGCGTGACGGCGGCGCGACGTGGAGCAAGCCGTACCAGGTCAACGACGACAACCGCGGCGCGAGCCCCGATGCCGGTCGGGCCGACATCTTCCCGTGGATCGCGGGCGGCGGAACCGGCCGGCTCGACGTGGTCTGGTACCACGGCGAGGGCGGCAACACCAGCTACTACCGCAACCCCGGCACGGACGACGCGACGGACGGCACGACGATCTGGACCGTCGCCTTCGCCCAGTTGTTCAACGCGAATCGGACGAACACGAGGGGCGTACTGCTCCCCGCGCTGAAGTCCTACACGAACGCGGCGACACCGGCCATCCACAAGGGTTCGATCTGCAACAACGGCACGCTGTGCGACGTGGACGCGCCCGGTCTGAAGGGTGACCGGACGTTGCTGGACTTCTTCCAGGTGTCCATCGACGACGCCGGTCGCGCCAACATCGCCTACGCGACCGACTACGACACCCCGGGTTCGGCCTCGACGGCCTACACACGGCAGAACGGCGGGCAGAGCGCATTGAACGGCCGGCGCATCGTCACCTACAACTTCGTGCCGCTACCGATGCCGACCGGCACGAGTTGCCCCGGGCCGCAGGTGCTGGACTTCGCAGGCGACGCGCACGGCAGTGCCCAGGTCGGTGCGAACGCCGACAACGTCGAGACCCTCGACATCCTGAGCCTGGGCTTCGCCACGCCGGACGCCACCCATCTCGCAGTCACGATGACGCTGAAGAACCTGTCCGACATCCCGGCCGCCGGCACCGCGTCCAGCCTGTGGGACGGCTACTTCACCATCGGTGCCACGACGTACTACGTCGACGCGACCAGCAACGGTCCCGGGCTGCAGACCTACACGGTGGGCACGTACGCGGCCGGCGCGAAGACCCCGACCGGGACGCCCGCAGGCACGTTCACACCTGGCCCCAACGGGACGATCACCTGGGTCGTCGACCGCGCCGATCTTGGCTCGCCCCCGGACGGGACGGTCGCAACCGGTCCGTACGCCGATGACCACGGCGCCTTCACCATTGCCGGCACCGGGCTGCACTACGTCGCCACGATCGACAAGGCGCCGGACGTGGGTACCGGTGCGCCCTACACGATCGGCGGCGCCTGCTAGCCGGACGGGGTCAGCACCAGCACGCCCTCGAGCAAGCACGGTCCCTTCGCATGCAGTCGCACGCTCGCGCGCTGGCCCTTGCCGGTGAACGGCTGGTCGACCTCGGCCTCTTCCGAATCGCCGCCGTGCAGGGTGAACCCGGCCGCCGGCAGGCTCTGGGCCAGGAAGGCGGACGCCTGCTTGATCGACTGCGCGGTGGTGAACCGGATCTGATGTGACGCGCCGTTGACGGTGGTGTCGATGACGTTCAGCCCGGGCGGCACCGGCAGGCCCTGGGGGGTGATGGCCGGCCACGCGTCGGCTGCTGTGTCGGTCGGGCATGACGTTGCGCTCGTCGATGCCGCGGGCGACCCGGCCGGCTGCGAGGCGCTCGAACTACAGGCGGAGGTGGACACGGTCACCGCGGCGACCCCGAGGGTGGCGATCCGGGCGAAGGTCATCAGAACATCCTCGGGCACCGACGCGGCTTCGGAAACTCAGACGCGCGCGAAACGCGGGAATTGGGCTGAGATTGCCGCTCTTGTGCAGGTGCCGAAACGGTACTAATCTCGCCGCCACTCCCGGCCCTGCCGGCGCCGGGTGGCTACCCTGACACCCGCGGGGAGGGACGTCATGGCTCACTTCACCACGTCCGCGAAAAGGTATCGAGAAGGAACGGCCTTCGACGGCTTCGGTGGCGATGACCTCGAACCCGTCCCGGCAGGGACCAGCCTGGCGCGGACCGCCCCGCCGGCGCTGCCGGACAGCGACGGGACGGTGCGGCCGTTCCTCTTCTGGGACACCGGCCGTCGGCTGACCTCGAAGTCGCGCGTGCGCTGGACGTTCAATCACCCGGAGAACTGGGCGACGTGGAACGCCGTGGCCTGGTACGGAACGGCCGGTAACGGGCCCGGCGAACCCACGTGGTCCTTCGACGCCTTCTGGGTGGGTAACGGCACCCTGGACCCCACGCCGATCGATGCCGGCGCGAGCACGTTCACGAACGGCCCGAACCCCGGTGACGTCGCCTATCCGTGGATGGGCAACGACCGCCAGGTACGCACCGAATGGGGCGACAACACGGTGCGTGCGAAGGACCATCTGCAACGTCTGGCGACCGATCCGCTGTTGAACTTCTCGGACCTGCTGCAACTTCGAGCCGGCGGTGACACGGTCGGAGAATTCGACGAGAACGACGACGGCATCCCAGCCGGGAGCAGCGGCCCGACCGGCCTCGCCGGCGTCGGCTCGCAGCAGATCGTGCTCGGTCACAACAGCGGCGGCACGGTGATGGCGGCCTACGTCCAGCCGGTCGGGTCACACCGCCACTTCTTCATCGACGAACTCATCGCGCTCGTCACCGGCCTCGGTTTCCTGCCGCCGGACAAGGGCGACCCGTCGCCCGACGACATCATCCGGCTCAAGCTCATCGCCGAATCGCTCGACCTGGTGCGTGGCGAGCGGCCCAGCGAGATCGACGCGTTCGAAGGGCTGGTCGGCGCCGCGGCGCAGATGGACGCGAGCACGTTGCGGCGGACGATCGCCGGCACCCAAGCGACCCTGCTGCGCGGCGAGGCGGCGCTCAAGTCGATGCAGGCGATGGCCGCCAAGCTGGACGGGTAGCCGGACATGCGGCGCGTCCTGCTCGTCGGTTACGAGGACCAGGACAACCTCGGCATCCGCTACCTGTCCAGCCGGTTGCTGCAGGACGGTCACCACACCCGCATCGTCGCGTTCGGCACCGACCCGGGGCCGTTGCTTGCCGTCATCCGGGACGAGCGTCCGGATGTGGTGGGGTTCTCGCTGATCTTCCAGTACATGGTGCCGGAGTTCTCGACGGTGATCCGCGCCCTGCGCGCCGCCGGCGTCACCGCTCACTTCACGATCGGCGGCCACTACGCCTCCTTCGAGCCCGAGGAGTTGCTCCGGCAGATCCCCGACCTTGATTCGGTCGTTCGGTTCGAGGGTGAGGACACCCTGGCCGAACTGGTCGCGAGGCTCGACGACGAGGGCTGGCGCGAGATCGCCGGGATCGCCTGGACGGACGCGGCCGGGGTGCACCTCAACCCGCCCCGCACGGGCGGCACCGCGATCGACGGCCTGCCCGAGCCGGATCGCCGAGACGTGGACTACCGCGGGCAGGAACTGCCGACCGCGTCGGTGCTCGCCTCCCGCGGCTGCCCGTGGAAATGCGCGTTCTGCTCGATCATCACCTTCTACGAGGGCAACGGGACGAAGGGCCGCCGCCGCCGCGACCCGATCCGCGTGGTGGACGAGATCGAGTACGTCGTGCGGCAGCGCGGGGCGCGGCTCATCCTGTTCCAGGACGACGACTTCCTCGCCGGCGGCCCGGCGGCCAAGCGGTGGGCGCACGCGATCGCGGCCGAGCTGGTCGGGCGTGGGCTGGCCGAACAGCTGCGCTTCAAGATCGCCTGCCGTTCGGACGAATGCAGCGTCGAGGCGCTCGAGCCGCTGGTGGCGGCCGGGCTGTGCCACGTGTACCTCGGCGTCGAGTCCGGCGATGCGGATGACCTGCTGTCGCTGAACAAACTGCTCGAGGCCGAGGCACACGTCCGCGCCGGGAAGGTGCTGCGCGAGCTCGACCTGAGCTTCGACTTCGGTTACATGCTGCTCGAGCCGTGGTCGACGATGGCGAGCGCGCGGCGAAGCTCGACCTTCCTGCGGGAGTTCTCGGCCGACGGCTGGGTGTCGGCCGGCTTCTGCCGGACGCTGCCCTACGTCGGGACGCCGATCGAAGCGCGGCTGCGCGCCGAGGGCAGGCTGGTAGGCCCGGCGCTCGATGCCGAGTACCGCTTCCTCGACCCGCGGGTGGACGTGCTCTGGGACTTCTGCCTGATGGCCTTCGAGGGTCGCAACACGGGCAAGAACGCGACGTGGAATGCGCTGCGCGGGCTGCTGTTCGACACGCATCTCGACCTGCCGGGGCGCCCTCGCGACCGTGGGCGCGACGAGGCCGTGCGGGCGCTGGTCCGTGCGTCGAACGGGATCATGCTCGACGTGCTGGACGCGGCGATCGACCTGATCGACGCCGGCGCAGCCGTGACGCGCGAGGATCCCGAACTGCTCGAGCTGGCCCGGCTCGCGCGCCGCGAGGACGCCGCGGTGCGGCGGCAGATGCACGAGATGGTCCGCGTCGAGATGGCGTCGGTCTACCAGGCACTGTTCCGCTGACGTTGACGCCCCGAGCGTGAACGCGCTGCGGCACGACACGCCGGGACGGCTGCCGCAGCCGGTGCACAAATCGCGGTGCTCGTAGCGCTCACTCGCGCTCGATCAGCCAGAGCGCCTCGTACGGGGCCAGCCAGAGGTCGCCCTCGGCGTCGACGGGGCGGCCGGTGATCGCGTCCCGTGCGCGCAGCAGGCCGAAGCTCGCCAGCCGGGCGGCCGGCCATGGCCGGGGTGATTCGGTGACGTTGTAGAGCTCGAGCAGGTCCCCGTCCGGGTGGCGGCGCAGCACCGGCAGCACGCCCGGGTCGCTCGGGTCCAGCACCTCCGACGCGAGCGCCGCGTGCAGGTGCGGCAGCGCCGCCCGTGCCTCGACCAGGCGCCGCAGGCCGGTGAACACCCGGTGCTCGACAGTGCCCGGCACCTGCCGCTCGGCCTGCGCCGCCGCGGACATGCGCGGGCGGTGCGTCCACCGGTTGTCGTCCTCGTGCCCCGGCTCGCTGGCCCAGTCCGGGTCTGACGGCAGCGCGATCTCGTCCCCCATCCAGAGCACCGGAATGCCCCCCCAACCGAGGACGATCGCGTGGCCCAGCAGCAGCCGAGCGATCGCGAGATCGGTCGCGGCCGCGTCGCCGGCCGTCCGCGCGGCGTCCAGGCCGGTGAGTGCGGCGGTCATGCCGCTCACCCGGCGATCGCCGGTCGCCTCGTTCGTCTGGAACGCGACCCCGTGCGCGAACGAGCCTGGGAACTCACCGGTGTAGAAGTCCGACAGGAACGCCCGGTGCGCGAACCCCGACAGCCCCACCTCGGCTGCGTTGGCATCGTCGATGGCCCAGCCGATGTCGTCGTGGCAGCGCAGGTAGGTGATCCACGCCGTGGTGTTCGGGACGCGCGGCATCCCGCGCAGGGCGTGCGTCGTGAGCCGGACGTCGCGCGAGGCGAGCATCGACCACACCTGCACCATCAGCGTGTTGTGGTAGGCGAGGTCGCTGACCTTGCCGCGATGCTGCCCGCGTGCCGAGGTAGTGCGCGAGATCGTCCGGGCCGACGATCGCCTCGGCCTTGAGCAGCGTGGCCGGGCAGGCGATACGCAGCAGGGAGCGCAACGCCTGGGTGATCGCGTGCACCTCCGGCTGGTTCTGGCAGTTGGTGCCCATCCGCTTCCACAGGAAGGCGATCGCGTCCAGCCGCACCACCTCGACGCCCGCACCGGCGAGGAACAGCACGATGTCGGCGAACTCGGCGAAGACGTCGGCGTTGGCCCAGTTCAGGTCCCACTGGAAGTCGTTGAACGTCGTCCAGACCCAGGCCGACAGGTCCTCGTCCCAGGTGAAGTTGCCCGGCGCGAAGTCCGGAAACACCTCAGGCAGCGTGCGCTCGTACTGGTCCGGCAGCGTCCGGTCGGGGTGGACGTGGAAGTACGCGCGGTAGCGCTCGTCGCCGGCGCGCGCAGCGACCGCCCACTCGTGCTCGCGGGCCACGTGGTTGAGGACGAGGTCCAGGACGAGGCTGATGCCCTCACGGCGCAGCGCGGTCGCCAGCGCGCGCACGTCGTCCATCGTGCCGAGGTCCGGGCGCACCGAGCGGTAGTCCGACACCGCGTACCCGCCGTCGCTGTTGCCCCCGCGGGAGCGCAGCAGCGGCATCAGGTGCAGGTAGGTCACGCCGAGTTCGCGCAGGTACGGGATCTGCCCGGCCACCCCGGGGATGTCGGCGGCCAGGCGGTCGGCGTACGCGGCGTACCCGAGCATCCGGGGCGACTGGAACCAGTCCCGCTCGAGGCCGCGGGCGAGGTCGAGGCGGTGCAGGTCGGCGGGCCGCTCGGCGTAGGCACGCGCGGCCGAGTGCAGCAGTCGGATTTCCAGCGTCTCGACGACGCCGGGGGAGTAGACGGCGCTGAGCCCGCCGTGCAGATCGGCCCACCAGCGTTCGAGGCGCACGTCGAAGATCTCGCGCCGATCAGGGCTGACGTCGGCGAGCAGGGCGGCCGCGGACGCGCGCACCCGCTCGGGCAGCCCGCTCACCGTCATGGGGGGAGGCTACTGAAAACGCTCACGGTCGACGAGTGAAACCGATCCGAGTACCCGGGTGACCGCGATCTCGATGCTCACCCGGGCCGGGTTCACGCGTGGCTGGCGGTAGCGCTGCGCATAGCGGTGGACGGCTTCGGCGACCGCGGCCGGCTCCCCGGTGACCCGGGCCGCGCCCTCGAAGGTCAGCCAGCGCCGGCCCTCGACCTGGCACACCGCGACCGGTCCGCCGCGTGCGGAATTGCGGGCCTTGCGGCTGGTGCCACTGGTGATGATCCGGACGAGGGCGCGCTCGGCGTCCCAGGTGAAGCCGACCGGCGTGACGTGCGGGGTCCCGTCCTCCCGCAGTGAGGTGAACGTCGCGAGGTGCCGCTCGCTGAGGAACTCCAGTGCCTCAGCCGTGAGGTTGGACGGAGATGCGGCGATCACGGGCGCAGCGCCGGGCACCGGGCGGATACTCGAGGTATGGACACCTCGCAATCGTTGCAGGCCCTCGATCTCGACGCGCTCGTCGGCCAGCCGGTGGCCGATGCCCAGGCCGCCGTCGAAGCAGCCGGCGGGGCCACCCGCATCGTCGCCCCCGGTGACGCGGTGACCCTGGACTATCGCCCCGACCGGGTCACGATCCTGGCCGAGGACGGCCGCGTCGTCGAGCGGCCGACGATCGGATGAGACGGCCGCAGCCGGTCCCCGTGGCGGGGCTGCCCGAACGGGTCACCATCCACGAGGTCGGACCGCGTGACGGCCTGCAGAACGAGGCGAGCATCGTCGCGGTGGACGTGAAGGCCGAATTCGTCGAGCGCCTTGCCGATGCCGGGCTGCGCGTCATCGAGACCACCAGTTTCGTGCACCCGAAGTGGGTGCCGCAGCTCGCCGACGCCGACCAGTTGCTCGACCGGCTGGCGCGGCGGGACGGGGTGCGCTACCCGGTGCTCGTCCCGAACGAGCGTGGCCTGGACCGCGCCCTGGCGCACGACGTCGGCGAGATCGCGATCTTCGGCAGCGCGACCGAGACCTTTGCCGAGCGCAACCTCAACAGCACCGTCGCCGGGCAGTTCGACATGTTCGCTCCCGTCGTCGCGCGGGCCCGCGAGCACGGTCTGGACGTGCGCGCCTACATCTCGATGTGCTTCGGCGATCCCTGGGAGGGTGACGTCGCGATCGACCAGGTCGTGGACGTCGGCACCCGGCTGCTCGACCTCGGCTGCACGCAGCTCTCGCTCGGCGACACGATCGGCGTCGCCACCGCCGGGCAGGTGTCCGCCCTGCTCGGCGCGTTCGCCGAGCGTGGCACCGGCGTGGACCGGCTCGCCGTCCACTTCCACGACACCTACGGGCAGGCGCTGGCGAACACGCTGGCCGCGCTGCAGCACGGCATCACGACCGTGGACGCGTCCGCCGGCGGGCTGGGCGGGTGCCCGTACGCGAAGAACGCCACCGGGAACCTGGCGACCGAAGACCTCGTCTGGATGCTGCACGGGCTCGGCATCGAGACCGGCGTGGACCTCGAGAAGCTGGTCGCCACGAGCGTGTGGATGGCCGGGACGCTCGGCCGGCCGAGCCCGTCCCTGGTGGTACGCGCGCTGTCGTCCTAGACGAGCTGGCGATCTCGGCAGCACGGGCTCGGGAGCGTCCTCGTTCCGGTGCGACCCGCCGCCCCCGTCGCTGCACCACGGGCACCACGGCTGCAGCCGCCGGTGCGTGCAGTGGCTCATGATCAGGTAGATCATGCTCGACTGGACGATCGCCCAGCCGAGGCGGCCGACCGTGCCCGTCGCGAAGTTCGAGCCGAGCAGCACGATGAGGTACGGGATCAGGAAGCGGCGCTCGCTGCCGGTGTGCGCGAGCCAGAACCGGCGCTGGTAGCGGCCCGCCTTCTCGGCGGCGTTGAGCGGCATGGACGCGGCGCACTGCTCGCACAGGCGCCGGTCGTGGCGGCGCATCAGCACCCAACTGCCGATCACGAACAGGATGAGCGCGAGCGGGAGCGACAGTGCGAGGGGGCCGGTCGGCGGGCGCAGGCCCACCACGATCGCGGCAAGGATCGAGACGCTCAGCAGCTCCGGCGCGAAGTGTCCCCAGACGTCGGCCAGGCGTTCGGCCCACGACGATCTGGAGTACCCCGCCGGTCCGGCGTACGCGCCCACGGCGGCTCCTCTCGTCTGCGGACCAGCTTCCCCTGACCCAACGAGATTGTCACCTCGTCAGGTACGTACCGCCTGACGACCGCGGCCCCGCCGTCACGACGGCGGGGCCACGAATCGATGGTTCAGAGCAACCGGTCAGCCGGTGTGGTTACCGCCGCGCAGGCCGCCCCGCAGCCGCCAGGTGGCTGCCGCACCGCCGGCCATCAGCACGCCGAGGATCAGCAGCAGGATCGGCAGCGTCGGCGAATCGTTCGGCACGCCCTGCCCGGCCGGTACACCGGTCGGGACGTCCGTCGGGTTGGTCGGTGTGGTCGTGGTCGGCACCGGCGTGGTCGGGGTCGAGCCCGGCGTGGACGGGCCGGCCGCCGCGTTGCCCAGCGCGAGGCTGGCCACCGGGTCGGCACCGGCCGCAGCCAGGACGTCGATCTCGATCGCGCGGACCAGGGTCTGGTTCGCCACCACCGGGGTGTTCTGGTTCGGCGTGGCGTTCAGTGCGGACGTGTACGGGTACTCGGTGTTGTCGGCCGCCTTGCCGGGCCCGCTCTCGACGTTCACCCCGATCTTCGCGACACCGCCGAGCGCGTCGGTGAGCTGCTTGAGCCCGGGCTTGCCGGCCGCCGACAGTGAGTCGGCGATCGCGGTGAGCGCATCGGTGAGCTGGGTCTGCCCGTCGGTCAGGTTGGTGAGCAACGCGCCGAGGATCGCCCCGACGTTGGGGATGCCGGTGATATCGGTGACGCACTGCGCGCCCTGATCCTTGATCGGGTCGATGATCCCGTTGATCACGTCCGCGAGGCCGTGGCTGAGGATGCGGCCGAGGTTGCCGAGCACGTACCCGAGCAGGTCGGTGTTGGCAGGCAGGGTGTTGAGGTTCGCGCCGAGCGTGTCGAGCAGCTTGGCCAGGTCGACCGTGAGCGCGCCGGTGGCCGGGTCGATGACGACCGCGCCGCCGTCGAGCGAGATGGTCGGGGGCAGCGTCGTGAGGCTCAGCGTGCAGCTGGCCGGGACCGGCAGGCCGGCCGCGCCGAGGGCGGCGACCACGGGGTCCAGCAACGCCTGCAGCGCCGGGCCGCCTGCGGCGAGCTGGCCGAGCAGGGCGCCGAGTGCGGGCGACTTCAGATTGAGCTTGAGCCCGGCGATCTGGTACTTCGGGGTGACCGGGTCACCACCGGCCTTGGTCTGCGCGAGCCCGGAGATGGCGCCGATCGTGGCCGAGACCCCACCGAGAGCAGGCGCCGTGGCGTCCGACCCGCCGCCCGGCAGGCCGGGAATAGGCACGTCGCCGAGGGCTGCATCGCTGAGCTCGATCGTCGCGTCTGCCGGGAACTCGGCCGACCCGCCGAGCGAGATTCCGCCGGAGTTGCTGACCGCACCGGAAGCGCCGTAGGCGTACCCGTCGGACTTCGCTGCCGCGACCTGGTTGACCGCGCCCAGCTTGAAGACGCCCCCGCCGGGAAGCTGAAGCGCGCCGGACAGCGGGAGCTCGAGGTTGCCCAGCAGGGTCACGTCCAGCGGGTTCTGTGCCGACGTGCTGCCGGGGTTGACGGCGCGGGCGTCATGCACGTCGGCAAGGGCCTGGATCGGCTCGCCGCCGGCGGACCCGTCGAGGAAACGACCGACCGACTGGGCGAGCGGGGGGTCGGCAGCGTGCGCACCCTGTCCCCCGAGCAGGCCCATCCCGGTCAGGACGAGCGCGGCGCTCGCGGTTCCGGCGACGATCCGCAGACGATTCGTGCGATGCGACATTCGTACCTCTCTCAGTGCTCCCCCGGCAGTCGGACACCGACGAGCCCGACCAGCATCAGGGCGCCGGAACCTCGACGCCTCTCAGATGACAAACGAGCGGGCGTCCGTCCGGGTGCGTTTGGGCGGCCGCGAGCCACGGGCGAAATACCCGAAGCCGGGCGATCATTTCACCCCAGCGTTACCGGTGGCTACCCGGGGCCTCACGCAGGTCGGGTGGCGGGCATCCCGAGTGGGACCGGAACGGTCCGCAGCGCGGCCGGCGCGTGGGCGGGGACGACCGGCGCGACCGGCGCGATCGGGTCGATTCGACGGTAGGGCGCGCCCAGCGGCGGCCGCTCGTCGGCCTCGCCCCGGTTGGGCCACAGCGCCATCGCCCGCTCGGCTTGGGCGGTGATCGACAGCGACGGGTTGACGCCGAGGTTGGCGCTGAGCGTCGAGCCGTCCACGACGTGCAGGCCGTCGTAGCCGAACAGCCGGTGGTAGGCATCGATCACCCCGGCAGCGCGGGGAGTCCCCGATCGCGCAGCCGCCGATGAAGTGGGCGGTCATCGGGATGTTCATCAGATCGCCCCACGTCCCGCCGGCCACCCCGTCGACGTTCGCGGCCAGTTGTTCGGCGGCCCGGTTCGCGACCGGGATCCACGTCGGGTTCGGCTCGCCCTCGCCCTGCACCGAGGTCATCCGGCCCGTGCGCGTGCGGCGGACGGTGATGGAGTTGTTCAACGTCTGCATGACCAGCAGGATGATCACCCGTTCGGACCACCGCCGCGGCACGAGCAAGCGCAGCAGTGCCGGGCGGCGCAGGAGCAACGTCGCGAGCTGGGCCCAGCGCTGGCGGCGGGTCCCGCCGTCGGTGAGGACCGTGTTGAGCATGCCCATCGCGTTGCTGCCCTTGCCGTAGCGAACCGGCTCGATGTGGGTGTTCTCGTCCGGATGCCACGAGGACGTGATCGCGACGCCGGTCGTGTAGTCCTCTTTCGGCTTGTCGATCCGGACGCCGAGCAGGGCCTCGGAGTTGGTCCGGGTCAGGTAGCCGAGCCGTCCGGAGATCGCGCGGCAGGGAACTGTCGCGCATGCGGTGCAGCAGCTTCTGCGTGTTGTAGGTACCGGCTGCGAAGACGACGTGCTCGGCGGTGAAGGTCGGGCCGCTGCGGCGCAGCCACGCGCCGGTGTGGCTGGTGTCGACGGCGTAGCCGCCGCCGCGGAGCGGACGCACGTCCGTGACCGTGGTCAGCGGGTGCACCCGGGCGCCGGCCTTCTCGGCCAGCGCGAGGTAGTTCTTCACCAGCGTGTTCTTGGCGCCGTGCCGGCAGCCGGTCATGCACTCACCGCACTCGGTGCACCCGGTGCGGTCCGGACCGACCCCGCCGAAATACGGGTCGGGCACGGTGACGCCCGGCTCGCGCGCGCCGTCCCGGCCGAAGAACACGCCGACCGGTGTCTTGCCGAAGGTGTCCTCGCGGCCGAACTGCGCAGCCAGCCGCCGCATCTCGCGGTCGCTGGGCGTGTCGCCTGGGTAGACGGCGACACCGAGCATCCGCCGTGCCTGGTCGTAGTGCGGTGCCAGCTCGGCGCGCCAGTCGGTGATGTGTGCCCACTGCGGGTCGTCGAAGAACGGCTGGGGCGGTTCGTAGAGGGTGTTGGCGTAGTTGAGCGAGCCGCCACCCACCCCGGCACCGGCCAGGATCAAGCAGTCCTTGAGCACGTGGATGCGCTGGATGCCCGTGCAGCCGAGCTTCGGCGCCCAGATGAAGTCGCGCAGGTGCCACGAGTTCTTGGGCAGCGCGTCGTCCGCAAAGCGCCGACCGGCCTCCAGGACGCCGACCCGGTAGCCCTTCTCGGTCAACCGCAGTGCGGTCACGCTGCCGCCGAAACCCGAACCGATGACCACCACGTCGTAATCCGAGCTGTGCCGCACGTTGACTCCTATTGACCAGTGCTCAATAGGGTGCAGTCTACGTCCGGCCGCCCGGGCGCGCCAGCGCGGCGGGGTACGGGCATGCCGGGCGGTCGCGGCTGCCCACCGGGCAGATGTGACGGCGGATACGCACCGGTGTCCGTTTCTCGGTCAGCCCTCCAGTGCCGTTCATCTTGCGTTCATTCCGCGGCCAGTACCTGTACCGAGAGCGCTCTTAGCGTCGGCATCGACACCAACGACCAAAGGGATGGTGAACCCCGTGGGGCGAACACGCCTTAGTTCCATCGCGGCCCTCGTCGCGGCAAGCACGATCTCGCTGGCCGCATGCAGCTCCAGCGGCAACTCGACGACGACCACTCCGGCCGGCGGCAGCACCGCAGCGCCGGGCGGAAGTGTGTCCTGCGAGTCCGGAACGTTGGACGCCGCCGGATCGACCGCACAGGCCAACGCCATGGACGCGTGGCGCAAGGCCTACCAGCAGGCCTGCACCGGCACGACGATCAACTACAACCCGACCGGCTCCGGCGACGGGGTGACCTCGTTCAACAACGGCACCGTCGATTTCGCCGGTTCGGACTCGGCTCTCGAACCCCGACGCCGGTGAGGTTGCCGCGGCACAGAAGCGCTGCGGCAGCGCACCGCTGAATCTGCCCATGGTCGTCGGCCCGATCGCGATCGCGTTCAAGCTCAACGGCGTGGACACGTTGGTCCTCAACGGTGAGACGATCGCGAAGATCTTCCTCGGCAAGATCAGCAAGTGGAACGATCCGGCCATCGCTGCGCTGAACTCCGGGGTCACCCTTCCGGACACGGCGATCACGCCGTTCTTCCGCTCGGACTCCTCCGGCACGACGAAGAACTTCGAGACCTACCTCCAGGCCACCGCGCCGGACGTGTTCACCGCTGATCCCGGACAAGGATTCCTCCGGTGCCGGCTTCGCCGGCCAGGGTAAGGAAGGTTCGCAGGGTGTGGCCGACGCAATCGGCCAGACCGAGGGCGGTATCGGTTACGACGAGTTCTCCTACGCCGTCAGCGGCGGGCTCAGCACCGCGCAGATCGACAACGGCGGTGGCCCGGTCGAGTTGTCCAAGGACACCGCGAGCGCAGCGGCCGGCGCGGCGACGGTCGTCGGCACGGGTGACGATCTGAGCCTCAAGATCGATTACGCCCAGAAGACCGCGGGTGCGTACCCGCTGATCCTGGTGACGTACGAGATCGTGTGCACCAAGTACGCCAAGGCGGCCACGGGCAAGCTCGTCAAGAGCTTCCTGGACTACACCATCGGCGCCGGCCAGGACCTGCTGGCCAAGGAGGGCTACGCACCGCTGCCCTCCGCGCTGCAGGCGAAGGTCACGGCCTCGGTAGCAAAGATCAGCTAAATCGCAACGCAGCCCGCCGGTCGCCGCAGAATTCGGTGACCGGCGGGCAGCATTGTTGCCGGGACGCACACATCAGGAAGAGCGATGGCGAAGCCACGAACGGAGGTCAGCCGGACTGTGGACGATCCATCCGCGCCTGAGCGCGCCAAGATTGTGGTCGAGCCCGACGCCGTAGAGCCCACCGAGGCGGCCGTGGCCATTGCCACCGGACCGCCCCTGGACGGGCAGCTGGACGCCCAACCGCACGACGCACCCGAGCCGACGCCGGCCCCGCTGACCGGGAAGTTCCGCCGAGCGGACCGAATCTTCGCCGGGCTCGCAGCAGGCGCGTCGACGACCGTGATCGTCATCGTCGCGCTCGTCGCGATCTTCCTGCTGGTCAAAGCAGTCCCGTCGATTCTCGATGACAAGGTCAACTTCCTGACCTCGACCGAGTGGCAGCCGGGCAAGGCCGATCTTCGCTTCGGCGTTGCCGCGCTTCTCTACACGACCGTGATCAGTTCGGTGCTCGCCCTGCTGCTTGCCGTGCCGGTCTCGGTCGGCATCGCGCTGTTCATCACCCAGTACGCCCCAGCGCGGCTCGCCCGCCCGATCGCGTACGCGATCGACCTGCTCGCCGCCATCCCGTCGATCATCTACGGCGTCTGGGGATTCCGCGTACTCGCGCCGAAGCTCGAACCGGTGCAACACGCGTTGACCAACATCGGCCTCGGTGTGTTCGACGACAAGAACATCGCGACCGGGACGGTGTTCAACGCGGGCATCGTCCTGGCGATCATGATCTTGCCAATCATCACCGCCATCAGCCGCGAGGTTTTCGACCGCACGCCGACGGCGAACAAGGAGGCGGCTCTCGCGCTCGGCGCGACCCGCTGGGAGATGATCCGCATGGCTGTGCTGCCCTACGGCCGCGCCGGCGTCGTCAGCGGCTCGATGCTCGGGCTCGGCCGGGCACTCGGCGAAACGATCGCCGTCCTGCTGATCCTGTCGAAGGTCAGCTCGTTCTCGCCGTCCCTGTTCAGCGGTGGCGAGACCTTCGCCTCGAAGATCGCGGGCAGTTCGGCCGAGTTCGGGGCCAATCCCGGGCCGTACATCGCTGCTGGCCTCGTGCTGTTCGTCCTGACGTTCGTCGTCAATGCCGCCGCGCGAGCGATCGTCAACCGGCGCAAGGACTTCGCATGACCGCGACGTCGAGCCTGGCCGACCTTCGCCAAGGCGTCCGGCGTGCGGCGGTTCAAGAACAACCTCGCCACCGTCGTGGTCTTCGCCTGCTTCCTGATCGCGCTGATACCCCTCATCTGGGTGCTCTGGACGGTGGTCAGCAACGGCATCGGGACGGTGCTGCACGCATCGTGGTGGACTCGACACGCACGAAGAACATCCAGTTCACCGACCCCGGCGGCGGCGCGCTGCACGCGATCGTCGGCACACTCGAGCAGGTCGCGTTGACGCACGGTCATCTCGGTGCCGATCGCCGTGCTCGTCGGCATCTACCTGGTCGAGTACGGCGGCGGACCACTGGCGCAGGTGACGACCTTCATGGTCGACATCCTCACCGGCATCCCGTCCATCGTCGCCGCCCTGTTCATCTACGCGCTGTTCGTGCAGACCTTCGGGTTCGCGGTTGTCCGGCTGGCTCGTCTCGCTCGCCCTGGTGATCCTCATGGTGCCGGTGATCGTGCGTACGACCGAGGAGATGCTGCAAGCCTCGTCCCGAACGAACTGCGCGAGGCGTCCTACGCGCTCGGCGTGCCGAAATGGAAGACGATCGTGCGAGTCGTCGTGCCGACCGCGTTCACCGGGCTGATCACCGGCGTCGTCCTCGGTGTGGCCCGCGTCGCCGGCGAAACCGCTCCGCTGCTGATCCTCGTCGGCTACGCCGATGACACCAACAGCAACCTGTTCAGCGGGTTCCAGGCGGCGCTGCCGACGCTGATCCGCAACCAGTTCCGCAACGCCGGGCCGAATCGAGCGGCTCGGGCGCGTACCACCTGGACGACCACGGCAACCGCGTGCAGGGCGCGATCAGAACTTCGCGACCGAGCGGCTGTGGGCCGCTGCGCTCACGCTGATCGTGATCGTGCTGCTGCTCAATCTCGTCGCGCGACTTGTCGGGCGGCTCAACAAGGTCGCGAAATAGGGAAGCGGGAACGAGATGGCAAAGCGAATCGACGCGAAGAATCTCAACATCTACTACGGCAAGTTCCTTGCCGTCAGTGAGGTGAACCTGACCATCGAGCCCCGTTCGGTGACGGCGTTCATCGGCCCGTCCGGCTGCGGCAAGTCGACCGTGCTGCGCACGCTCAACCGGATGCACGAGGTGATCGCGGGCGCACGCGTCGAGGGCGACGTGCTGCTCGACGGCGAGAACATCTACGCACCGGACGTGGACCCGGTCAACGTGCGACGCACCATCGGGATGGTGTTCCAGCGCCCCAATCCGTTCCCGACCATGTCCATCTACGACAACGTGGCCGCCGGGCTCAAGCTGACCGGCAAGCGGTCCAAGCCGGAACTCGACAACGTCGTGGAGAAGGCGCTCGTCAGCGCGAACCTGTGGGAAGAAGTCCGCAACCGGCTGGACAAGCCCGGCGCAGGCCTGTCCGGCGGACAGCAGCAACGGCTGTGCATCGCGCGTGCGATCGCTGTCGAACCGCAGGTGCTGCTGATGGACGAGCCGTGCTCGGCGCTCGACCCGATCTCGACGCTCGCGATCGAGGACCTCATCCAGGATCTGAAGACCAAGTACACGATCGTCATCGTCACGCACAACATGCAGCAGGCAGCGCGCGTCTCGGACCGAACCGGCGTTCTTCAACCTGACCGGCATCGGCGATGCCGGGTCAGTTGATCGAGATGGACAACACGCAGAAGATCTTCTCCAACCCGTCGGAGAAGCGAACCGAGGACTACATCTCCGGACGCTTCGGCTGAACCACAGCCGGCTGTCCGCGTAATACGACACCAGGGAGTACACATCGTGCGCGACATCTATCACGACGAATTGGACGACATCGGCAAGGGCGTGCTCGAGATGACGCACCTCGTCGCAGTGGCGATGGACCGCGCGACGCAGGCCCTGCTCGACGGCAACCTCGCCCTCGCGGACGAGGTGATCGCTGACGACGACCGCATCGACAACCTGCGCCACGATCTCGAGGATCGCGCCTTCCAGCTGATCGCGCAGCAGCAACCGGTAGCGACCGATCTGCGCGTGCTGATCAGCACGATCCACCTCGCGGGCGACCTCGAGCGGATGGGGGACCTCGCGCACCACGTCGCGAAGATCGCCCGGCTGCGCTTCCCGGAGGTCGCGGTACCGCCGGAGGCCCGCGACGTGATCTCGCAGATGGGCGCAGGTCGCGCAGTCGCTGATCACGAAGGTCGCCGACGTCGTGGACGGTCGCGACGTCGCGCTCGCGCAGGCGATCGAGGCCGAGGACGACTCGATGGACGCGCTGCGCCGCAAGCTGTTCACCGTCGTGCTGTCGCCGCACTGGGCGCGCGGCACTGAAGCGGCCATCGACATGACCCTGCTCGGCCGCTACTACGAGCGCTACGCCGACCACGCGGTCGCGGTGGCCCGGCACACGGTCTTCATCGTCACCGGTCAGCGTCCAGAACACTGATCCGGCGGGGAGAGTTGCCATGAGCGAGGCGAAGGCCGACGAGCGGCTCTGCCTCGGCGGGGTGGTGCTCGATCGCGCGGCGCACCTGGTGCTGTACGGCGGGGTCCGGGTCGGGCTGGCGTTGCAGGAGTTCCGGCTGCTCGAGTACCTGATGGGGCACGCCGACCACATTCTGCCGACGGCCAAGATCCTGGACGAGCTCTGGGGCCCGCAGTTCACCGGCGACCCGGGAACCGTCGCCGTCCACATCCTGCGGCTGCGCCGAAAGCTCGGCGGTGCCGACGGTGCCAGCCGGCACCTGCGCACCGTGCGCGGCGTGGGCTACATCTTCGACACCGAGCCCCTGTCCGCCGAGTGACGGATCCGGAAGATCAGAGACGGCGGATTCCGCGTCTCCCGAACCCGCGATCCGTCACCCGAACCCGCGATCCGTCACCCGACGCGGGACCACTGCACGTCCAGGTCGTGCTCGTGGAAGCCGTTGCGCTCGTACAGCCGTAGCGCCGTGGGGTTCGAGTCGTCGACGTAGAGCAGCACCTCGGTGCAGCCACGCTCATGCAGGTAGGCCAATCCGCGTTGCAACAGCACCGAGCCCAGCCCGATCCCCTGGCCGGACGGGTCGACGCCGAGGATGTACACCTCGCCGAGCGTCGGCGAGTGCACCTTCGTCCAGTGAAACCCGACCAGGTCGTTGCCGCGCCAGGCCAGCAGGAACCCGGCCGGGTCGAACCAGGACTCCGACTCGCGCGCCTCGACATCGCGCGTGGTCCAGGTGCCCTGCTCGGCGTGGGTCGCGAACGCGGCGTTGTTGACGCGCACCTGGGCCGCTTCGTCGCGCCCCACGACGAAGGGGCGGATCTCGATGCCGGGGGGATCGGGCGGCACCTCGATCGAGCCGTCCAATTCGCGGCGTAGCTGATACAGCTTGCGCACATCGGCGAAGCCGTGCTGGGCGAGCGGTCCGGCCAGCCGGCTGCGCCGGCCGTGCGACCACACCAGCTCGGCGTCGGGCCCGAACGCGTCCACCAGCTGCGCCGGGCCGGCCACCTCGAGCGAGCGGCCGGACAACTGCGCGTAGCCGACGACCGTGCCGCCCTCGCGGAGCACGGCATGACGAACCTCGGCCGAACCGAGCCTGGTCAGCGCCTGGTCCGACAGCGGGGGCGCCCCGTCCTCGGCCTCGACCGTGGCGGCCAGCGCCCGGACGGCGTCGACCGCAGCGGAATCCAGCGCTTCGGGAAAGGACAAATCCACTCAGTGGACGCTAGTGGTCACCCCACCAGCGCGCGCGATCGAGGGTCACGCCCCGCTAGGGACGGACCTCCACCACGTCCGCCGCCCGCTCGGACCGGGCCTCGGTCGGTTTGACGAACTTGTAGCCGACGTTGCGAACCGTCCCGATCATCGCGTCGTGCTCGGTACCGAGTTTGGCCCGCAACCGCCGCACGTGGACGTCCACCGTGCGGGTGCCCCCGAAGTAGTCGTAACCCCAGACCTCCTGGACGAGGTGCGAGCGCGTGAACACCCGGCCCGGGTGCTGGGCAAGGAACTTCAGCAGCTCGAACTCCTTGTAGGTGAGATCGAGGGCGACGCCGGACAGGCGCGCGGTGTAGGTCGTCTCGTCGATCGTGAGGTCGCCGATGTCGACGTGGTCGGGCACGGCTGCCTCGGCGCCGGCACGTCGCTCGATGACCCGACGCAGCCGGGCGTCGAGCTCGGCCGGGCCTGCGGTGTCGAGAATGATGTCGTCGACCGACCACTCGGCCGACAGCGCGATCAGGCCACCCTCGGTGAGGACGGCGAGGGTGGGCACCGTCGTACCCATCGCCGCCAGGACACGGGTGAAACCGCGGGCGAGGGCGAGATCGCGCCTGCCGTCCAGCAGCACCGCATCGCCGAGCGGACGGTCGACGAGCGCGGCGGCGTCAAGCGGCAGCACCGTCACCCGGTGCGGGAGCAGGCCGAGTGCGGGCAGCACTTCGGTGGTGGGTTGGCGTGCGGCAGTGAGCAGGGTGAGATCCATCAAAAGCCCTCCGGGATCACGGTCCGACAAACGGGGGGCGGCGCTGCCCGAGTGCTCAGTTGACACAATACCGTCCGTGCCCCTGTCCCAGCCTGTCGGCTTCACCACCTCCGACGGTGTCGCGCTCGCCGGCTTGCACTGGGATGTCGGGCCTACGCGACGTCGGGTGCCTGGTTGCGCACGGCTTCACCGGTTCATCGCGGACGCGTTCGGTGCAGACGATCTGCCGTGGGCTCGCCGCCAACGGCCTGGGCGTCCTCGCCGTGGACCTGCGCGGACACGGGCGCTCGTCCGGGCGCAGCACCGTCGGCGCGGACGAGACCACGATGTCGCGGCCGGCGTCGCTTGGCTGCGCCGGCACGGATATGCCCGCGTCGCCGTCCTCGGCTGGTCGATGGGCGGCTCGGCGGTGTTGCGCTACGCCGGCCTCGGTGGCGACTGCGACGCGGTGGTGAGCGTGAGCTCACCGGGCCGGTGGTTCGAGCGGGGCACCCGGCCGATGCGCGTCGTGCACTGGCTGTGCGAGACGCGGACCGGACGCGTCGCGGTCCAGCTCGGACGACGCACGCGCGTGGCGCACCCGCGGAGCTGGACCGTGGTTCCCGAGGCGCCGCACGAGGTGGTCGGCGTCGGTCAGCGCGCCGCTGCTGATCGTGCACGGCGATGCCGACCCCTACTTCCCGATCGAGCACCCCGACCTGCTTCGAGCCGCAGCGCCGGCAGCCACGGTGTGGATCGAACCCGGGATGGGGCACGCCGAGACCGGCCACGAGCGCAGAGCTCGTCGATCGCATCGCGGGGTGGCTGCGCGCGGCGTTGGCATCCGCCCCGGTCAGCCACGGCGAGGAGAGCCGCGATGGCTGATACGGCCGAACGGCACGACGGTCTCGACGGCAGGGTCACCTACAACTTCACCGGTAGCGTCGCGGTCGCGGCCGTCGTCGGCGCGTGGCTTGGTGGTGGCCGCGAACATCGGCGCCGTCCAGTTGCTCGTCGCCATCGCCGCCGTGCAGGCGCTGCTCGCGTTCGGGTGGTGTACGGGCTTGCCGTCCCGGGACGGCTCGGAGCACTCGATCCTGGCCGGGCTCGCCGCGGCGGGAGCGGACGTCGCGGTGTCGGTCTGGCCGCACGGCCGGCTCGGCACGCTCGTCGGTGTCTTCGGGCTCGCCGTCCCGCTGATGATCGTGCATCAACTGCTGCGCGGCGCTGCGCGGGTCCGGGTCATCGAATCGCTCGGCGCGACCGCGGTCCTGGTGCTCGCCGAGATCGCGCTGCCGGCGCTGCTGCAGCTGCGCCACGAGTTCCCGAGCGGCGACACGGCAGCGAGGGTGGTGTTCGCCTGCGTCCTCGCGGCGTCGCTGGGCGCTGGTCGTCAGCTTGCTGCTCGACCTGGTCTACGCCGGGCCGCGGCTCGATGAGGACGTCCCGCGCGGGTTGCTCGGCGTGCTCGGCGCCGCTGCGGCCGGCGGCGCGGCCGGCTACCTGCCCTGCGCGAACTGACGAGTTCCCAGGCGCGCGCGGTGCGTTCGCCGGTGCGTCCGTGGGCGTGCTCGCCGCGTTGTTCGCCGTCGCGGTCACGTTCGTCGAGCACACCACGCCGCTGGCCGAATCCGGGTTCGCCCGGCGAGTGCGGCCGGTGCTCGTCGTCGTCGTGCCGGTGTGCGTGATCGCGCCGGTGGCCTTCCTACTGTGCCTCGCGATCCGGCGCTGAGGTTGGCGTGACCGAGCGCCACGAGGTCCGGGCATGACCGTGCTCGTGATTCTGGCCGTCGCGGTCCTCGCGATCGTGCTGGCGATCGTGCTGTCCGACCGGGTGATCGCCGGGGTCGCCGAGCAGCGTGCGGCCCAATTCCTCACCACCCCGCTCGGCGGTCCCGCGACCGTGCGCGTCCACGGCTCGCCGTTCCTCACGCAGGCGATCCGCGGCCGGTACGCCGACGTCGAGGTCACGGCAGCGGACTGCGGATCGGCGAGATGTCGGGCGCCACCTTGCACGGCGCAGCTGAGCAACGTCTACCTGCCGCTGCGCGCCCTGCTCGGTGGCCGGGTGACCGAGGTGCCGTGCGAGCGCGTCCGCGGGACCGTCGTGCTGCCCTACACGCGAGCTGGCCCGCGCCAGCCGGATCCCGTCCCTGGTCCTCGCCTTCGACGGGCTGCGCCTGCGGGCGTCGGCGGCGCTGCCGATCCCCGGCATCAGCCAGCTGGCGCGGGTCAGCCGGCGAGGCGCTGCTGTCGGTCACCGACGACCGGGGTGTGGCTGCGGATGCGCGGCGATCGCGGTCGCCGGCATCAGCGTGCCGAGCATCGTGCTCAGCCAGTTGATGCCGGCACTGCGGTTCCCGATCCCCTTGCCCCCGCTGCCCTACGGCCTGCGCATCGATGGCCTCGACCCGACTGCGGCCGGGCTTGTCGTGCACGGATCGGCGCCGGACGCCGTCGTTTCGCAGCCCGTCCGCGGCCGTCGGCCTGAGCTGGCGCGATAGGCTCGATCCCATGGGCATCCATGGTCTCCGGTGAGCATCGCGCTCATCTCCCGCCGCGCGGTCGACCTGTGCCGCGTGGGCAGCTGCCTGTGTCGCGCCTGCTGAGGTTGTTCGCAGCGCACGTCCGACCACGCCGGTTTGCCTACCGTTGACCTATCGGCAACGCTTGCGTAACCACCCATTCAGGAGGAGTGCACGCCAATGAGCCGCGCAGACGTGCTCGTCTCGGCCGACTGGGCCGAGGAGAACCTGAACACCGACGGCGTCGTCTTCGTCGAGGTCGACGAGGACACCTCCGCCTACGACGGCGGCCACATCGCCGGTGCCGTGAAGCTGGACTGGAAGACCGAACTGCAGGACCAGGTCCGCCGCGACTTCGTCAACAAGGAGCAGTTCGAGAAGTTGCTGTCCGACAAGGGCATCGGCAACGACGACACCGTCGTGCTCTACGGCGGCAACAACAACTGGTTCGCCGCCTACGCCTACTGGTACTTCAAGCTGTACGGCCACGACCACGTGAAGCTGCTCGACGGCGGCCGCAAGAAGTGGGAGCTGGACGGCCGCGCGCTGTCCACGGACGCGGTCTCGCGTCGAGCGGACCAGCTACAGCGCCAAGGATCAGGACACTTCGATCCGCGCGTTCCGCGACGAGGTCATCGACGCGATCGGCACGCAAGAACCTCGTCGACGTCCGCTCGCCCGACGAGTTCAGCGGCAAGCTGCTCGCGCCGGCGCACCTGCCGCAGGAGCAGAGCCAGCGCGGCGGCCACATCCCGACCGCACTGAACGTCCCGTGGAGCAAGGCAGCGAACGAGGACGGCACGTTCAAGTCCGACGACGACCTGCGCGACGCTCTACGGCGACGAGGGCCTGGACGACGGCAAGGACACGATCGCGTACTGCCGCATCGGCGAGCGCTCCAGCCACACCTGGTTCGCGCTGCACGAGCTGCTCGGCCACGAGAACGTCAAGAACTACGACGGATCGTGGACCGAGTACGGCTCGCTCGTCGGCGTCCCGATCGAGAAGGGCGTCTGAGATGTGCGGAGCCCCGGCCCAGACGCCGTACGCTGCCGGCGGGCGTCGACATCGAGAAGGAGACCGTGATCTACGGGACGGTCGTCCAAGGACGACGCGCCCGTTCCCGGCGCATACGTGCGGCTGCTCGACGGCACTGGTGAGTTCACCGCGGAGGTCGTGACCTCCGCGACCGGCGACTACCGCTTCTTCGCCGCGCCCGGCTCGTGGACGTTGTCGGTGATGCACCGCGACGGCACCGCGCGCAAGGAGGTGCGCGCGCTCGAGCCCGGGCCTGATCGAAGCCTCGCTCGTCCTCGAGCCTGACGCTCGTCGGCGGAGTGCCGGCTCGCAGCAGCCGGCACTCCGCCATCAGCAGGCCGGAGAACCGGGTGCGGATCAGTAGACGAGCGCCTGGACGTCCGGCGCGAGGACCTCGTCGACGAACGACGCGCTGCCCGCGATCCGCGCCCCGTCCACAGGTCGGCCTCGGTGATGCCGCGCCTGGCGCGCGCACTGGGTGCACACGGTCAGCGTCCCGCCGGCAAGGACGGCGTCGCGCAGCTCGGCCAGCGGCGCCGAGTGCGGCAACTGCATCGCCTCGGCGCGTCCGGGTAGCGCGAACCAGGTGGCCTCGCCGGTGAGCCACAGCGAGACCTGCGCGCCCGTAGCGAGCGCGGTCGCCGCGACCGTGAACGCCTGCATGCACCGTTCAGGTTCATCGGCGCCGGCCGTGCATTTCACCACCAGGGAGCGGGTCACGGCCTCTATTGTCACCGGTCATGGAGACCGCCTACCTCGTCGTCCTGATCGTCGCCTTTCTGGTGACAGCGGCCGTGGCGTCGGTCGCTCTGGCGAGACTGCTCGCCGGCCCCCGGTGAGCGACGACACGGCCGATCTGCGCACCGGGCCACCCCTGCACGACGCGCTGCTCGCCGTGCTGCCCCTGGTCGGGACGTGGTCGGGCAGCGGCACGGGTATCGCACCGAGTGGCGAGGACTTCCGTTCGGCCAGCGGCTGTCCTTCGTCCACGACGGCCGCCCGTTCCTCGCCTACGAGTCGCGGGCCTGGATCGTCGGACGCGGACGGGGCGATCGTGCGCCAGGCGTGGCGCGAATCGGGGTTCTGGCGGATCGGGCCCGGGCAGGACGACCTCGAGGTCGTGCTCGCCTCCAACACCGGCCAGGCGCTGATCTACACGGGGACCGCGGGTGATCAGCGGTGGGAGATCACGACGGCGTCGGCGGTGCCGACCCCGACGGCCAAGGTCGTGGACGCCGAGCGCCGGCTCTACGCGCTGGTGGACGACGAGCTCGTCTACGTCACCGAACTTGCGCCGGCGGGACGCCCGCTCGCCCCGCACCTGAATGCGCGGCTCACCCGCGACCGGTGATCCTTCACCCGGCCGTGAGGCCGGGCAGCGGCGCATCCGGGTCGAGGACGAGGCCGAGAGCGCGCACCGTCCGATCGATGATCAGCCAGACCTGATCGGTGAGGTCTTCGGTCAGCGTCGCGCGGGTGACGTCGCGGTGGTCGAGCCACCAGGCCGCCGTCGCGTCGACCATGGCGACCACGCCGACGATGACCCGCTCGGCCGGGGCCGCCTCGAGGTCGAACACCCGCAGGTAGCGACGCAGCACGTCGGTGAGCTCGGCCGCGAACATGGCCTTCGCGTCGTCTGCGGCGTGTGACCCGGTACGCGCGACGGCGTAGCTGTGCTGGGCGAGGAACCGGTACAGGTTCGGATGCGCCTCGATCCAGCCGAGGTGCTCGCTGATCGCGGAGTGGATCACGTCGCGGGCCGAGCCGGGGGTCGCCAGACCGGCCCGGATCGACGTGGCGATCTCGTTCGCGACGTGGCGCGACACGGCGAGGTCCAGGGCCGGCTTGCCGTCGAAGTGGCGGTACACGTGGGTGCGCGGGACGCCGGCGACTTCGGCGATCTGGCCGGTCAGCGCGTCCGGGCCGTGCTCCTCGATCGCCCGGATGGCCGCCGCGATGATCGCCGCGCGCCGCTCGCGGCGATGCGGCTCCCACCGGGTGGAGCGACCGTCTTCGTGCGGCATGCGGCCCAGGGTAGGGCGACACGCCGGTTCGACAAGGTATGTGTGACAGCTTGTCAAGGCAAGAACTAGCTGCTACACCTTGTACGAGGTACTTGGCGATCGATCGGACGCCGGACAGCGAGTGGAGAGGAGTGGCCCGATGACAGCGGTCAGCGCACACGAGGATCAGCAGGCGGCGCGCACGAAGACGGCCGAGCGGCTGCTGAAGTCCTCGGCCCGCAACTCCTACGACCCGCTGCTCGACATCGACTGGGATGCCCCGGTCGAGACCTGGACCTGGCGTACCTGCCGTTCGAGCGCGTGTCGCTGTACGGCACCGAACTGTGGGACGGCCTGAGCCACGCGCAGCGCATCGAGCTCTCGAAGCACGAACTGGCGAGCATCGCCGGCACCGGACTGTGGTTCGAGATCATCCTGATCCAGTTGCTGGCCCGCTACGCCTACGACCAGGACCCGCAGTCGGCGCACACGCACTACGCGCTGACCGAGATCGGCGACGAGACCCGGCACATCATCATGTTCGCCAAGGCGATCGAGCGGCTCGGGTGTCCGACCTACCGTCCGCCGCGGCTCGTGCACCACCTCGCCCGGCTCTACAAGGCGACCGCACGCGGACCCGCGCTGTTCGCTCCGGTCCTCGTCGCCGAGGAGATCACCGACCGGCTGCAGCGCGAGACGATGAACGACGAGTCGGTGCACCCGCTCGTGCGCATGGTCAACCGGATCCACGTCGTCGAGGAGGCGCGCCACGTCCGCTTCGCACGCGAGGAAGTCGCCCGGCTAGACGCCGCGGCTCGGCCCGATCGGCAAGCTGGTCGCCAACACCACGTCCGCGCTCGTCGCTGCCGCCGTGGTGAGCGTGCTGATCAATCCCAAGGTCTACGAATCGGTGGGCCTGGACCCGAAGCAGGCGGCGAAGGTCGCGCGCAACAACCCGCACCACCAGCAGACCCGGCGCTGGATGGCCGAGAAGATCATGGCCTTCCTGGACGAGCAGGGCATGGTGTCGTGGACGTCGCGGCCGATCTACGAGCTGGTGAGCCTGCTCTGACCCGTCCGCGTCCGGACGTGGTTCGGCCCCCGAGCCGGTCCGCCGGCTGCGCTGCAGCGGGCAGGTCGGCTGGACGGGCCGACGGCTCGGGGGCCGGGTAGCTGCCTGGAATTGCTCGCCGCGGTCCACCACGAATCGGGGTGGGCCGAGGAGCGGGCAAGTGCCACGCAATGTCCTCTGGGATCCAGAACGATCCAGCGGCTAGCGGACAGCCACCTCACGTGTCCTATAGGTATACAAGCCTGGACCACCCCCTCTCTCGTGTCCTTTTACCGTACGGGTGAGGAGTGCGACCGGCAACGGGTTTGGCGAGCTCGCTCAGAACCCTGACAGGCGACGGATCTCCCCCACCAGGGGCAGCCTTCGCGCCCGCGCCCTGCCGTCGAGTTCGGCCACGTCGACCGGTCCCCGCAGGCTGCTGATCACGAACACGGCGTCGGCGTCATGCAGGTCGTCGACGGTGGCCAGGGTGTGCGCCACGGTCCATCCCGCGGCCGCGGCCCGGTCGAGCAGGCGGGCGACCGTGGTGCCGCCGAGGATGCCGGTCGGCCCGGTGGGCGTCGTGTGCAGGGTGCGCCCGATCGACCACACGAGCGAGCCGGTGGGCGTCTCCAGGACGTGTCCGTCCGCGCTGACCAGCACCGCGTCGTCCGCACCGCGTCGTGCGGCCTCGCGCTGGGCGGCCATGTTCACGGCGTAGGACAGCGTCTTCACCCCACCGAGCAGCCAGGGGGTCGCGTCGAAGGCGGTCGAGGTGAACCCGCGGGCCAGGGTGATCGCCCGGACGCCGTCGCGGCGGTGCGCGCGGGTACTCGGCGGGCACGTCGCTGATCGTGAGGAACCCGGTCGCTTCGCCGGCCGCCTCGCTGCCGCGGGTGAGGACGAGCTTCAGCGCCGGCCTCGCCAGGGACGTCCCACGCCCGCGCCGCGAGCGCGATCAGGTCGCTGCCAGGCGGCGACGGTCGAAGGCGATGGCCAGGGCTTCGGCCGAGCCCGCCATCCGGTCCAGATGCGCGTCCACCTTGTCAACGGTGCTCTGGCCGGACTGGTCGGTGACGATGCGCAGGCCCTCGAAACAACCGTCGCCCCGGGTGAGGCCCCAGTCGTCGGCGCGCACCACCGCTGTGGCCGGATCGACCACTCCGCGACCGAGCATCGCCACGAGTCGCACGGCCACCGGGCCACGATACCTACGATGGGCGCCATGGCAGGCCACGCCCACGAGTCGCACGGCGAGCGCGAACTGGCCACGCGCCTGCGCGCGCGGGGCATGCGGGTGACGGCCCAGCGCGAGCAGGTGCTGGCCGCGGTGCGCGAACTGAACCACGCCACGCCGGAGCAGATCAACGATGCGGTCACCGGCGTCGACCTGACCACGGTCTATCGGACCCTCGAACTGCTCGAGGAACTCGGGCTGGTCCGGCACGCGCATCTCGACCACGGCGCCCCGGCCTACCGTCCGGTCGAGGACGATCACGTGCACGTCGTGTGCCACACCTGCAAGTCCGTGATCGACGCGCCGGCTGATCTGGTCGAGGCCCTCGAACAGCGGTTGGCGACGAGCGCGGCTTCGTGGTCGATCGCTCGCATTTCACGGTGTTCGGCCGGTGCCGAGCCTGCTCGGAACGAAACCGCGACCGTCCCGCGCTAGGGCAGACATGGACTTCGTCGTTGCAGATCGCGGTGTGGACAAGGGGTTGCCGTGGCACTTCGGCGACCCGCTTCGCGAGCAGCGCGCGCTGGCCGAGGGGGCCGGCCTGGTCGATCGCTCCAACCGCGACGTGGTCCAGGTGTCGGGACCGGACCGCCTGCCGTGGCTGCACTCCATCTGCTCGCAACATCTGAGCGGCCTGGCCGACGGCGACGCGACCGAGGCCCTGGTGCTGTCACCGCACGGGCACGTCGAGCAGCACTGGCAGGTCAGCGAGCTGGACGGGGTCACCTGGCTCGACACCGAACCCGGTGCCGCCGGCACCGTGCTCGACTACCTGCAGATGATGCGCTTCCTCAAGCGGGTCGAGCTGGTCGACGTCAGCGCCGACTGGGCGGTGTGGACCCTCGTCGGCCCTGCCAGCGCGGCCGTCCTGGGCGGTGCCGGGCTACCGGTGCCCGCACTCGGCCGGGTGCAGCAGCTGGCCGGTGGCGGGTTCGTACGCGGCATGCCCGCCGATGCGGTGGACCTGGTGCTGCCACGTGCAACGGCCGCCACGGTCGTGGAGCGGCTGCGGGCGGCCGGCGCCGATCGGGCGGGTACCTGGGCCTACGACGCGCTTCGCGTCGAGCGACGCCGACCGCGGCTGAACTTCGAGACCGACCATCGCACGATCCCGCACGAGGTGGGCTGGATCGGGACGGCCGTCCACCTGGACAAGGGCTGTTACCGCGGCCAGGAGACCGTGGCGCGGGTCCACAACCTCGGCCGGCCGCCGCGCCGGCTGGTGCTGCTGCACCTGTCCGGTGAGGCCGACGAGCTGCCCCCGCCCGGGACGCCCGTCGAGTCGGGCGGTCGCGCGGTCGGGTTCCTGGGCACCGCCGTGCAGCACCACGAGCTCGGCCCGGTGGCGCTTGCCGTGCTCAAACGGGCCTTGACCGCGGACGCCGAACTGACGGTTGCCGGGACGGCTGCCCGCATCGACGACTGACCGGACCGTTCGTTGCACCGTGAGCGAGCTACTGTCCCGGGAAGTACCAATTCATACCACTTTGTCCAACTGGAGTTGCTCGCCGGCGAATGCAATGACACGATCGTGGCCGCGCATGACATGACCTGGTCGGCTCAACTTGCCGTGGACGACGCCGATGACGTCGACGAGGTCGTATCCTGGTGCGGCTGTGCACGTTGAACCGGTCGGGATCCCCCGACGCCGCTGGAGGCTGTTGATGCGCAAGTCTGCAAAGGGAACTGCGATTGCGACCTGCGCTGCCCTGGTGGCGGCAATGATCGCAACCGTCGTCGCGATGCTTCACGCCACGAGCGCGACAGCTGCGACCTACCCCCCCACCACCTGCGCGACGATCTCGGTGAGCACCACGACACCTCACGTCGGCGAAGCGATCGCGGTCACCGGGGCGAACTTCAAGCCGAACGTCACGGTCACGCTGAAGCTGACGCCCGCCGACGAGATTGTCGGCACGCCGCGCACGGACGCCGACGGCAAGTTCAGCACCACGATCACCATGCCGGCCGATTCTGAGGGCAACCAGTTGCTCTCGGCTGTGGGCGAGCCCAAGGTCTGCCCGGCCGACCCGATCCACCTCGTTGTCTCCGGTAACGGGGGCTCGAGTTCCAGCGGCGGGGGCGGAGGCGGTCAGCCGCCGGCCATGACGGGTCTCGACGTCGCGCTGCTGATCGGTATCGCGCTCGCCCTGCTCGGGGCAGGCGTGCTGTTCACCCGCGGCGGCAAGCACCGGCGCCGCGCGCCGTCACGCAGCTGACGGTCACCCACGACGCCACGAAGCCCCGTCCGGTTCGGACGGGGCTTCGTCGTGTCGTGACCGAACGTGACGAGGGTCGCTAGCTGTGCGCTTGCAATAGTTAGCAGGACGTCCGACAATGGACGAGTGATACCCGAGCGATCGAAGGAGCAGGCCAAGCGCAGCAGCGCCGCCATCGGAGAATTCATCCGTGAGCAGCGCGAACAGGCGCAGGTCTCGCTTCGTCAACTCGCCCGACTGGCGGGGGTGTCGAACCCCTACCTCTCGCAGATCGAACGCGGACTGCGCAAGCCCAGCGCGGACATCCTGCAGCAGATCGCCAAGGGACTACGGATCTCGGCCGAACAGCTCTACATCCGCGCGGGGATCCTCGAGTCCCACGTCGGCAGTGCTGAGGTCGTGGCGGCGATTCTGGCCGACCCCGAGCTCGCCGAGCGCCAGAAGCAAGTGCTCATCGACATCTACGAATCGTTCTGCCGCGAGAACGCCGCTATGGGCGCAAGTACCGCCACACCGACCGAACCCACCACCACAGAGGAGTGACGACCGTGTCGATCACCAGTGACATCCGCAACTACGCCGACTCGGCGCTGGAGCAGGGCAAGCACGCCCTGGACCAGGCCCAGGCCCAGCTCAACGACGTGACCGGCGACGTGACCACCCGGGTCAACAAGCTCGCCGACACCGCCAAGGACAACGTGTCCGGCATCAGCACCAAGGCCTCAGCGGTCGCGGGCGATCTGCGCACGCAGGCCGAGAAGGTGCTTCCCCTCGACGCGATCAAGTCCGCGGTCGAGCCGTACCTGGCCCACGCCCGTGAGTACGCCACCGGCGTGTCCGACCGCGCGACCGGCGTGTACCGCTCGCTCACCAGTGACAAGCGCGTCGCCAAGGTCGTCGACTCGGCCGAGGCCGTCGTCGGCAGCGTGACCGAGGTCGTGCAGGAGCGCGTCGTCAAGCCCGTCATCTCCCTGACCGGGCTCAACAAGTCCAGCGCCAACGGCGACCCGCAAGCCGGCCGCCAAGCCGGCCGCCACGCGGCCCGCGCCGAAGCCGGCCACCAAGCCGGCCGCCAAGTCGACCGCTCGCAAGGCGCCGGCGAAGAAGGCCACCACCAAGGCGTAAGCACGCCGATCCCGGCCGCGAATCGCGCACACGTCAGCGCCGCGGTCACCAGCATCGATCTGCCCCGTCCCGCTCTCGCGGGGCGGGGCAGTGCCGTGCGTGGATGACTACCCTGGGAGTCGTGGCGATCGTCGACGAGCTCTACTTCTGGACCGACGCAATCCTGTTCTGGGGACTCGCCGCCCTGCGGGTGTGGGCGTTCGTCGACTGCATGACCCGCAAGGTCGCGGCGTTCCCGGCCGTCGACAAGCTGACCAAGCCGGCATGGGGCGCCATGCTGCTGGTCGCCGGACTGTTCGGCACGTGGCTGTCGACGCCGACCGGGCCGATCTCGCTGATCTCGGCGGTGATCGCCGCGGTGTACCTGGCCGACGTGCGGCCCGCGGTGCGCGGGATTACCGGCGGGACGCGCTGAGTCCCGGCATCGACGCGGAGAACACGGCGCCCAGCCCGTCGAGCAGGGTCGCCCCGTCCGGCACCTGAGCCGGTTCCAGCAGGAACTGCACGGACAGCCCGTCACACACCGCAATGACGAACGAGGCGATCGCCCGGCACCTCGGGCTGTCGGCGGTGCTGCCGTTACCGAGGGATTCGGCCACCCGCTCGGCGACCATCGTCCGGACGGCGTTGAGGTGGGCCGCCAGTTGGGCATGCAGGATCGGGTCGCGCTGGGCCTGCGCCAGCGCCTCGACGTAGGCCTGCAGCAGCGCGCGCCGGCCGGGCAACGAGTCGAGCACCGCCGCCCAGGTGGTCCATGCCCGCTCGATCGGGGTCGCAGCCGGGTCGGCCATCACCAGGTCGCTCAGCTGGGTGGCCCACTCCTGGAACGCGGCTTCGACCGCAGCGTGCAGCAGCGCGGTCTTCGACCCGAAGTGGTAGCCGATGCTGGCCAGATTCGTCCCCGACTCGGCGACCAGGTCACGGGTGGTGATGTGCGCGTACCCCCGCTCCTCGAGCAGGTGCCGGGCAGCGGCGAGAAGCAGGTCGCGATGTCCCACGACGAACAGCGTAGCCGGACCATCTAGACGGATGTCCTATACGTGCGTATAAAATCGTCGGCATGACTGTGCTCGACCGATTCGTCACGCACCGCGACCTACCCGCGACCGCCGAGTTGCCGCCCGGGCCGCGCCTGCCCACCGCCGTGCAGACGGTGCTGTTCATGGCCGGTCGCCAATGGGTGGCCGAGATCTGGCAGCGCCGCTACGGGGACGTGTTCTCGCTGTCGATCGCCCCGGAGGGCCAGGCGGTGGTGCTGGCCAAGCCCGAGCACATCCGGGAGGTGTTCAGCGGGCCGGCCGACACGTTCCACGCCGGTGAGGGCAACGCGATCCTCGGCCCGATCATGGGCGAGCACAGCGTGTTGCTGCTCGACGAGGCCGAGCACCTGGCGGCCCGCAAGCGGGTGATGGGGGCCTTTCACGGCTCGGCGCTGAAGAGCTGGGCGCGCACGATCGAGCAGATGACGGCTGACCGGGTGGCCACGTGGCCGGCCGGCACGCCGATCGGCCTGCACCCAGCACATGAACGACATCAGCCTCGAGGTGATCCTGCAGATCGTGTTCGGGGTGAGCGACGAAAAGCGCCTGGCCCGGATGCGGCCGACTGCTGCAGAAGCTGGTGCGGATCGGGCCGCTCGATCTTCCTCGGCTGGCTCTACCCGCGCCTGGTGCATGTCGGGCCGTGGCGGCGCTTCGACGAAGCTGAAGCGGGCCACCGACGAGGTCATCTACGCCGAGATCGCGGACCGCCGGCGCGCCGGCGACCTCGCCGACCGCACCGACGTGCTGTCCAAGTTGCTCGTCGCCGACCCGGAGCTCAGTGATGCCGCGCTGCGCGATCACCTGGTGACCCTGTTGCTCGCCGGACACGAGACGACGGCGTCGACCCTCGCGTGGACCTTCCACGACCTCGCGCGCAACCCCGACGTGCTCGCCCGTGCCCAACGGGCCGCGGACGAGGACGACGCGGCGTACCTGGAGGCCGTCATCAAGGAGTCGATGCGGCTGCGCCCGGTGATCACCGTGATCGCCCGCCGGCTGGCCAAGCCGGTCCGGGTGGCCGGCTACGACCTGCCGGCCGGGATCGTGGTGTTCCCGTCCATCGGCTTGGTGCACCGCACCCCGTCGGTGTTCCCGTCGCCGGGTGAGTTCCGTCCGGAGCGGTTCCTGGAGGGCAACCCGCCGCCGGCGACGTGGATCCCGTTCGGTGGTGGCATCCGGCGCTGCCTCGGTGCGGCGTTGGCGATGGTCGAGGCTCAGGCCGTGCTGAAGGTCGTTCTGCAGCAGGTCGAACTCGTCCCGGTCGGACCGCCCGAACGCACGAAGACCCGCAACATCACGATGATCCCCAGCCGCGGTGCGCGGCTGATCACGCGAGCACGCTGACCGGTTCGCCGGCGCTGCGGACGGCCCGGCGACGGGTGAGCAGGCGGGCGGCAAGCAGGATGCCGAGCACGGCGAGCCAGCAGATCGTCACGATGTCGGCGCTACGTCGGGCGAAGCCGACCGGCGCCAGGACGCACGCCGCGAGGCTCAGCGCGATGACCCAGTCACGACGGGCGCGCTGGACGGTCGGAGCCAGGCAGAGCAGACCCCAGAGCAGGTACCAGGGGTAGAGGACAGGCCCGAGCAGGCCCGCCGCCAGCAGTGCGTAGCCCATCGTGCGTTCGAGCGGGCGATCGCGGACCGTGACCAGCAGGTAGGTGACGATGGTGACGGCCGCCAGCCCGACGGCGATCCGGCCGCCCACCGCGAGGTCGTCGTAGGCCGCTGCCGGAACGATCAGCGACACCAGATCACTCACCAGGCTGGCCGGCGCGAACGCCGTGTGTTCGAGCGTGACCGAGTCGAGGTTGCCGGTCCACCCGAACCCGTACGGGACGGTGAGGGAGCAGGCCACCAGCGTCAGTGCGGCGACGGCGGCGTCCCGCGCGAGGATCCGCCAGGCCACCTGGCGGCGGCTGCCGACAGCATGCGCGATCAGCACCACGGGCACGGCGATCAGCGCCACCGGCTTGATCCCTGCTGCCAGGCACGCCAGCACGACTGCGGCCGTCCAGCGTCGCTGCCCGGCGCGCACCAGGCACGCGAGCAGCAGCGCGGCGAGCACACCTTCGGTGTGCAGACCGGAGACCACGTACAGCAGCACGGCCGGATTCAGGACGGTCATCGCGACCGCCGCCGACCGCCGGGGCCCGGCGAGGTCGGCCGCGAGCCGGCCGATCGCGAGCACGCTGACCACGGCCACCACGCGCAGCAGGATGGTCGCCGCGAGCGCGCTGCCGCCGGCGGCGGTCACGAGCAGGTGCTCGAGGGCGGTCATCAGCGGACCGTCCGTGCTCTGCGCGCTGCGCCAGTTCGGATCGATCGCCGTCACGATGTCGACCCCGCCCAGTGCGGACGGCCCGTGGTGGTAGGCGCTCAGCCCGGCGCGCGCGAGCAGCCCACGAGCGACGTAGCTGTACGCGTCGGTGCTCAGCAGAGGCGGGCCGAGCACGAACGGGGCGAGCCACGCGACAGCGATCGTCCAGACCTGATGCTCGCCCAGTGCGCGGGTCCGTACGACGTGCAGGGTGCTCACCCACAGCGCGGTGAGGGCGGCGATCGCTGCGAGCAGGGCGAACCCGGCCACCAGGCCGGTCACCCGGTAACCGGCGTGGGGCTGCAGGCCGAACCACCGGGTCAACGGCACTGCAGCCGGCGCGGCACCGATGCGGGCGGCGAGGACGACGACCGCTCCGCCGACGAGCAGGCCGGTACCGGCCAGCGCCGGGACGGGACGGGCGGCGACAGCGCGCCGGACGACGTCGAGCCCGTGCAGTGCCTTCTCGGCGAGGTCATTCATTGGCGGCCGCAGACCTCCCGAAGCCGGTCCGGAGGTGCCGACGTCGCAGCCTTGACCGCGGCACCAAGGGTCCGAGCCTCCCACTACGGCCGGACATAGGGGTTAGCCGGTTCCCGGCCGGCCCAGGGTCGCTTCTGGGGAAGATATCGATCCTGGCAACTTCTTGCTTCACAGTAGTCAGACAGCTCGCTATACAATGCACGCGTGACTGCGCTGGCTGAGGTCGCCGCGAGCGGTGTCGAGCCACTGGGCTCGACGTTCGCTTCGCTCAGCGGTGCCGCGACGGTGTTCGCGGGCGCGCGCGCGGTCATGCAGCCGATCGTGTCGCTGTCCACCGGAACCGTCCTTGCGGTCGAGGCGCTGACGCGTTTCGACGACCCGTTCAGTCGCGGCCCCCAGGAGGTCTTCCGGACCGCGCACGCGGCCGGGTACGGCGTGGCGCTGGAGGCCAGATGCATCCGGGCGGCGTTGCGGCTGCGGTCACAATTGCCGGCCGGGACGCTGCTGTCGATCAACGTCCACCCCGATGTGGTGCGTGCCTATACCGGTGCCGGGTACTGGCCGGCCGACCTGCGCGGAGTGATCCTCGAGGTCACCGAGCAGGGCGTCCGCGATCCGGCCGCGCTGCGGACCGACGTGGCACGGGTCCGCGCGCTTGGCGCAGCGATCGCGGTGGATGACGTGAGCACCGGGTACGCGGGCCTGCTGCGGCTGGCCGAATTGCGTCCCGACTACGTCAAGATCGACCGGCAGGTCGTGGCCGGGGTCGGCGACAGCATCGCCCAGAGTGCCGTGCTGGAGGCACTGGTCACGCTGTCGCACCGTCTCGGTGCCGCGGTGATCGCCGAGGGCGTCGAGAACCTGGCCGACCTCAGGACGCTGTGCGAGTTCGATGTCGACTACGTCCAGGGCTTTGCGATCGGCCGCCCCGCTGCGGGTCTCGAACCGATCGACGCCGCAGTGGTCGAGGCCTGCCGTACCGGCCGTGAGCGCCTGCTGGCCCGCACCCTGGTGGGCGGGGAGGCGGCCGCCCGGACCCGCGATGTGTACTCCGTGACCGCGGCGCTTGCCGCCGCCGGCGACCGGTCGGACGTGACCGCGGTGATCTGGGCCGCCGCGGCCGAACTCGGCGTGGACGTCATCGCAGTGTCGATCGTCGGTGTCGACGACGCGCTGCGCGTGGTCTCGATCCACGGCGCGGACTTCGACGACGAGGCGTACGCACTGGCCTACTACCCGACCACCCGAGACGCGATGCGGGAAGGCCGGACGATCGAAATTCATGCCGACGACCCGAGCGCGGACCCGCGCGAGGTCGGTGTACTCAGGCAGGGCGGCTTCACCAGCCTGCTGCTTTCGCCGATCCGGGTGGACGGTCGCGGCGTGGGCATCATCGAGTTCATGCAGCGCAGCCAGCGGCGCTGGAGCGCCCAGGACATCGCGCACGCCCAGGGCCTGTCCGACCACCTCGGGCCGGCGCTCCGCCGGCTCGGCGTCGGCTCGATCCGCGGCGACTGACAGCCCGGATTCAGGACTCGGCGGCCAGGACCGTGCTGATCGTTCGTCGTGACTGCGCGGCGAAGGCCGGGTTCCGGTCCCAGTAGTACGGCAGCGCGATCAACGCAGTGGACAGTGCCCAGCCGCGCCCGCGCTGCCAGGTGTCGCGGTCGTACCCGAGTGCTGACCGGTACCGGCGCCGCGAGCGTTCGTCGAACAGGTTCCAAGCCGGCAGCAGATCGACGGCGGGATCGCCGAGGCCGAGACCGCCGAAGTCGATGACGGCGCTCAGCCGGCGTCGCGTCGCCAGCAGGTTGCCGGCCTGCAGGTCGCCGTGGACCCACACCGGCGCTCCCGTCCACGGCGGCGCCGTCCGGGCTTGCTCCCAGGCGACGGTGACCCGCACCCCGTCCACCCGGTCACCGAGTTCGGCGATCGCCGCACGAGTGATCTCGTCGCGCGCGGCGATCGGAGTACCACGTGCGGTACCGGTCTTGACGTCGCCTCCGACGGGGTCGACGGCGTGCAGGGCGCGGACGAACCCGGCCAGCTCGGCGGCCGCTTCAACCAGGTCGAGGTTCGCCGGCGTCGGGGTGTCGCCTGCCAGCCAGGGCACCACCGTCCACGGCCACGGGAAGCCCTCGCCGGGACAGCCGACGGCAACCGGCACCGGCACGGGCAACGGCAGGTGCGGGGCGAGCAGCGGCAACCATCGACGGTCGGTGTCGACCTGGCCGACTGCCCAGTCGATGCGGGGCAACCGCGCGAGCAGATCCGTGCCGATCCGGTACAGGGCGTGGTCGGTGCCGGTCGATGGCAGGGCGGTGATCGGCCGCGCGGCCCAATCCGGGAATTGGCGCGCAACGAGACGGCGTACCTGTGCCACCTCGGTGCAGATCTCGCCGTCGTGGATCATCGGAGCGAACGCTAGTCACGACTGCTGTCGGCCGCGATCGCTTTCGCCTGGCTCAGCCGGCCCTGCCTGTTGGCCTTGCCTCATCGCGGCGGGTTCGCGACGGTTTAGCGGTGGCGATGAACCAACCGAGCCCGATGATCAGTGCGGTCACACCGATCTTGACCGTGAGGGTCACCACGTCGCCCTTGAAACCGTGCTCGTCGACGTCGCGGTAGACGAACCAACCGATGCCGGCCAGGATCAGAATCAGGATGATCGTCAGCCGGCGCGCCAGGCCCATTGCTCCGGGCGTGAGCAACGCCGTCGCCGACGTCGCGGCGAGCAGCAACCCCGCGCCGGTCAGCGTGACTCCGATCGGCACCCCGGGCACCAACAAGGTAACGGCGAGCAGCGCACCTCCCGTCGCGGCGACGACGCTCACCGCATGCTGGCCGAACGTGCTGCCGCGCGTCAGGTAGCTCACGAGCACCCAGATCATCGCCGTGTAGCCCCGCAGCGCCGAGAGGATGAACCGCAACGGCTTCGCCTTCGCCATGACCGGCGGCGATCCGAGCGCGCTCGCAGCGACTGTGGCGGAGTGCGCGATCGTGCGCGCGAACGTATCGCTGCCGAAATCCGCCGAGATCCGCTGCCCGCCGACCTGCGCCATCTCTGCGCGCAACTGCCATAGCTGGTCAGCCGTCAGCGTTGCGCTCTCCGGGCCCACGTTGGTCGCACTGCCGTTGGACGCGAGCTTGGCGCGGTACGACGCCAGCCACGCCCTGCTTCCGTTCGGCGCATCGTCCTGCTCGTCGTTGATGGTGCGCGCCAGTGCCGCGAGATCGTCGCGCAGTATTTGCAGGCGTAACGGCATCGCGAGCCCGTCCGCGACCTCGTCGAGTGCCGAGGTCACGCTCATGTCGTTCAGCGCCGTTTCGATCTCGGGCCGATACACCGACTGCCACTTCTCGTCCCATCGCTTTGCCAGCCACTCGTGGTCCGGCCCGGCCGGCGCGGCGATATCGCGCAGCCGTCCACCCAGCGTGTCGACGGTGTAGCCGCGCTGTCGCAGCCGCTCGGGCGCGAGCAGGAATCGCATCGTCTGCTTGGCGCCGTCGAGCCGTCCCTCGATCCAGTCGTTCACGCGCCACGGCGCTCGATAGAACGCGCCGAAGTGGTGCAGTTGGATGCCGGTGATCGACGCGCGGTTCGAACACGACATCTGGACGATCTCGACCTCTTGTTCCTCGTGCGCGAGCGCGCCGGCGGTCGCCAGCAGCACCACGTCGAGGCGCAACATCCGACGAAGCACGTCCGGCGCATCGGTCGCGGGGCCGATGAGCCATTCGAAGAGGGCTTTGACGTAGGACGCGCTCTCGCCGGACGGATCGACCAGGGCGTTCGGTTGCTGGATGGTTTGTGCGAACTCCGCCTTGCGGTCGAGCAGGGCGCCGGCCAGGGCGAGGGCCTGGTTGTACTGCCGGGAGCGGCGTTCGCCGGCGAGATCGCCGCTCCGCGCGGCACCGCCACCGATCGGCGCTGCGGTGCCGGCCGGATCGGTCGGAGTCTTGTCCCACTCGGTGACCACCCAGGCGATCCATCGGTCGAGATCGGCGAGATTGTCCTTCTCGGCGCTCATATTCGCCGGCGCGCTGCGCCTCGGCAGGACGTTCGTCCCGGACTTCCGGCCCGCTTGGGCATGCCAGAAGCGCACGAGACTGTCGCTGTCGGCCTGGATCTGGCGGATCAGCTCCTCCATGCTGCCGCGAGAGTTGACGAACGCACGCTGGATCCCCGTTGACAGCGGCGCGAGGGCGAGTGCGCGCCGGAACAGATCGCCGGTCAGGTCGGTGAGACGCCGCACCGTCGTCTGCCCCCAGTGCCAATCGGCACCCGTCGCTGCCAGTGCCGTGGGCAGGTCTGTCCCCGGGACGAAGGCGAAGCCACCGCCCGAGCTGGTGGCGAAGCGCAGCAAGGCGTCGGTGATCTCGCGTTCGCTCCACGCCCCTGCATCGAGCGGCTGGCCCGCGGCGATCAACGTGCCGATCGTCGACGCTGCACTGTCGATGCGGTCGCTGACGTAGCCGTCCCACAGCCCCTCGGACAGCTTCTCCGGGGAGGTGGCAGTCAGCGCCAGGCTGAGTCGGGCCCGTGCCCGTTTGCGCTCGATCGCCACCTTGTTGCGATCCCGTATCTCGCCGAGTTCGCGCGAGACCGAATCGGTGGAACGCAGCCGGGTCAGGATTGCCAGGACGACCTCGCCGGCATTCGGCACCGACCCTGGGGTCTTGGACTCGGGCGGAGCGGCGGTGGTGTGCGGGGGCTCGCCCGGGTCAGGGACGACGTAGGCAAGGACTCGACGAACCTGGTTCTCGCCCGTCTGGCGATAGATGGCTTCGAGCGCCGGCCGGATCGGCTTGTTGAGCAGGATGCCCCCGTCCAGCACGTACTGGTCGGTGCCGAAATTCGCGCCGCCTGCGCTGCTTGCCCAGCCCAGATCGGCTGCCCCGTCGCCCTCGGTGGTCACGTAGTGCGGCTCGAACGCGGCCGGGAACGACGAGGTGCAGCGTGAGGCGCGGGCCAGCTGCTCGACGATCGCGTTGCTCGCGTCGTCGAGGTTGCCGACATGGTTGGCGATTCCGGGCACAACCTTGTTCGCGAAGCGGAAGGTCGCGTCGTAGTCGCGCTCGGTGATGCCGACACCCATGTCGTCGGTGAAGGTGCTCTCCCGTCCGGTCCACAGCGTGCCGGTGAGGATGAGCTCGATGGTGGGCGGTGGAAGGGCGGACGAGTCGCCGAGGGCGGGATTGTCCGGCCCGATGGTCGCGGCGAGTGCCTCCCGCATCTTGACCAGGAAGTAGTCGTCGCCCTGCAACAGTGACGGCGGGTTCTTGGTCATCGCCGGCCGCAACAACGCCTCGAGCGATCCCTGGTCGGTCCACAAGTCGCGCAGCAGGGTGAGGTCGCGACGGCGCGCAAGCCCCAACGCCAAGAAGGCGCCGTTGAGGCCGCCGGCCGACGTACCGGCGACGACGTCGATCCGGGCGGTGGCGCCGAGCAGGTCGAGGACCCTCTTGTACGGGGTCCACGTCCCGAGACCCTGCGAGGCGAGCGCGAGGTGGTGCAGTTCGAGCACGACTCCGCTGATCCAGACCGCGAGGCTGACGCCCCCGTTGAGAACCGCGGCGATGCGGATCTCCTGTTCGTCGTCGACCTGGAGGTCTTGAACGGCATCAGTCGATGAGCTAGCGGTATCCGGCATGAGTTCCCCCCGAGTCGCAGGACGCCAGAGGCAACTGTGGCCCTGCCGTGCGCCGACCCGCAAGCCTTGGGTCTGCCATCTGACGTGAGCGGGCTGGTCGGAATGCGCCCACCGCATTGCGCCGCGAGCGACCCGACCTTGCGCTCTGACGCGGACGGCGCCGTCATTGACACACTGTCGGCTGCGTGCCTCAATGGGACGAGTTTTGGTGCGAGCCTGAATGGTCGTGCGCCATGCCGAAGAGGCGCTTGCGGGACATCGTCGTGTTGTTGCCGGGCATCACGGGCAGCGTTTTGCAGAAGGACGGGCGAGACGTGTGGGCCGCGTCCGGGGCGGCAGCGTGGGGGGCGGCGCGGACGCTGGGTGGCGCGCTGCGTGGGCTGACACTGGGCGACGACGACGCGGAGATCGACGACCTCGGTGACGGGATCACGGCACCACGGCTGATCTCGGCGCCGCACCTCGTGCCGGGACTGCAGAAGATCGACGGGTACACGGCCGTCGCCCGGATGATCACCGACGGCTTCGTGATCGAGTCCAAGCCTGGTCACCCGTCCAACTTCATCGAGTTCCCCTACGACTGGCGGCGGGACAACCGGGTCTCGGCGCGCGCGCTGCAGCGAACGGTCCGCGACCACCTCGGCCGGTGGCGCGAGTACAGCGGCGCGGCCGACGCGCGGGTCATCCTCGTGGCACACAGCATGGGTGGCCTGGTGGCGCGCTACTACCTCGAGGTGCTGGAGGGGTGGCAGGACTGTCGGGCGCTGATCACGTTCGGTACGCCGTACCGCGGCTCGCTCAACGCCATCGACTTCCTGGCCAACGGGTACAAGAAGCTCTTCCTGGACCTGACCGAGATGATGCAGTCGTTCACCTCGGTCTACCAACTGCTTCCGATCTACGCCGCGCTCGGAACGGCAGAGGGGTTTCGCCGGGTCGCCGAGACGCCTGGGCTGCCAGGGATCGACCACACGCGGGCCGCGGCGGCATTGGCCTTTCATCGTGAGATCGAGTCAGCGGTCACGCGGCATCAGGCCGACGACGCCTACCGCGATCACGGCTATCGCGTTCTTCCGGTGATCGGCACTCGACAGGACACCCGCCAGTCCGCCGTGCTGCGCGACGGGCGGGTCGCGATCAGCAGTGAGTTGCCGGACGGCGTCGACGAGGCGCTCGGCGATGGCGACGGCACGGTGCCGCGACTGTCCGCGATCCCGATCGAACTGTCGGACGAGTACCGCGACACCTTCGTCGCAGAGCGGCACGCCACGCTGCACTGCAACCCCGCCGTTCTCGTGGACCTGCGCGGCCGGTTGGAGCAGATGCAGGTGAGCGGGCTCGGCGCGATCAGGGGGCCGGAGATCGACGAGGACGCGCCGCAGCGGCCCGCGATCTCCATTCAGCTCGACGATCTGTATGTGCCGGACGAGCCGGTGACGATCCACGCGCGGCTGGTGAATCTCGACCCGCACAGCGAGCCGCTCGAGGTGCGGATCGCCGCGGCCGACCCGGCCGTGGCCCCCGCTTCCGTGTGCGCGATGCGACCGGACGGCGACGGATGGGTTGCCGAGATCCCCGGGCTGCCGCCGGCCGTCTACCGGGTGACGGTCGGCCCCGTCGCCCAGCGCCTGTCACCAGCGCCCGTGCACGACCTGGTCGAAGTCGCCGGATGACCTGGCCGCCCTGGTCACGCTTCGACGCGAGCGGGCTGGCTCGGTACGTGACACCCGACGCGCGCAAGTGGTTGACGCTCAACATCCGGCCCTTCGACGCAGGTGAGACCCGTGAGGGACGGTTGCGCGTCATACGCGCGATCTACGAGTCGTTGGCACAGCTAGACATCCGCTACGCGCTCGAGGAGTACCACCCGTCCGAGGTCGTCCAGCAGATCCGCGAGCCGGCGGACGTGTTGCGCAGTCCGCACGAGGGCACGTGCCTCGACCTGGCCGCGTTGTTCTGTGGGCTAGCACTCGGCAACGAGTTGCTGCCTGTGCTCGTCGTGCTCCGCGGTCATGCGCTGGCGCTGGTCTCGCTCGAGCAAGGGCTGCGCGAGTGGGACGGCTACCGACCCGAGCGCGAATGGTTCGCCAGCGGGCCGATCAACGACACCGACCGCTTCGCCGACGTCGTGGGGCTCGTCGATGCCGGGCAGTACGTCGCGGTCGAGTGCACGGGATTCGCCGGCAGTGATCGGCTAGCCGCAATGGCGTCCGCGTCATTCCCCGAGACCGTCGGACGGGCGGAGGGGCAACTCCCGTTCGACCGGGCGATGCAGGCGGGCCGCGAGCAGCTGACCTTGACCGAGCGACCGCTCGAATTCGCCCTGGACGTCGCGTTGACGCAGCTGGGGCAGAGTTTCGTTCCCTACTCGAGTTCGGCGAACCGCGGCCTCGAGCTGCCGATCCCGCGCGAGGCACCGCCCGGGCCGAGCGTCCTCGTCGCTCGTGAACCTCAGCTGCACGCCGTCAGGAACGCGATCAGCGGCGACGATCCGGTGACCGCGGTGCACGGGATGGCGGGCGTCGGCAAGAGTGCGCTCGCGCAAGCGGCGGTTCTCGACCCACAGATCGAGGCGTCGTTCCCGGACGGCACGTTCTGGTTCGACCTGCGGGCCATCGATGCGATGAACGCGTTGGAGCACATCGCGCTGGCGTTCGGGTACTCGGTCGCCGAGCACGTCGTCCTCGCATCGCGGGCCGCGCAAGTCCGCTCGTTCGTGCGCGAGAAGGCATTGCTTGTCGTACTCGACGGCGTCTGGGATCGAGCCACCGTCGATCAGCTGCGACCGACCGGTCCCCGGTCGCGAGTGCTCGTCACGACGATCGACGGTGGGCTGGCTGACAGCGTGGGTGGCGCGATCTACCTTCCACCACTGGATGATGACGACGCGAAGCAGTTGCTGGAGTCCCTGATCGACGCGGAGCTCTCGCAGGCGGACCGGCGCCGGCTACGAGACGCGCTGCCGTTGTTCGGCGGGCTCCCGCTCGCGCTCGAACTCGCCGCCAAGTGCATCAAACGGGACCTGCGCACCGGCCGTGCCACCGTTGCGGACTTTGTCGCCACCCTGGACCGCGAAACGACGAGGCTCAGTATGGGGACGGCGGACACCTGCGTCCGCGCGACGTTCGAGTCGACGTATCGCTATGCCCTGGACGACAGGCGACGGGACCTGTTCGCGCGGCTCGGTGCGTTCCGCGCCGGACCGCTCGACCTCGGGGCGATCGCGTCCGCCTGGGAGGTCGACTCCGACGAGGCGACCGAGCACCTGCGAGAGCTCGTGGATCTTTCACTCGTCGAGGAGTTGCGGCGTTCCATGTTCCGCTTTCCGCCGCTGTTGCGTGACTACGCGACGAAGCTGTTCGCGGACTTGCCCGCCTCCGAACAAGTTGGCGTGCACGAGCGAGCAGCCGGTTTCTACCGGAGCTGGATCGACACCTTCGAGGAGAATCAGCAGCAACAGACCGTCTGTTGGTACCGCTTCGAACGTCCCGAGTGGCAGGAACGCAAAGTGCGCCTGCTGTTCCACCTGTCCCAGCTGCCCGGTCGCTACGCCGCTCGTGTCGGCTTCGCTCGCCTGTACTTCGATGCCTTCTGGTGGTGGGGGTCCTACGTCCGATTCGAGTACTGCGAGCAGTTGCTGGCCGAGTGGGGCCGCAACCACCCGGACCCGGACGACCGCCGGTGGTACGACGTGCTGGCGCAGTTCGCCCACTCGTATCCGATCGGTGCCGACAAGAGATCGCAGGGAGACTGGGCGGGTGTCGAGGCATCCCTGACCGCCCTTCGCGCGCTCGCCGGAATCGATCAGCCACCGGACGCGAGCGTCGGCGACGAGCCGCGCCGGCTGTGGGCTGTCACCGGCCTCTTCCTGGCGCAGGCGGCCCGTTTCATGGACCGCGCCGACGACGCAGACACGACCTACACGCAAGCGATCGACGTCCTGCTCCTTCGGGCCGAATACTGGGACGCGGTCTGGGCGCTGTTCGACCAGGCGGACATGCTCGTCGAACAGAGCAACTACGACGCAGCCGAGGCAGCGTGGCAACGCTCGCTCGCCGTGTGCGCCGAGCACCGGATGGTGGACACCGAACTGCGGGCGAACCTCTATCGGATCGAGGCCGACATCGCCTGGGCGCGCGGCGCCCTCGCGGATGCGTTCGATCGTTATGCGCGTGCGGTGTTCTACGCCTACCGCTTCCAGGCAACGCCGCACCCGCCGGACGTCTACACGTTGACGTTCTACCGGGAGATGCTCGGCTGCACGCGCTCGCGGTTCGCCGAACTCCTCGCGACCGATCGCCGCGCAGACGTGCAGGCATTCGTCGACACGATCCGAGGCGTCTGGTCGGCACCTGGCGCCGGGGACGGGTTGTCAGCCGTACCGGACCTGGCAGACGCCGAGGTCATCGTCAGCAACCTGTTCCCTGCCGAGCCGCAGGAACGCAAGCTGACAGCCCGCAGCGTGAGGTACGCGAAGGAATTCGCCGCAACTGTCGCCGAACAGACCGACCGGTCGGCCGCCGCGCTGGACGCGCAAGCATGGAACGGCGATTGAGCCCGCGAACGGTTTGCGGGTTCCGGGCACCGAGGTCCGGGCGCGCGGCTACCGTCGCGGCGCGGTCATCTTGCGCACCTCGGCGAACCGTTCCCGGATCTGGGCTGACGGGGCCGCCTCGAAGCGAGTCTGCGGTCCGCCCAGCCAGTCGGGTGGCGCGCTCGCGTCCGACAGCACCCACGCTGCTTGGCGAGCTGCGCCGAGCGCGACGTACTCGCCGGGTTCGGGGACGCTCACGGGCACGGCAAGGATCGAGGGTGCAATGCGACGCAGCGCGTCCGAGCGGGCCCCGCCGCCGACCATGAGCACCCGGCGCACGTCGATGCCGGCGCCGCGCAAGGCGTCGAGGCCGTCCGCCAGGCCGCACAGCAAACCCTCGATCGCAGCGCGGGCGAAGTGCGCCGGCGTGGTGTTGCCGAGGTGCAGGCCGTGCAGCGCCCCGCTGGCATCCGGACGGTTCGGTGTGCGCTCACCCTCGAGGTAGGGCACGAGGACGAGGCCGTCGCAACCGGCCGGTGCGGTGAGGGCGAGCGTCGAGAGGTCGTCGAGCGAGACACCGAGAACGCGCGCGGTCGCGTCGAGTACCCGGGCCGCGTTGAGCGTGCACACGAGCGGCAGGAACGATCCGGTGGCATCGGCGAACCCGGCGATGATGCCCGTGGCGTCCGCGGTGGGTGTCGTGCTGACCGCGGCCACGACGCCGGACGTCCCGATCGAGACGACGACGTCCCCGATCGAGGCGCCGAGCCCGAGCGCGGCGGCAGCGTTGTCGCCGCTTCCCGGACCGATGAGACAACCGTCCGCGGTCGTGCCGGCCGCCTGGATCGGCGCGAGAACGGCCGGCAGGTGCGGCGTGCGACCGAACGCGAGCTCGAGCAGATCAGGGCGATACGCCTCGTCCGCGGGGGACCAGTAGCCGGTACCGCTGGCATCGCCGCGATCGGTGGTCAGCGCACTGAGACCCGTCTCGGCCTTCATCCGCCAAGTGAGCCAGTCGTGCGGGAGGCACACCGCTTCGGTGCGGGCCGCGTTGGCCGGCTCGTGCTCGCGCAGCCAGCGCAACTTGGTGATCGTGAACGATGCGACCGGCACCGAGCCGACGGCGTCCGCCCAGCCCGCAGCGCCGCCCGGCAATTCGGTGAGCAGGTCGGTGGCCGCTTGCGCCGAGCGCGTGTCGTTCCAGAGCAGGGCGTCTCGCACGACCTCGCCGGATTCGTCGAGGCACACCATGCCGTGTTGCTGACCGCCGACCGCGATGGCGTCGACTTCGTCGAGCCCACCGGATTGGGCGATGGCTGCCTGCATCGCCGTCCACCACCGTTCGGGGTGGACCTCGGTGCCGGACGGGTGCACGGCCGCACCGGATCGGATGATCGCGCCGGAGTCCGCGTCGCACACGACGACCTTGCACGACTGGGTCGAGGAGTCGATACCGGCAACGAGAGTCATCGTTGTTGCTCCGCTGCCCGAGCCGCGCCGCGTCGAGACCGCGCGCGGCACGGCCCGGTGGTGCCGTGATTGCGTAGGCTCTGTCCGGCCAGGATCGCTTCGTAGCCCAGCTGTTCGCTGATGTGTTGCATCGGCGAGGTGGTGGCAGCTGCGACACCGCAGCGGTCGTTGATCACCTTCGAGACCGTCGCCATGGTGAAACGTTATCGACAACGATTGATATGCCGCTGACCAGTGATCGGATCGCACCGTGACCCTCCCGCTCTCGCCGGGCTCGAACTGGGCCGGCACCTACCGCTACCGAGCCACCGAGCTGCTCCGTCCGGCCTCGCTCGATCAGGTACGCGAGATCGTCGCCGCGGCCGAGAAGGTGCACGTCGTGGGCAGCCGCCACTCGTTCAATGACATCGCCGACACCCCGGGCACGCTCGTCTCGCTGGACGCGCTCGAGCCGGAGTTCGCCGTCGCCGCTGACGGGCGCAGCGTCAGCGTGTCCGGCGGACCGAGCTACGGCGCGGTCGGTCAGTTCCTGTCATCCCACGGGTTGAGCCTGCGCAACTACGCCTCGCTACCGCACGTCTCGGTCGCCGGCGCGATGAGCACGGGCACCCACGGGTCGGGCGACCGCAACGGTTGCCTGGCCACCGATGTCGTGGACTTCGACATCGTCCTCGCGTCCGGGGAGATCCGCCACTGCTCGCCGGCATCGCTCGGCAGCGATTTCGCCGGCACGGTCGTCAGCCTGGGCGCGCTCGGTGTGATCAGCCGGGTGACGCTGGCGGTCGTCCCGACCTTCGAGGTTTGCCAGCACGTGTACGAGAACCTGCCGTGGGACGTCTTCGAGACGCAACTCGATGAGATCACCGGCCTTGGCTACAGCGTCAGCATGTTCACCGACTTCGGTCCCCGCGGTATCGACCAAGTCTGGGTGAAGCGGCTGGTGGCTGACGGCGCGCCGACTTCCGAGCAGCTCTTCGGCGCCCGGGCGGCAACCGAGCAACGGCACCCGATCGCCGGGATGGACGCCGTCAACGCGACCGACCAGCTGGGCGTCGCAGGTCCCCCACATGACCGGCTCCCACACTTCCGGATCGGGTACACGCCGAGCAACGGGGACGAGATCCAGAGCGAATACCTCATCGCTCGTGTCGACGCCCGGGCCGCCGTCAGCGCATTGCGAACCCTGGCTCCCCGGCTGGCGCCGCTGCTGCGCGTCGCGGAGATCCGGACCGTTGCGGCGGACGATCTGTGGCTGAGTCCGAGCAGGGGACGTGACACCGTGGGGCTGCACTTCACCTGGGTACGGGATCAGGCGGCCGTCCAGGCGATGCTCGTGGAGATCGAAGCGATCCTGGCGCCCTCCGACGCCCGACCGCACTGGGGAAAGCTGTTCGTCGCCGACGCCGAGGCGCTGCGCATCAGTTACCCGCTGCTGACCCGGTTCGGCGAACTGGCGCTCGCCTGGGACCCCGACCGCAAGTTCGGCAACGACTTCCTCGATCGCTACCTTCCGGCCTGATCACAAGGCCCGGCGGTTGCTCGACGACGCCCTGGAGCACACCTGGCAGCGGGAACTCGGACTCCCGGCCTAACTCTCTGCCGATGACGGCCGCCTCACCCCCCACCGGCTGTGTCCAACCGTGCATCGATCAGGCCGGACGATCAGCCGAGCCCCTGTAGTGGGCGGCGATGTCGTCGCTGGTTGTCAGCCAGATGCCCTCGTGACCGGAGATGTGGTCAAGTGCCTGCTCGAGGTAGCGGTAGCGGGACGGCTGCCCGATGACGAAGGGGTGCAGTGCGAGCGCTATGACCCGACCGTTGCCGTCGGCATCGTCGTACAGCTTGTCGAGCTGATCCTTGACCAGCCGGACGAAGTCCGGCCCGGTGAACCCGTTGAGCAGGAACGCGCCGAGATCGTTGAGCTCGACCGAGTACGGGACGCTGAGCATTCCCGGCACGTTCAGTTCGAAGGGTTGATCGTCGCTGGTCCAGTCGAGCAGGTACTCAGGCCGAGTTCGGCGAGCAGTGCCGGGGTGCGCAGGGTCTCGGTCAGGGCCGGACCCATCCAGCCTTGGGGTCGTCGGCCGGTGCCCCGCTCGATCGTATGGATGATCTCGCGCAACTCGGCCCGCTCGTCGTCCTCGCTGAGATCCGTGTGCATTACGGAGTTGGTTCGCCCGTGGGCGAGCCAGACCCAGTCCCGCGCGCGTCCCGCTTCGATGATCTGCGGGTACCGCGCGACGACCTCTGAGTTGAGCAGCGCACTCGCCCGAATGCCATAGCGGTCCAGGCCCTCGATGATCCGCCAGATCCCGACCCGGTCTCCGTAGTCGCGCCACCCGTGGTTGAGCGCGTCCGGAAGCAATTGTGCAGTGGCCTCGACGAGACTGGCCGACGGCTTGTCGAGGTGGAAGTGCTCGATGTTCAGCCCTACGTAGAAGGCGACACGGGCGCCGTGCGGCCACCGGATCGGCGGCCGTTCGGTGATCGGACTGTACGGGTAGAGCTCGTTAGGCGAACTCGCGCAGCGCACGGGGACCGCCGCGCGGCTGCTGCGGTACTACGAGGAGCAGCAGCTGATCGCTCCGGGCCGCGAGGCGAACGGCTACCGCGACTACGACGAACGACTTGTCGACCGCGTGCTGCAAATTCGCGGACTGCTCGACGCCGGACTGCCGACTCGGATCATCAAACAGATCCTGCCCTGCCTGGACGTGCCGGGCGTGCTCGTGTGCCCCACCGAGGCATCACCAGGCTTCGTCCGGGCGTTGGAAGATGAACGCGACCGGATGACCCGCCGCGTCGAATACCTCACGAACAACAGGGACGCGATCGACGCCTATCTGGCCGCGTTGCCACGCTCGACCCGCTGAGCCGCGGCGGTCGAATGCCGAGGCGGGACGCAAGGCGGATGATCAACATCGGTTCTGGCGGCGGAGCGACGGTGTCGCTCGCCACGGTCATGGGATGCCGGAACATTGATGGACCACGGGTGGATAGGTGTGAGCCAGGCGCGGCGATTTGCGTCGATCGGCTGGTAACTGTCCGGATCCGCACGTCCGCGGTTCCGGTGTGTTAGTCGATGCTCCTCAAGTCGGTGTCTGGTCGGCCGATGTGAGCGACCAACCGACGAGTGCGCCGCCGGAAACTTGTCTTTCCCCGGTCTGGACGGATGGTCATGACGTTCTCGACACGCGTGCGCTGGACCGCCCTGTTCGCCGCCGCGCTCGCTGCCTGCTCGCTCGCCATGCCCGCCATGGGCGCCTCGGCCAAGCCGGGCCGACAGAATCCCGGCCCGCCATCGCGGAACAACCCGCCGCCGCCGTCCTGTGGTTCGACCGTGATCTATAAGTCCGACGGGACCGCTTGGACCTGCACATTCGGGGACGACTTCGCTGGGGCGAGTCTGGACACCGCGAAGTGGGTGCCGATGCGCACGACCGACTACGGATTCGGCAAGGGCAACGTCTGCTTCGTCAACTCGGTCAACAACATCTGGGTCGCCGATGGGTATCTGAACCTCACTGCCCGTAAGGAGGCGGCACCGTTCGCGTGCACACCGGACTTCACGACCCAGTACACCGGCGGGATGGTCACCACGACCGGCAAGTTCTCCCAGACCTATGGTCGATTCACGATTCGGGCTCGCTTCCCCGCCGCGACCGTCGCCGGTCTGCAATCGGCATTATGGATGTGGCCGCAGAACCTCACGCAGACCGGCCTGGCCGGCGAGATGGACATCGCCGAGGAATACAGCATCAACGCCGACCGCGTGATTCCGACACTGCACTACAGCTACGACCCTGCCACGGTCGACACGACCACCAACACCAACATCGTCACGAACTACTACTGCCTGATCAGCGATGTCTCGGCGTTCCACGAGTACGCCCTGGAATGGACACCGAGCACCATCACGGTCTCCTACGACGGCCAGACCTGCCTCATCGACAACGTCCTGCCATACGGCACGTCGCCCTTCGACCAGCCGTACTACCTGCTCCTGACCCAGGCCCTCGGCGCTGGCAGGAACGCCTACGTCGACGGCCTCACGCCACTGCCAGCCACGACCCAGGTCGACTGGGTGCGCGCCTGGAAGTAGCCAGCATCAGGGTCCCGCACCCGCAGCAATCCCACCCGCGCGTGATCAAGAGCAAAGTCAGTAAAGGGAGTCGG
>CAVVPY010000003.1:0-21207 GCA_963750295.1 uncultured Actinomycetota bacterium
GGTGTGGCGAGCATGACGATCTCGGTGCGGGCTCCACGCATCCCGATGACGGTGTCGAGGAATTCGCCTTCGACGACCATGGTGGATCCGTCCGTCTCCAGGTCGAGACGGATGAAGAAGCGGGTGACCTGGTCCAGGTCGGCCACGGTGATGCCGACGTGGTCGAAACGCTGCACGCGCGGCGTCATCGGATGCCCACGCTGTGATGTTCGGCGACGATGACGGCGACGACGCGCGGTTCGTCGCGGGGGTAGGTCATGTCGACGTACTTGGCGACGATCCGGTCGATGATCGGCCACGCGCTGTCGTCCTCGATCCAGTCGACGACCCGGCCGCGGATGGTGATCGGTTCGAAGGGGTTGTCCGGCGGCGCGATGGACAGCGCCAGGCGGGGGTCGCGCGTAGGTTGCGGGCCTTGCGCTTGTCCGGGCCGGTGAACAGCACGATGTGATCGCCGTGCGTGCCGACATAGACCGGCGTGGCGTGGGGCGATCCGTCCGGCTGGAGGGTGGCGAGGTGGGCGATCGGGGCGCCGTCGAGGACGCGGCGGACGTGGGGGTCGAGCATGATGGCTCCTGTGATCGAAGGTGGGGACGAGGTCATCGGTCGTGGTGGGTGCGCCAGGCGATGTAGTCGGCGACGGCAGCGGCAGGGTCGAACGCCGGCGTGAAGCCGGTGGCTGCGGTGAGACGGGAGATGTCGAGGTAGGGGTCGGCGCCCGGGCCGTCGCGTCGTCCGTCGAGCAAAGGGACAACGGCGTCGGGGACCGCGGCGCGAATGGCGTCGGCGAGTGCGCGGTTGGTCATGAGTTGCCCGCCGGACACGTTGTAGGTGTCGTGCTCGAGTTCGCCTGCGGTGATGAGTGCGGCGATCGCGTGTCCGGCGTCGACCGCGTAGCAGAAGTCGCCGCCGTCCTCGGCATACAGCGGCGCCGGCCGCTCTCCGCGCAGCACGGCGCTGATCAGCGGCGGGACGACGTTGAACGGTGTTTCGGGGTCCATCAACGGGCCCCAGGTGCTGCCGATGCGCAGGACGACGGGCTGCACACCGGTGCTTGCAGGGCGTTCGTGGTGAGGGGTTCGATGGCTTTCTTGAAGGCGATGATCGGGTGCGGCGCTGCGGCGGCTGGCAGGGCGAGGTCCTCGTGCCACGGGATCTGGCCGCAGCCCAGGTACGAACCGAGGCTGCCGGCGACGGCGAACCGACGGATCCGCCACGCTCGGGCAGCGTCGAGCAGCGAGCAGCCCGGCGGTGTCGGTGCGGAAGAACGCGACGGGGTCGCGTCAGGCACGCTGCCGGCGAGGTGGACGATGTCGCTGATCTCGTATCGCTCGCCGAGAGCGAGGACGGCGGCGGGGTTGGTGACGTCGACGCGCTCCACTACGACTTGTCCGTCAAGGAAGGACGGCGTAGCGGTGCGGTTGTGCGCGGTGACGATGACGTCGCGGCCGAGGTCGGCGAGGGCGCGGGCGGTCTGGGCGCCGATCATGCCGAGCCCGCCGGTCACCAGGATCACCGGATCACCTCGTAGTGCAGATGCGTCACGCCGGGCGCCGCGACCGCTTCGAGCAGGCGCAGCTGCACCGGCGTCGGCAGGGTCTGGAAGAACGGTCGTCCGGCGCCGAGCAGGACGGGTCGCTGATGCAGGATGATCTCGTCGACAAGCCCCGCGGCCAGCGCGGCGGTGGTGACTCCGCCGCCCATCAGGGCGACGTCCTTGTCGCCGGCGAGTGTGCGGGCGGTGGCGACTGCGTCCTGGATGCCGGTGGTCACGAGGGTCTGCCGTGGATGTTCGGCGGGAAGCGGCCGGTGGCTGAGGACGACCAGAAGAGCGTCGGGGTGCGGTGTGCCGCCGGCGCCCCAGCCGGAGTCGTCGTAGGTGTTGCGTCCGGCCAGGCTGACCCCGACGCGGGCGGCCACTGTGTCGAACACCCGCGCGCTCGGTGCGCTGAGCCGGAACCCGTCGAACTCGGCACTCGGCGTGTCTCCGTCGAAGTACCAGTCGAACAACGCGCCGGCGTCGCCGAGCCCGCGACCGGGCCCAGGATCTCGTCCAGTGATGTAGCCGTCGACCGAGACCGACAGCGCGACCAGGACCTTGCTCATAATCTCCTCTTTCGTGTCGTCAGACGGCGTGTGGGAAGTCGAGGAACCGGTGTGGGTCGTAGGCGCGTTTGATCGCGGCGAGGCGTGCGTGGTTGCCGCCGTGGTAGGCCTCGGCGGCGTTCGGCAGCGCCGGGTCGGGAAAGTTGGGGTACACGCGCGGCATTTCGTCGCCCAGGGCGACCGCCCAGGACGCGTCGACCCAGGGGTCGAACGGGTCACTGACGTGCTCGAGCAGGTAGCGTTCGCCCCGGTGGACGAAGGCGGTGGCATCCGGCGCGACATCGTCGTAGGCACCGCCCATCGGGGTGAACGTGAGACGCCGTCGGCGCGGTGCCGCCTCGTGCTCGAGGAGCGTGACCAGCGAGGCGACGCGTTCCCGCGGCATCGGGTTCGCGAAGAACATTGACCGCAACCGTCGGCCGGTGTTGTCGTCGCGCGGGTCGGCGAAGGTTCGTTTGACGAGTGAGAACGGTCCCGGATCACCGGCAACGGGACGGGCGTCCGGGTCGAGCGCGACAGCGAAGTCGGTCAGCCACGCCTGGGTCTCTGCAGACGGGTTGACGCAGGCTCCGGAGACGACTGCCCGGACCGGTGACGAGCCGACGCGTTCTAGCGTGAGGGGAAGCGACAACTGCGCCGGTGCGGCGGGAGCCCACGCCTGCCAGGTGGCGATCAGCCGCCGAGCATCGATCACCTGTCGGAATGCGATGTCGACGCGCGACGCGACGGGTTCGGGGATGGTGTCGAAGCCCAACGACGTGACGATGCCGAACTGGCCGCCACCGGCGCCACGCAGCGCCCAGAACAGGTCCGGATGGCGGACCGCGTCGCAGTCGACGATTTCGGCGTCTGCCAGCACGACCCGGGCCTTGACGAGCCGATCACAGGTCAGGCCGCGCAGGCGGCCCAGCAGCCCGATTCCGCCGCCGAGAGTGAGGCCGGCGATGCCGACGGTAGGACCGCAACCAGCCGGCAGCGTTCGGCCGGCGGCGTGCAGTGCTGGGTACAGTTCGCCGAGGCGGACGCCTGCCCCGATCGTCGCGAACCCGTCGTGCGTCACGTCGACGCCTGCGAGCCCGGCGACGTCGATCAGGACGCCGTCGGTCGACGACCGACCGGCGAAGCAGTGCCCGCCGCTGCGGACGGCGACGTCGTCGTCCTGGTCGCGTGCGTGCCGGACGGCCGCGACCACGTCCTGTTCTGACCGGCACCGCAGGATCATGCGCGGCGATCGGATCGGCGCACCCCCACCGGCCGGACGGATCACCACGGCGTAGTCGGGATGTCCGGCTGTGACCGCATCGCCGCCGAAATCACGCACGGGGCGCGCAGACCTGGTCACATCGCCAGATTAGGAACGCTCGCCGTTGCGGGTCTTGAACGAATCGCGCACATCGGCACCGCGCAGCCCGCCGCGCGCGGTCGGGTACCGGCCGGCGAGAAAGGGTGCGTATGAGGCGGAGTGGTCGTGGCCGCACAGGCACCGGTCGAGGTCCCCGCCCAGCAACGCAGTGGGAGTCAATCCGGTGAGGCGACGCACCTCTCGGCTGAGGTGGGCCTGGTCGGCGTACCCGACGTCGACAGCGAGCCCGGCCATGCCGTCCGCGTCACGGCGACCGGTTGCCGTCGCCCCCGCCTGCGCCAGTGCGAGGAAGCCTTGAAACCGCAGGGTTCGCTGCAGCGCCTTCGGACCGATTCCCAACGCCTGCAGGCAACGACGACGCAGTTGGCTGGTCGACAGGCCGACCTCGTCCGCCACCGTCGCGATCTCGACCGGCCTCCACGGCATGAGCCGGCGGACCACCTCATCGACCACCGGATCGCGTTGCACCGCGAACAGGTTTCGCACCAAGAAGCGCTGCAACAGGTGCAGCGCTTCGCCCGGCGTCCGAGCCAGCCGCATCGCCTCGCCAAGCCGCTCCACCCAGCGGTACCCGAGATCGTCTACCGCGACGCGCTGGTCGACCACGTCCTCCACCCAGGTCGCAGCCAGCAGCCCAGCGCTCGGGTGAAAGCGCACGCCGACGACGACGGTGCCCGCCGGGATCAGCTCGACCAGCGGGCCAGTGAGCGGGCCGAGCAGGTGCGGCCGGCCACCGAGGGGCCAATGCAGTTCCACGCCGCCGGTGGGCAGATGCCGCTGCACGTACGGCACGTCACCGGCGGTCTGCACCCACACCGTCCGCACCGAACCCGCCAGAGCGGGGATTGGAAACGACTCCACGTAGGACGGCCCACGTTGTCTGGACGACGGCGGTGACGTCACAGGCCGACCTGCGCGGCCCGCGACATTACGGTCCGCTCGACGACGTCGGCAGCGGCGCGGCGACCGCCGCCGCTCTGCACCGTTCGGGCCAGCTCGCGCAGCCAGCCGCGGACGTCGGCGTCGTGTTCCAACCTCCGGATCGCGTCGGCCATTGACACACGGTCGACGCCCGACATCGAGGACACGCCCGGCCCAGCTCCTCCACCAGGACGGCCACGAGTTGCTGCTCGCTCGTGCCGCCCGGCAAACACGCCATCGGCACACCGAACCACATGGACTCCATGACGCTGCCGCGAAGGTTTCCGTGTCGAGCTCAAGGCGTATACCGGGAGCGGCCTGCACTGCCGCGGGACACCGTCAGGCGTCACCTCGAAGCTCCACCCGATGAGCGCGAAATAATGGACCGCAGCCGCAATATTCGTCGTCACCAGGTTGGTCTGAACTGGCGGGATGTCCATCCCGCAAGTGTGCTGATCTCCGATCGACCTGTCACCAAACGCCCGTAAGCGGAACCGTCTGCGGGCGCAGTCCTGTGCTGGCGCAGCGAGGTCTTTGCCGCTTCCATTACTAGCAGAATTGGACGCGGCAGACAGACAGCTCCCAAAAGGGTCGTGTGCGTAGACGCGGCGAAAGCCGGGAAGGCGGGTGTCCCGGTGGACGTCTTGACCGGTCTTGGCCAATTTCCGGACCACCTCGTCGAGGTCGGTGACGAGGATGCCCGGATGTCCTTTGCGAGCGGGACGGAAGTCATCGTCAACTCCCAGATGCAGTTATCGGCAGAACAGCGCGCTTAACGCGGCATAGTCGGACGGAGGCCAGCCTGCTAGTCACTCTGAGCGCGTCGATGCTCCGAAGGCGTTGTGCGCAAAGAAACCGGCGAAGACAAGCAGGATGGCAAGCATCAGGGCGATCAGAACAATGGTCGCGCCATCGCCCGCGTGCTTGTGGGCGAAGCAACGAAAGTCGGTCGTACCTTCCGGGAAGTAGTGGCCGTTCTCGCACGCCACGACGGTCGCGTGAAACGCCATGCGAAGACCGATAGCGATGGCCGCGATGCCTGCCATGACTCCGACACCAACAAGCCACAGGATTAATCGCCGGACCGGGCGCGGCGCAGATCTCACCACACGGGCCGCCGACGGGCCAGACGCATCCTCGATCATGGCGTGCGACCCTAGTGACCCGACAACAGTCCGTCACGCTCGTGCGAGTTGACCACGCAGTACCGGGCCGAGTTCGGAGGCGCACTCATCGGCAAAGCCGGTTGTTTGATCAGCGCATACAGACTCATCTGCGCGTGGCTCGACGCGTGTGCCAGCGCGCAGAACGACGGTTCGCGAGCGACCTCGTTGCGGCAAATCCGGCAGGGCCGCTGCGTGAGCGGTCACTGCAGCGCGTCACCCATCCATGGCTCAGCCGGTTGTAGCGCCCTCGTGAGAAGGTCAGACTCTGAGCGTGGGTATCGATTTGCACCAGCAGTGGTTTTGTGACCTCGCGGAGCTCCGCTACACCGCGACACCGAAGCGGCTGCGCGCCGTTCTCGATGGTCAGACGGTGCTGGACACACGGGATGCGTTCCTGGTCTACGAGCCGCGCCGGGTCGTTCCTTGGTACGCCGTACCGCCAGGCGACCTCCACCTGGAACTCACCGAGCAGGACCCGGCCCCAGTTCCCGAGCTGCGGGCGCCGGTGTTGCCGCCGCATCACAACGACTGGCACACAGTGCGGGGCAGATCGCTGCATCTGAACGGCTACGGCGAAGTGGCCTTCCGTCCCGACGATCCTGATCTTGGCGGTCGGGTCATCCTCCACTGGGAGCCCTTCGAGTGGCGTGAGGAGGACGAGCCGGTCATCGGCCATCCGCACGATCCTTTCAAGCGGATCGACGTCCTTCGCAGCGACCGGCACCTTCGGGTGGAAGTGAAGGGGGTCATCGTTGCCGAGTCGTCCCGCGCGATGATGCTGATCGAAACATCGTTACCTGTGCGGTGGTACCTGCCGCCGGCCGACGTCCGGATGGATCTGCTGACGCCGTCCGACAAGCAGACGGTGTGCGCCTACAAAGGCATCGCGTCCTACCTCAGCGCGGACGGCGCCGCTGACGTGGCCTGGTTCTACCCTCGCCCGCTGAACGATGCGCTCCGAGTTGAGGACCTGATCTGCTTCTGGCGGCAAGCGAAGGTCTTCGTCGACGGCGATGCCGTGGACACGTCGATGCCCGGGGACTGATGGAAGGATCGCTGTCCAGTCCCCAGCACGCGCAGAACCTCATGCGGCCGATCATCGGCAGATCAGTGACGTTCAGCGCGGCCTAGCGATCGATCTGCGCGTTGCTGGCGCGTCGGCAATGTGCTCGATATCGACGGGTACGGGTACCCCGCCGACCTCCCGCAAAGAGAACCGATTTCAGGAATCTGATTGCGGAACTCATGTGATACGACGGCTTGTGGCTGGGTCGGCGCTGGCCGTCCGACAGCGGCAGACAGGTAACGGTCGTCTACGGCAGACCGGAATCTGTCAACCTGTATGAGGCACGGCCGGTCGGGATTTAGTGAGCATCCTCCTCTGGCGGGTTGATCCACGCCCTGACTTGGGCCAAGATCATCGCGCGGGTCTGCTGCACGAACAGGTGACAGGTGGTCACGCGGCCTGAGTGGCCGGTGCGGTCATGATGATCTCGAACTCGATGGGGGTCAATCGGCCGAGCGCGGCTTGTCGCCGGCGTCGGTGGTAGGTGCGTTCGATCCAGGTGACGATGGCGATGCGCAGCTCCTCTCGGGTGGTCCAGCGGCGGCGGTTGAGGACGTTCTTCTGCAGCAGCGAGAAGAAGGACTCCATGGCGGCGTTGTCGGCCGCTGAGCCGACCTGGCCCATCGAGCCGACCATGCCGTGGCGGGTCAGCGCCCGTTGGAATGAGCTTGCTCGAAATTGGCTGCCTCGGTCGTGTGTGCAGGATGCAGCCGGCGACGTCTGCCGCCACGGCGGGCGACGGCGTTCTCGAGCGCTTGCACGGCCAGGCGCGACTTCATCCGCGAGTCGATGGAGTAGCCGACGATCCGGTTCGACCACTCGTCCTTGACCGCGCAGAGGTACAGCTTGCCTTCGTCGGTGCGATGTTCGGTGATGTCGGCGAGCCAGAGCGCGTTCGGCGCGGCGGCGGCGAACTGCCGCCCGACGTGGTCGTCGTGGGCCGGCACGCCGGGCTTACGCGCCTTGCCGTAGGGCTTCTTCTTGCCGAACACCGACCACCAGCCGTTGGCCGAGCAGATCCGCCATGCGGTCCGATCGACCATCGCCTGGCCGGCGTCGCGGGCCTCGTCGACGAGGAAGCGGTAGCCGAACTCCGGGTCGTCGCGGTGGGCGTCGAACAGCGCGTTCGCGCGGTGCGCCGTAGTCCATTCGGCGTCGGTGACCGGGTCGGCGAGCCAGCGGTAGTAGGGCTGTCGAGCGAGCTTCAGTACCCGGCACGTCACCGCGACGGGGATCCCGTCGGCGGCGAGCTCGCTCACGAGCGGGTAGAGCCTTTTCCCGGCAGGTTCGCCTGGGACAGATACGCCGCGGCGCGGCGCAGCACCTCGTTCTCCTGCTCGAGCAGCTTGATCCGTTTGCGGGCATCGCGCAGCTCAGCCTGCTCGGCGCGCGTCACGCCGGGCTTGCTGCCGTCCTCGACGGCGGCGACGCGCAGCCACTTCGACAACGTCATCGGATGGACGCCGAAGTCGGCGGCGATCTGCTCCAGCGTCACACCCTCGGGCCGGTTCCGGGCGACCCGGACGACGTCCTCGCGGAACTCCTCGGGATAGGGCTTGGGCACGGTGGCATCCTCTCAGCCCTGCTCGAGGAGCAAGGCAGATCAGGTGTCACCTATCCGTGCAGCAGACCCGTTCAAGGAGCAAGTCGAGGGTGGGTACTCGTCGGTGCCGGAGATTCCGCTCGTCGCCGACGACTAGCCGCGCCCTCGGCAAGCCAGGCCGCTTCGTCAGATGCGACCATCGCCACCAACTTCCAGTCGAAGCTGAGCTGGCCCGAACGGTCGTCGGCAGATCTGTCTCTGCGGCTGCCGCGCGGTAACACAGTTCATCTGCGCGCACCGGAATTTTTCAAGGTGGCTGAGGCCAGCGGGACTTATGCGGCTGCGGTGACAGGCTCCTGTTCTTGATCTTCGGTTTTGGGTGACGGGTGGGTTGATCCAGGCGGCGACGGGGAGCTCGAGGATCGTCGGGTCGATGTCGCTGCTGAACCGGTGTGGAGTCGCCGCCCGAGCCGCAGCCAGCGCCTCGACCACATCCTCGTCGCTCCGGCCGGCGTGTTCGTGATCGACGCCAAACGCTACAAGGGCCGACCCCACCGACGCGTCGAAGGCGGCATCATCCGGCCACGGGTCGAGAAGCTCATGGTCGGCAGCAGAAACTGCACCAAACTCCTCACCAGCGTCCACAAACAGATCGACGTCGTCGGGGGCGCGCTCGCCTCCGCCGGCATCACCGACATGGCGCCCGTGCGCGGAATGCTGTGCTTCATCGACGCCGAGTGGCCGCTCATCGGCGGTGCGTTCGCCATGGCCGACGTTGACATCCTCTGGCCCACGAAGATCGCCGAACGAGCCTTCGCCGCCCACACCATCGCCGCGGATCACATCGCCCGTATCCACGCCGAACTCGCCGCCCACTTTCCCCAGGCCTGACCCAGACCCCGTCGGCCGGCAAGCGCCGAATTGGGGACAGGTTCTGGCTACGTCATCGGGCTGTGTGGCTGCATTTGGGCGCGTCCGACGGTGTCTCGTAAGGGATTCCAACTCATCACCCTGACGGGCGTGACCACGCGCCACCGCTTGTGGGTCTTTCGCCTCTTCGCCTGCTGTCGACCGAAGACCAACCTCGTAGGTGGAGGTGTGATCGTGTCCATCCTTGCCCGCCCCCCTCGTCGGACCGGGCCGGCGTCCGCCCCCGGCATCGCTTCGGCGCGCGCGGAATTGCGGTCTCCGTTGGCGCTCGGGTTGATCGTGATCGCGTTCGGGCTCGCGGCCGTCGCGTTGCTCGGCCCACTCGGGTCGGGTGTCATCGACTACCGCGTGACGCAGACATTGCGTAACCAGGTGATCGGGCTGGACGGCGTCTCGCTGTTCGTCGTTGCACCGCTGGCACTGGTTGCGTCAAGGCTCGTGCTCCGGCAGCGGGTGCTCGGTGCCGTGCTGGCGCTCGGGATCGGCACGTACACCAGCTACATGCTCATCCAATATGTCCTCGGTCCCGACTACGGGAACCTGGCCGGAAACAACCAGCGACTCTTCCCGCTGTACGTCGTGCTGTTCACAGCCGGCTGGTTGGTCGCACTGACCGCCTGGCAGGCGGTCGACAGCGAGGCGCTGCGCAGCTCACGGCACCGCGAACGGCTGATCGGGCGGGTCGTGCTGCCAACCCTGGCAGTGGTGGCGTTCGTTCGGTACCTGCCGTCGTTGGCCGACTGGATGAGCTCGACCCCGATCGACAAGGGCTACCTAGCCGGGCAGGCTTTCGCCTGGACGATCGCGCTGCTCGACCTGGGCGTGTTCCTCCCAGCGACGGTGCTGGCCTGTGTCGGGCTGGTCCGCAACGCGGCCTGGGCGCGTAAGACGCTCTACCTGGTCGTCGGTTGGTTCGGTCTGGTAGGCCCTGCGGTGGCGGCAATGGCGATCACCATGTACCTCAACGACGACCCGAACGCCACCGGCGGCAACGCCGTCTTCATGACCGCGCTCGGGCTCGCCTTCGTCGCCCTGGCCGTACTCGTCTTCCGGCCACTGCTCCCCGAACACAGCGAGCCGAAGATACCCACGTCGAAAGGCCGCCGTTAAGGCCTTACGGGCGAGGCAATTGAGGCGGGCGCACGTAACGGTGGGCAGGCCCGGTCGCCCAGTCGATGTGTCCGATCGATCGGTATGCGCTCCCGGGCGGCCCCTGGGCGGAAACTGCCGCTCGTCCTCCGTCGAGCCGCTGCGATCGAACGCACGTGAGTACGTGTGATCGCTGCTTCGAGCTCTGGCCGGATGCGTTGCATGCAGCGCGCGACCCGGTGATCTCTCCCGTAGCGTTCCTCGACCTCTCGCACTCGCTGATCGAGGGTCATGCGCTGCCCGTCGGGGCCGGTCGTCGCGTCGGCGGTCCAGAGCGCGTCACGCTCAGAACCGGGGGTGTCGGCGAACTCCAAGAGCAGCTCGCGACCCAGCCCGCGGACCTGGGCTTCCACCCGCGCGCAGGAATGGTGCGCGACGAGGTCGCAGACCGGGCCGGGCCAGCCGTGACGTCTGAGGAAGCGTGCGCCGTCGAGCGGATGGAATCCCGAATCGCTGATGCTCACCGAGTAGCCGATGTCGTGCAGCCACGCGGCGCAGACCAGGGTGTCCGCGTCGAGGTCGATTGCGCCGGCAAGGTGCGCTGCCTCGGCGGCTACGGCTTGGACGTGTTGCCAGCGGCGCGGCAATTGCTGGGCCAGGTGCTGCTGCGCGAGCTCGCGGGCAGCGGCGACTGAGATCACGGACCGTTCGTGGTCGGTCATGTCGGTTTGCTGGCGAGACGGCGTTCGCGAACGATCCGGGTCAGCTCGGTTCGTGAGCGGCCGAGGATGATGGCGGCGCGTTCAAGGCCGACGCCGGCGTCGTCGACGTAGGCGATCAGCGCGTCGGCGACGTCGTCTCGGCGTGTAGCGATGATCCTGTCCTGCGCGGCGAGCGCGGCGTCGCGTTTGGCGTGTGCGTCGCTCAGCCGCGCCTCGGCAGCGAGGACGCGGGCAGCGAGTTCCTGCTCGCGGCGGACCTGGGTCCGCAGCCGGTCGCGGGCAGCCTGGGTCAGCGGTGCAGCCATCGGGTCTCCTTGCGTCAGCGGTCGAGTTCGGCGGCGGCGTAGGTGCTGACGTCCAACCGCAGCAACGTGCCGTCGCACGTTCGGGCGATCAGCGCGCCCGGGCTGGGCGATGTGATCGACGCCGGGTCCAGCCCAAGCCGTTCCGCGCGGGCGGTCAGCGCCTCGCGCAATTGCCGGTCGATCACGTCGGCGTCCAACCGCTCACGTGCCGTCGGTCCCGTCATCTGGTCACCCTTCTGTCTCGAACTGCTTACCGAGTCGTCTACTCCCTGCGTCTGACAACCGAGTGCCGACGCCGGCGAATACGTCACCGACGTGGCGGGTGGTCCACCAGGTCGACGACCCGCAGCAGGTAGCGGGCGAGTCGCAGACCGTCGCCGAGCGACACGCTGAGCCGCGCAACGACTTCGCCATCGGCGTCGGTGGCCTCGACGACGAGGCGGACGGCCGCCGCGCCGCGGGATTCGCGTGGTTCACCGAACCGGAACGGCCGTGCCACGTAGGCCTCGATGACGAGCGGCGGGCCGTCCAGGTCCCTCATCGCGTCGAGGGCGAGCCCGATGGTGCGGCATTCGAACGGAGGGACGTGGATTTCCGGGTCCGGGTAGTCGTATTCCGGATGCCCGTCGGCGTTGATGCACCACGGCGCGCCGTGGTCGAAGATCTGGTTCAGCTCGGTCACCTCCGTCCACGGCCCCCTCGAGCTCGGCCCGTGTGCAGGGTCAGTACGGTCCGTCATGGGTCAACTCCTGTTCGCGCAGGTTGTTGATCAAGGCCGGGATCGGGTGTTTGCGCACCCGGCCCGGCCGCCTCGGTTCTTCCAGCCGGCCGCTCCGGCTTCTCGTCCGCCTCCACACCTCTGTCGGCAGTCGAGATGCGTCGCAGCCCGCTACCTCCTGCGTACGACAGCCCGGTGCCGGACCCGTCCTCGAATCAGCCGATCGATCTGCGGCACGCGTCTGGCACCTCGCGGTGCGCACGCCAGGCCCGCGCTCGTGATCGGGCACCCGGGCGTCGCACGCAGTAGGTGAAGCGGCGTACGGGGCAGGGGCGGGTGTTCGGGTGACGGTGAGTGTCAAGCGGGTCTCGGCCGGCGAGGGCTACCGCTACCTGATGCAGAGCGTCGCGGTCGGCGATGCGGCGCGGCTTTCGTCCACGCCGATGACCCGCTACTACACCGAGGCCGGCACCCCGCCTGGACGGTGGATGGGATCCGGCCTGGACGGGCTCGGCGACGGCCGTGGCATCGAAGCTGGCTCCGTGGTGCGCGAGGAGCAGCTGTTCCACCTGCTGGGGATGGGTGCCGACCCGGTCACCGGCGAGCCACTCGGGTCGACCCCGCAGCAGGCCACACCGGGCTACCGCGAGCGGGTCCGCGCTCGGCTGTCCGCACTTCCCGCCGGGTTGAGTGCGGCCGATCGCGAAGAGCAGATCGAGCAAATTCGCCGCGACGAGCGGTCCCGCGACGGTGCAACTGCCCGCAAGGCGGTGACCGGGTTCGATCTGACGTTTTCGGTGCCGAAGTCGGCCTCCGCAGTGTGGGCTGTCGCCGACGCCGCCACCCAGCAGCGGATCGTCGAGGCCCATCACGCGGCGATCCAGGACGCGCTGGCCTGGGCCGAGCACAACGTGTTCGCCACCCGCGTCGGCAAGGGCGGCGCCACCCGGGTCCCGGTGCGCGGAGTGATCGCCGCCGCGTTCGACCACTACGACTCGCGAGCTCACGACCCGCACCTGCACACGCATGTCGTCGTCGCCAACCGTGTGCAAACCGAGGCTGGTGGGAAGTGGCGCACCCTCGACTCGCGCAGCCTGTTCCGCGCCACGGTCGCGCTGTCGGAGCTGCACCAGGGCCTGCTGATGGACCGGCTGACGAGCGTTCTCGGCCTCGGCTGGGACGGCCGCGCTCGCCGGCACTCCCCCGTGCCGCAGTGGGAGATCACCGGCGTCCCCGACAGCCTGCGCAACGAGTTCTCACAACGCGCCGCCACGATCGACCGCGCGAAGGACGAGCTGGTCGCCGCCTACCGCGCCACGCACGGACGCAGCCCGAACACGGCCACCGTGCTCAAACTGCGCCAGCAAGCAACCCTCGCCACACGGCCGAACAAGCAGTTGCAGTCGCTGGCCGAGCTCACCGCGCAGTGGCGCGAGCGGGCCGCCGCCCACGTCGGCGCCGACACGGCCGCGTGGGTACGAGCGCTGCCCACCACCACATCCGAAGCGTTCCGCTCGGATCATCTGAGCGCAGAGCACATCCAGCGCCTGGCCAAGCAGACCCTGACCGCCGTCGCCGGCAAGCGCGCCACGTTCACCCGCTGGAACGTCTACGCCGAGACGCAACGGCAACTGCACGCCGTCCGCTTCGCCACCGCCCAGGACCGCCAGCAGGTCGGTGACCGGGTCACCGACTCGGTACTCGGCCTCTCGGTCCTGCTGACCAGTCCCGATGCCGTGGCTATCGCGCTGGAAGCCGACGCCACGCTGCGGCATGCGAGCGGCGAGAGGTACACCACCCGCGCGATCCTGGACGCCGAGACCAGGTTGCTGGACGCGAGCCACGACCTGACCGGCCCCACGCTCGACGGTGCCGCGGTGATCGTCCAAACCCAGCGGTACTCGCCCGAACAGCAGGCCGTCGCTGCGCAGATCGCGACCTCGGGACGGCAGCTGGACCTCCTCGTCGGCGCCGCCGGAACCGGTAAGACCGCCGCGATGGCAGGCCTCGCCGCCGCCTGGCAAGCCCAGCACGGACCAGGCTCGGTTATCGGCCTCGCCCCGTCGGCCGCCGCTGCCGACGTCCTCGCCGGCGAACTCGGGTTGCACACCGAGAACACCGCGAAATGGACGACCGAAGCCGCCCTGGAACCGAAGCGACTCGCGCGCCTCAACGATCTCCGCACGCTCATGGCGCGGCTGCCGAGCGGGTCGCCACAGGCGTTACGCATCGAGGTCGCGCTCCGTGAACTCGCCCGCGAGACCGGACGGTGGCGCATCACGCCCGGCCAGCTCGTCATCATCGATGAGGCATCACTGGCCGGCACGCTCGTCCTCGACCAGATCATCAGCCAAGCCCGCTCAGCCGCAGCCAAGGTGCTGCTCGTCGGAGACTGGGCGCAACTGTCAGCGATCGATGCCGGCGGCGCCTTCTCGATGCTCGTCCGCGACCGCGGCGACGTGCCCGAACTGGTCGACGTCCGCCGCTTCAACCAACCCTGGGAGAAGCAGGCCAGCCTCGTCCTTCGCGCCGGTGACCCACGCGCGATCGACGCATACGAGCAGCACGCACGCATCCACGAAGGCGGCCCCGACAGCGCGCTCGATCAGGCCTACGCCGCCTGGCTCGCCGACCAGCAATCCGGCAAACGGTCACTGCTCATCGCCGCCGATGCCGCCGCCGTCACCGACCTCAACACGCGTGCCCGGGCCGACCTCGTTACGAACGGACGCGTCACGCGCGACGGCGTGCCCCTCGCCGACGGCACAACCGCCGGACGGGGAGATCTCATCGTCACCCGCCGTAACGACCGGACCCTCATCACCGGTCGAGGTTGGGTCAAGAACGGTGACCAATGGACGGTCCGCAAGGCCACCGACGATGGTCTCGTCGTCCAACGCGAAGGTGGCTCGACCAAGATCCGCCTGCCCGCCGAATATGTCGCTGAGCACGTCGAACTCGCGTACGCCACCACCGCACACCGCGCCCAAGGGCAGACCGTCGATACCGCGCACACGCTCGTCACCGGTCCCGGCATGACCCGCGAGGCCCTCTACGTCGCGACCACCAGAGCCCGCGACGCCAACCACCTCTACGTCGCCATCGACGACGCGCACGACGTCGAATCCAGTCACGGCACCGGCGAATACGTGACGGCACGCGACGTCCTGGCGGCGGTGCTCAACAACGTCGGCGCCGACCTCTCGGCCCACGAGACGCTGGCCGACGCGACAACGCCGACCGAGCCGCGGGTGCCCCCATCTCGAAGCGGGACTGGCCCCTCGAGCACGTGGCAGCACTTGCTGAGGTCACGGCACCACTCAGATTTCATCGATCGAGCAGACCATCCGTTCTTTGGTGCGAACGCACGCGGACTCTGAGCAGTGCCGAGTCCTGAATCGCTGCCTTACCGCTATGATCGAAGTGCCAGCACGGGGCGGAAAACGGATTCGCCTGCTCACCGTCAAAGACGCATCTAGCGGCGGCAGACTGCAGCCGTGAACGGATCACCGACGTGGCCGCTCGTGCTCGCATCGGCCCACGCGATAAGCGTTCCGGTTGAACCGGTGCCGCCACACCATGCCAGGCCCGGCAGGCCACTCCACCCGCTACCCAAAGGGCGAACAGAACGAAAGTCTCACCGATGACGAGCGGCGACGGGATCTTCCTTATCCACGAGAATGGCGACATGATCGAGATGCAGGCCGAACCCTATGCCACCGAGGAGCTGCTTCAGCAGCTGCTCGCCGATCATCCCGCGCTTCTGCCGGGCGCAAAGATCGACCCCGCATCGCCGCGCCGCTGGTTGCTGATCGGCCGCGAGATTGGCGTCCCTGCCCGACTTGGCGGCGGCGAGCAGTGGAGCCTCGACCACCTGTTTGTCGACCAAGACGCCGTCCCGACGATCGTCGAAGTGAAGCGAAGCAGTGACACTGTTCCACGTGCCCACTGAGAGGGAGGAGCGGTCGGCTGTTGCGATCGCGTCCAACGAACCGTTCTCCGGCTGGACCAAAACCTTCACCGGCCCCCGGCGCTGCGCTGCCATCGTCGACCGTCTCATCTTCGCCGGACAGATCATCGAAACCGGCACGACCAGCTACCGGCTCGCCCCCGCTCGGGCGGCTCGCACAGCAAAGCGCTGACCAGGCGCACGCAGTTTGGCCAGCAACACGGCGCGAAACTCGTGTTGATGAAACGATCCGCGAAGCGTCTATAAGGAAGAGCGCCCGACGCGCTTTCGCAACAGGTTCAGCGGAGGGGGTTCATGCTCGAACCGACAGAGCTTCGTCAAAGTGAGGCCGACCGGGCAGACCTGCTTGCCGCCTTGTTCCGCGAGCACTACTTGCGCCTGGTCCGGCTCGCGGTCCAGCTCGTCGACGATCAAGCCAGCGCCGAGGACGTCGTCCAGGACGTGTTTGCCCGACTTCAACAAGGCCAGCAGAACCTCCTCGAGGTCGCCGATCCGCGCCGATACCTGACCAGCGCGGTGGTCAACCAGGCCCGATCCAGCCTTCGACGCCGCCAGCTGGTCCGAACCCGGATACTCGATCACCCACAACACGTGGATGGCGCCGACGCAGCCGTGATCCAGGACGCCACATCGGCGAGCATCTGGCGCGCGGTCGCTCGACTACCCACCCGGCAACGCCAGGTCGTCGTGCTCCGCCACTACGAGAACTGGTCCATTCCCGAGATCGCCGGCGCGCTGGGGATCTCACCCGGCGCGGCCTCGTCGTCACTCGATCGCGCCCTCAAATCGCTCAACAACCCCATCGGAGCCATCAATGCCGACCGCTGACGAACTGATCAGGAGGGCTCTGCAGGACCGCGCCGACACTGTCACCGCGAACACGTTGCGCCACCCCGAGATGCGGCAAGCCTCCCCACCCCAACGATCGCACCGGCCGGGCACCGGCGGCCGTCCCCGCGCCTTGTTCGCCACCGCCGCCACGGTCGTGGTTGTAGTCGCGATCGCCGTCGGCGCCTACGGTCTGCACCGCGGGGGCGATCACGCCAACCCGGCCGGCGGGACAGCGAAGGCTTTGGTCGGCACCCAGTGGCGACTGACCGAGATTCGCTCCGCAGGCAAGACGTCTTCGGTCCCTGCGAGCTACAGCGGCGAACTGGCATTCGGCGCCGACGGCCAGCTCAACGGCCGCGACGGCCTCAACGGCTTCGCCGGCACCTACCGCACATCAGGAAACCGGATCACGCTGCGTGTCACCACGGTCGGAGCCGCCGGCGGCACCGGCACCATCCCGGCCCAACAGGCCATGACGAGCATCTACGTCGCCACATCGCCACCCGCCGACTCGGTCACCTCGACGTTCACCCTGACCGCGACCACGCTCACCGTCACCAGCCGCCGATGGACTTTGACCTTCGACCGGATGCCCGCCTCATCGCCGTCGCCGCCCGCACCGACACAAACTGCGACGCTCAGCGCGCCGGACAGCTACTGCCTGCACACTCCGCCACCGCGCACGGGCACCGACACGAACCTGGTTCCCGGAACGCCGACCGCGCTCACCATCTGCCCGAACGGACCAACCCGCCCGGCCACGACCATCACAGACATCTCCGCGTTGGTGCACGCCCTTGACGCATTGCCGACCAGCCCCGCCGCGAACGGATGCCAGGCCCGTGGCGCCAGCGCACTTCCCGCGCTCGGCACCTACGAACTGCACTTCCACTACCAGTCCGGCCCCGACGTGCTCGTCAACGTCCTTCCACAATGCCGACCCAGCATCAACAACCTGAAACTCCAGGCCGACTCGTCCACAACGATCATCCCGTTCATCGAAGCAGCGCTCGAGCACAGCTGATCAAGAACCGGGACAACTTCGCAATCCAACCCGCACCTGTCCCCGGGGGCCAGCTCGAACCGTCATCCCGGGGCCAAGTCGAGTTGACACAGCCAATGCGTGGTTCCGACCACCTCCACCTGCCGGCATCGGCTGGACACGGCCAACACGAGTTGGTTCCAAATCGAATGTGCGACCTACCACCTGTACAGCGCGCTGACTGTGGGGCAAACTCGCGCCCTATCGGGGACGGACAATGCCACATTCCAGATTGCGATGGCTTACCGCCAGCGGCTGCGTTCTGCTTTCGGCCTGTGCGACCACAACCGCAGGCAATCCATTGCGGCCGTCCGTATCGAGTTCACCTACCCGGCCGGCCGCTACACGCACCGTGACGGTAGCGCCGAGCGACGCAGCCACGAGAAGCTTTGCGGGCCTGTATCGGCGTGAACAGTCAGGCGTGGTGCGAATCGAGACGGTCAGCTGTACCGAGTCTGGCCTCGGCAGCGGGTTCTTGCTATCGAACAACCTGGTCCTGACCGTCGAGCACGTCGTCCGGGAGGCAGCGGTGATCAGTCTGATCATCGGGACTCAGCGCGCCACGGGGACCATCGTCGGCGTCGACAAGACCAAATGACTTGGCGCTGGTGCGTAGTGATCGCCCGATCGTCGGCTATCACTTCACGCTACGACGTGAACCAGCCGGGATCGGCGATGACGTCGGCGCTATCGGCTTCCCGATAGGCGACCCCATCACCTTCACCCGCGGAAGCGTTAGCGGCCTTGATCGCACCATCACTTTCGAGGACGGCACGGTACACCGCGGGCTCCTGGAAACCGACGCGGCGATCAATCCTGGAAATAGCGGCGGCCCACTGATCACCGACGACGGACAAGTCGCCGGACTTGTCGACGCGAAGAACGTCGCGGCAAGCGGAATTGGCTATGCCGTCCCCGCGAGCTCAGCACTCGCCGACGTCGCCCGCTGGAAGGCCACACCGTCTCAACCCGCCGCCCCGCCGTGCACCGACCCGCTCGGGCCTGGTCAAGCAACGGTCAACACTCCGCCCCTCGGAGGTCTCGACTCCTCCGCAGCCGCCGGCATCGCCGACGCCTTTGACGTCTACTTTGGCGGCATCAACTCTGGCGACTACGCAGCCGCGTTCGCAGTGCTCAGTCCACGACTGCGGGCCGGAACCAGCGAATCGCGCTTCGCCGAGGGTGACTCGACCAGCTACGACTCGCAAATCAGAGTGCTCGACGTGAATCCCATCGACTCCTCCACCGTCGAGGTCGCCCTCACATTCGTCAGCCTGCAGGCAGCTGAGAAAGGGCCGAACGGCGAAACCTGCGATATATGGACCCTCAACTACACGATGATCATGTCCTCCCCTGGCTCCTGGCTCATCGACGCCGTAGCGCCGTATCGGGGTCGACCCGAGTATGTCGCCTGCTAGAGAGGAGCGTCTGCACGGGGTGTTGACAACCCTGACGTGCCCATCGTTGCGTGGATCCTGCAGTTGTCGAGTCTCCGTCGCGGACTCGGCCCTCGAACGGTGGCATTCACGATCGAGGAGCACGCCCGGCGCCGTCAAGCCGGTCCCTTGCGGGGGTGTCGTCGTCATGCCGGCGTTGGGGGACCAGTCGCTTCGTCGGGTGGCATCTGGGTGCCGGGTCCGGTAGCGTGCCCGCGTCGATGACGAGCAGTTGACGATCAACCAGGCGTTGACGCTGCCGTAGCCGTCGGGGGGTATTTGACGTGCAGCCTGGGTGGTATCCGGATCAAGGTGGCGCTCCGGTGGAGCGGTATTGGGATGGCTCGTCGTGGACGGGGGGCGCGCGCCCGTCGCAGCCCCCCGCCCAGCCCGGTGGGCAGCCGTTCACTGCGTATCAGAATCCGACAGCTCCCTTTCCACAGGCTGGCGGCGGCTGGGGCACCTCGCCCGGTGGCGGCATCGGGTACCGGGCCAGCCCTCCCGGCGGCCCGGTGCCGTGGTACCGGCGTCGCGGCTGGCAGATCGGCGGCGGCATCGTGGCGGTGTTCATCGTGCTCGGAGCTATCGGGTCCGCCGCCGGCTCCGGGAAGAAGAAGGACGCGGCCGCCTCCTCGCCCTTGAGTTCGGCCACGTCGTCATCGACGTCTGCGACGCCGCCGGCCCACGGCGACGCTGCGCTGTTCGTCATGCCCGACGAGACAGGCAAGGTACTGCAGGACGCGCAGGACGATCTGCAGCGGCTGGCGGCGAATCCGATCTACTTCTCGGACTCGAAGGACGCGACCGGCGCCGCACGACTCCAGATACTTGATCGGGACTGGCAGGTCTGCTCCCAGAACGTAGCCCCAGGCACGAAGGTCACCGTCGACATGGACGTCGTGTTCAACGTCGTAAAGCTCGACGAGGACTGCCCCTGACAGGCTCGGCAGACGGCGCAGGTGATAGGGGTTAGACGCCGCTCCCGCGCATATCGACCGTAGGCCGCAGAGTTGCGGCCCCGCCGCTCGGCGATCGGATAGGTGATCCGATGCGAGGAGCCGTCTGCACGAGGCGAGTCAGATGTTGGGCAGCCTCGATCTCTTGGCGATTGAGCGGGACCCGGCCGAAAGGCTCGCCGGCCGGGGGCGGGTCGAGCCATGGTTGCTGAGCCTGGTAGCGCGGCGTCCCCACCTAACTGCTTGACGGATCTAGTCTGCGGGCCGTAGTTACCGACGAGCCCGCCAAACCGCGTGACTTCCCGAGGACCGGGCAGCAGCTGCTGTTTGGCAGTCCGACGTGGGCCCTTCCTCCCCCACGACGGACTCGCTTGCTTCGCCCCACTCGCGTGCCGAATCGACACGCAGAGCACCTGTTCGGGCTGTCGCTGAGCCCGGGGACCTTTGCAGGAACGACCGTGGGGATGAACATGTCATCCTGTCCTTTGACGACGACCAGGACCTCCTCACGGTGTCGCGCTACCTGGCGTCGCTCGTCGACCTTCCGCAGCTGATCGGGGACGCCATCGAGGACGCTGTCTATTACGTTCTCGACGGGTGGCGGACACATCGCTTCGATCTAAACGACGAGCGAGTAGAGAGCGACGAACGACGAACGGTCGGCACCAAGCTGCAGTACCACGTGATCGACAACCTCGGGCTGACGAAGTCGAGGCACCCCGACACCCACGTCGACGGCGTCGGCGTCGAGCTGAAGGGGACGATCGGATCCAACTGGACCATCCCGAAAGAGGGCCAGTGCGGGGTGACCCTGCTGATTCGGGTCGACGGGGCGTGCTGGTTCTGCTTCATGGACGGAGACCCCGTGGATTGGAGTCCGCCCGGTCCGCCACGCGAGGGTCCGCAGCGGTTCGGCCGTGGTCCCGCCATTGGCCCGCCATTGTGGAGCGGCTCCCACCGTCTTCCAGCGTCAGAGCACGCTTCGAAATGCCCAAGATCGGGGGCTGAGCCCCGATCAGAATGGCCCCATGAACGCCAACCCT
>CAVVPY010000004.1:0-6388 GCA_963750295.1 uncultured Actinomycetota bacterium
GCCCCCGCTCGTTTGAAACTCCCCGCTTCTGCTAGATCAACTTCCCCACTCGGCGACACACCGTCTGAGTTCCGGGAGAGGTGACAGAGCCCCTTCGAGGCTGCGGCTTGTCGAGAGCTGCTAGCCGTCGAAGGGGCCTGTCCCGATGTTGACATGGGAGAACTGCGTGGAAGCGCAAGCACTGCGAACGAAGGGGTGGTCGATCAGCGCGATCGCCGCTCACCTCGGTCATGACCGCAAGACCATCCGTGCGTATCTCAATGGCGAACGCGTGCCGGGTGAGCGCAAGCCGGCCCGACCGGAGGCGATGGAGGACTTCCTGGCCTACTGCCGGCAGCGACTGGCCGATGATCCGCATCTGTGGTCGACGACGTTGTTCGACGAAGTCGCCGCGCTCGGCTTCACCGGGTCGTACCAGGCGTTCACCGCCTCAATCCGCCGCCACGAGTTGCGGCCGCGGTGCGCGGCGTGCGCGGCGAACCGGAACAAGGACCGGTCGGTGATCGAGCACCCGGCCGGTCAGGAAGTCCAGTGGGATTGGGTGGAGCTGCCCGACCCGCCGCCGTCGTGGGGCTGCGATGGTGCCGCGCATCTGCTGCTGGGGGTGTTGCCGCACTCGAGCCGCTGGCGGGCCTGGATCGCCGAGAGCGAGGACCAGCCGCACCTGATCGAGGGGCTGCACCAAGTCGCCACCCGTCTCGGTGGGCTGAGCCAACGTTGGCGCTTCGACCGGATGGCCACGGTCTGTCATCCCGGGTCGGGCCGGATCACGGCCAGCTTCGGCCCCGTGGCGATGCACTACCAACTCGGCATCTCGATCTGCCCCTCCCGTCATGCGTGGCGCAAAGGGTCGGTGGAGAAGAGCGCCGACACGATCGTGCAGCGCTGGTGGCGCACCCTCGGCGATGACGTGAGCGTGGCGGCGGCGCAGGCCGGCGTGGACCGCATCTGCATCAAGTTCGATGCCCGCAAACGGGTCCGGGACGGGGTGCGGACCACGGTCGGTGAGCTGGCCGATGCCGAACCGCTGCGGGCGATGCCGGCACCGTTCCCCGCGGTGATCCACGTCGAACGCACCGTGACCAACCAGGCCCAGATCGCGTTCCGCGGCAACACGTACTCGCTGCTGCCCGGCCACTCGGGACAGGTCGTCGCGGTGCGGCACAAGCTCGGCACCACGACCCTCGAGGTCACCGACCGGCACGGCGCGCTGCTGGCCCATCATGTCCGTCAGCCCGACGGCGCCGGCGCCGTGGTCCGCCTGGACGAGCACGTCAGGGCGTTGACCCAGGTGGTGCTCGCGAACTTCAGCGACCGCGACCCTTGCCGCCGCAAGACCCGACGGCCACCCAGCGAGACGGCGCTGGCCGAAGCCGAACGCCTACGGCGCAGGGCATCCGGCGACGGCGACGGTGAGCACGTCGTCATCGACTTCGCCGGCTACGCCGCACACGCCCGACCCTTCAGCGGCACCGACGACGAGGCGGGGCAGCGATGACCGCGCGGACGAGCAAGAACACCCTGCACAGCGACACCGTGCACAACGACACCGCGGCGCCCGCGGCCGTTGAGGTTCTCGAGCCGATGAGCGGTGGCGAGGCGAGGACCTACCAGCGGCTGCGGGCGCACCTGGACGTCCTTCGTCTCGGCGCGGCGGCCGGGTCGCTGAGCACGGTGCTGGATGCCGCGCGGGCCGAGGACCTGTCGCTGATCAGTGCTATGGAGCGGCTGCTCGCAGTCGAGGTCGACGCCGTCGAAACGCGTCGCCAAGCCGGGTTGTTGCGCTTCGCGTCGCTGCCGGCGCCCTACCGCATCGAGGATTTCGACTTCACCGCCCAACCCGGGGTGGACGAGAAACTCATCCGCGAACTCGCCTCGCTGCGGTTTCTCGAGGACGCCGGCAACGTGCTGCTGATCGGACAGCCCGGCACCGGCAAGACGATGATCGCGATCGGACTCGCGCGGGCCGCCGTCGCCGCCGGGCACCGCGTCTACTTCACCACCGCCGCCGACCTCGCCAAACGCTGCAGACGCGCCGCGCTGGAGGGGCGCTGGGCGACCGCGATGCGGTTTTTCTGCGGCCCGCGGCTGCTCGTGATCGACGAGTTCGCCTACGCCAGGCACAGCCCCGACCCAGAGGCGAACACTGCCCTGTTCGAGGTGATCAGCCGCCGCTACCTGAAGTCCTCGACCATCGTGACCAGCCACGCCGGGATCGCGTCCTGGGGTGAGCGGCTGGCCGACCCGATGCTGGCCGCGAGTCTTTTGGATCGCTTGCTGCACAGGGGCGTCGTGGTCGCGATCGACGGGCCCTCGTATCGGATGCGGGCTCACCAGCAACGCACCGAACAACTCCGCAAGGCCATCAACGCCCCGGCAGCGACACCGTGATCACCTGCGCGCACTGCGCCACCGTGATGCCCACCCCGACCGGGCGGGCCGCACGCAAACGCTTCTGCAACACCGAGTGCCGCAAAGCGGCCTGGCGCCAACGACACCGCGACGACGGCGCCCCCGCCGTCCCGCTCGCCGTCCCCGACGTCGTCGCCGTCCCGACCGCGTTCCCGGACGACGTCCCGACCCCAGGCGGCCAGCACCGCTGCCCGCGCTGCCGACAACCGCTGGCGATCATCAGCGTCGTCATCCCCGCCAGCGCCGCCGTCATCAACCCACCGGAGGTCCTGCCACTGACTCACCGAACCGCTAACCTCGAACCGCCACCTGGGGAAGATGATCTAGCAACTCTGGGGAATTTCGACGAGCGGCAGCAGAGGCGGCACCGCTGGCTATAGCGGTAGGGGGCTGTGGCGGCGGATCGTGCAGCGATGACCATTCCTGCGCAGCCGACGTCCTTCCGCCCGCTCGACTGGACCCGCTACGGATGGCCGCAGCAGCCTACCTCGCCCGGTTCAAAGGCCAGTCCCGCGTGCACACCGAGTCCGACCTCGCGCCTACCTGATCTGGTGCGCCGAACGCGGCGTCGACCCGCTCAAGACCACCCGCCCCTACATCGAGCTCTACGTCCGGTGGATGCAGGAACAACGCCGCCTCGCCGCCAGCACCGTCTCGCGCCGGGTGTCGGTCGTCGTCGGGTTCTACCGGACCTGCGTCATCGACGGCGTCCTCGAGCACTCCCCCGCCGAGTACGTCCGCCGCCCACGCGTCCTGCACAGTCACCCGACGCTCGGGCTGAGCCATCTGCAGTTCGAAGCGATGCTCGCCGCCGCGCGCGACTCGACCAACCCGGACGACTTCGCCCTGGTCTGCCTACTCGGCCTGCTGCGGCCTATGAATCTCCGAAGCCACCGGCCTCGACATCTCCGACCTCGGCGAAGAACACGGCCACCGGGTCCTGCGCGTGGTCGGCAAAGGTCACAAGATCGTGCTCGTGCCGATGCCGCCCGCGGTCGCCCGCGCGGTCGATCGTGCTATCGGCGAACGCGACACACGGGCCGATCCTGCGCAACCGCGCCGGCGCCCGGCTCCGACGCCGACCCGCCATCACCCGCCTTCGCCGACTACAAGCCGTCGCCGGTGTGCAGATCGCGCGGATGCACCCGCACATGCTGCGCCACACCTTCGTCACCACGATGCTCGACGCCGGCGTCGACCTCGAGACACCCAGATCGCAGCCCGCCACGCCGACCCCGCGCACCACCATGCGCGACGACCGAGCCCGCACGAACCTCGACCGCCACCCGAACTACATCCTCGCCGCGTACATGTCCTCCGGAACATGACGGACACGAACATGCCGGACATGCCGATGAGCGGATCGTGGTGGGCGCGCGCCCGACAGGGGTCATGCAGTTGCGTTCAGCCCACCTGTACCGGCACGAGGCTGAGCCGGCCGCCGCCGATACCGAGCTGACCGTAATAGTTGTCGCCCCATGCCCAGAGCGTGCCGTCGGTGCGTATCCCCAGCGAATGGCGGGTGCCGGCGGTGACATGGGCCCAATCGGTCGCGGTGCCGATCTGTCCGGGTGGTCGTGAGTGCGTGCGGCTGCCGCTGCCGAGCTGTCCGTACCGGTTCCTGCCCCACCCCCACATCGTCCCGTCCGCGCGTATCCCGATCGTGAAGTCGACTCCCGCCGTGACGTCGGTCCACGATGTGTAGGTACCGACCCGCTGCGGGGTGAGGCCATCTTCTTGTGTACCGAGAGCGCCGAACTTGTTGCTGCCCCAGGTGAACATCGCTCCGGACCCCCGCAGTGCGGCGCTGTGCCGCCACCGGGCAGTGACCGTGTTCCACCGCGTCAACGCGCCGATGTGAACCGGTGCAGTGCGCAGAGTCGTCGTCCCGTCGCCGAGCTGTCCGTTTCTGTTCTTGCCCCAGGCCCACAGCGTGCCGTCGGTACGCACGGCCAGCGTGTGCTTCTGGCCGGTAGCGACGTGGGCCCAATCCGTTGCCGAGCCGATCTGTTTCGGGATGTCCGTGCCGGTTCGCGTGCCGTCGCCGAGCTGGCCAGCCCTGTTCGCCCCCCATGCCCACAGCGTTCCGTCGGTACGCACCGCAACCGTGAAGCCGAAGCTCGCCGAGACGGTGGCCCAGTTCGTCGCCGAGCCGATCTGTTCCGGGATGTCCGTACCGGTCCGCGTTCCGTCGCCGAGCTGGCCTGCCGAGTTGTCGCCCCACGCCCACAGCGTGCCGTTGGTTCGAACGGCGACTGCGAATCCGTACCCGGCAGCGATCTGCGCCCAGTTCGAATCGGAGCCGACCCGTTTGGGAGTCCCCCGGTCTTCGGTAGTGCCGATACCCAACTGGCCATTTGAGTTGTCGCCCCAGGCCCACAACGTGCCGTTCACACGGATGCCGTAGGAATTCGTGGCGCTGGCTGCGACCATCGACCACGCTGTGCCGTCGGGTGCTTTAGCACCGGCCGGCGATGCCGGCAACGAGGTGATCGCTGCCAGCACAGTCGCGACGAGTGCGTGCAACTTCTTCGTCATCACGCATCTCTCGTATCTGGACGAAGCCCTCATGATCTATCGCGTGGAGCGCGATGTCCATGTCACGACCGAGCGCGGACCGCGCGCAGGCCGAGCGGCTCGTCGGCGCGGACGTGGGCGACCACGACGTCGTCATCGCCAGCCACCCGTGACAGTCGCTCAGGCACATCCCGTTGCGTCAACTTGGACGACCATGCCGCGCAGCGGCCCTGCCGGATCTGCCGCGCAGCGGCCCTGCCGGATCTGCCGCGCAGCGGCCCTGCCGGATCTGCCGCGCAGCGGCTCGAAGCGCGTCACAGAGCTGCGTTCCGCGAACCTGTCCGTCGGGTTGCTGACCGCCTACGCATCGCCATCGCTCTGCGCCAGGGATCGGCGCGGGCTATCCCCCGCGTTGAACGGACACGAACGGTCGCAGCCACTGCGCAGCACTCACTAGCTGATATGTAGGGGCTTCTTGTCAAGTGGCAGGGTGAGGCGCCCGCGCGGAGTGTTCCGGGCGGGCGCCTCGTTCGTCGTCTCGTTGGCGGTGCCGGTGCGTGTCGTTGGCGACGCGCGGTCATGCTGATATGCGCGGGTTGGTTACCGCAGGACGGGTGTTCGGCAGGAGCTTGATCGCGGGTCTAGGGTCGAGCGTGCCGCTGCGGGCGGTTGCTCATAGCGTAGTCGCGGGTCGCTCCTCGCGCTGCCCGGCGCCGGTGCGCGGGCGACGAAGTCGGTGAGTCGTGTTACTCGAGCATGGCCAGTGACCAGCACCAGCCGGCGAGCTCGCGGGCGATCGCGGCGTTGGCGACGACGGGCCGTCTTCTTGCGGGGGTTGAAGCGATCCAGCGTTCATGCAGGCGGCGGTTGCCGGCGTCGGCGCGGGCTCGCGCGGCGGGCGTGGATCGCTCCTGGCGTTGCGCAGGGTCGACCGGGCCGGTATGGGGTGCGGTGGTGCCAGGCTGCTTCGATCAATAGCCGCCGCGCGTGACCGTTGCCGGTCTTGGTGATCGGCCCTGCGCTCGTGAGTTGCCCGAGGAATACTCGGTGGGCACCAGTCCGAGAACGCGCCGATGTGTGGCCGGTAAATCGGTTCCAGTCGCCGATCTCGACGGCCAGCCCGAACGCGGTCAGCGTGGCGACGCCCGCGCAGGCAGGCCAGGCGTCGCGTCAGTGTGGTGAATTCGCTGTCGGCGGCCATCGCGGTGATCGCGGCGTCAAGCGGGCGCGGCGGGCGGCGTGAAGCATAGTCTCGTAGGCGGACTCGAAGGTCATCCTGGTCGCGGCGAGCGGTCGAAGTGTGGCGGCGCAGCCAGGGTCGTGGACGCCGGTCCACGCGTTCCCGCCAGAGTAGACGATCCCTTGGCGCAGCAGCAGTTTCGACAGCCGATTCCGGGCCCGCATGAGGTCGGCACGGGCGTCCTCGCGGGCGCGGACGAGATCGCGTGCGCTTCCTGCT
>CAVVPY010000005.1:0-340840 GCA_963750295.1 uncultured Actinomycetota bacterium
GTCGCAGGAAGCATTGCTATGAACGCTACGGATGTCGACACTAGGCGGCGGTAGCGCATGGTCCCCCGGATCGTCGTGGCCGGAACGGTAGACCGATTTGCACCGTTCGGCAATCGGCAACACGAGCGCTGAATCGGGTCGTTGACAAGGCGGGATGCCGTCGAAATCAACAGATCGGACAGTGATGCGCCGCGTGCTGCTGCCGTCGCATCGAGTCAGCCCGTTTGCCGGGTGCTCACCCAGCAGGAGCGGCTCGATGCGATGGCGCGGTGCGCGTGACCATGCGCTGGGCTGAATTCGAGTAGGGCCGCTGAGCGGCAATCGCCGCCGCCTACGCTCCCCGACCGGCGGCAATTCCGGACGTGAAATTTCGTGCGCTCTATCGAGACAGAGCCCAGCCGAGCAGAAGCCAAACGAGAACACCGGCGCCCAGCATCCGTCGCCAAGGATTGACGCCGCGGGCCACCTCATCACCAGCCCAGACAACCAGGGCGATGGTGCCGACTGTGGTCAGGACCGTGGACCAGGACCCGGTCGGATGAAACAGCCACCTGATTGCGGTGGACGCCAGCCATAGCGTGACCAACACGTTGGGGCGTTGGGCAATGACGAGCTTGCCGCTGGTGCGGTCACGGAACATCCAGTTCCCGGCCGTCCGAACCTCGCTGTTCATGGCTTCATCTAAGCCGAGTCGCGGCACCCTTCGGACCACGCTGTTGTCGAGGAGCGTGATCGCGCATACGCATCGCAGTGGAGCGGCGCCCGCATAGTGCTGGATCAGCGTCACAACGGTCAACGTCGCGGCCGTAAGAACACTGACCACTGTTCCGAGGACGATCCATGTACGCAGTCGCACGCGCTGCCACTGCGGCAGCGGGCGTGCCGCCTAACGCCTCAGCGACCAGCACCCACGGCTCACCCATGTGCTGCAGAATCCGAACCGCATCAGGATTGCCGACGCCCGGCGGCATAACCTGATCGAGGTGATCAACCAATTCCGCGCGCAGTTCCCGCGCCCGCGGTAAGTTCGTCAGCGAACGATCAAGCAAGTACAGATAGCGTTTCACCGCCGCCGGACGATGCAGCATCGATCGAGTCGTCATGACCGCCCCCCGTTCCCGGTGCCACTGGCTAGCACCACGTCCACTGTCTTGGCGAACAGCGCCCAGTCCGCCCGGAAGGCCTCCACACGAGCGCGGCCGGCCGGCGTCACGCTGTAATACCGCCGAGCCCGCTCACCCTCCTCTTCGCGCCACTCGCTGACGACCAGGCTCTGATCGCGCATCCGGTTCAGGAGCGGGTAGACCGTGCCCTCACTGGTGAGCAGCCCGCCCTGCTCGGCAAGGTGACGTACCAGCTCTAGCCCGAACCGCGGCCGCTCGGCCAGCAAGGCGAGTACGCACGGGGCGAGCACACCCCGGCGCAACTCGGTCAGCTCACTGCGCGAAGCCATGCGCCACACTGTGTCTTGTCACGCAAGGTCACGCAAGAGTCGGCTCCCAATGAGCGGGCAGCAATGCGGCGCCGGCATTGGGCAACAGCGTTGGAAGGGCGTCCTTGCCGCTGATCCGCGGCAGCGTGACTCGACCTGGGCGATGGTCTCCCACACGTTCGCCGCGCTGGCCGACCGAGTGTCCTTGCCGCGGTGACTCTGGCCGAGGGCGCGGTGTTCGACCCGGTCCGGTTCCGGCGCGAACGCGGGACCGCACATGCCACGGACCTTCGGCGCTTGCAGAGGCTCGTCGTCGGACAACTCCCGAGATTCCTAGGCAGATGTTCAGCGGTGCGGGCTCATCACCTCGATCTGCCCTCATACTCTGTGCTATGCCGCCGGGGCGACCGGACGAATCAGCCGATGGGCTGATCGATGACCTCCTCAGCGTGACGAACAGAGCGCGCCGGGTGACTACCAGGCGTCCGAAGTCCTCACCTTCCTCGTCGCCGACGTCCGGGGGTACACGACTTTACGCAGCAGCGTGGAGACGAGGCCGCTGAGAAGCTCACCACGAAGTTCGCGTTGATCGTGCGCGAGATGGTCGGGCAGTTCGGCGGGACGGTCTTCGAGCTTCGCGGTGATGAGGCGCTGTGCGTGTTCAGCTCGCGCGGCAGTGTCTGCGGCTCGCGGTCACGTTGCAGCAACGCTTCGTCGAAGAGACCGTCGGCGACGCGAGTCTGCCGATGACCGTCGGGATCGGCATCGACGCGCGGCGAAGCCGTCCGCGGCTCTGATGGCTACCGCGGCGGCGCGCTGAACCTGGCGGCTCGGCTGTGCTCTCAGGCCAAGGCCGGCGAGGTGCTCGCCAGCCCGGAGGTCGCGCACGTCGCGCGCACGATCGACGGCATCCGTTACGCCGCCATGGACCAGGTCGCGCTGAAAGGGCTGAGCGAACCGATCCGGCCGGTCCGGGTGTTCCCCGAGGGCGAGGACCCAGCGCAGCAGATGGCCGCCCTGAGCAGCACCCTCGTACGCGGCCCGGCGCCGGTGCGGTGGCTACCGCAACCTCTCGCCAGCCACCGGCGGCTGACCACCATCGGCGCCGCCCTCGTTTCGATCGTTGTCGCCGGCTTCCTCGTCGTCGCACTCCAGCACGACAGCGGCAGCGCCGGACTCACGGCGCTCAGCGAGAACTCCCTCGCCGTCGTCGATCCCAGCAACGCTCACCTCATCGATCAGATCGACACCAACGCTGCTCCTACCGCGGTAGCCGCCGGGTTCGGCTCCATCTGGACCACCAACACCGACGGCAACACCGTGACCCGGATCGATTCGGCGAGCCTGCACGTCATCGACACGATCACGGTTGGGGTGGCCCCGTCGGCGATCGCCGCCGGCCTTGACTCGATGTGGGTGACCAACAGCGGCGACGGGACGGTGTCGCGGATCGACCGGACGACAGGCGAAGCCCGGACGATTCAGGTGGGCGTCGCGCCGAGCGGCGTCGTCGTTGCCCATGGTTCGGTCTGGGTCACCAACGCGGCCGACGGGACGGTGTCGCGGATCGACCCGGCCGCGAACGCGGTGGTGCAGCGGATCGCGGTCGATTCCGGTCCGAGCGGGATCGCCGCCGGTCGCGACATCTGGGTGGCCAACTCGGCCTCCGACACCGTGACGCAGATCGACGGCATGCGTCATGTCGTCATCGGAGCCCCTATTCGGGTCGGCAGCAGCCCGAGGAGTGTCGCCGTCGTGGGCGACGGGGTCTGGGTCTCCTACAACGGCGGGGACGCGATTGCCCGGATTGGGGCGGCGGACGCAACGGTTGCCAACCCCGTGCTGGTCGGCCCACGACCCGACCAGGTCACGGCGGTCGGCGGCCACGTCTGGACCACGCTGCAAGGCAACGGCGCGATCGTCGAGATCGATCCGGCGAGCGGTCGCTCCATCCGCACCGTGCCCGTCGGTCCGATACCCGGAGGTATCACCGCCGCAGACGGCAAGCTCTGGGTGACGACGACCAGCGACCCGCACCTGCACCGCGGCGGCACCCTGCACCTCGTCGGCCCGAGCCAAGGCATCGACCCGCTGTCCCCTGGCGGACTCGACAACGTCTCCTTGCTTGCCAGCAGCTACGACGGGCTGGTGGGATTCCGCCACGTCAGCGGGGCCGACGGCCTGACCATGGTGCCGGATCTCGCCACTGCGATCCCGGTACCGACGGACGGCGACCGCACCTACACGTTCCGGCTTCGGGACGGCATTCACTGGTCGACGGGGACAGCGGTCACCGTCGACGACATGAAGCGCGGCATCGAACGGGCGGCCGCGGTCGACCCTTCGCTGAGGCGACTGCTGGCCGGCTCAGATTCGTGCGGTCCTGACCGCTGCGGCATCTCCGGCGTGACGGTTGACGACACCGCGCGGACGGTGACGCTCAAACTCGTCCGGCCCAGCGGCAACCTGCTCGATCTTCTCGCGTCCGCTGTGGCCATGCCACCCGGGAGGCCGCTCGCCGAGGTGACGAGCCCGATTCCGGCCACCGGCCCGTACCAGATCGCGACCTATCGCCCTGACAAGCTGATGATCCTCACCCGCAACCAGTTCTTCCACGAGTGGTCAGCAGCGGCGCAGCCGGACGGGTTCCCAGAGCGAATCGAGTACCGGATGCTGCCGCCCGAGAACGCGAACGACGCGGTCTCCGCGGTCGCCGCCGCAACCGCCGACTGGGCCAATGCCGGCGACGCCTACGCCAGGCTCGATGCCCACGCCGTCGATGGCCTGCGTACGACCTTCGGAAGCCGACTGCACCTCACGCCGTCGCAGAATATGCAGGGGATCTTCCTCAACACCCGAGTCGCGCCGTTTGACGACGTGAGAGTGCGCAAGGCGCTCGCGTATGCGATCGACCGCAAGGCCGTCGCGGACGACTGGACTGGCCCGGCGCTGCCCACTTGCCAGTTCGTCCCACCCGACTACCCCGGGTACCGGCCGTCCTGCCCGTACACATCAGACCGCGATGCTGCGGTCTGGCACGGGTCGAACGTCGTCAAGGCGCAGCAACTGCTCGAGGGTCTGCACCCGGAGCGCACCACCGTGACCGTGTGGTCGTGGCCCAGCACGAAACTGGGCATCCAACCTGTCGTCAACGCCTTACGCGTGCTTGGGTACAACGTCCGTTTCGAAGTGTGGCCGACGGACAACTATGACTACTTCGCTTACGTTGTTGATACCCGACACCGTGTCCAGGTGGCATTCATGGGCTGGTTCAACTACGACGCCAGCGCGGCGAACCTATTCAGCGTCTACCGGTGCGACGCCTTCCTGCCGCGAAGTCCGGACAACCAGAATCCAGCCGAGTACTGCGACCCGGCCCTCGACGACCTGATGCACCGGGCCGAACAACGTCAAGCGACCTCGCTCGCGGCGGCGAACGACATGTGGGCCGAGGTGGAACGCCGTCTTCTGGACGCAGCGCCGTGGGTGCCGCTCGTCAACCCGTTGTCGGTCGACGTGCTGTCGACGCGAGTGCACAACTTCAAGCGCACCCCCGCGCTCGGCGTCCTGTTCGACCAGATGTGGGTCGAGTGACGTACGGGCGGGTGCCGATCTTGTGCAGACGCGCGGGTTCGGCGCGGCGGGTCTGCACAAGATCGCGCGAAGGGCTAGACGACCTCAGCCTGCGGCACTGCGTCGACGACGGCAGGGTCTCGCTCTGGCGCCTCGTACCCCGGCCCCATGACCTCGGGCGACTCGGGGAACAGCCGCAGCACGATCGGGTAGAGCACGCCCGCTGCGACGCCGGCGGCGACGAAACTCACGTCCACTCCACCCAGCGCCTCGGCTCCCGGCCCGACGTACCACGAGTTGCTCGAACACAGCAGGCCGACGGTGGCCGCGGCCATCCAGACGAGCAGGCCGCGCAGGTTGATGCCGTGCCAGAACCAGTAGATGCCGCCACGCAGCCCGCGGTTGAACACCTGCAGGTCCTGGACGTCGTAATAGGCCTTGCGGCGGACGTGCCCGATCACCATGATCACGATCCACGGGATCGAGAACGCCGCGAGCAGCGACAGGAACACCCCGATCGCGTCGGTCAACGCCGAGTAGAAGTAACCGACGTAGACCAGGACGGTTGCGAGAGCGCACGCGACGACAGTGGCTTGCACGCGATTGAGTTTCGGGATGATGGCGGACGTGTCCAGCCCGGTGCCATAGGTGTTGATCACCGCCTGCGCAGTTCCCGACGCCAGGCCCAAGTAGATCAGCGCAGGGATGAACCACAGCGGCGCTCCGGCAACCAGACCGAGCACGTAGGAGGTGTCGCTGTCCGCGTAGCCGGCGGAGAAGATCGCGCTCGCGGTGAACGTCCCCCACATGAACGGGCCCCCCATGCCGAACGCACCACCCAGGAACATCGCCCGGACGATGGAACCGTTCGTGTGCAGCTTCGTCGAGATGTGCCGCGTCCAGTCCCCCGCGTACGCGCCGTACGAGGCGACCGTGGATCCGCAGACGAGTGCCGACGCGACCCACGTCGCGGTCACCGACCCGAAGACGAGATCCCCGGTGCCGCCATAGCCGGCATCGAAGTAGCGGCCGTAGATGAACAGCCCGACGAGCATGCACACACCGGCCGTCGGAATCATGAACCGTTGCGCGGCGACCATGCTGTGATGGCCGAGGATCGACACGATCGTCACCAGAATGCTGAGCACCCCGTAGGCGATCAGGCGCGGCACGCCGGCATCCTCGATGCCGAAGAAGCGAGTCAACGCCCCCGCCAGCGCGTCCCCGCCGGTCCAGATGCTGAGCGCGGCGAACGCGAGCGAGGCGGTCGCCTCGAGCAGCGAGCCGATGAGCCGCCCGGCGACCCCGAAGAACGCGCCGCTCGCGACCGGATTGTTCGTACCTGCCCGCGCACCCATCAGACCCATCGGCGCGAGTACCGCGCCGCCACACGCCGAGCCGACGACGACAGCACTCGCCGCCTGCCACCAGCTCAGGCCGAACGCGATCGGATACCAGCCGATGATGATCAGGCTGAAGGTCAGGCTGCCACCGAAGAGGATGACGCCAAGATTCCGCGGCCGGGACGTACGTTCCTCGATCGGTATGAAGTCGACTCCGTGCACCTCGATCTGTGGGCGCCGCCGCCGGACCGGGGCGGGCCGCGTGGACAGAGACTCGGACGTGGTCACTCGCTCATCCCTTCTTCGCCGTGCACCAGCCAACGGAACGGACGCAGATGCCTGCTGTCCTGGTCGATCAAGAACTCGGGATGCCACTGCACCCCGAGCACCCCGTCGCTCTCGACTGCCTCGATCGAGCCGTCAGGACTCCATGCGGTGGCGACCAACCCCGATCCGGGATCCGCGATCGCCTGGTGGTGTTCGGAGTTCACGGCACCGAGCCCGGCCAGCACGCGTTCGGTCAGGCTCGCGCGTTCGACCTTGAGCGCGTGCTCCGCCTGCGCGTAGGTGCGGTCGACCCGATGCGCACGGTGCCCCGGTAATCCAGCGGCAGGCAGGTCCTGGACGAGGGACCCGCCGTTGGCGACGGCGAGCACCTGCGCGCCGCGACACACGCCGAGAACGCGCTTGCCGGCGGCACGCATCCTGGCGACGGCAGTCAGTTCGACCTCGTCCCGATCCGGGTCGACACTCTCCAGCGAGGCACACGGCGGTTGGCCGTACCGACTCGTCTCGATGTCGCCGCCGCCGGCGAGCAACAGCCCGTCGATCCGATCCCAGACGGCGTCGAGTTCCGACCCCGTCCGGGTCGGCGCGATCAGGATCGGCGTCGCACCGGCACGTGTCAGCGCGTCGAGATACGCCGTGTAGATGCCGGTGGAGCGGCCTACCCGCTCCGCGATCGTGCCGACGATCATATGTTCAGCAGGTAGGTGTTGCGTTCGGACTCAGTGACCTCGGCGTGCGCGCGTTCCCACTCCTCGGTCTTCATCGCGGCGTACTCGGAGACGAACCGGGGATGGAAGACGGTGTGCGTCAACGGGTCGCTCTCGAACGCGGCCACGGCATCGATCAGGGTGCGGGGCAGGCTCTCGACGTGTGCCGTGTACGACAGGTCGTCGGTCGGGTCCCCGGGATCGATGGCCTCCCTGATTCCTTCCAGCCCGGCCGCGAGCATGAATGCCGCGGTCAGGTAGGTGTTCGCCGCGCTGTCGACCGTGCGGTTCTCGATCGCGGGCCGGTTACCCGGCAGCCGGAGCATGCACGAGCGGTTGTTGTAGCCCCAGCTGATCTTCGTCGGCGCCCAGGTGAAGTTGCCGTCGACCAGCTTGGGAACGAGCCGGCGATATGAGTTGGTCGTCGGATTCGACAGCGCGGCGAGTGCCTTCGCGTGCTTGAGCACACCACCTGCGAAGTGGAAGGCGGTCTTCTGCCAGGAGTCCCGATCCGTCCCGATCCGGAACATGTTCTCGCCGGTGTTGACGTCCTCGAGACTGACGTTGAAGTGCGCGCCTGAGCCCCACAGGTCGGCGAACGGCTTGGGCATGAAGGTCGCGAGCAGGCCACACTCCTTGGCGGTCTGCCGGACCATCAGCCGGAACAGCGTCATCCGGTCGGCCGACTGCAACATCGGCGCGTGCGCGAAGTCGAACTCGTACTGCCCTTCGCCGCCCTCGGCGTCGAAGCTGAACAACCCGAAGTCGAGTTCTTTCATGTACGTGCACATCCGGCCGAGGAACGGCATCGCGTCCAGCGCACTCTCGACGTCGTAGGCCGGTGACGGCTTGATCTCCGCGCTCTTGGCGATCGGGACGAGCTGCCGGCTGCCGGACGCGAGCGACTCGGGCTTGAACACGTAGAACTCCGGCTCAACACCCAGCTGCGGCGCGAATCCCATCGCGGCGGCGGCATCGATCTGTCGCTTCAGTGCAGAACGGGGACACAGGGCGTAGGACTCGCGTCCGCCGAAGGACATGTCCGCCGCCATCCAGACGAAGCGACGGTCCCAGGGCAGCACCTTGAGCGTCGCCGGATCCGGAACCGCCGCGACCTCGTCCTCCACCGGATCCATGTGCCCGATGCCGCCCATCCCGCGAGGCGTGTACCGCTCAGAGCCCGCGAGCAGGTTGGGCAGGTGGTCGATCGGCACGATCTTCGACTTGGGCCGGCCCAACACGTCGATCCAGCTGGCCATCGCGTACTCGGCTCCGCCGTCGGCGAGTTCCTTGGCCCAGCTCACGTCCGAGGACGAGATCTCTCTCAGGGTGTCCATCATTGCTCCGCTTCGTTGGTGGGTGTGCGTCCGTGGTCTGTCGCGAGTCGCCGGTCGGCGCTCTGGTCAGTGCGTGCTCCGCAGCGCCTGGCTCGCGGCGACGAATGGCTCGAGCGGCGCACGGAACGAGCCGGCTCCGATCTGGCCGCCGCGTCGTCCGGCTATCCCGACGTCCATCACCGGAGTGATCCCGGTACGCGCCACGCGATGCGCGTCGATTCCCACTGGCGTGCCGCGAAAGCCGAGGTACGGGATCTTCAGAGTGGGATGCTCGGCGGCGGTGATGGTGTACATCTCGAGGGTCCGTTCGATCATCGTGTCGACGCCGCCCTGGTAGTCCTGCAACGTGAAGGCGGCCGCCTGTCCCATGCCGCCCATGCCGCAGACCTCGGTGATCGGGCTCTCGCCGCCCATCACTTCCAGGTCGGCAGGACCGTGACCGTCGAAGAACTTCGCCTGCTCAGCGACCGGCAGTGGCCCGCGGAACCAGCGGGCGCCGGTACCGGACAACCGGATGCCGAATTCGCGGCAGGAAAACGCCATCGCGGTGACGATCGAGGATCCTGCGACGCCGCTCATCCGATCGGCCATCACCTTGCTCGCGGCCATCGCCGGACGCAGGAAGAAGTAGTCACCGGAGGTCAGGTAGGTGACCAGGTCGGCGGTGCGGGCACTGTCGAGCGCGACCAGCGCGGGCACGATCTCGCGGAGGAACAGCAGCGAGGCTGCGGTGTTGCGGCTGTGCATCTCATCGCCCTGCGCCATGGCCCGCTGCATGATCGGCTTCAGCGCGATGCCGCCGTCGATCGAGGCGATCACGCGCGCCAGCGTCGGTGCGATCGTCTGCGACAGGAACTTCAGGTTCGCCGCGACGGCGTCGTTCCAGACGCCGTAGTTGAGCCGGGCGAGCGTCGCGCCTTCGAACAGGGTGCAGTGACCACGGTGCCCGGAGTTCGCGTCCTCCACGACGAGCACCGGCATCGATGCCGACGTCACGCCGGCGAGCGAGCCGACGCACGCGTAGTCGTGACATCCGGCCACCACCACCTCGCCCGCATCGAGCAGCGCCGCCGCTTCGACGACGTCGGCGGCGAGCCCCTCGTACACGACGGCACCGGCGATCGCGCGCCGCTGTCCGCCGCTGTAGTCCGACCATGGCAGGGGCGGCCCCGAGGTCAGGATGACGTTGGCGGCCATGCCCGGCAGTGCCTCGAGCGCCGGCCGGATGTCGACGAGAACCGGGTCGGCGTCGAACATGCGCCTGAGTGCCTCGGCGTTGGCGAGCCCGGTTTCCCCGGCGTCGACGCCGGGTTCGGCCGGACGGGTGGTCTGCGCTGCTGACACGTGCTGCTCCGGTTTCGCGTGCTGCAAAAGGTTTTGTCCAAAAGGTTTTGCAGACCCGTCGACGTGATTCCCCCGAGGGGTCGAGGTGGGAGTGGTGATGCTATGAACACTGATGCAAAGCGTTTTGCGCTCGGCAGATATTCGCAGCTGGACGCGGCACTGTCAAGGGGTCGCCGCCAGCACGTCACGCAGTGGCAGCTCGCCGGCGATCGACCGGGCGCTGGTCAGGTTCTGGACGTGGACTCTCGGACGGCGAGATCGGCCGCCACCAGCTCGACCTCGCCCGGAACAGCCCGGCCCTCGGCCAGCCCGATGAGCAACGTGATCGCGCGCCGGCCGATCTCGCGCGGGTGCAGGTGGACGCCGCTGATTTGCGGTGAGGTCAGCTGCAGGATCCCGCTGTCGACGGCACTGCACAGCCCGAGTTCGGCCGGAACGACCACGCCGCGCCGACGCGCCTCCTGCAAGACGTCGAGCGCCAGGTACTCCGAGCACGCGTAAACCGCGTCGCAGTCCTCGGCGAACAGGACATCGAAGACTTCAGTCATCGACTGGGACTGGCTGACGTCGACGACCGTAGGCGCGAAGGAGTGCTCGTCAGCCCAGCTTCGGTAGCCGGCGATGAGGTCGGTCACGTAGGACCGAGTCAGATCACTGACGATGACGGCCGGCGCGCTGAAACCGCGCTCGCTCAGATGGTTCATCACGTCCCGAGCAGCCCCGAAGTGATCGTTGTCGACGACCGAGACCTTGCCGGCGAAGGCTTCCGGTCGCCCCACGGTGACCACCGGCTGCACAGCTTGGCGGTGGTCGAAGATCGGCTCCTCGCCGGACGGGTCGACGAGCAGGACGCCGTCCACGGCGAAGGAATCAAGGGCGGACGGATCGACATCCGACGGCGCCAGGATCAAGGCATAGCCATGTTCGTCGGCCGCCCGGGCCGCGCCATTGAGCACTTCGAGGAAGTACTCGGAGTTCGGGACGAGAGCCCGCTCGTCCCGGACCACCTGGCCGGCCACCTGGACGGCAAGACTTCGGCTCTTACGGGTGACCAACTGGCGCGCGTGCACATTCGGCCGGTACGCGAGGTCGCTGGCAACTGCCATGACTCGCCGACGCGTCGGCTCGGCCACCCGCTGCGGCCGGTTGAACACGTGCGAGACGGTCGTGATCGAGACCTGGGCGGCCTCCGCTACATCACGAATCGTCACCACGTGCCGCGGTTCAGAGCGATCGGCCGCACCACCGCGCGCCGGGCCACTCACTTGGCCTCCCGCGTAGGTCTGGCGGCGGATTCGGTTCCCGTCGCACGCGGGTGATGTTAGCGCCGATCGGGCCGCAGCCCGGCGGACGGCGGCGGGCCGTCACCCGGCTTCGATCGCGGCTGCCCGGGCGGGGCTGAACGCATCGCGAACGTTGAGGTGGTTCTCGACCAACTCCTCCGGGGACAAGCCAACTGTCGTCGGGCACAGCACGACGAGGTCGAGATCGCTGAAGGCCGCCAGCTGGGACTGGCACTCGGCCGGCGTGCCGGCCAAGGCGTACGTCGCCACCATGTCGTCGGTGATCGCGCGGGTCTGCGCCTCGACATCGCCGCGTGCCGCCGCGGCCCGCGCCGTGGCTACTTCGCGCTCGAACCCGTGGAGGGCAAACGTGGTGTCGAAGTACGGGATGACGCTGTACCAGGCGATCGTCTGCCGCGCCCACGACCGCGCGCGGTCCCCGTCGTCCGAGACCGCGGTCAGGCAGACGGTGGACTTCGCCAGCTCGTCAAGCGAACGGCCCTGCTGCGCCGCCCCGCTGGCAAGGTGCTCGAACGCGTACTCGTGCAGGTACCGCGGTGAGGTCAGCACATTGAGCAGGACGCCGTCGGCCGCGGCCCCGGCCACCTGCAACATCCGCTTTCCGACCGCGGCCAGGTAGACGGGAACCTGCGGTCGTTGCTGCGGAACGGACCTGGCATAGCCGGTGATCCGGAACCGCTCCACGCTGCTCTCATGCGTGACCGGCTCCCCGGACCCCGCGCTCCACACGGCGCGAATCGCGGCGATGTAGTCCTGCATCGACTCGGCCGGACGCTCGTAGGACAAGCCGTAGAACAGCTCATTGAAGATCTTCGGTCCCGTGCCCAGGCCGAACACGAATCGGCCACCTGAGAGTGCGTCCAGGTTCAGCGCCGTGAGCGCCGCAGTGACCGGGCTGCGCGTCCATACGGCGATGCCCGTGCCGATCCGGATGCGCGACGTCCGCGCGGCTATCGCAGCAAGCGGGACGACCGGTTCAACCTGAACCTCCGCGTGCCAGACACTGTCGAATCCGGCCGCCTCGAGGGACACGCCATAGTCGATGCTCTCGGCCAATGACATCCCCTCGCCGTTCAGGAGCATGCCCAGCTGGGGAAGGCGATCAGCCATGCTGACCGGTCCGCCGAAACACGTCCGCGTTCTCCGCGGCGAAGGCGGCGAAGCCCCGAGGTGGTCGACCGAGCAGGCGCTCGACCGTGTCGGTGATCCGCGCTCCCCCGCCGTCGCGGTAGAAGCCGCGTCCGTAGATGTCCGAGAACTCCGTCGCCATCCAGTCCGGCAATCCCGACTGCACGAGCAGCGCCGAGTACGCGACGGGGTCGAGGTCGACGTACTCGACCGGCGTCCCCACAACTGCGGCGATCTGCTCTGCCATGTCCGCGTAGCCGAGCGTCTCGGACCCGGTGAGCTCATAGGTCTGGCCGTCGTGGCCGTCCTCCGTGAGCACCTTGACCACCACGTCGGCGATGTCGCGGGTGTCGATCTTCGCGAACCGGGCGTCGCCGACACAGGAGAAGAACCTGCCCTCGGACTGGATCGTCGCGATGTCGAAGAGGGTGTTCTGGAAGAACGAGTTCGCGCGGATGTGCGTATACGCCAGGCCACTGGCCCCGATCTCCTGCTCGCCCTGCCAGTGGAAGCGCAGGCTCATCGACACTTCGTCAGGGCTGGCGCCGATGGCCGACAGCTTGACGATGTGCTCGACACCGCTGGCAGCGGCCGCCGCGATGAGTTCCGACTGCATGACGTCCCACCCCGGTGCGGTCGGCGGGACCAGATAGACCTTCGCGACGCCGTCCAACAGCGCTCGCACTGAGTCCGGACGAGAGCCATCGCCTTCCACGAGCGGAACCTCGGCAAGCGCGGGCAGCAGGCGTGCCCTCTCGATGTCACGGGTCACGCCTCGTACATCGTGGCCCTCGCTGACCAGTCGGCGAGCGGTCTCGGAGCCGGTGTGCCCCGTGACACCAAGGACGAGGATCACGACGACTCGTCCGACAGGCCCTCGCGCAGCTCGTTGTACGGGATGCGGTCACGCCACTGGACCCAGCTCGGCGCCTGCTCCGGCCCGATCATCCTGCCAATCGGGCTCGCCTCACACAGCCCGCTGATGTCCTCACCGTTGACGAGGTGACGGACGACGATGTCAGCGACGGCCTGACCGATCCCGGGAATGTCGAGGTCCCACGTCCCGTGGTGCGTGCCCTCGAGCACCAACTGAACTGCCTTGGGTGTGCCGTTGCGCGACACCATCTTGACCTCGCCGAGCCGACCGGCTTCGCGCAGCGCCTCGATCGCCCCGATCATCGTCTCGTCGTTGTAGGGGATCAGCCCGTCCAGTGCGGGAAAATCGGCCAAGATGTTCGCCGTCTTCTCCTTGCCGCCCTCGGCGACATCACTTCGGTTCTTGTAGCGCTCGTCCTCCGGGTCGTTCACCAACGTCAGGCCAACTGCCTGCAGTCCGTGCGTGAGGCCCAGCATCAACTCGATGTCGTCGACGACGTCCGGCCCGCCGACCACCGCGACCCGGGCTCCAGGTGGGAGCAAGGTGGCCATGTACTCGGCCATGTAGACGCCGTGATTGAAGTTCGGGTAGACCACGCATGCGTCCACGGGGAAGCGCGGGCGTTCGAGCGTGATCACCGGCACCCCGCGTTCCCGCGCGTAGGCGACGCCGTCCGCAGGCTGGGTGACCTCGATGACCCAGACGACGATGGCATCGACGCCGGCATCAGCACCTGCCTTGACGGCGTCGTTGGACGAATCCGGCCAGGTGGGGTCGCGGAAGTCGGCATGGATCACTCGCATCTCGATGCCGTTCTCGGCAAGGCGGCTTTCCAGCCCATGACCGAGTGCGTCGACGCCGTCGTTCGAGCCGTACGCCATCGGGCTCACATACAGAACGCGCATGTTGTCCTCCCTAGTCCAGACCGACGATGAGCGGTTGCCAGTCGATTCGCTTGTCCCAGGGCACCCACGTGTCGACGTTGCCGGCATGGATCACCCGGCCGACCGGGCTCATCACCAGTTCACCCTCGGCGGCGTCGCCGGCAAGGCTGCGCATGGCGAGAGCGCCGGCCGCGTAGCCGATGCCTGTCGCGTCCAGGTCCCACGTTGCGGTGGTCGTGCCGGCGCGGATCAGGTCGACCGCGGCAGGAGTTCCGTTGCGGGAGATCACCGGCAGCGTGCCGGCCAGGCCACGCTCGCGCAGCACGGCGATGGTGCCGAGCATGGTTTCGTCGTTGTACGGCGCGAGTGCGGTGATGTCCGGGTGGGCATCCAGCAGTCGGCGGGCAACCTCCTCGCCACCCTCCGACACGTCGATCAGGTTGCACCACTCCGGCAGCGTGGGGTCGTTGGCCAGGGAGATGCCCGCTCGGGTGAACCCGTAGACCAGCCCGACGACCTCCTCGGCGTCATCGGGCGTGTCCGGGCCGCCGATAACTCCCACGCGGTCGTCCGGGCCGAGGCGATCAGCCAGCCATTGAGCCATGAACAGGCCCTGGTTGAAGTTGGGGTACACGACCGCACCGTCGACGGGAAAGTTCGGCGGGACGAGCGAGAACACCCGAACCCCTGCTGATCGGGCACGGTCGGCCGCCGCTGCAGGCTCGTCCGGATCCAGGGCGTACATCACGATGGCATCCACGCCCGCCGCGACACCCGCATCGAAAGCGTCTGCCGTGCGAGCCGCCAGGTCGGGTTCGCGGAAGTCGGTGACGAGGCAGCGCACCTCGCCGCCGCCGGCTCGAACCGCGGCCTCGACGCCGTGTGCGATGGCGTCGATCGCCGGATTGCCGCCCTCGGGCAGTGGATTCACATAAAGGATGCGCATGGGTCCCTTCCTCAGACGTCGATAGCTGTCAGCAAGATGCACCAGATCAGGGGTCGCGTCGGCCCTTCGCGGACGTGCCGCACTCAGTCCCGCGCACCGTCGTCATCGCGGACCCGTGCCCGCCGTGGGTGACGCGCTCGCGTCCGTGACTCGATCGCCGGGCACGGCCACCGCCTCGTCGCCCAGGCCGGTCGACTTGCGCCCTCGGTCGCGTCGCCACTTGGACGTCGGCCCACCGCGCCATTGCGGCATGCGCAGTTCGTTCCCGCCGGTGAGGCCGGCGGGCCGCAGCAGAAGGACGAGGAGCAGGACGAAAGCGAGCCCGACCTCGGTCAATCCGGGCCGCGACGGCACCAGCCACGAGCCGATGTGTACGCCCCGCTCGACGGCTCGCAGCAATTCGAGCGCGATGGAGATGGCGAGCACGCCGATCACCGCGCCCGACACGCTTGTCAGCCCCCCGACCACCAGCATCGCGATTGCGGTGAAGGTGATGCTGAGATAGAAGGAGTCGGGGCTCAGCGAGCCGAAGTACTGCGCGAACAGTGAGCCGGCCGCCCCGACGATGAAGGAACTCACCGCGTAGGCGACGCCTCGTTCCCACCACACCCGGATGCCGATGGAACGCGCGGCGACCTCGTCCTCTCTCGACGCGGCAAGTCGAAGCCCGACCGGGGAGCCTCGGAACACGACCGCCGCGACCAGTGCAGCGCACGCCCAGCCGAGCAGCACCAGGACGGAGGGCGTCGGTGCGTCCAGGATGATTCCCGAGTTGCCACGGGTGTAGGTCTCCCAGTTCTGGAAGACCGCGTGGAAGGCAATCAGGACGGCCACCGTGGCGAGGCTGGCCGTGAGTCCGGACAGTCGGACGAGCGGGATGCTGACGACGATCGCGACCACGGTTGCGACCACGCCGGAAAGCAGTGCGGCCTCCCAACCGGAGAGCTGGAGCTCGGCCAGTTGATGCGGCAAGTTGGGGAGCTGGAACTTCTTCTGCGCCGGGGACATCGTGCAGATGGCAGTGGTGTAGGCGCCGACCCCCATGAACGCAACCTGGCCGAAGGAGAAGACCCCGGAGTCGCCGATGAAGATCTTCAATCCGACGACGAGCACCAGCATGATGAGCGCCGTACCGGTGGACCGTTCCAGCCTGGGACCGAAGCTGGTCCCCAGCAGCGTCGCCACGATCACGATCCCGCACAAGGCGGCGGGGAGGATCACCAGCCGTCCCGTCATCGGAATCTTCTTCACCATGTCAGACCCTCGGGGTGAGCGCTGCGACTCGGAACAGGCCGCCGGGGCGCAACGCCATCAGGGCGAACACGCCGGCGAACAGGAATGCGTCCCGGTATGCGCCCAGCTGGTACGGAAGGAACTGCTGCAGCAATGTCGTCGCGCCACCGAGTGCGAATCCGCCGACCACCGCACCGGGAAGGCTGCCCAGTCCGCCGATGGCTGCCGCTGTGAAGCCGAACAGGACCGGGGTCAGCCCGATACCGACCGACAGGCCGCCGGTCTGCCCGACGAGCAGGATGGCCCCCACGCCGGCCAGCAGGCCGCCGATCGCGAAGGCGGTGGCGATCACCCGGTTACTGCGCACTCCGCACAGCCGCGCCATCTGGAAGTCCTCGGCGGCCGCTCGCATCTGGACGCCCACTGAGGTGCGGTTCATGAACAGTGCCAGCAACACGAGCAGCAGCGCCGTGGTGACGACAGTGACCACGTTCAGCCAGCCGATGGTGACCGATCCGTGCAGCATGGTCTCCCGAAACAGCGGCACGATGTCGACAGATTTCGGAAGCGTGCCGAACACCATCCTGGCCAGGTTCTGCAACAAGAAGCTCAAGGCGAACGAGGTGATCAACAACGTCGCCGGGTTGGCCCCCCGTACCGGGCGGAACGCGATCCGCTCCATGAGCAGCGCGGTCAAGACGACGACGACGAGCGTGATCGGGAGGATCAGCGGCCACGGCAGCTGCTGCAGCATGTAGATCGTGTACGCGCCGACCATGATCAATTCGCCGTGCGCGAAGTTGACCAGCTGCATGATCCCGAAGATCAACGCAATGCCCAGCGCGAACAGCGCGTAGAAGCTGCCGGCGGTCGTGGCGTCCACGATGAACTGAAGAAATGTCGTCACAGCACCTCCTGATGACCCAGGTAGATGGCGCCGAGCTCGTTCGGGTGCAGTTCGCCACGAGCCGCCTCCGCCACGACGGAACCGTTGCGCAGGACGTAGCAGCGATCGGCGATCTCGACGGCCCTGGCCGCGTTCTGCTCGACGAGCAGGATGGTCAGCCCGGATCGCCTGAGCTCCTCGATGGTGTCGAAGATGACGTCCACGAGCACAGGGGACAGACCGAGCGATGGCTCGTCGAGCAGCAACATGCGGGGCGAGCTGACGAGAGCGCGCGCAATGGCCAACTGCTGCTGCTCGCCTCCGGACAGTTTGCCGGCGTTGGATCGGTAGTAGCGCCGAAGCACCGGGAACCGCTCCAACTCACGCTCGATGTCTGCCTCGACGTCGGCACCTTTGGACCGAGAGGTGGCGCCGATCGCCAGATTCTCCGCGACCGTCAGGGTCGCGAAGATGTGGCGTCCTTCAGGAACCAGCGCCACTCCGCGGCGGACTATGTGCTCCGGCGCGACACCTGACAGCAGTTCGTCCTCCAGCGTGATTCGCCCCGCCGACGCGGGGAGTCCGCCGGCAATCGCAGCCAACGTCGTGGTCTTGCCGGCGCCGTTCGGTCCGAGCACACCAACGATTTCGCCCTTGCCCACATGCAGCGAGACGTCACGGACGGCACGGATGCGCCCGTAGTCGACGCTGAGGTTCTCAACCCGCAGCATGGCCCCGACCTCGTCCGAGGTATGCCTCGAGCACTTGCGGATCTTGGGTGACCTCCGCTGGGGTGCCCTCGCACAGCGTCCGCCCGTAGTTGAGGACATGCAGTCGATCGCACAGGCGCATGATCAGCCGCATGTCGTGCTCGATGATGAGCAGCCCGCACCCGTATCGGGTTCGGATCGCGGTGAAGACCTCGAGCAGATCGTCGCTCTCCTGCTCGTTGAGGCCGGCAGCCGGCTCGTCGAAGAGCAGGATTTGAGGTTGCACCGCCAGCGCACGGGCTATGCCGAGTCGGCGTTCTTCGCCGTAGGCGAGGGAGCCGGCAAGCGCGTCCCCCCGGCCGGACAGACCGACCAACTCCACCACCTCGTCGGCGAGTTCCTGCGCCTTGCGGCCGTGCAGGCCCGAGGCGTAGACAGCCGCCGCGATGTTGTCCCGAACGTTCAACCCGCGAAAGGACCGCACACTCTGGAAGGTCCGGGCTACGCCGGCACGTGCGCGCTTGTCCGGCGACCATCTCGTAATTCGCCGACCGTTGAGGTGCACCTCCCCGGACGACGGCCGCTGGAACCCGCTGAGCGCGTTGACGAGAGTCGTTTTCCCGGCGCCGTTCGGTCCGATGAGACCCACGATCTCGCCCTCGGACACTCGCAGGTTCACGTCCGCCACAGCGTGCACACCCGAGAACCGGACGTTCAGGCCGGCCGTCTCCAGCTGCGTTGCTCCGGGCTTTACCCGACCGTCCCCAACAGGGACCGATGCCGACAGCGGCACGTCATCGCCTCCTCTCGAGAGCCGGGGGATCGGCAGTCGGCGACCAACGGCGGGCACCCCGCCGTTGGTCACCGTCCAGCGTCAGCAGGCGGTGCGCGGAACGCCCTTCGGCGTCACGTAGCCGGCGAGCTTCGCCGTGCCGCCGGTCACCTGCACCATCGCCAACGGCCGGTCGACCGGGGCGTGGCACGTAGCCGAGTACGACGTCGGTCCGACGATGAGGTCGGTGTTGTCCATCGTCTCGATGGCTGCGGCGAGTGCCTTCCCTTCGGTGGTCTTCGCCTTCTCGATGCCGTACTTGATCGTCTGGACGATCAGGTAGCCGAACAGTGCGTAGCTGGCCGACCCGTCGAACTTCACGTTCTTGATGAAGTCGTTGATGGCCGGGTGGGTGTCATCGCCTGCCGAGGAAGCCATCGCAGCGTTGTAGAAGTTGCTGAGGTTGGGGATGGCCTTGTTCCAGAACGTGCCATCGAACGCGGACCCGCCGAGGATCGGCAGGTTGACGTTGGCGGTGCGCAACTGACGGATCGCGCTCGCGCCGCCCGGCGGGTACGAGCACATCACGACGAAGTCGGCCGACGATGCCGCGCGGACCTTGCTCACCTGGTTGGCGACCGAGGGGTCGCTGTTGACGAACGTGTCCTTGCCAACGATGGAGCCGGCCCCGGCGAGGGAGTTCCAGCTCTTCTCGAACTCGTCGCACAACGACTTGGAGTACGCGATGCTGGTGTCCACCAACAGGTACGGGTGGCGCAATCCCTTGGTGTTGTAGGCGAACTGGGCCAACGTCACACCTTCGGTGGGCGTGCCCTGGTAAACGTTGAAGTGCAGGGCGCCGAGTCCCTGGAAGGCGTACTCGGGGGCACCCGCACCACCGATCGAGACCTTGTCGGCCTTGGTGGCGGCGAGCGCCGCGGGAGCGCCGAAGTCGTAGTCGGGCGTCGTGACCACTACGTCGGCTCCGTTGTCGAGCACTTCCTGTGCCGCGGACTGGATCTGGGCCGGGTCGGTCTTGGTGTCTGCCGTGATGATCTTCATCATCCGGCCGTCGACGCCGCCGTCGGCATTGATCTGGTCGATGGCGTACTGCATGCCCGACAGCTGGGGGTTGTCGTAGAGCTCGAAGCCCCCGGACTTGGCGACCGCAGCGCCGATGATGATGGGCTTGTCGCTGCCGCCGGTCGCCGACGTCGACCCAGCGCCTCCCGATGACGGCGGCGCAGCGGTTTTGCCTCCCCCGGAACTACTACACGCCTGCAGCGTGAGCGCGAGGGTTCCTGCTACCGCGACACCAATGAAACGACGCACAACGACCTCCGATGTTGATCGACCGACAACACGGGTTCCGTCAGGCGTCTGGCCCAGGCCCGTCAGGGAAACGTAGCCGTAGGTGCGGACTAGGGCAATACGTAATCCAAAATGATCGAGAAAGGGTTACTCGTCTGTCATCAAAGTTCGAATCTCGTAGTTCGAACGATTTGTGCGCAACCGCCCGCGGCTCGACTGAGGGCATCACCGAGGAAGCGGGGCCCGCGGGGCGGAGCGGTCACCGCGTGGTCGTTGACCGGCTGCGCCAGGCCGCGGGTCGGCAACTTTGTGGCCAACCCGAGGACGGTCCGCTGCGGGGACACGCGTGGCGTCCGACTCGCCCGGCCCGGACGTCGTGTAGGTCGCCGCGACGGTTGTCGGGGTGTTCCGGCGGTGGGTCAGGCGCTGTCGCGCACCGCTTGGGTGACCGCGTCCATGAAGGCGGGGTCGTCGGGTTGCACGGTGGTACGAAAGCGCCCGAGCGGCTCACCGGCGCGACCGACCAGCCACTTCTCGAAGTTCCAGGCAACATCGCCCGCCTTGCCCTCGGCGTCGCTCACCTCGGTGAGCACGCTGAACAACGGGGCACGGTCGGCACCATTGACGTCGGTCTTCTCGAGCATGGGGAAGGTGACGCCGTAGGTGGCGCTGCAGAACTCCGCGATTTCTTCAGCGGTCCCCGGCTCCTGGCCACCGAACTGGTTGCACGGGACGCCGACCACTGTCAGCCCGTCCAGCGACTCGTGCAGCTGCTCGAGTTTGGTGTACTGCGGCGTCGCCCCGCACCTGGAAGCCACGTTCACCACCAGCACCACACCGTCGCCGGCCAGCGCCCCGAGCGTCGTCGGCTCTCCGGACAGGGTGCGAACCTCGAGGTCGTGAACAGACATGGCGCCAGGCTAGCCGAGGGTTTCCGACGCGGTCGGGCGGGAGGCCTGCCCGGATCCGCGCGTGCTGGACGAGCTACTCGATCTCCCACTCGTAGGAGAACTTGACCACCTTGAGGATCACCGAGGTCTCGATGTCGTTCACCCCGGCGAGGGCACCGAGCTTGTCGGTCACGAAGTCCAGCAGCTGTTCCTGGTTGCTGAAGAACGCCTCGACGATCAGGTCGTAGCGACCGGCGGACATCCCGACATAGCGCACCTCCGGATAGGCCCGGATCGCATCACCGACCGTGTGCATCGCCGTGAGGTCGACCGACACCCCGATGATCGACGACAGATTCCTGCCCACCGCCTCTGGAGTCGGCACGGCCACGACGTTCATCAGGCCCTCGTCCAGCAATCGGCCGATCCGCTTGCGCACCGTCGTCTCGGTGACCTTGAGTTCGCGAGCGATAACCGTGTTGCTCGTCCGGCCGTCCTGCTGCAGCACCTTGATGATGGCCCGGTCCATCGCGTCCAGGCCACCACTATGGCCGGGACGACGACCGGTGCCCGGGTTCGAAACGTCACGGTTGGTCAGGTCTGTTCGTGCCACAGTCGGTACCTTCCAGTGCGATATTCGAACCTAGCCGGACTGTAGCGCTGAATTACGAAATCGGGCACCCGGCTCGCCACGTCCTCAGCTCCGGCACAGCCCGCGCCTTCGGACCTGATGCCGGGATGTAGCGCTCAGTACGAAAATCGCTTCTGAGAAGCGTAGCTAGATCCAATATCGGTGTTCTAGTGTGTCAATTGCTTGACATTCGAATCAACCTGCCAAATCATGGTGCCACCGTAAGCACATCCAGCTAAGGGGCACGCGGTGGCACACGATCACGCTTCGCCTGCTGTGTCCACGCAGGCACCGGCCAGTCCCGGCGTCTTCTCACGGCAGGCCTCGGGCCTGATCCGTGTTGGCAGCTCGTATGACGTGTTCATCTACAACGTCGGGCTGGTCTCGATCGGCATCGCGATCGCGTTCAACCAGTTCTACGGCCCCAGCCTGTACCCAGGAGCGAAGCCCTGGCTGTCCACCGCACTGGCAGCACTCGGCATGCTCGCCGTGGCGACCACGTTCTACTTCTGGTCGGTGGTGTTCCCGCGCTCGGGCGGTGTGTACGTATTCCTGTCGCGCTCGATTCATCCGGGCGTCGCGTTCGTGATGTCGTTGGTCGAGACGATCATCCTGCTCTACTACGCCGCGCTCGCCGCAGCTTTGATCACCCAGGTCGGGCTGTCGTCGTTCTTCTCGACGATCGGCGTGGTGTCGGGCAACGACACCCTCACCAGTTGGGCTACGACCGTCGCCAAGCCGAGCGGCGTCTTCTGGATCGGCACTGTGCTGCTGCTACTCGCCGGCGCCCTGCTCGCCTCGGGCACCCGCCGCTACTTCTCCTTCCAGCGCATGCTGTTCGCCGTCGCCGTCCTGGGTATGGGCGTCCTGCTGGTCGCGATGCTGTTCGGCGGCCGAGGCGCATTCCAGCACAACCTCACCGACCTGACCGGCCTCAATTACGACAAGGTGATCGCCGACGCGACGAAGGGCGGCTACGTCTCGTCCGGATTCAGCTTCGAGGAAAGCCTGAAGTTCATCGTGTGGCCACTGCTGCCGCTGTTGGGAGCGGTGCAGTCCGTGGGCATCGGCGGCGAGGTGAAGAAGATCCGCCGGTCGCAGCTGTTCGGCATGCTCGGGGCCGTGGTGGCCACGGGGACGATCATCGCGCTGTTCGCGGTGCTGTCGGACAAGGCATTCGGGTACGAGTTCCAGGGCGCGATCGCCTTCAACTACCTGACCGGTTCCGGTGGCACCACCACAACGGCGCCGTACTTCACCGTCCTCGCCGGAATCCTCACCTCGAACGTCGTCCTCGCCGTCGTGATCATGGCCGTGTTCGTCGCGTGGATCTGGTTCTGGATCCCGGCCGAGATCGCATACACGACGCGCAGCATGATCGCGTGGTCCTTCGACCGCGTCGCGCCCGACCGTCTCGGCTGGGTCAGCGAGAGGTTCCACACGCCAGTGGTCGCGATCGGGTTGTCGACCGCCGGCTCGGTCGTGTTCATGTGGCTGATCGCGTTCAAGAGCATCGCGCTGCTGACGCTCGTCGAGGTGCTGCTGGTCGTCTGGGGCACGGTGATGGTGTCGGCGCTGATCTTCCCGGTCCTGCGGCGCCAGCTGTTCGACGCCTCGCCCGCAAAGCGGGTCAGGGTCGGCGGCGTCCCGGTCATGAGCATTGCCGGGGGACTCAGCGCGATCTTCTTCGGGTTCATGATCTACCTGCTGTGGAACGACCCGATCGCGGCCGGACCGCTGTTCACGATGCATCACGTGAGCACCGAGTTCTGGATCATTCTCGGGGCAGTTGCCGCCGGCGCAGCGTGGTACGCCGGTACCAAGATCTACCGGCGCCGCCAGGGCATCGATCTTGACCTTGCGTTCCAGCAGATACCGATCGAGTAAGCCGTGACACCACAGTGGGACGAGTTGCGCGACGAGGCGGTGTCCATCGTTGCGCAAGCAGCGCACGACGGCGTGACCCTTCGCGTCGTGGGCAGCGCCGGGATCCGGCTGCACTGCGACCCGCCGGACGAGGCGATGGCACGGCTGGGACGTCCGGCCAAGGACCTCGACTTCATCGTCCCGAAGGAACACCGCAAAGGCATGCGCCGCCACCTGGAGGAGCGGGGCTACGTCGTCGACAGGGATCTGCTGGTCGCGATGGAGGGACAGCGCTACTCGTTCTCGCACCCCGCGCGCAAGATCGAGATCGATGTTTTCGTCGAGAGTCTGGAGTTCAACCACACGATCGAGGTCCGCCGGCGACTGACCAACCACCCGGTGACCATCCCGATCGAGGAGCTACTGCTGCAGAAACTGCAGATCGTCAAACAGGCCGCCACCGACGTCCTGGACGCGACCGTCCTGATCTCCACGCACCCCGTTGTCGATCACGCCGAGACCGGCGAGGACCTCGATGCGGGTTACATTGCCGGATTGCTCGGCAAGGACTGGGGATTCCACCACACGGCCCTGCGCAACCTTGAGCACATCCGCGACGGAGTGGGCGGCACCCGCCCCGATGCGGTCGAACTCGGCCCGGAACTGAACGCCGTCGTCCGTGCCCGAGTCGACCAGCTCGTCGCCGCCGTCGATTCGCGGTCCAAGAGCGTCGCCTGGCGGATGCGAGCAAAGGTCGGCGAGCGCGTCCAATGGTGGCAGGACGTGGACGATCGGGTGGCGACGTACTGATGGCACTGTTCCGCAGAGCGGCCAAGCTGCCACGCGCCGACGAGACCACGATCTTCTTCGCGTCCGACCTGCACGGCTCGGAGGTCTGCTTCAAGAAGTTCGTCAACGCGGCAGCGTTCTACAAGGCCGACGTGCTCGTACTCGGTGGTGACATCACCGGGAAGATCGTCGTCCCCGTGGTCGAAGCCGGTAACGCGACCTACCGCGCGCACCTGCACGGGCACGACGAAGTGCTCACCGAGGACTCGGTGGACGAGTTCGAGAAGCGTGCCTGGAACAGCGGCCTCTACACCCGGCGGATGGATCCGGACGAGCATCAGCACTACCGCGACAACCCTGACGCGGTCGAGGAACTCTTCAATTCCGTCGTCACGACGACCGTGACTCGGTGGATCGACTTCGCCCACGCCAAGCTGGCCGAATCGCCGGTGGTGATTCTCAATGCCCCCGGCAACGACGATCCCTACATCGTCGATGACATCCTGCGCGAGAAGGGCGACGAGCGGTTCCGCTTCGTCGAGGGACAGATCGTCGAGATCGCTCCCGGACACCAGATGTTGAGCACCGGGTACACCAATCACACGCCGTGGAACACGCACCGCGAGTACACCGAGGACGAGATCGCGGCGCGGATCGAGTCGATGGCAGCCCAGCTCGACGACCCGAGCACGGCGCTGTTCAACATCCACGTCCCGCCGTACAACTCGCGCATCGACACCGCACCGATGCTCGCCGACGATCTTTCCGTCGAGACCTCTGCGGGCGCGCAGCTGACCGCCCCGGTCGGGTCCACCGCGGTGCGGGCGGCACTCGAGCGGTACCAGCCACTGGTGTCGTTGCACGGGCACATCCATGAATCCGGAGGATCGGTCCGCATCGGCCACACACTGGCCATCAATTCCGGATCCGAGTACGGCGAGGGCGTGCTGCGCGGCGTGCTCGTGACGATCGGCGCAGGCAAGCTGCTGCGTCACCAGGCTGTCACCGGATGACTCACGCAGCCGCCGATCCGCAACCAGAGTCCCACTGACCACTCGACCACACCTCGTTTTGGCTACAGGAGCACACATGACCAGAGACCTCGCCGACCTGAAGAGGCAGCTTGCCGATCAGGGAGTGCGGTATCTGTTCGGCGCCTACACCGACGTGCACGGCGTACCGAAGTCCAAGTGCGTTCCGATCGAGCACCTGGCGGACATGATCGCCGGCTCGGAGCTGTACACGGTAGGCGCGTTGGAAGGCATGGGAGCGCTCGGCCCGAACGAGGACGAATGCGTGGGGATTCCCGACATGGATGCGCTGACCGTCCTGCCGTGGGATCGCCGCTACGCGTTGGCGCCGGCAAATCTGTTCCTGCACGACCGTCCGTATAGCCACGACTTCCGTCATCTGCTGCAACAGCAGGTCGCCGCCGCCGATGCGCTGGGCTTTCGCGTGAACATGGGCGTGGAGCCCGAGCTGTACGTGATGCGCGAACGCGACGGCGAGTGGGGTCCCTGGGTCGACGAGGACGTCGTGAACGCTCCGACCAGGGGCTACGACATCGAGACGACGATGCTGGCCGACAGGTTCCTCGAACCGATGGTCGAGTACATGAACGAGCTGGGCTGGGACGTGTACTCCTTCGACCACGAGGGCGGCGACGGCCAGTACGAGTTCGACTTCAAGTACACCGACGTCGTCGCGATGGCCGACCGGATGATCATTTTTCGGTTGATGGCCAAGCACGTCGCGCGTTCGCTCGGTGCGATCGCGACGTTCATGCCCAAGCCGACGCAGACCTCCTTCGGGTCAGGCGCCCACCTCAACATCAGCCTCGCCGACAAAGACACCGGCCGGAATCTGTTCGAGCGTCGCAGCAGCAAAGAGACCAACGAGCGAATTCCTGTCGAAGACGGTTACGACCAGATCGCCTACCACTTCACGGCGGGCGTCCTCGAACATGCAGGCGCGATCACTGCGCTGCTCGCACCGACGGTGAACTCCTACAAGCGCCTGCTACCCCGCGGGCTGATGCAGGAGATCTCGTGGGCGCCGGTCTTCCGGGCGTACGGCTACAACAACCGCACGCTGATGTTGCGGCTGCCGGTGAACCGGCGCTGCCTCGAGATCCGCATCGCTGACAGCGCTGCGAATCTCTACCTGGGCACCGCGTTGGTGTTGGCCGCCGGACTGGACGGGATCCGCCGCGAGTTGAAGCCGGGTGACCCGGTGAACATCGACACCTACTCGATGAGCGAGGACGATCTGCACACCGCGGGCATCCACCGGCTGCCGGCGACGTTGGGCGAGGCGCTCGACGAGTTCGCGGCGAGCGAGTTCGCGCAGGACGTCCTCGGCGCCGAGGCCCACCGCAGCTTCCTCGAACTCAAGCGGGCGGAGTGGCTCGAGTACAACACCGTGGTCGGCGAGTGGGAACGCCGCAAGTACCTGCAGCTCTGGTGACCCGGAGCCACCTGACCGGGCACCCGAACACCGTCGAGAGGAACATCGTGACCGTCTCCGAATCGCACCTGCGCACTGCCCGCGACGCTGCCAATGCACTGGCGGTGCGTCGACTGACCGAAGCGGACCCGGTGCTCGTCGACATCCGTCCTGCCGGTGATGCCGTTCCTGGCATGACACCGAACACCATCCTGACTTCGGGTGCGCCGCTGCCGTGGTCGGAGTACTACGGCGGGCAGCGCAACGCCGTGATCGGTGGCGCCCTCTACGAGGAATTGGCGTCGACTGCAGATGAGGCCGACGCGATGCTGTCGGACGGCCGCATCACGCTCGGCTCGACCCACGATCACGGCTGCGTCGGATCGGTTGCCGGCATCTACACCGCGTCGATGCCGGTGTTCGTCGTCGAGAACCGCGCTTCGGGCAACCTCGCCTTCTGCAACTTCTACGAGGGTGAGTCCCGCCGCCGCCTCAACTACGGCGTCTACGACGACGAGGTGTTCAACGGTCTGCGGTTCGTCGAGCACGACCTTGCGCCCGTGCTGCGCGACGCGGTCCGCGCCGCAGGTGGCATCGCGCTGAAACCGGTGATAGCGCGCGCTCTGCGGATGGGCGACGAACTGCACAGTCGCAACACTGCGGCGACGACGCTGTTCACCCGCGATCTCGTGCCGTACCTGATCGACCTGGTCGAGGAGGGCCGGGCGGACGTAGTGCGCGCAGCGCTGCGCTTCCTGTACGCCAGCGACTACTTCTTCCTGCGCCTGGCGATGGCCGCTGCCAAGGCGACGGCCGACTCAGCGCGCGACATTCCCGGGTCGAGCGTGGTCACCGCGATGACGATCAGCTGTCGCAACTTCGCGATCAGGGTCTCGGGACTCGGCGACGAGTGGTTCCTCGGACCGCTACCGCAGGTCGAGGGCACGCTGTTCGAGGGATACACCGACGACGACATCGAATGGATCGGCGGCGAGAGCCACATCACCGAGACGGTCGGGCTGGGCGGGTTCGCGCAGGCGGCAGCCTTCGGGTTGCAGGCCTACCAGGGCGGTTCGGCGGCGGAGATGATCCGGCTCAACGAGTCGATGTACGACATCACCGTCGGCGAGCACTCCGACTACCTGATCCCGTACTTCGGCTTCCGCGGGACGCCGGTCGGAATCGACGTGGGCAAAGTCGTCGCGACCGGGTTGGTACCGGTGATCGACGGCGGGCTCGCCGGCAAGAACGGCGGCCAGATCGGGGCAGGCATCCTGCGCGCGCCGATCGAGTGCTTCGAAGCCGCAGAGGCTGCGTATCGCGAGCGCTACGACCAGTGACGACGGCGGCACCGCCGCGGCGCGTCACCCGCGACCAGACCACGATGTTCTTCGATCCGCACGCAGCGCCGGTCATCGAGATCGACGCCGGCGAGCACATCATCGTCGAGACAGCCGACAGCCTGTGCGGTCTCGTCCGGCGTGAGGCTCCGCGCGGGTTCGCCATCGACGAGGTCGTCGACCGGCTCGGCGGCGCGTGTCCGGTGACGGGGCCGATCTTCGTCCGCGACGCCGTACCTGGTGACGTGCTGGAGGTGCACATCGACCGGGTCAGTCCCGCGCCGGCGAACGGGTCGGCCTGGACCGGTGTGTTCACCGGCTTCGGCGCGCTCAGCCACGAGCCGTTCTCGTTGCAGCCTGCGCTCGAACCGCGGACGACGCTCGTCCCCTACTCCGAGACCGAGGCCCTGCTTCCGATCGGTGAGCGGACAGCGCGGATCCCGGTGCGCGCGTTCCTCGGAACTGTGGGAGTCGCCCCGAAGCGCGAGCGCCGGATGTCGTTCTCGCAGTCACCGGAGTATCTCGGCGATGTCGACATTCCCGAGTTGACGACCGGGGCGAGGCTCGTGCTCGCCGTGAACGCCCCCGGAGCACTGCTAGCCCTGGGCGACGCACACGCCGCGCAGGGCGACGGCGAGATCACCGGCGCCGCCATCGAGATCGAGGCCGACGTCGAGTTGCACTGCCAGCTCGGCGCACCCGACGAGTTCGGCTTCGTGGGGCTCCCGCAGCTGAACACCGACACCACCCTCGGGTCGATCGCGGGCATGCAGGGCAACAGCCTTGCCGACTGCGCACGCGCCGCCTACCGCGATCTGGTGCTTCGCCTGAACCGCTTCCACGCGATCCCCGTGCACGACGCGTACCAACTGCTGGGACAGGTCGGCCGCCTTCGCGTCGGCAACATGATCGATCCGTTCTACTCGGTGCTCGCGAGCGTGGACCGGAGCTTCGTCGCCTGAGGTCAGCTCCCGAGGCTGAGCGAGGCCTGGCGAGCGGTCAGCCCGGCGACAGCACCGCGGCCAGCGTGTCCGCGAGCATGACGTGGCCTGCGTCCGACGGATGGATCCGGTCCGGGGCATACAGGCCGTAGGTGTAGGTGGCGTTGGTCGGCGGCATCCGCTTCGAGTGGTCCACCAGGACGACGCCCGGATCGTCGGCCGCAATGGCACCGGCCGCCGCGACGTAGTTGCTCCACGGTTCGGCCGTGCCGCTCGCGAGATACGACTGGTAGACCATCGAGAGCACGATCGGCGGGGCCTGCGTGTATGCCGACCTAATCGACGAGATCAACCCCTTGAGTTCGCCCTTGAACATCTCGGACGGGACGTTGTGCAGGTAGTCGTTGCCGCCGAGTTGGATCACGATCAGCGATGGCGCGAGGGCGTGGGCCTGGGCGGCGGGCCAGGTCGTCATGCTCGCCCCGGCGGCCCAGGACGCAACTGTCGCGCCCGGCCAGCCGAGGTTGTGCACCTGGATTCCGGCCTTTTCGTCCTGATCGAATTCGGCGACTCCCTCGAGGTAGACCCGTCCCCCTGACGAGTACCCGACGACGAGCGTGTGCGTGCCACGCGGAAAGCTGATCCGGCGGGTGGTGCCATCGCGGTACGCACCAGTCGTTGAAACGGTCTCCTGCGGCGCCCCATCCACGGAGTACCACATCGTTCCGTTGTTCTGTGCGCGGAGGAAGACGAGGTCCGCCGACGTACCGGTCACGGTCAACGTGGCCGTGTCCGTCGGCTTCCCGGCTGCCCAGTAGTGATGCGCCGGCCCCAGTCCGCTCGTGAGGTCGAGTCTGCCGCCGGCCAGCCTCACCCGAGTCGAGCCGATGTCGACGAATCCGCGCCCGCCCGCGACGCCACGAACGGGGAAGCGGGCACGCATCAATTCGGCCAGCCGGGCCGGCATCGCGGTGTCGAATGACGAGGCACCACCGCCGGCAGTGATCGAATCGCCGATCTGCAGGATGTTCACAGTCTTCGTGTACCGCGAGGCCAGTGCCGCGTAGAACGGCACGAGATCCGGATAGTTGGCCAGAGTGCTCGACGCGCCGGCGGGACCCTGGGCGCCGGCCGCGCCGGTAGGCCCGGCCGGGCCGCTCGGTCCGGCAGCGCCACTGGGTCCGGCCGGGCCGCTCGGTCCGGTCGCGCCGTCCGACCCGGCGGGACCGGCAGGTCCGGACGGGCCGTCGGGACCGATCGAACCCAGCGTGCCTGGCGAACCGTCCGCCCCGGCGATGCCCTGCGGCCCGGTCGAGCCGTCGGCACCGGCCAGTCCCGCGATGTTCCAGTCGAGTTCCTGCTCGTCCGCCGCGCAGGCCTCGGTCAGGTAGTCGATCGGCCGCCACGATCCGGTGGCCTGGTTGTAGCAGCTGTGGATGATCCCGGCTGCGGGGTCCGGCGGCGGGTCGACGGCCAACGCAGCGGCCCCACCTGCCACGGCAGCGCCGAGCAGGGCGCCCAGGACCAGGATGACTCGTCGTCCGCCGAGTGTGCGGGCATGCTTCACGTAACGTCCCCCCGAATTCGCGTCGCACTGTATATACGTGCCGGTGACGCCCGCGTGAACCGCGAACCGTCGCTGAGGGATTACCGTCCGCCGCGGTGCGCGACATCAACACGCGCAACCCCGGCGGCGCGCCCGACTTTGCCCCGGGTAGCGTCCCTGGACGGGCGTCCCAGCACGCATGCGCGGGGCAACGCGGAACGCTGCGCGGGGGCAGAGCGGTGACCGGCGCCGGTCACACGTCCCCGTGCACCACTTCCCCCGAGGCGACGGTGCACACCACCGAGGCGTCGGCCAGCCGGCCGTCCAGGTCGAACAGGTCCTGGTCGAGGACGGCGAAGTCGGCCCGGTGCCCGACTGACAGCAGCCCGCCGGACGGGTCGTGGTTGAGGTAGGCCGTCCCGGCGGTGAACCCCGACAGGGCGGTCATGAGGGACAGCGACTGCTCCGGCAGGAACGGTGCGCCGTCGCGATCGGAGGGATCGACGCGGCGCATCGCGACCTCCATCTGCGGCAGGGGATCCGGGGTGGTGACCGGCCAGTCCGACCCCATCGCCAGGCGGACACCGGCCCGCTCGAACGACCGGAACGGGTACTGCAGCTCGGCCCGGTCGGGCCCGATCCACGGGATCGTGTGCTCCTCCATCTGCGGCTCGCGCTGCGCCCAGTACGTCTGGCAGTTCGCGACCACATCGAGCTGCGCGAACCGAACCAGGTCGGCCGGCTGCACGACCTGGACGTGCGCGATGTGGTGGCGGTTGTCGGACGGTCCGTTCGCCTCGCGCGCCGCCGCCACCGCGTCCAAACCGGCACGGACGGCGCGGTCGCCGATCGCATGCATGTGCACCTGGAACCCCAGCCGATCGAGCTCGGTGACGGCGGGGAGCAGGATTTCGCGATCGACGTACATCAGGCCGTTGTCGTCGAGGTGGCCACCGCAGCCGTCGCAGTACGGTTCGAGCATCCCCGCGGTCTGATTCTCGATGATGCCGTCCACCATGATCTTGACCGTGGTGGGTCTGAACCGGCCGACGCCCTGCTCGCGCTGGGCGCGGAACCCGGCCATCTGGTCGAGGTCGCCGTGCCGGTCCCACCACAGCGCGCCGACCACCTGCGCGGTGAGTCGGCCGTCCGTGGCCAGCGAGCGGTAGGCATCGAAGGTGGCCGCCGTGACCCAGGCGTCCTGCCACGAGGTGATCCCGAACGCGTGCAGGTGACGCTGCGCGACCAGGATCGCGTCTTCCCACTCGGCCCGCGTGGGCGCCGGCACCCATTGCACCTCGAACGAGTAGGCGGCGCCCTCGTGCAACATCCCGGTGGGCGTGCCGTTCTCGTCGCGGTTGTAGCGCCCGTCCTGCGGATCGGGCGTACCCGCATCGATACCCGCCAGCCGCAGGGCAGCCGAGTTCACCCAGGCCCCGTGGACGTCCCGGTTGAACAGGAACGCCGGACGGTTCCCGGTCACGGCGTCCAGGTCGGCCCGGTGCGGTGCGCCGCCGGGGAAGTGCTCCATCGACCAACCCCCGCCGACGATCCAGCCGTCGCCGGGATGGTCGGCGACGTACCCGGCGATCCGGTCAAGATAGGCCGGGCGGCCGAGCAGGCCACGCAGGTCGACGGTGCGGATGTTGCGGCCCGCAGGCGGCGCGTGGATGTGCGCGTCCTGGAATCCGGGCACCACCAGCGCGCCGGTGTGGTCGAGCACGCGGGTGCGCGGGCCGATCAGCTCTGCGACCGGTTCGGCACCGAGAGCGACAACGCGGTCGCCACGCACGGCGAGCGCGTCGGCCGCCGTCCCGTCGCCGACCCACACCTTCGAGCCGGTCACCACGAGGTCGGCGAAGTCGGTCATTTCAGCAGCTTGGCATGCAGCGCGTCGCGGTCGTCGTCGGCCCAGCCGTGCCGGCGCAGCCAGCCGGATACGGCGCCGAACTGCTCATCGACCACGTCGAGCAGGCGTTCGATCGTCGCGGCGCGCGGTGCGTGCCGATCGGCGTCCGCATCCTGCATGGAGCCTGCGTAGGTCCGGGACGAGCGCAGCCGCTGGAAGATGTCTTCGATGACCTCGGCGCTGCGGGCGTAGTCCGCGACGATCGCGGGACGTTCGACGCCGACCTCGGCCAGGGCGAGCGCGACCACCACGCCGGTGCGGTCCTTGCCTGCGGCGCAGTGCACGATGGTCGCGCCGGGCGAGAATGCGATCAGCCGCAGCGACTCGATGATCGAGTCGGCGCGGTCCTCGAGGTAGCCGAGGTAGACCGAGGCGACACCGCGACGGTTGCGCTCGTCGCGTGCGTCGCTGCGCTGCCAGGGCAGGATCAACGGCCCGTCCGCGCTGGGGCGCTCGCCGGTTTCGGGGAACAAGGACAGGTGCCGGATCTCGACCTCGGGACGGCCGTGCAGCGGCCCCGGTCCGTCGGAGTCGACCTCGATCGACGTCCGCAGATCGGCCACGGTGCGCACACCGAACACGTCGACCAGCATGTCCACGTCACGCGCGGACAGGTTCTGCAGATTGTCCGAGCGGATCAGCCGGCGCCACTGGGTGGTCGCGCCGTTGACCGTCGGCAGTCCCCCGAGATCGCGGACGTTGACCGCACCGTCCAGGGCAATCCACGAAGGTTGGGTCACGGTCTCGAATCTAATCTGCACGTGGTTCGCCCGGTCGCCGCCCGTCGTCCTGAGAGACGCTGCCCGTCGATCTGGGTGACGGATTCCCAAGATCAGAGACGGCGGATCCGCCGTCTCTGATCATCGGGATCCGTCACTCGGGCGGGTGGGACGTCACTCAGAAGGACGCTTCCTTGACGTCCATCAGCGCGTTGTCCGTCGCCTCGGTGATCTGCCGGCGCGCGGCGAGCTCGGGCAGTACGGTCGTCGCGAAGAAGTGCGCCACGGCCGGCTTGCCCTCGTAGAAGGCCCGGTCGGCGTCGGACACCCCATTGGCATCGAGCTTGGTCAGGGCCACCGCGGCCTGGCGCAGCAGCAGGTAGCCGACCATCAGGTCGCCGGCCGACATGAGCAACCGGGTCGCATTCTGGCCGACCTTGTAGACGTTCGTCGCGTCTTCCTGCGCGCTTGTGAGCTGGCCGAACATCGCAGCCACCATGGCGCCGAAGTCCTCGAGCGCCTTCTGGAGCAGCGCGTGCTCCTCCTTGAGCCGGCCCTCGTCCTCGATCGAAGCGAGGAACGCGGTGATCTCGGCCGAGAGCGCACCGAGCGCGGCACCCTTGTTCCGCACGATCTTGCGGAAGAAGAAGTCTTGCGCCTGGATCGCGGTGGTGCCTTCGTACAGGGTGTCGATCTTGGCGTCACGGATGTACTGCTCGAGCGGGTAGTCCTGCAGGTACCCCGAGCCGCCGAAGGTCTGCAGCGCCTGCGCGAGCTGGTCGTAGGACCGCTCCGAGCCGACACCCTTCACGATCGGCAGCAGCAGGTCGTTGATCGCCTCGTCGAGCGTGCTGTCGCTGCCGTTGTGCTCACCGACGATGATGCGATCCTGCGCGGACGCGGTGTACACGACGAGCGCGCGCAGACCCTCGGCGTAGGCCTTGTTCAGCATCAGGCTGCGACGCACGTCGGGGTGGTTGATGATCGTGACGCGCGGGGCGGTCTTGTCGCCGGCCCGGGTGAGGTCAGCCGACTGCACGCGGGTCTTGGCAAAGTCGAGCGCGTTCAGGTAGCCGGTCGACAGCGTGGCGATCGCCTTGGTGCCGACCATCATCCGCGCGTGCTCGATCACCTGGAACATCTGCGCGATGCCGTTGTGGACGTCGCCCACGAGCCAGCCCTTGGCCGGCACCTCGGCGTTCTCACCGAAGCGCAGCTCGCACGTCGTCGACGCCTTGAGGCCCATCTTGTGCTCGACGTTGGTGACGTAGACGCCGTTACGTTCGCCGAGCTCGCCGCTCTCGGGGTCGAAGTGGAACTTCGGGACCACGAACAGCGACAGGCCCTTGGTACCGGCGCCGGCACCTTCCGGGCGGGCGAGCACGAGATGGATGATGTTCTCGGACAGGTCGTGCTCGGCCGAGGTGATGAAGCGCTTGACCCCTTCGATGTGCCACGAGCCGTCGGCCTGCTCGATCGCCTTGGCGCGACCCGCGCCGACGTCCGACCCGGCATCGGGCTCGGTGAGCACCATCGTCGCGCCCCAGCCGCGGTCGACCATCAGCTGCGCGATCTGCTGCTGGGTCTTGTTGCCGTTCTTGTAGAGGATCCCCGCGAACGGCGCGCCCGCCATGTACATGTGCAGCGCCGGGTTCGAGCCGAGCACCTGCTCGGCGACTGCCCACACCAACGCGCGCGGCACCAGCTGGCCACCGAGCTCCTGCAGGGTCTCGAGGCGCCACCACTCGCTGTCGTGCAGGATCTGGTACGACTTCTTGAACGACTCGGGCATGGTCACCGAGTTGGTGTCCGGATCGAACACCGGCGGATTGCGGTCGGCGTCGGCGAACGAGGCTGCGAGCGGACCCTCGGCCAGCTTGGCGACCTCGGCGAGAATGCCGCGCGCGGTGTCGGAGTCCACGTCCTCGAAGGGCGCCGAGCCCAGGAGGTCGCCGGTCCCGAAGACCTCGAACAGGTTGAACTCGACGTCGCGGATGTTGCTCTTGAAGTGGCTCATGGCTGCCTGCGTCTCCTCTTTCCCGTGCGCGTCGGCCTCAGGAAGAAATGCGGGGTTACTGACGAGTAACTTAAGGATATTACTCGTGGGTAACTGATGCAAGATGGGACCGCTCACACCCCACGACGGTCGCCGCATGGGCGTCCGATCCGCCGACGAACAGCAGCAGCAGCAGCGCCATTGCCCAGGCGGTGACGAGGCTGAGGACGACGCGGCGCACGGACACGCGGACTCCGAACTGAGGTCACACCGGCGAAGGCGCGGCAGGACAGCTGGCTAGCTGGCTACCTGAGAGGATCGGCCGTCAGGCGCGCGTTCTGAGCCGGTGTCACGGCAGCGAGCGCAGGCGCACCGTCTCGGGCAGAGCCGCGAGCTGCGCCAGCATCTCGGGGGTGAGCGCGGCGCCCACATCCGTCAGCACGTACCCCAACTCGTTGCGGGTGCCGAGCAACTGCGCCTCGACGTTGACCTTGTGCTCGGCGAACACGCCATTGATCGTCGCCATCACGCCCGGGACGTTGTGATGCAGGTGCAGCAACCGGGAGGTCTGCGGCGCCTGCGGCAGCGCGAGCCCGGGCAGGTTCACGCTCATCGAGGACGAGCCCGCCCGCAGGTAGTCGCGCAACTTGCCGGCGACGAAACTGCCGATGTCCTGTTGCGCCTCCTCGGTCGAGCCACCGATGTGCGGAGTCAGGATCACGTTCGCCAGCCCGCGCAATTCCGAGACGAACTCGTCCCCGCGGCCCTTCGGCTCGACCGGGAACACGTCGGCCGCGGCACCGGCGATGACGCCGGCCTCGATCCGCGCCCGCAGCGCCGCGTAGTCGACGACGAAACCGCGGGAGAGATTGAGGAAGATCGCGCCGGGTTTCATGGCGGCGAACTCCCGCTCACCGAAGAAGCTGCGGTTGGACGCCCGGTCATCGACGTGCAGCGTGACGATGTCGGCCTCGCCGAGCAGTTCGTCGAGCGTCCCGCAACTGCGCGCGTTACCGAGGGCGAGCTTGTCGGCGGTGTCGTAGAAGACCACCTTCATGCCGAGGTTCTCGGCCAGCACCGACAGCTGCGTGCCGATGTTGCCGTAGCCGACGATGCCCAGCGTCCGGCCGCGCACCTCGTGCGCACCGTCGGCCGACTTGTCCCACACGCCGGCGTGCATCAGCGCGTTCTTGTCGGTCAGGCGGCGCGTCATCGAGATGATCTCGGCGAGCGCGAGTTCGACCACCGAGCGGGTGTTCGAGAACGGCGCGTTGAAGACCGCGATGCCCCGCTCGGACGCAGCAGGTAGGTCGATCTGGGTCGTGCCGATACAGAACGCGCCGACCGCGAGCAGGTCCGACGCGGCCTCGAGGACGCTGTCGGTCACGTGGGTCTTCGAACGGATGCCGAGGACGTGGACGCCCGCCAGGCGGGCAATCAAGTCGCCCTCGTCCAGGGCACGGTCGACGGACTCGACCTCGACGCCCGAGGCGGCAAGTAAGGACTCGGCGTCGGGATGGATCTGTTCCAGCAGCAGGGCGCGCACCCCGCGATTCTACGTAGCAGTCGACAGCGCCCCCGGCGCCCGCGGTGGCGGGGCGCCGAGGGCGCTGATCGTCAGTGCGCGACCGGGACGTTCAGGCGCGTACCGATCGGTTGCTGCCGATCCTGCGGTAGATCAGCAGCGCGATGATCGCGCCGATGACCGAGCCGACGATTCCGGAGGGCTGGAAGAAGCCTTCGGCCTTGTCCTTGTGGAACAGGACGTAACCGAGGAATCCACCGATGAACGACCCCACGATCCCGAGCAGGATCGTGGCGCCGATGCCCATGGGGTCCCGGCCCGGTACCAGCAACCGGGCCAGAGCGCCGGCGATCAGACCGACGATGACGATCATGAGGATGAGTCCGAGCATGTGCGGGCCTCCTTGCCTGCGTTGTGCAGGGGGGGTACCCGCAAGGGTGCGGCAGCTAACTGGTCGCTACCGGTGCGGCCCGACTGACCCCGATCCCGCCAGGTGTGTCGGCGCCATAGCGCGCCATCTCGCGCCCGATGTCGAGCGCCTTGATGGTGGTCCGTCCGGCAAATGTCGCCTCGTCCAGCAACTGGGCCGGGACGATCCACGCGATCTCGAACTCCAGTCCGTCCGGGTCGCGACCGTAGAGCGACTTCGTGGTGCTGTGATCGGAGGCCCCGACGAGTGCATCGGCCTCGGCCAGCCGACCGGCCAGATTCTGCAGATCGGCCAGGGTGTCGACCTCCCAGGCCAGGTGGTACAGGCCGACGGCACCGCGACCGGCCGGCGAGGCCGCCGCGGTCGACCCCACCTCGAACAGGCCGAGGTCGTGGTCGTTCGTCGAGTCCGGCGCCCGCAGGAAGGCGGCACCGCGAAGCCCGTCGGTGCCCTCGACCGGCGTGAACCCGAGCACGTCGCGGTAGAAGGCGACGCTGCGCTGCACGTCGCGGATGTAGAGCACCGCGTGGTTGAGCCGATGGATGGCCACGAGGTCACCCTACCTCGGCTTGCTTGAAGATTCAACTAGTTTCGGCGGGCTACCGTTTGACCATGACCACCCCCCGCTGGCTGGACGACAGCGAGCAGCGCGCGTGGCGCGCCTACCTCACGTCGACGATCCTGCTGTTCGACGCGCTGGACCGCCAGCTGCAGAACGAGGCAGGCATCCCGCACGCCTACTACGAGATCCTGGTCCGGCTGTCCGAGGCCGACGGCCGCTCGTTGCGGATGAGCGAACTCGCCGACCTCACCCTGTCCTCGCGCAGCCGGCTCTCGCACGCGGTGTCCCGGTTGGAGGAACGCGGCTGGGTGGTGCGGCGCGAGTGCGAGACCGACCGGCGCGGTCTGCTCGCCGAGCTCACCGAGGCCGGCTTGGCAACCCTGGTCGCGACCGCACCGGGCCACGTCGCCGCTGTGCGCAAGTACGTGATCGACAAGTTGACCCCGGAACAGCTCGCCGCACTCACCGACATCGGCGAGACGATCGTGACCGGTATCGCTGCGGGCTGATCGAGCTCAGCCGAGGTCGACGATCGCAGCGACCGGGCCACCACCGTCGGGTCCCTGGTGCGCGGCCGAGACGCTGACGAACACCGCAGGGTCGCCGGTCACGGCAGCAGCCACACCGCCGACGCAGGCCTTGATCTGGCGGTGCCAGTGCACGTCCGAGTCGTCCAGCATCGCGTTGCGGCGCCCGCGCACCTGACCGTTCTGGCTCGCCTCACATTTGAGGAAGACGTTCACCAGCCGGCCGTCCAAATCACTCGTCCGCGGCCGCTCGGGCAAGTCGAGTCCCGCGTCGCGGATCGCGTTCCAGATGCCGTCCTGGTCGAGCGCATCAGTCATCACGCTGTGCCCGATGCGGTAGCGCCCGCCGATGCCGCGGGTGTTGCCGACGACGACGACCTGCGCCCGGTCGAGTTCGACGCCCGACGAGCAGGACGCGACCGACGAGTACAGGTCTCGGTTGCGCAGCACGTCCTCGTCACGAGGCATGGCGATCTCGCCGAGCGCGACGGCGATACCGAGCGCCGTCCCACCGTTGGACACATCCATCGAGGTCAGCGTGTCCTCGGTGAACACGTCGTGGCCGCGGCGCTTGGCGTCCTGGATCGTGTCGATCGTGAGCAACGGTGTCTTGGTCTGGACGTAGTGCACGTCGGCGGGGTCGTCGATTCCGGCGCGCTGCATCGCCTCGGTCACGGCCGCCGCGACCTTGGTGACCATGGCGGTGCGACCGATGTCCTCGGGCAGGAGCACCTCGCTCATGGCGAAGCCGACCGACAGGCGCGGCTCGTCAGTGCTCGGCGCGCGCTCGGCCGGCAGCGTCGCGAAGATCGTGGCGTGCGGGCTGATCACTCCGTCCGTCCCGCCGGACCAGACGATCGGCACCTGCTTGACCTCGTCCGCGCTGCGCGTGCCCTTCGCGACGAGCACCTCGCGAAACGCGCGGTCGGCGATGATCCGCGTGTAGTCGTTCACGCCGCCGTTGCCCTCGGTCTTGCCGATGACTGCGATGACGCGGTCGGCCTCGATGACGCCGTCCTCGATGAGCTTGGTGAACTCGCTCGCATCGGACACGCTGTGTAGGGGAACCTTGCGGACCTCGATGGGTTCGGGCACGTTATCGCTCCTCGGTTCTCGATGACGGGTCGTTCTCGACGATGGTTCCGGCCCGGCCGGCCACCGCGTCGGCTATGCGGTGCAGGGACGTGATGACGGCGCGGCCGCCGCGTTCGGCGAAGCGGCACGCGGCCTCGACCTTCGGACCCATACTGCCCTCGGCGAACTGCCCGGCCGCGGCGTGCCGGCGCAGTGCGGTCGCGGTGACCGTGCCGATCGGCCGCTCGGCCGCGGTCCCCCAGCCGAGCACGACCGCGTCCACGTCTGTCGCGATGACGAGGACGTCCACGTCGAGGCGCTCGGCGAGCAGCGCCGACGTCAGATCCTTGTCGATCACCGCCTCGACCCCGCGCAACGTGCCGTCGGGGTCGCGGACGACCGGCACCCCGCCACCACCCGCGCACACCACGACGTACCCGGCGTCGAGCAGGTGCCGCGCGGCAGGGGCGTCGAGGCACTCGACCGGTTCGGGGCTCGCGACCACGCGCCGCCAGCCGCGCTCGCCGCGGTCCTGCCAGTTCTGCCCGTGTTCGATCATCACGGCGGCCTCGTCGGCCGGCAGGTAACGGCCGATGGGCTTGGACGGGTCGACGAAGTGCGGATCGTCCGCGTTGACCAGCGTGCGCGAGACGAGCACGGCAGCCGGGCGGGTGCTGCCCCTGGCCACGAGCGCCGGCTCGAGGGCGTTCAGCACGAGCACGCCGATCGTCGCCTGGGTCTGCGCGCCGCACCAGTCCAGCGGTACGGGCGGGACGACGCTCGCGGCAATCTCGTTCTTGACCAGCAGGTTGCCGACCTGCGGGCCGTTGCCGTGGGTGAGCACCAGTTCGTAGCCCGCCGCGACCAGGTCGGCGACTGCCTGCATCGCCTCGGTGATCGCCGTGCGTTGGTCGTCGGGTCGCGCGCTGCCGTCCGGCGCAGTCATCGCGTTGCCGCCGAGGGCGACGAGAACCCTCATCGCGTGCCGTCCTCGTTGTTTTCGGTGGCGAGCCAGTCCCGGATCGCCGGGCCGTGCTGGTCGAGCGTCGGCGGCGCGTCGTGCGTCGTGCGGCCGCCCTCGTCGAAGCGCAGCGCCGGGCCGGGCAGCGAGATCGGGCCCAGGGTCGAGTGCTCGACGTCGATCAGCAGGCCTTGCGAGCGTGTCTGCTCCCACTCGTAGACCTCGGCCAGATCGCGCACCCGGCCGGCAGGGACGCCGAGGTCGGCCAGTTGCGCGAGCAGCGCGGCCGCCTCGCGCTGCCGGAACGCCGCGTCGATCGCGGCGTTCACGGCGTCCCGCTCGGCAACGCGTTCGGGATTGCTGGCCCACTGCGGACGGTCGACACCGAACGCCGGCGCGAAGCGGCGCCACAGGCCGTCGCTGCCCACCGAGATCTGCAAGATGCCGTCCGCGGCGTGGAAGAGCCCGTACGGGCAGATGGACGGGTGGTGGCTGCCGGTCTGGTGGGGCACCTCACCGGCCACCGTGTAGCGGGTGCCCTGGAAGGCGTGCACGCCGACGACCGCCGCGAGCAGGCTGGTGCGCACGACCCGGCCAAGGCCGGTGCGGTCCCGCTCGTGCAGGGCCGCGACCGCGCCGTAGGCCCCGTACATGCCGGCCAGCAGGTCGGCGATCGGGACGCCGACGCGGGTCGGCTCACCGGGCGCCGGGCCAGTGAGCGACATCAGGCCGGCCTCGCCCTGCGCGATCTGGTCGTACCCGGCTCGGTCACCCTCCGGCCCGTCGTGCCCGAACCCGGTGATGGACAGGACGACCAGTCGCGGGTTGAGCTCGTGCAGTCGCTCGGTCGAGAAACCCAGCCGGTCGAGCACGCCGGGCCGGAAGTTCTCGACCAGGATGTCGGCGCGCCGCACGAGCGCGGTGAGCGTGTCACGCCCGTCGTCGCTCTTGAGGTCGAGGACGATCGACTCCTTGTTGCGGTTGCAGGACAGGAAGTAGGTCGAGACGCCGTCCACGAACGGCGGACCCCAGCCGCGGGTGTCGTCACCCTCGGGGGATTCGACCTTGATCACCCGCGCCCCGAGGTCGCCGAGCATCATCGCCGCATGCGGGCCGGCGAGTGCTCGGGAGAGATCGACCACGAGCACCCCGTCCAGCGGACCGGTCATGACTGCCCCGCGAAGGTGGGGCGATCCACGTGGTCGCACTCGGCTGACGACGCGCCGCCGGACAGGCGCGCGTAACCCGGCCCGCGGTCGAAGAACGGTTCGTCGCCGGTGCGCGCGGCGCGCAGTTCGGCACGCAGCCCGTCGGTCGCGGCGACGTCCACGGCCGGGTCGTCGTCCGAGCCGACGACCGCGACTCCGTAGTCGGCCCGCGCGGCGGCACGCGACACCTTGCCCCAGAGCACGTCGCGCACGACCGCGTCGACCGCTCGATCGAGCGGGTCGCCCCACCCACCGCCGCCGGTCGTCCTGATGCGGATCACCGTGCCGGCCGGCGCGGGTTCGGCGTCGACCAGCGCGTCCACGTCGTGCTCGTTCGGTCCACCCGGGTCGATCGTCACCTGGAACGGACGGCCGGCCCGGCCACCGCGTACGCCCCAGCAGGACAGGATCGAGCGGTCGGCGATCGACATGAAGTGCGCGTCGCGTCGCATCCGGATGTGCTTCTCGTAGCCCAGGCCGCCGCGGTACTCACCCGCCCCACCGGAGTCGACGGCGAGCCCCAATCTCTCGACCACGAAGGGGAATCGCGCCTCGGTGAACTCGCTCGGCAAGTTGCGCGAGTCGGGGACGACGTGAATGGTGTCCTCGCCGTCGGCGTAATAGCGCCCGCCCGACCCGCCGCCGAGCACCTCGCGCATGAGGTAGGGCGCGTCCTCGTCGTCGGTGCCGTACACGCCGGTGTAGCGGATCGTCTCCTGATCGGCCGGCATGCGCCCGTCCACGGCCTTCGCGACCACGCCGGCCAGGACGCCGAGCAGGCGCAGGATCACGAACGTCCGCGCGTTGGTCGGCGCGGGGAACACCGGCGTGAGCAGGGTTCCGGGCGGCGGGAAGCGCATCTCGATCAGATCGACGACGCCCTCGTTCACGTCGAGTTCGGCCATCCGCTCGGGTGTCTCGGCGAGATTGCGCAGGATCGGGGCGAGCCACTTCTTCAGGAAGTTGCCGTCGGCGTAGTCCCCGCAGTGGTTGATCGGTCCCTTTGCCTGTGGTGCCGTGCCGGTGAAGTCGATGATCAGCTTCGGTTCGGCCGTGCGGGTCAGCGTGATGCGCTGGGTGTGCAGGCGCGGTTCGTCCACGCCGTCGTGCTCGGCGTAGTCCTCCCACGTCCACGTCCCCTCGGGGATCTGCGACAGGATCTCGCGGCGGTACGTCTCAGCGGTGCGGGCGATGATTGCGTCGAAGCACGACTCGATTGTGTCGCGGCCGTAGCGGTCGAACAGTTCGGTCAGCCGCCGCGAGCCCATCAGGCAGGCCGAGCACTCGGCATCGAGATCGGCGGCCAGCGAGTCGGGCATCCGCGAGTTGCGTGTCATGATCGTCAACGCCGCTCGATTGGGAATCCCCTGATCCCACAGGCGAATCGGGGGCACCATCAGGCCCTCTTCGAAGACACTCGTCGCGTGCGACGGCATCGAACCGGGCACCGCGCCACCGATGTCGTCGTGGTGACCGAATGCCTGCACGAACGCGACGACCTCGTCCTCGTGGAACACCGGGACGGTGACGCACAGGTCGGGCAGGTGCCCGATCCCGCCCTCGGAGCGGTAGACGTCGTTGTGGAAGAACACGTCCCCGGGCCGCATCGTGTCCAGTGGGAAGTCGCGGGCGATCGGGTGGACGAGGGCGCTGTACGAGCGGCCGGTGAGCTTGCGCAGCAGGCGGTCGTGGATGCCGGCGCGGAAGTCGTGCGCGTCGCGGATCATCGGCGAGCGTGACGTCCGCCCGATCGCGGTCTCGACCTCGAGCTCGATGCTCGCCAGGCTGCCCGCGACGATCTCGAGCAGCACCGGGTCGACGTCCGTCGTCGTGGTCAGCGTGCTCATCGGGTCGCTCCCCGGACCGGTTTCCCCGGGTGTGGTCGGTTGGAGGGTCCCGAAGCGGTCACTAGCGGGGAAACGTCGCCACCGCCCGCCGGCCTTTCCCCGGGTGTGGTCGGTTGGACGGACGCGAAGCGGTCACTAGCGGGGAAAGGTCGGGTCATCGGGTCACCACCAGGTTGCGGTACGAGTCGACGCGAGCCGTGAAGCCAGGATGGACGGGCACTGTCGAGCCGTACTCCTCCACGACTGCCGGCCCGACGACGACGTCCCCGGGCGCCAGCCGGTCGCGGGCGAAGATCGGCGTGTCCAGATAGCAGTCATCGAAGCACACGGGGCGGGTGCTGGTGCGGGCTCGCGCGACGTCCCCGTCCCCGTCCGGCGCCCGTCGCAGGTCGGGCCGGCGGATCGGGCCGATGCCCGACACCCGCAGGTTCACCCATTCGACCTGCTGCGCGGGGTCGCCGCGGAAGTCGTAGCCGTACAGCCCGCGGTGCGCGTCGTGGAACGCCTCGGCGACGGCGTCGTAGGAGTCCCCGACCGGCACCCGCACCTCGAAGGCCTGACCGAAGTAGCGCAGGTCGGCGGTGCGGACGAACTGCTGCTCGGCCCCGGTGAACCCTTCGGCGGCCAGCGCCTGCGCCGCCTGGCCGGTGAGCTCGGCGAAGACCTGCTCCACCTGCACCGGGTCGAGGTCCGCGTGCCGGCGCACGGCGGTGCGGACGTAGTCGTTCTTGACGTCCACGGTCAGCAGCCCGAACGCGCTGACGTTGCCGGGATTCGGCGGTACCAGCACGCCGCGCAGGCCCAGGATGTCGACCAGCCGGCACAGCAGCAGCGACCCCGAACCGCCGAAGGTCGTCAGCGTGAAGTCGCGGACGTCGAGCCCACGCTTGACCGTGATCTGGCGCAGCGCGTTGGTCTGGTTCCACGCCGACACCTCGAGAATGCCGGTGGCGCACGCCTCGACGGTCATGCCGAGGCGGGCGGCGAGGTCGGTCAAGCCGGCCCGGGCGGCCGCCACGTCCAGCGGCACCTCGCCACCGAGCAGGTGCGGCGGGATCCGTCCCAACACCACGTGCGCGTCGGTGATCGTGACGTCCTTGCCGCCGCGTCCGTAGCAGAGCGGGCCGGGGTCGGCACCTGCCGACTGCGGCCCCACCTTCAGCGCTCCCTCGGGTGAGACCCACGCGATCGACCCGCCACCTGCGCCGACCGTGACCACGTCGATCATCGGGATCTTGGACGGGTACACGCCGACGCTGCCTTCGGTCGTCAGGCTCGGCTCACCGTCGAGCACGACCGAGACGTCGGTCGACGTGCCGCCCCCGTCGCAGGTGAGCACGCGGTCGAACCCGGCGGTCCTGGCGATCAGCGCCGCGCCGAGTGCGCCCGCCGCCGGTCCACTCAGCACCGTGGTGATCGGCTGGTGCACGACCTCCTCGGCCGACAGCACGCCGCCGTTGGACTTCATCACGTAGAACGGCAACGGGTGCGCCGCCAACGAGTCCAGCCGCGCCGCGATGGAGCGGACGTAGCGCGCCACCTTCGGTTTGACCGCGGCGTCGACCAGGGTCGTCATCGAGCGTTCGTACTCGCGGTACTCACGCAGCACCTCGCTGGAGATCGACACCACCGCGTCCGGATGCTCGCGGGCCAGCACGTCGCGCATCCGCCGCTCGTGCGCCGGGTTCGCGTACGAGTGCAGGAAGCAGACCCCCAACGTGTCGATGCCGCGCTCACCGAACCAGCGGGCGACCTCGATCGCGCGCGGCTCGTCGAACGGGCGGAGCTCGTCGCCGTGATGGTCGAGCCGACCGCCGATCGTCTTGACCAGGTGAGCGGGGACGATCCGCGGCGGCTTCACCCAGAAGTAGGAGTTGCCGTACCCGTCGGGGACGGACTGCCGGGCGATCTCGAGGACGAACTCGTAGCCCTCGGTGGTGATGAAGCCGACTTGCTCCACCTTGCCTTCCAGCAACTGGTTCGTGGCGACCGTCGTGCCGTGGCTGACCGCCACCACGTCGTCCCCGGTCGCGCCGAGCTGGTCGAGGATCTTCGCGATCCCGGTCATGAACCCGTCGGCCGGGTCGTTGGGCGTGGACGGCGTCTTGGTGGTGGCGATCGTCCCGGAGACCTCGTCGAAGGCCACGACATCGGTGAACGTCCCGCCGGTGTCGATACCGATCCGCAGCGAAGCCATGGGACGAGTCAACTGGCGCGTACCGCCCGCGTCCCTGGCAAGTGTTGCCGAGGTTCGACCCTCCCGACCGCCTGCCGGTCGAGGCGTCCCCGACCGAGCAGTGTCCGATGTGCTCAGTTCATGACGCCGTCGTCGCGGCGCGCGTACGGGAACGACGTCGCCGCATCGGCGAGGAATGCGTCGGCATTGCGGCGGATCAGCTCGAGGTTGCGGTCGGCAAGATGGTCGAAGGACTGGGCGATCGACGAGCCCGGGGTCAGCGAGCGCATCGCCGTCGCCGGATCCAGGCGTGCGGAGATCCAGCACTCGTGCGACGCGGCGCGGGCGAGCACCTCGGCGATCGGCGAGACGATCATCGAGTTGCCGAAGTACACGACACCGCCCGGGTCGACGCCGGTGGCATTCGCCCCGATGACGAAGACGTGGTTGTCGTAGGCGCGAGCGCGGTTGGTCAGCTCCCACAGATCAGCCGAGCGCAGCAGCGCGGACGGGCGGCAGATCACCTCGGCACCCTTGATCGCCGTGATCCGGGACAGCTCGGGATAGTCCCCGTCGAAGCAGATGATCACGCCGATACGACCGAGCTCGGTCTCGACCACGAGCACGTCGTCGCCGGGGGTCACCCACCCGCCGCGGTCGACGCGCTCGCCACCGAAGGGGTGCGTCTTGCGGTACACACCGAGCACCGCACCGTCCGGGCCGATCACCGCGGCCGCGTTGTGGACGACCGGGTGGGTTGCGCCGCGCTCGTAACTGCCGACGACGAGGTGGACGCCGACTTCGGCCGCGACCGAGGTGTACGGGTCGAGCACCGGCCCGGGGATCTCGCTCACGACCTCCCACAACTGCGCGGCGTCCAGGCCCGGCGTGAAGCCGGTGGTCACCGATTCGGGGACGACCACGAGTTCGGCTCCGGTCGCAGCCACGCACTCGCGCACCATCGCCGCTGCCCGGGCTGAGTTCGCGGCAACCGTCCCAGCCGTCAGCGCGGACGAGGACGGGGCGAGCTGCACTGCCGCTGCGGTGAACGCGCGCATCAGCGGCGCCGTCCGAGCACGCCGCCGACGATCACTCCGCCGAGCGCGACGAGTGCGCCGACGATGATTCCGCGCACGAATCCCCCGCTGCCGCTGGAGGTTCCTGTCGAGGGTGCGGCGACGAAGACACCCGTTCCCGCTTCGAGCGCGGGCGGCGAGACGGCCTTGCCGGTGAGCACGTCGTCCACCGCGGCGAAGAACTCACCGGCAGTCTTCTTCGCGACGGCCACCAGCATCCGCTGCCCGACGCCGGCGACCATCCCGCCGACGACCGCGTCCGCGTCGTAGGTCAGCCGGGTCGAGCCGTCCAGCGCCTCGGCAAGCGCGACGCGAACCTCGGTGCTCAGCGTCCCTGGTCCGCCCGCGCCGGATGCGGTCAGCAGGAACGACTTCGGCACGTCCTGTTCCGACAGCGCGACCGCGCCCGAGTACGTCCCCTTGATCGACGCGACGCCGGCGGTGACGGTCATCGCGTACGAGTCGGGCCCGGTCGCCTCGAGCCGCTCGCATCCCGGAATCGTGCGCACCAGCACGGCCGGGTCGTTCAGCGCAGCCCAGACCTGCTCGACCGAGGCGTGCAACGTCGCCTCTCCGGTGATCTTCATCCGGTGGTGCCCCCGTCCTGGTGCAGGCGCCGCAACTCGAACAACTCACTCGGCGAGATCGGCATGGCGGTGATCACGAACCCCTCCGCGTCCTCGATGGCGGACGCAATCGCGGCGGCGCCCGGGATGACGCCCGCCTCGCCGGCGCCCTTGATGCCCAGTGGGTTCAGCGGGGACGGCGTCTCGAGATGGTCGATCTCGATCAGCTGCGGCACCTCGCTGACGTAGGGCATCAGGAAGTCCATGAACGAGGCATTCTGCAGTTGTCCCGCGTCGTCGTAGACCATCCGCTCGTACAGCGCGCCGCCGACACCCTGCGCGACACCGCCGTGGATCTGGCCTTCGACGATGCGTGGATTGATCAGCGTCCCGCAGTCGTGCACCACGCAGTAGCGCAGAATCTTGACCTCGGCGGTGTCCGGATCGGTTTCGACCACCACAGCGTGCATTCCGCTCGCGAACGTCGACTGCATCGGGGAGAAGAAGTCGCGGCCCTCGATCCCGGGTTCGTCGTCCTCGGGTACCGGCGGGCCGGACGTGTCGTTGCTCGCGAACTGCGTCGCCTGCTGCGCGGCGGTGTCGAAGGCGTACCGCAGCGGGTTGGACAGCACCGCGACCGTCCCCAGCGAGATCTCGGCGCCGGGCGATCCGACGACGCGGACGATGCCGTCCTCGATCTCGAGATCCTCGGGATTCGCCTCGAGCGCGTCGGCGGCCACCCTGAGCACCTTCGCGCGGGCAGCGCGGGCGGCGAGCGCGATCGCCGATCCGCTCATTACGGCAGCGCGCGAGGCGAATGTCCCTACGGCATAACCGAATCGTCGCGTGTCGCCGGTGACGACCTCGATGTCGTCGATCGGGACGCCGAGCTCGTCCGCGACGATCTGTGCGAACACCGTCTGGTGGCCCTGGCCTTGCGACGTGAGTCCGGTCGCGACCTTCACCTTTCCGGACGTCTCGACCACCACATGCGCGCCCTCGTACGGACCGACGCCGGTTCCCTCGACGTAGCAGGCCAAACCGATGCCGACTCGTCTGCCTTCGGCGCGGGCGGCGTCACGGACCGCCCCGAACTCGTCCCACCCGATGAGCTTCTTCAGCTTCTGCAGCGAGGTCGGGTAGTCGCCGGAGTCGTAGATCAACGGCCGGCCGTCCTGGAAGATCAGGCCGTGGTCGTAAGGGAATTCGTCCACTGTGATGAAGTTGCGTTCGCGAACCTCGGCGCGGTCGATGCCCAGTTCGCGAGCGATCGCGTCCATCACCCGCTCCATCACGAACACGCCCTGCGGGCGGCCCGCCCCGCGATACGGCGTGACGATGACGGTGTTCGTGTACACCGAGTCGAACTCGACGCGGTATGCGCCCGGCTTGTACGGCCCCAGCAACTGGGTCGAGGTGATGATCGGGACGATGAGCCCGTACGGGATGTACGCGCCGTGGTCGTGCCAGAACCGGACGTCGAGACCAAGCACCCGTCCGTCGTCGTCGAACCCCACGCGGACGTGGTGCAACTGGGCTCGTTCGTGAGCGCTGCTGACGAAGTGCTCGCGCCGGTCCTCGGTGAACTTCACCGGCTGCTGCAGCAGGCGCGCCGCCCACGGCACCAGCACCTCTTCCGGCCACGGATGCACGATCTTGACGCCGAATCCGCCGCCCACGTCCGGAGTGATGACGTCGACGTCCATCAGCGCGAGATCGAGTTTGGCAGCGACGGCGGCACGAACCCCTGTCGAGGTCTGCGTCGACGTCCAGATGCGCAAGCGATGGGACTCGGTGTCCCACCGGGCCAGCACGCCACGCGTCTCGAGCGGCGTGGATGCCGATCGCTCGATCGAGAGGTCCAGTTCGAGCCGGTGCGGCGCGGCGTCGATGGCCGCGCGTGCGTCGCCGACTTCTTGGACGAGGTTCGCCGCCACGTTGTCCGGCACGTCGTCGTGCACGAGGTGCGCTGCCGACCGCGCCGCGGCGACACCGACCACAGGGGGCAGGATCTCGTAGCTGACCACGATCCGATCGACTGCGTCCTCGGCGAGATAGCGGTCGCGGGCGACCACCATGACCACGGCCTCGCCGACGTGGTTCACCTCAGCACGGGCGAGCGGGTAGGGCGTGCGCCCGTGCGTGAGGGCCGGGTGCGGGATCAACAGCGGCAGCGGCTCGCCCACCCGGCCGGGCAGGTCTTCGTGGGTGTAGATGGCGACCAGGCCGTCGAGGTCGAGCGTGGCGCTCACATCGATGTCGAGGATGCGCGCGTGGGCGTGCGGGCTGCGGACGAACGCCGCCGCGAGTGCGTCGTGACCGAGGTCGTCCAGGTAGCCACCGGCCCCGCGGAGCAACCGGTCGTCCTCACGCCGCGGGATCGGCTCACCGAACAGCTTGGTGCTCATCGGCCCTGCAACTCTGCCGCGCGCAGCACCGACTTCACGATGTTCTGGTAGCCGGTGCAGCGGCAGAGGTTGCCGCCGATCATCTCGCGCGCGTCCTGCTCGGACGGGTCGGGGTTGTCGCGCAACCCGGCGGTGATCGTGGTCAGGAAGCCCGGTGTGCAGAACCCGCATTGCAGGCCGTGGCAGTCGTTGAACGCCTGCTGCACCGGCGACAGCGCGCCGTCCGCTCCGACCAGCCCTTCGACCGTGGTCACCTCGGCACCGTCCAGCGTGACCGCAAGCAGCAGGCACGAGCGCATCGGGACGCCCTCGACGAGGACGGTGCACGCGCCGCACACCCCGTGCTCGCAGCCGACGTGGGTGCCGGTCAGGCCGAGATCGTGGCGCAGGCAGTCCGAGAGCAGCCGGCGGGCCGGCACGGTGACCTCGTGCGGCGCCCCGTTGACGACGAGCCGGATCGCGTGCTCGCTCACGCCGCGGCCCGCTCGCTCGCCGCACGGATCGCGCGCTCGGTGAGGACGACTGCGAGGTGCCGCCGGTAGTCGGCGGTGGCGTGGATGTCCGCCTCGGGAGCCACCTGATCGGCGACGGCTGCGGCCACGTCCCCGTCAGCGACGGCTGCGGACAGGTCGAGGACGAGCGGGGTCGCGGCGACGGACAGGTACGCCGTCCGCACCGAGGTGACCGTCCCGGACGCGTCCACCCGGACGTGGGCGGCCACCCCGCACACCGCGTAGTCGCCGTGCCGCCGCGCCACCTCGACGAAGGCCGTCCCCTCATGGGCGCCGAGTACGGGGAACTCGACCTCCAACGCCAAATCCCCAGTGCTGACAGCAGATTCCAGCGGCCCGCGGAAGAAGTCCGCCGCGGCGACGGTCCGCTCGCCGGCCGACGATGCGATCCGCACCGACCCGTCGAGCAGGGCGAGGACGGCGGTCATCTCACCGGCGGGATCCGCGTGCACGATGCTGCCGAGCGTCGTCCCCCGGTTGCGGATCGTCGCGTGCGCGACGAGCGCGAGCGCCTGCCGCAGCAGCGGTTGGGCAGCGGCCGCCGCGTCGTCGCGCAGCACCGCAGCGTGCCGTGCCAGCGCGCCCACCCGCACGACACCCCCGTCCACCCGGACGTAGTCCAGCGCGGCGAGCCGGTTGATGTCGACGAGGTGGTGCGGCGCCGCCAGCCGCATCGACAGGAGCGGGACGAGTGACTGGCCGCCGGCCAGCACCTTCGCGTCCGCGCCCAACTCCCCGAGCAGCCCCACGGCCTCTGGGACCGTGGTCGGACGCGAATAGTCGAATGCCGGCGGCTTCACGTCGTCCTATCGCTTGTCCGGTTCGTCGCGGAACGGTGACTGCTCACCCGATGGAGTGTCGACGTTACCCGTCGAGATCATCGTCCCGCCCTCGTAGGCACGTCCGGCGCTCAGCGGTTCCTTCAGTGACGCCGGCGCCAGCGCCCGCATCAGGTGATAGCCGAGGATGAGGATGAGCGTGCCGGCCGCGATACCCGTGATCGAGTAGTTGTCGCTGAACTTGACCGCGAGATCGCCGATGCCGGCGATGATGCCGGCCGCGACCGGGACGAGGTTGACCGGATTGGCGAAATCGACCCGGTTCTCGATCCAGATCTTCGCGCCGAGCAGCCCGATCATGCCGTACAGCACGAGCGTGATTCCGCCGAGCACGCCGCCGGGTGTCGCAGCCACGACCGCGCCGAACTTCGGGCAGAAGCCGAACAGGATCGCCACCACCGCGGCGATGTAGTAGGCCAGGGTCGAGTAGATCCGGGTCGCGGCCATGACCCCGATGTTCTCGGCGTAGGTGGTCGTCGGCGAGCCACCGACGAAGGACGCCACCACGGTGCCGACCCCATCGCCGATGTAGGCGCGGCCCAGGTACGGGTCGAGATCCTCACCGGTCATCTCCGACACGGCCTTCACGTGTCCGGCGTTCTCGGCGAGCAGCGCGATCACCGACGGGATCATCAGCAGGATGAAGGTCATGCTGAACGCGGGCAGGTGCGGACCGGTGAGGTTGCCGAAGGTCGGGCTGATGATGTCCTTGGGCACGCCGATCCAGTCGGCCGCCTTGACACCGGCCCACTGCACCCGGTCGACGTCGACGCACTTGCCGGCGTTGCAGGAGGGGATGCTGGTGAACTGGTCGGCGACCCACGACAGCAGGTAGCCGAAGACCAGCGCGAGGAACACCGCGATGCGGCTGATGAACCCGCGGCCGAGCACCGCCACGACGATGACGAACAGCATCGTGGCCAGGCCGATCCACAGTTCGGCCGGGAAGTAGATCTGGGTCGCGACGCGGGCCAGGTTGAACCCGATCAGCATGACCACTGCTCCGGTGACGACCGGGGGGAGCACGGCGCGGACGTAGTGCGATCCGCCGAAGTGCACGAGCACACCGACAAGAGCGAGGATCACGCCGGCGACCAGGATCGCGCCGGTGACTTCCGCCGAGCCGCCGCCCTGCGCACGGATCGCCGCGACCGCCGCCACGAACGACGCCGAGGTCCCGAGGTAGGACGGCACCCGGCCCTTGACGATCAGCAGGAAGATGATCGTCGCGACGCCGGACATCATCACTGCGAGGTTGGGGTTGAGGCCCATGATCGCGGGGAACACGAAGGTCGCGCCGAACATGGCGACGATGTGCTGCGCGCCGAGGCCGACCATGCGCGGCATGGACAGTCGCTCATCGGGACGGACGACCTCGCCAACGGGCGGGGTCGTGCCACCGTGCACCAGTTTCCAGGTCATCACCATTGCGCGCGTCCCCTCGTCGGGCCTGCGAGTGCAGGAGTGATCCGTGACGCTAGGACCTCGCACGACGGGGGAGCATTGTGAACTTCTGCCAAAGCGCAGCTCAGAGACCGCGCATCTGGACGACCCGCAGGGCCAGCGCGACGTCCAGGCGCAGATTCGCGTCCGTCGTGAACGGCCCGATCATCGCCTCGAGCTTGCCGATCCGGTAGCGCAACGTGTTGTAGTGGAAGTGCAGGGTCCGCGCCGTCTCGGCGACGTTGCAGTTGGTGTCGAGCAGCACCTGCAGCGTATTGCGCAGATCGTTCTGTTCTGGGGCATCGCGCACCAACGGGCCGAGCACCTCCGCGGCGAAGGCCCGCAGTTCCTCGGGATCCTCGACCATCGACAACAACCGGTGCACGCCCAGCGCGTCGAAGTGCGCGAGTGCGGCGTTGCCGCGGGTGCGCCGGCCGACCACGACGGCCTTGCGGGCCTGGTCGTAGGCGGTCGGCAGCGCTGCGACCGAATCGATCACCCGGCTGATCCCCGCGCTGAAGGAACGCCGCCCGCCGCCGCGATCGCCGGTCACCGCGGCGACGAGCTCGGCGACGGTCGCGACGGCGGTCTGCTTCGTGGTGGGGACGAGCGCGACCACCTCATGCCCGAAGCCGACCACGGGAGCGGCGCGATCACGCGCTCGTACGACCTGCTGCCACGCCGAGGTGAGGCGGTCGATCGGGCTCCGTCCGGTCAGGGACGGTGCGGTCGGTGGCGGCTCGACCTCGTCGAGTTGCGCGACGATCACGACGAACGGACGGCGCACGTCCCAGCCGAGTTGGTCGCAGTGCGCGGCCACCTGCTCGGCGGGTCCGGCCGCACCGATCAGCGCGTCGCGCAGGAAGTCGCCGCGGAACTTCGACTCGACGGCCGACACCGCCAGTTGCTTCGTGATCGCCAGCGCGGCGACGGTGGCGGCGCGTTCGAGCGCCTGCACGGTGGCGGCGTCCAGGTCGTGGGTCACGCCGTAGGCGATGATGCGGCCGTGGTCGGTGCCGCCGGCGACGATCGGCGTGACGACCAGCTGGCCCGGGTGTCCGGACGGAGCCGGCTGCCAGCCGGGGCGTAGGAGCTCGACGTGGAAGCGCCCGGACTCGTCGAACAGTGGCAGCGTCCGCAGCGCCGCGGCATCGCTCTCGCTGCCCGCCACGGTCTGCACGCGGCCGTCCGGGGTGCAGATGAGCACGGCCGCTTCGAACAGGCCGCTGACCTCTTCGGCCAACTGCGGCAGATCACCGCCCTCGAGCACGATCGCGCTCAGGGCGCGGTGCAGCCGGTCGGCCACGTCCAGGGCCCGCGTCTGCCGGGCGACGAGGTGGGCGAAGACCTCGGCCATGATGTCGTCGAAGGCGACATCGGGCGGCAGCGAGATCAGCGGGAAATCGAGCTTGTCGGCCGCAGCGAGCAGCTCCGGCGGCAGCTCGGCCAGGTAACGCCCGGACTTGACAGCGAGCGCGGCGACCCCGTGCTCGGCCAACGCCTCGACCAGGCTGACCAATTCGCTCGCGCCGTACACCGTGCCGGTGTCGGCATGGCGCAGTGGGAACCCGGTGGTGAGCAGCAGCTCGTCCGGCTTCACCCAGGGCAGGATGTCGGGCACCTCGATCACGTTCACCCGGGTGACGACCTTCTCGCCGCCGTCCTTGCCGGCCACGAGGACGGCCCCGGCGAAGCTCGGCAGGGCGAACAGGTCGGCCACCGAAACCTCGTGTCCGGCACGTGCTGGCAGATCATGTCGGCCCGAGCCACTAACCTTGGCAAGAGTCTCCATGGGAGGACGGTATCGCCGCACCCTAGCTTCGGGGAATGCTCGCGTCGTCCAGCAGCGCGATCGCCGCGCTGGTCGACGGGCCGCGCCGGCCGGCGCGGGTGCTCGGCGGGTCAGGCGCGGCGCTGTACTTCGATGCCGGCGAGAGCGCGATCGCGGTGCTCACCGCGGCCGCCGTCCGGTTGCCGTGTGCAGTCGTCGTTGCCGGTCTCGACTCGCTGCAGGCAGTGCGCCCGGACGGCCCGGTCATGATCGGGGCGGGTGCGCTGTCCTGGACGACCGGGGGTCGGCCGGTGACCGTTGCCGTCGTGCGGACGTGGTCGCCGGCACACGTGCGGCCGGTAGTGGCGCTGCCGGCCAACCTCGCGACGCTGCGTGCGGCGGTCGCGACCATCGATATCGGGGTGCCCGCGGAGCTCGCCGGCCCCGGCCTGATCGGGCTCGGCCCGGGCCTGACGCCGAGCGGGGACGACGTGCTCGCCGGGTACGTCCTCGGCTGCCGCGCCCGCGGGCGTCCGGAGGTGCCGTTCGACGTCGCCGACTTGGTCCGCACGACGGCGCTGTCGGCAACCCTGCTGCGGCACGCGATCTCGGGCGAGTGCGTGCCGCAGGTAGCCGCGCTCGTCCAGGCGCTGGGACGGGCAGAACCGGTGGACCCCGGCCCGCTGCTCGCGCTCGGGCACACGTCCGGCGCGGCGCTGGGCCACGGGCTGCTGCTCGCGTTCGGCGCCGCGTCCGCTGACCGGCGGCTCGCCGCATGAGTGTCGACCACGTCGAGGCGCGGACGGGCTCCTACGCCGACTCGGTGACCCTGCTGCAGGTGACCCGGACGGTATCGCAGCTGCCCGGGGTCGAGGCGGCCTTCGTCGCGATGGGGACGCCGCTCAACCTCGACCTGTTGCCGAGTCAGGGTTTCGCGGCGCCGTCCGGGGCCGGGCCCAACGACCTGGTGATCGCGGTGCGGGCGGCCAGCGCCAAGGCGCTGGCGGCGGCGCAGGCCGCGGTGGCCGACCTGCTGGCGCCGCGGGCCTCGTCGGCAGGGGCGGCGGCCGAGGCGCTGCCGCGAACCACGGGGGCGGCATTGCGGCGCGAGCCGGCCGACCTGGTGCTGATCTCGGTGCCCGGCACGTCTGCGTTCGCGGAGGCCTGGGATGCGCTCGAGGCCGGGTGCGACGTCCTCGTGTTCAGCGACAACGTGCCGGTCGCGCAAGAGATCGCGCTCAAGCGGCGGGCCGCGGCGGGCGGCCAGCTCGTGATGGGTCCAGACTGCGGGACCGCCGTCGTCGGCGGGGTCGGGCTCGGGTTCGCGAACGTGGTGCGGGCCGGCCCGGTCGGGCTGGTGGCCGCGTCGGGGACGGGCGCGCAGCAGATGCTGTGCCTGCTCGACCACGCCGGCGTCGGCGTGCGGGCCTGCCTCGGGGTGGGCGGGCGCGATCTTTCCGCTGCCGTCGGCGGGCTGTCGACGCTGACGGCGCTCGACCTGCTCGACGCCGATCCCGGCACCGAGCTGATCGTCCTGGTGTCGAAACCGCCGGACGATCGCACGGCCGACACCGTGCGCGCCCACGCGGCGGGCCTGGCGACTCCGGTCGTGTTCGCCCTGCTCGGCTCCGGCGAGTCGGCGGGTGATCTGACGGCGGCGACCGAGGCGGTGCTGGGCGAGCTCGGCCGGCCGGTGCCCGAGTGGCCGATCTGGCCGGCGTCCGAGCCCGGCCGTCACGGCGCACTGCGCGGGCTGTATTCCGGCGGGACGCTGTGCGACGAGGCGATGCTGATCGCAGCCGCTGCGCTCGGACCGATCCGGTCGAACATCCCGCTCGAACCCGGGCTCGCGCTGGACCCGGCGCTGCGTGCGGACGGACACCTGATGATCGACTTCGGCGACGACGAGCTGACGCGCGGGCGCCCGCATCCGATGATCGACGCGTCACTGCGGTTACGGCGCCTCGCCGACGAGGCTGCGGACCCCGACGCGGGCGTGGCACTGCTCGACGTCGTCCTCGGCTACGGCGCGCATCCCGACCCAGCCGCCGAGCTGGCACCGGCGATCGCGGACGCGGTCAGTGGCGGGCTGGGCGTGGTGGTCGCGCTGGTCGGCTCGGGCGGGGATCCCCAGGGCTTCGCCCGGCAGGCTGCCCGGCTGGCCGAGGCGGGCGCGGCGGTGTTCGCGTCCAATGCGCAGGCGGTCCGGTATGCGGTCGGGCTGGTGCGGCCGTGAGTACGCCCGGTTTCCCCGCTACCGACCGGTTCGAGCCCCCGACACCGACCACACCCGGGGAAACGACCCGCGGTTTCCCCGCTACCGACCGGTTCGAGCCCCCGACACCGACCACACCCGGGGAAACGACCCGCGGTTTCCCCGCTACCGACCGGTCCAGGCCCCCAACACCGACCACACCCGGGGAAGGCTGAGGTGCGGCCACGATGAACCTCGACATCGAACCGCGGGTCCTTGCCACCGGCGTGGAACTGTTCGCCGAGGCGTTGCGCGAGCAGGCCGTCGACGTCCGGACGGTCGACTGGCGCCCGCCGATGGCCGGCACCGAGGACGCGCTGGCAGCCGTCCTGGCCGACCCACGCCGGCCCACCGCGAACGCCACCGCGATCGAACGGATGTTGGCGTGCGGCGCACATCTGGTGGACGTCGTCCCGGCAGCCGAGGCGCTCGGCCTCGGCCCGTCCGAGTTCCTGCACGCCGGGCCACCGATCGATTGGGCGCGGGCGTCCGGTCCGATGCGCGGTGCGCTCATGGGCGCTGCGTTGTTCGAAGGAATCGCCGAGGACGCCGACGCTGCCGAGGCGCTGCTGGCCGCGGGCCGGGCGAGCCTCGACCCGTGCCACCAGCACGCCACCGTCGGCCCGATGGCCGGGGTCGTCTCGCGGTCGATGTGGATGTTCGTCCTCGAGGATCCGGGCACCGGCCGGCGCGCGTACTGCTCGCTGAACGAGGGGCTGGGCAAGGTCCTGCGCTACGGCGCCTACGGTCCGGACGTCCTCGAGCGGCTGCACTGGATGTCGCGGGTGCTCGGGCCGCTGCTGCAAACCGCAGTTCGCGCCTACGGCCCGGTGGACGTCAAGGCGATCCTGGCGCAGATGGTGCACATGGGCGACGAGGCGCACAACCGCAACCGCGCCGGCACGCTGATGCTGCTGCGCGAACTGCTGCCGGACCTCATCGACAGCGGCGCGTCCGCCTCGGACGTGGCGCAGGTCGTGCGGTTCGTGGCCGGCAACGACCACTTCTTCCTCAACTTGGCGATGCCGGCGTGCAAGCTCGCGCTGGACGCCGCGCGCGACGTCCCAGGCTCGACGATGGTCGTGGCGATGGCGCGCAACGGGACCGACTTCGGCATCCAGGTGTCCGGGACCGGCGACGCCTGGTTCACCGGCCCCGCCGAGACCCCGGACGGGCTGTACCTGGCCGGCTTCGGCCCGGACGACGCCAACCCCGACATCGGCGACTCGGCGATCACCGAGACGGCCGGGCTGGGCGGGTTCGCGATGGCGGCGGCACCGGCGATCGTCCGGTTCGTCGGCGGCACGGTCGCCGACGCGCTGGCCACCACCCGCCGGATGTACGAGATCACCCTCGCCGAACACCCGATGTACTCCGTCCCGGTGCTCGACTTCCGCGGGCTGCCGTGCGGGATCGACGTCACGCGTGTCGTGCGGACCGGCATCCTGCCCCAGATCAACACCGGCATGGCCGGACGCGTCGCCGGCACCGGGCAGGTCGGCGCGGGACTGGTTACGCCGCCGGCGGAGGTGTTCCCGGCCGCGCTGGCCGCGCTGGCCGAGCGAGCGCCCCGCATCGAGTGACGTCCGCACCGCGCGAGTGACGGTTTCGACGCCTGAGTGATGCTTCGCCATGATCAGAGACGGCGGATCCGCCGTCTCTGATCATGAGAACGCGCCACTCGACGGAGAGTTTGACGAGCGGGCGAATCGGGTAGGTGCCGGACGATTCGTCCCGGTTTCCGGAGGTCCCCGTGCGCCCACGCCTGCTCGTCCTCGCCGCAGCTGCGCTGACCGTCAGCGCGCTCACCGTCCCTGCCACCGCCACCGATCGCGCCGCCTCCGTCCGGCACACGAGCCCCGCCGGCCCGGCGCGCACCGCCCAGGGCAAGCAGCCCACCGCCGTAGGCACCGGCGGGGCGGTCGCCAGCGCCGATCTCGACGCGAGCCGGGCCGGCATCGCCGTCCTCAAGGCGGGCGGCAACGCCATCGACGCAGCGGTCGCGGTCGCGAGCACGCTCGGCGTGACCGAGCCGTTCGTCGCCGGCCCAGGTGGCGGCGGTTTCATGGTGATCTACCTGGCCGGCAGCCACCGGGTCGTCACCCTCGACGGCCGCGAGCAGTGCCCGCAGCGGTGCTCGCCGCAGATGTTCATCGATCCCGAGACCGGCAGCCCGCTGCCCTTCGAGCAGGCCCGCAGGTCCGGGCTCTCGGTAGGCGTCCCCGGCATGGTCGCGACCTGGGCCCACGCGATCAGCAACTACGGTCGCCACACCTTCGCCGACGACCTGCAACCGGCCATCGACGTCGCAAACCGCGGTTTCCGCATCGACGCGAACTTCGTCCAGCAGGAGCAGGCGGCGCTGCCCGACCTGCAGTCGTTCTCCAGCAGCCGCGCACTGTTCCTCACCCCGTCCGGGCGGCCCCTGCGGGTGGGCAGCACGCTGCGAAATCCCGACCTCGCGCGCACCTACGCCGCGCTCGCCCAGCACGGGTCGAACTTCCTCTACCGCGGGCCGCTGGGAACCGAGATCGCGCAGACCGTGCAGCACCCGCCGGTGGCACAGGGGGTGAGCGACTTCCCGATCCGCCCAGGGATCATGTCGCGCCAGGATCTCGCGAACTACCGAATCAGGCGCCAGGCGCCGACTCACGTCACCTACCGGGGGCTGGACGTCTACGGCATGGCGCCCTCGTCCTCGGGCGGCATCACGATCGGCGAGGCGCTGAACATCCTCTCGCGCTTCCACCTGTCGTCCGAGTCTCGAACGCGCGCGCTGTTCCAGTACCTCGAGGCATCCCGGCTCGCCTTCGCCGACCGCAACGCCTACATCGGTGACAGCTCGTACGTGCCCGTCCCGCAGCAGGGTCTGCTCGACCCGGCGTACGCCCGGACGCGCAGTTGCCTGATCAAGTCGACCGCGCTGACCAGCCCGGTCGCGCCCGGCAGCCCGTACGCGCCGTACGGCGGGTGCGGATCGACCGCGTCCAGCGGGAGGCCGGACAACGAGGGGACGAACACCAATCACCTCGTCGTCGCCGACCGCTTCGGCAACGTCGTCAGCTACACCAACACCATCGAGCAGCTCGCCGGCACCGGAATCACCGTTCCTGGAAGGGGATTCCTGCTCAACAACGAGATGACCGACTTCAACTTCGCACCCGCCACCCCGACGACGTACGACCCGAACCTGCCCGCCCCGGGGAAACGGCCGCGGTCGAGCATGTCGCCGACGATCGTCCTGAACCACGGCGCGTTCGACTTCGCGGTCGGTTCGCCGGGGGGGTCGACGATCATCACCACCGTGCTGCAGATCCTGCTCAACCACATCGACTTCGGGATGTCGCTGCCCGACGCGATCGCGGCGCCCCGGGTCACGCAGCGCAACACGGCAACCAGCCTCGCCGAGCAACCGTTCCTGGATACGCGAACGGCTGACCTGCTGACCAGCCGCTACGGCGAGCAGTTCAGCCCGGTGAGCGGCCCGATCCTGCCGCTGAACTCGTGGATCGGCAACGCCACCGGAATCCAGGCGCTGTCGGGCGGACGGTTGCAGGCTGCCGCCGAGCCGGTCCGCCAGCGCGGCGGCAGCGCCCTCGTCGTCCGTCCGAGCAGCTAGGAGCAGGCCGAGCAGCTAGGAGCAGGCCCCGGCGGTGTCGAGTTCGACCACCGCCTCCACCTGCGCGGGCGCCCGCAGCACGGTCAGCGAGAGCACGACCGCGGCGCCCATCAGCGCGGCAGCGAGCCACAACCCGGCGTGGTAGCCGCCGAGCAGCGAGTCGAGCACCGGCGAACCGTCCGAGCGCAATGCCGAAGTGCGAGCGGACGTCACCGTGGCAAGCACAGCAAGACCGATCGCGCCGCCGACCTGGCCGGTGGTGTTGATCAGCCCGGACGCCAGGCCGGCGTCCCCGGGCTCGACGCCGGTCATCGCCAGCCCCATCAGCGGCGGGAAGCCGAGTCCGGCACCGAGGCCGAGCAGCACCATGCTCGGCAGGACGTGAGCGGCGTAGGTCGCATCGCCCGGCGCCGAGGCCAGCAGCGCCAGCCCGGCAGTCAGCAGGACCATGCCGGGGATCAGCACCCGGAGGGCACCGAAGCGCGAGACCAGTCGCTCGCTGTAGCGCACTGACAGCACACCCATGACGACGCTGACCGGCAGGAACGCGAAGCCGATCTCGAGCGGCTCGTAGTGCAGGACGTTCTGCAGGTACAGCGCGCCGAGGAAGAAGGCACCGAACATGCCACCGGCACCGAAGACCTGGATCAGGTTCGACCCAGCGACGTTGCGCGAGCGCAGGATCCGCAGTGGCATCAACGGCGCGGACGCGGTGGCCTCGCGCACCACGAACGCGACGAGCAAGGCGACCGCGGCTGCCGCGCACAGCAGGGTGGCGGGCGCCGTCCAGCCGTGCTCGGCGCCGGGGACGACGATCGTGTAGACACCGAGCATCAGCGCGGCGGTCACCAGCACTGCACCGAGCACGTCGGCGCCGAGCCGGGTGCGCGTGCCGCTCTCCGGAGCGAGCATCCGCGCGGCGAGCAGTGCGGTGGCGACACCGATCGGGACGTTGACCAGGAAGATCCAGTGCCAACTCACCCATTGGGTGATCACACCCCCGGCCAGCACGCCGACCGCACCCCCGGCCGAGGCCACGAAGGCATACACCCCGATCGCCTTCGCCTGCTCCCGCGGCGCGGGGAACATCGTGACGATCATGCCGAGGATCACGGCCGAGGTGAACGCCCCCGCGGCACCCTGGAGAAAGCGGGCAACGACCAGCTCCAGGCCGGTCTGCGACGCGCCGCACAGCCCGGACGCCGCGGTGAAGGCGATCAATCCGGCGAGGAACACGCGGCGCTGGCCGAACAGGTCGCCGATGCGGCCGGCGAGCAGCAGCAGTCCGCCGAAGGCGATCAGGTACGCGTTCACGACCCACGCCAGCCCCGACCCCGAGAAGTCGAGGTCGTGCTGGATCGACGGCAGCGCGACGTTCACGATCGAGATGTCGAGGACGATCATCAGCATCCCCGTGCAGAGCACGTACAGCGCGAGCCACCGCGAGCTGTCCGGGGCGCCGTCGCGGATGGTGCTGCCCGTGAGGCGTGTCGTCATGGCGTAGTCCTTACTCGTCGGTGCTGACCGGGCCCGGGCGGGCCGTCAACACTGCGTCGAACGGCCGAACCGGAATTCGACAGCGGCGCGCAGGGTCGCGGCACTGGCCGACACCCGGGTGCGGATGGTCGAGCGAGGCCTGGACCGCTCGTGACGGGCTAGGGCAGCACGCGCACGGTGATCGAGAACTCGTGCTGCGCGATGCGACAGGGCGGGCTCGCGTGCAGGCAGGGCGCGTCGGTCATCGCCCGAACCACGGTGGTGCCCACGCGGACCGCGGTCAGCTCGGCGCTCGCCGGGGCCTTCGCCGGGTAACCGCGCGACGCGTCGGTCCGCAGCACCGTGGAGTCCGGACGCGGTGGCGTCCACGATCCGGCCAGCGTGACCACGAGGTGAGCGCCGACGTGTACCGAGACGACCGCGCCGCTGTCAGTCTCATCGAAGCGTGCGGTCGCGCCGGTCCGCATCGGCGCAGTCGTGCGCGGCGGGCTCGACGATCGGTCCGGAGTGGACGGGACGACGCGGCCCGGCCCGGCGCTCGCCGATCCCGAACTCACGACCCCGACGCTCGCGCCGTTACCTGTCGCGGCCGGGCTGGTCGGCGGTTCTGACACGGTCGTGCCCTTCGAGCCGAGGGAATCCTCGATCTGCCCGACCGTACTCGTCACCGGACGCGAGGCGCAGCCGCTGATCAGCACAGCACCGGTCAGCACGGCACCGGCGAGACGCGCGAGGACCGCGCACCGCCTGGTCCTGCGAGCTGACATGGCAACCTTTCCTGACCACTACATCGGACGCGACCGAACCTGGTTGAGGTTCCGCTACGCGCTCCGCCGGCGCAAGGTTGCCGCGGCAGCAGCGATCCCACCGACCACGAACGCGGCGAGCACGGCGAGGTCGCGGGCGAACCCGCCGTCCACGGAGGGGTGGGTCGCGACGTGCTGCAGCGCCTCGACTGCGTAGGACAGCGGCAAGGCGTCGGCGGCCCAGCGCAGCACGTGGGCCATCTCGGCACGTGGCTGGAACAGCCCGCACAGCAACAGTTGTGGCAGCACCACGACCGGCATCAACTGGATGGCCTGGAACTCCGTCCGCGCGAAGGCGCTGGCGAGCAGGCCCAGCGCCACGCCCAGCCAGGCATCGGCGAGCGTCACGAACAGCAGCCACGCGAGCGAGCCGGCGACGTTGAGCCCGAGCAGCAGGCACACCGTCGTCGTCACCACGACCTGCAACAGGGCGACCAGGCCGAACGCCAGCCCGTAGCCGCCGAGCAGGGCGGCCTTCGGCAGCGGGGTGGTCATCAGCCGTTCGAGCGTCCCGGACGTCCGCTCGCGCAGCGTCGCGATCGAGGTCACCAGGAACATCAGCAGGAACGGGAAGATCCCGAGCAGGGCCGGCGCGATGCGAGAGAACACCTGCTCGGAGTTGAAGACGTAGCGCAGCAGCGTCATAAGCAGGCTCGGGACGACCGCCAGCAGCACGACGGTGCGTGGATCGTGGCGCAGTTGCCGCAGCACGCGGTCGGCGGTGGCGATCATGCGGCGTCCTCGGCACGGATCAGCTGCAGGAACGCCTCGCCCAGGTCGGCGCACCCGGTCCGCTCGCGGATCGCGGCCGGGGTGGCCTGGACGAGCAGCGCGCCCTCGCGCATCAGCAACAACTCGTCGCACCGCGCTGCCTCGTCCATGACGTGGCTGGACACGAGCAGGGTGATCCCGTCCGCGGCGAGAGCCTTGAACAACTCCCAGAGTTCCTCGCGCAGCACCGGGTCCAGCCCGACCGTAGGTTCGTCGAGCAGCAGCAGCCGGGGGGTGCCGAGCAGCGCGACCGCGAGGTTGGCCCGGCCGGCTTCGCCTCCGGAGAGCCGGCTGACCAGGCGCTCGCTCAACCGGTCCAGCCGTACGGCCGAGATCACCCGGTCCACGTCCGCGGCCGGTGCCCGCAGCACCTTGGCGAAGTAGCGGACGTTCTCGCGCACCGACAGATCGGCATAGACCGAGGTGGTCTGGGCCGCGTAGGCGACCTCGCGGCGCAGCGAGGGTGTGCCCGCCGCTCGCCCGAGCACCTGCACCGAGCCGGCGGCGATCACCTGCGTCCCCGCGATCGTCCGGATCAGCGTGGTCTTCCCGCTCCCGGACGGTCCCAGCAGACCGGTCACGCGTCCCTCCGGCACCTGGAAATCGAGCCCTCCGAGGACTGGCTTGCCGCCACGGACGACGCGCAGCCCGCGGGCCTGGACAACAGAATTGGTCATGTGTTTAATTTAGCTCCGACGGTGCGGGCGATGTCAAGGAGCTCTGATGGCACGAGCGGGACGTCGGCCCGGGCCGACGAGCAGCAGCGCCGAGGTGCTCGCCTCGGCCCGGACGCTGTTCGCCGAGCGCGGCTACCGGGCGACGACGGTGCGGGCGATCGCCGCGGCCGCCGGGGTCACGCCGGCGATGGTGCACCACTTCTTCGGCAGCAAGCAGCAGGTGTTCCTGGCCTCGATCCGGATGCCGATCGACCCCGCCGAGGTCCTCGGCACGCTGCTGAGCGGCCCGCACGAGCAGTTCGCCGAGCGCTTCGTCGCCACCTTCGTCGGCTACTGGTCCGACGAGCAGACCGGCCCGGCGCTGCGCACCATGCTGCGCTCGGCGCTGACCGACGACGAGCACGCCGGCGCGCTGCGCGCGTTCGCGTCCGGGGTGCTGCTGCCGCGGGCGGCAACCGGTCTCGGCGTGCCGGTCGAGAACGTCGCGGCAGCGTTCACGACGCTGATCGGGCTCGCCGTAGGCAGGTACCTGCTCGGCATCGCGCAACTGGTGCACCTGTCCGACGAGCAGGTGATCGCACGTTACGTGCCCATCGTCGGCCAGGCACTCGCTCGGTGACGCGTGTGCGGCGCGACGGTATCCATCACCGCGGATCCGGACTAGCGTCGTGCAGAGATCAACACGGCTGCTGGAGACGACATGAGGCCTCTCGCCCTGACCTGCCTGTGCGCCGCCGTCCTCACCGTGAGTGGTGCGGCGACCGCAGCCCCGCCCACCCCACAGTTGGCCGGCCTCGTCCGGGTCAGCACCGACCGCTACACCGACGCCCAGGCGCAGCACCGCACCGAGGTCGAGCCGGACACCTTCAGCCACGGCACCACGATCGTGTCGGTGTTCCAGGTCGGCCGGGTGCCGACCGGGGGTTCGTCCAACATCGGCTGGGCGACGTCCACCGACGGTGGCGGGACGTGGCGGCACGGGTTCCTGCGGGGGATCACCGGCAACGCCGGCGGCCCGTACACCACCGCGAGCGACGCCTCGGTGGCCTACGACGCGAAGCACGACGTGTGGCTCGTCTCGTACCTGGGCATCATCGGCAGCACGGTGGACGTGCTCGCCAGCCGGTCGACCGACGGCGGCCTGTCGTGGGGACGTCCGATCACGGTCGCTGCGAGTTCGACCTTCTACGACAAGAACTGGACGGTGTGCGACAACACCGTCGGCAGCGCGTTCTACGGCAACTGCTACACCGAGTACGACAACGCGCACACCGGCGACGCCGAGCACATGCGGACCTCGTCGAACGGCGGGCTGACGTGGGGCCCGGAGCGCAGCCCGGCCGACGGCGCGCACGGTCTCGGCGGCCAGCCTGTCGTCGCCCCGAGCGGGACGGTCGTCGTGCCGTTCGAGTCCGTCGACGTCGACCAGGAGCGCGCGTTCACCTCGACCGACGGCGGCGCGAGTTGGACGGCCAGCGTCAAGATCGCCTCGATCAGCCACCATCCCGTCGCCGGGCTCGAAGACGCGACCGCGGCGCCACTCGACTCGTTGCGGGAGAGCGCGCTGCCCTCAGCCGAGGTCGACGGCGCCGGCCGCGTGTACGTGACCTGGTCGGACTGCCGGTTCCGGACCTCGTGCGCCAGCAACGACATCGTGCTGTCGATGTCGAGCACCGGCTCGACCTGGACGTCGCCGGTTCGGGTGCCGATCGATGCGGCCGCGAGCACCGCGGACCACTTCGCGCCGGGCATCGGCGTCGACCCGTCCTCGTCCGGACCCACTACCCGGATCGGGCTGACCTACTACTACTACCCGAGGGCCGCCTGCACCGACGCCACCTGCCAGCTCGACGTCGGCTATGTCTCCTCCGCCGACGGCGGGGCGACCTGGACGGCACCCCGCAAGGTGGCCGGCCCGATGACGCTCGCCTGGCTGCCCAACACCACGCAGGGTCGGATGTTCGGCGACTACATCTCGACGTCGGTGCTCGCCGGTGGCAACGCCTACCCGGTGTTCCCGGTGGCTCGCGCGCCAAGCAGCAGCGCCTTCGACGTCGCGATGTACGCGCCGGTCGGTGGCCTGCCGATCGGGACGAGCGGCCCGTGACCAGCCTGTGCGTCCGGTAGCCCTACCAGGCACTGCCATCGCCTGCCAGCTTTCGTGAGCCGCATTTCCGGTCTACCGTGCACTCGTCACTGCACGTGACGTGGGAGGGGACCGATGATCGCACGGCGGCGTTTTCTCACCATGTCCGCCGGCGGGCTCATGATCGGTGCCGCGGCCGTGGTCGTCCCGACAAGCACAGCTCAGGCGGCCACCGGCACCACCCGCGGGTTGGCCGTCAGGTTGAAGAGCTGGCGACGGCTGGTCGGCGCGACGGTGCACGCGACCGATGCGCACGGACGGCGCTTCGCGCTGACCGTCGACAGTGTGGTCTCGAACCTTCCGGACACGAGCGGCCCGGGCGAATCGTTCCACGTCCTGCTCCGGGCCCGGACGCGCACGCTCAGGGACGGGATCTACCAGCTCGAGCATCGCTACCTCGGCGGCAGCTCAGAGCTGTTCCTGGTCGGCGGCGGCGCCACGACCGCGACGCTGTCGGTCGACACACGTGCGCAACCGGCGCGGTCCTCAGCGCAATGACAGCCCCGGGCATTGCCGTTCACACCGCGTTGAGCACGCGCACCGCACTCGCGACCGACGAACGCTTCCTACGCGAACTGTTCGAGTCGGCCCACCCCGACCTACAGCTGATCCCGCTGCCGCACGATCAACTGCGCGACTTGATCGACATGCAGCTGCGCGCACAGCGAACCGGCTATGCGACGCAGTACCCGCACGCGCACGACACGATCATCGAACTCGCCGGGCTGCCGGTAGGTCGGCTGCTCGTCGATCAGGGCGAGGTCACCACCATCGTCGACATCGCCGTCCTGCCGGATCATCGAAACCAGGCTGTCGCATCGGCCGTGCTGGCAGACCTGCTCGCCGCCGCCGACGCGGACGGTCGCACCGCAAGGTTGACCGTCGCCGGCGGTAACCGGGCCCGCAGTCTCTACGAGCGGCTCGGCTTCGTACCCGTGAGCGCCCACGGCATGGGAACCGTCATGGAGCGTCGACCCAGGTGATGACCGCGTCGAAGTCCGTGGGCGATCGCGGCACCACGAACAACTCGAACGTCCCCATGTCGGGGTGGGCGACCTCGTACGTGCCCTGTGCGCCGATCCCGTCCTCGGCGCGGAACGTCAGCGTGAGCGTGACCGCCGAGCCATGCTCGGTCCGCTCCGAAGCAACGAGCTCTGCCGCCACCGCGGCGCGGTCCGGCGGGCGGAACTCGAAGGTCTCGCCGGTCTGGCCCGCCAGCGTGTCCCACACCGTGTCATGCATGCCGTCCAGTCTGGGCCACGCCGAAAAGGGGTAACGATGGGTCAACCGTTCATCGGCGAGATCCGCCTGGTCGGATTCAACTTCGCGCCGCAGGGCTGGGCGTTCTGCGACGGATCGACCATGTCGATCGCCGAGAACGACGCGCTGTTCTCCCTGATCGGCACGACCTACGGCGGCGACGGTGTGCAGACGTTCAACCTGCCCGACCTGCGCGGCCGGCGCTTCGTCCACCAGGGCAGCGACCGTGTCGGCCAAACCTGGGTGATCGGCCAACTCGCCGGGGAAGAGAGCCACACGCTGACCTCGCAAGAGCTGCCCAGCCATACGCATGTGCCCGCCGTGTCGAGCTTCAACGCGACGGCGTCGAGCCCGGTGGGTGCGGTGTGGGCCCGGGCGTCCGGGGCGACGTCCCCGTACGGCGGATCGGTCGACGTCGCCATGAGTTCGAGCTTGATCGACCCGGCCGGAGCCAACCAGCCACACGACAACATGCCTTCGTTTCTGGTGATCAACTTCGTCATCTCCTTGTTCGGCATTTACCCGAGTCAGAGTTGAGGCAGTCTTGTGACCGAGCCGTTCCTTGCCGAACTGCGTATCGTCTCGTTCAGCTTCGCGCCCCGAGGGTGGGCGTTCTGCAACGGACAACTGCTTCCGATCAATCAGAACCAGGCCCTGTTCTCCCTCTTGGGAACGACCTTCGGCGGGAACGGTACCGTCAACTTCGCGCTCCCCAACCTGCAAGGAACGACAGCGATGCACACCTCGGGCGTGCACCCGCTCGGGCAGGCCGGCGGCGAGTCGAATCACCAACTGACGCTTGGCGAAATGCCTGCGCACACCCACACCGTGCGCGCCGGATCGACGCCGGCCAGCGTCGTGTCGCCGGACAAGGCCGGGTGGGCGAACAGCGCGCCGCAAGCGCTCTATGCCGCGACACCGAACACGGCGATGGCGAGCACCGCGGTGGGCAGCGCCGGCGGTTCTTTCCGGCACAACAACCTGCCGCCGTATCTCGTCCTGAACGTGATCATCGCCCTGCAAGGCATCTATCCCTCGAGGAACTGACCATGACCGACCAATTCATCGGTGAGATCCGGATGTTCGGCGGCAACTTCGCCCCGACCGGCTGGGCGATGTGCGACGGCCAGCTGATACCGCTCGCGCAGAACACCGCGTTGTTCTCGCTGCTCGGCACCCAGTACGGCGGTAACGGGACGAGCAACTTCGCGCTGCCGAACCTGCAGGGCGTGAGTCCCATCGGCCCGGGCGCCGGGCCCGGCCTGACGCCGAGGACCGTCGGCGAATCCGGCGGCAGCGAGGCGGTAACGCTCACCCCGGAGCAACTGCCGGCCCATGCGCACGTCCCCAATGCGAGCACCGGCCAGGGCAGCACGACCAGCCCGGACGGCGCGAACTGGGCCGAGATCCGCGGCCGCCTCTACGGCACGGTGGCCGACGTCCCGATGAGCCCCGCCGCTCTGGCGAGTGCCGGCGGCTCGCAGCCGCACAACAATCTGGCGCCCTTCCTCGTCGTCACGTTCATCATCGCCCTCCAGGGCACCTACCCAACGCGTCCGTAGGAGAGCAGCATGCGTGGCACTCGAGTACGGCTCGCAGCGGCACTTGTCGTGCTGCCGCTGGTGGGCGCCGTAATGGTGGCACTGGCGGGGCCTGCCGCGGCTGTCGGTCCGGGCAGCCTCGACACGGCGTGGAACACCACCGGTGTCGTGACGACCAGCGTCCTGGGCGTCGACATCGCCAACGCCGTCGTCGTTGCACCGAGCGGCGCCACGATCGCGGCAGGCCAGGCGCAGACGGTCGGCGAGGCACCGCACTTCGCCGTCGTCCGCTACACGCCCAACGGCAGCCTCGATTCGAGCTTCGGCAGCGGCGGGCAAGCCGTCACCCCCTACTTCTTCAGCTCGACCAACGGCGATCAGGCCAACGCCGTGGCGGTGCAGACCAACGGCAAGATCGTCGTTGCCGGTTCGGCGTCGGACGCCTTCGGCGTCGGAGCGCTCGCCGTCGCCCGGTACAACAGCAACGGGACTCTCGACTCGAGTTTCGGCAGCGGTGGTCAGGCGATGGTCACGGTGGGGGACGGGTCGGCCAACACGGGGCAGGGCATGACGATCGAGCCGAACGGCAAGATCGTCGTGGTCGGCAGCTGGGCCGGCGGCTGGGCAGTCGCCCGGTTCACCTCGGCCGGCTTCCTCGACAAGATGTTCAACGCGGCCGGCGCGCGGCCCGGCGTCCAGGCCTTCGATCTCGGTGACTCGATCTTCGACAACGCCTACGCCGTCACGACGATGACGGTCGCCGGACGAACCGTCATCGTGGTCGGTGGTTCGGCGGCGCACAACCGACGCCTCGGCCCGGGCCGCGGCAACGAGGACTTCGGCCTGGTCCGGTTCAAGGAGAACGGAAGCTTCGACCACGCGTTCGGGCAGGCAGGTGTGGTGCGGACGAACCTCGGCGGAAACTCCGATCAGATCTCCGCGCTTACCGTGCAGTCGGACGGCATGATCGACGCGGTCGGGCAGTCCGGCAACGCCACCAGCCCGCACGGTCTGGCCATCGCGCGATACAACGCCGACGGTTCGCTGGACACCTCGTTCAACGGCACCGGAACCACGGTGGTCACCTCAACTGCGCCGACGGATGCGCGGCGCGGAATCGGTGTGCTTGCCGACGGGAGCATTCTCGCGGCGGCCACGTCGACGACGAACAGCGGTGACATCAGGGTGGTCAAGCTGACCCCGTCCGGGGCACTGGACAGCGGCTTCGGCAACGGCGGAATGGTCGTGACGGATGTCGCCCAGGACGAAGGCAATGCGCTGGCGATCGATTCGACGAACGGCCGAGTGGTCGTCGCGGGTGCCGCCCGAACGGATGCGTCGAACGCGTCCTTCCTCCTCACGCGGTACCTCGCGAGCGCCCCGGTGATTCCGGTGGTGTCGGCGATCAGTCCCGACGCGGGACCGGCAGCCGGCGGCACGCACGTCACGGTGAGTGGATCCGGGTTCACCGGCGCGTCCGCCGTCATGTTCGGGGCAACGCCGGCGACGAGCTTCACGGTGAACTCCGACCGGAAGATCACCGCCACGGCACCGGGACGGCCGCCGGCCAACGTCCACGTGCAGGTGAGCGGCCCGGGCGGCACGAGCCCGCCGACGGCGGCGGACGTCTTCAAGCTGCCACAGCCGGCGGTGACCTCGATCAGCCCCGCGTCCGGATCATCCGCGGGAGGCACGAGCGTCACGGTGGCCGGATCCGGCTTCACCGGCGCGACCAACGTGCTCTTCGGATCGACCCCGGCCGCCGGCTACACGGTGAATTCCGACAGTTCGATCACCGCCGTGTCGCCGCCGCTGCCGGTGTCGAAGGTGCACGTGCGGGTGGCCAGTCCGGGCGGTACCAGCTTCGCGTCCCCGTCCGACCTGTTCACCGTGACGGCGCCGTAGCAAACCTGGGCCGAGCGCCCACCGGGTCGGCCGATCCGGTACGAATGACACATGTCCGTTGCCGACACGGTCGCCCCGGTGGTCACCGCGGCCCTTGGTGGCCAGGTCCCGATCCGGGTCACCTGCTGGGACGGCAGTACCGTCGGGCCGGCCGAATCGCCCTTGCAGCTGGTCGTCCGTAATCGCCGTGCCCTGCGACGGATCCTGTGGGCACCGAACGAGCTGGGCTTCGCCCGCGCGTACGTGTCCGGCGATGTCGAGATCGAGGGCGAACTAGTCGCCGGGCTGGAGGAACTCGACCGTCTCTCTGACCCGCTGCACGGGCCGGGTGTGACGATCGACGCGGCGACCAAGCAGGCGATCGTCCGGGCCGCGTTGCGATTGCGCGTCATCGGGATGCCGCCGGCACCGCCGCCGGAGGAGGCGAAGCTGCGCGGTCATCGGCACAGCCGCAGCCGCGACGCCTCGGCGATCTCGCACCACTATGACGTCGGCAACGACTTCTACCGCCTGGTCCTCGGCGAATCGATGACCTACTCGTGCGCCTACTGGCCGCACGCGCCGAGCGACGGGTTCGGTCTCGCCGACGCGCAGTTCGCCAAGTGCGATCTGGTGGCGCGCAAGCTCGGCCTGGCCGAGGGGATGCGGGTCCTGGACGTCGGATGCGGGTGGGGGACGTTCGCCCTGCACGCCGCGCGCACCTACGGCGCGCGGGTCGTCGGTGTGACGCTCTCACGCGAACAGGCCGCCCTCGCGCGCAAGCGGATGTCCGAGGAAGGCGTCGCCGCGCAGGTCGAGATCCGCGTCCAGGACTACCGCGCGGTCAGCGACGGCCCCTACGACGCGATCGCCAGCATCGGGATGGCAGAGCATGTCGGCGCCGAGCTGTTGCCCCGCTACGCCGCCCACCTGTACGCGTTGCTGCGGCCGGGCGGCAGGCTGCTCAACCACGCCATCTCGCGCCGTCCCGGGCACCGGCCGGAGTTCTCGGCCACCTCGTTCATCGACCGCTACGTGTTCCCGGACGGCGAGCTGGTACCGCTGGCGACCACGGTCGACGCGCTCGAGAGCGCCGGCTTCGAAGTACGGGACGTCGAATCGCTGCGCGAGCACTACGCGTTGACCCTGCGCGAATGGGTCGCGAATCTGGAACGCCGCTGGGACGAGGCCGCGCAGCTGACCAGCCCGGCGCGGGCACGAATCTGGCGGTTGTACATGGCCGGATCAGCGCTCGCGTTCGAGGCGAACCGCCTCGGCATCAACCAGGTACTCGCGATCAAGACCGGATCGCGTGGCGCCAGCGGCATGCCCCGCATTCGCAGCTTCAGCTGACTACCCGCTGCGCCGGGTTTTGGGTGTACCGCGGGACGCGCGGAGGGTGCAGTATGACGGCGTGGCCGAGACTGTCACGTTCTGTCCGCTGTGCGTCTCGCGGTGCGGCGCGACCGCAACGGTCGAGGACGGGCGGTTGCTGGCCTTGCGTCCGGCGCCCGAGCACCCGACCGGGCAAGCGCTGTGCGTCAAGGGCAAGGCAGCGCCCGACCTGGTTAACCATCCGGACCGGCTGCTGCGCCCGCTGCGGCGCACCGCCCCGAAGGGCGCCCCCGACCCGGGTTGGGAGCCGATCAGCTGGGACGAAGCGCTCGACACCATCGCCACCGAGCTGACGGCGATAGCCGAGCAGTCCGGTCCTGAGGCGGTCGTGTTCAGCAGCGCGTCGCCGTCCACGTCCGCGATGTCGGACTCCGTCGACTGGGTGGTCCGGCTCAAGCGCGCATTCGGCAGCCCGAACTTCTGCGCGTCCATGGAACTGTGCGGGTGGGGCCGGTTCATGGCCTCGCTCTACACCTACGGCGAGCCGGTTCCCGGCATGTACCTACCCGACCTCGACAACGCGGGCTGCATCCTGTTCTGGGGCTACAACCCCTCGGTCGCGCGGCTGTCCCACGCAGCGGCGACGACGGCAGCCCTGCGCCGCGGCGCCAAGCTGGTCGTGGTGGACCCGCGCCGGGCGGGACTCGCGAGCAAGGCGCACCAGTGGCTGCGTGTGCGGCCGGGCACGGACGGCGCGCTCGCCCTGTCGCTGACGCACGTCATGCTCGAGCGCGGCTGGTACGACGCGGACTTTCTTCGTGACTGGACGAATGCGTTCGACGTCATCGACGGGCAGGTCGTCCTCGACCTGATCAAGGCCGAGTGCGCGCGGTTCGCGCCACAGACCGCGGCCGGCATCACCGGCGTACCCGCGGAGCAGATCGAGGCCACTGCTCGGCTGTTGTGGGAGGCCCGCCCGCTCGCCTTCTACACCTGGAGCGGGCTGGAGCAGCAGAGCAACGCGACCCAGACGGTGCGGGCGATCGGCCAGCTCTACGCCCTCACGGGCTGCATCGACGCGCCCGGCGGGAACGTGCTGTTCACACCCGTCCCGACCAACCCGATCGACGGTGCGGACCTGCTCGGCCCGCAGCAGCGGGCCAAGGCGATCGGCCTGCAGGACCGTCCGCTCGGCACGGCGCGGTTCGAGTTCATCACCGGCCAGGACCTGTACCGGGCCGCCATCGATCACGTCCCGTACCGCGCCCGTGCGCTGGTCAACTTCGGTGCGAACCTCGTCATGGCGCACGGCAACAGCGCCCGGGGGCGCGATGCGTTGGCCGCCCTCGACTTCTTCGTGCACGCGGACCTGTTCATGAACCCGACCGCCGAGCAGGCCGACATCGTGCTGCCCGTGACGAGCGCGTTCGAGTCCGAAGCGTTGCGCGTCGGCTTCGAGATCAGCCAGGACGCGCAGTCGACCGTCCAGCTACGCACGCCCCTGGCACACGCGCGGGGCGAGGCACGCTCGGACCTGCAGATCGTCTTCGACCTGGCCGTCCGGCTGGGACTGGGCGATCAGTTCTTCGACGGCGACATCGAGGCGGCCTGGCGCCACCAGCTCGCTCCGAGCGGGATCACCCTCGAGCAGTTGCACGAGCACCCCGAGGGTGTCCGGTTGCCGTTGCAGACCAAGCACCGCAAGTACCTCGACCGCGGTTTCCGCACGGCGACGGGCAAGGTCGAGCTGTACTCGCCGGCCTTCGCGGCCGCCGGCTACCCGCCGATCCCGACGTATGTCGAGCCGAGCATCGGCCCGCTCTCCCGGCCCGACCTGACAGCGGAATTCCCGCTCGTCCTCACCTGTGCCAAGTCGCTGTTCTTCTGCGAAACCCAGCACCGCCAGCTCGCCAGCCTGCGCAAGTCGGCTCCCGACCCACCGGTCGAAGTGCACCCCGAGACCGCGGCCGCCCGCGGGATCGCGGCGGGGGACTGGGTACGGCTCTCGACGCCGAGCGGCAGTGTCCGCGCGCGGGCGAAGCTGAACGCGAACCTGGCCCCGAACGTCGTCGTCGGCCAGCACGGCTGGTGGCAGTCGTGCCCCGAACTCGGGCTGGACGGCTACCCGCCCTTCGGTCCGGACAGCGCGAACCTGAACCTCGTCCTCGACCAGGGGCCGAGTGATCCGGTCAGCGGAAGCTCGCCACTGCGTGCGGCGCTGTGCGAGCTGGGACGGGTCTGAGCGGCCTCGTCCAAGCCTCCGAACGGGCCCCTAGCTTGGAGCGGGTGACGGGAATCGAACCCGCACTGTCAGCTTGGGAAGCTGATGTTCTGCCATTGAACTACACCCGCAGAGTGCCCAGACAGTAGCACGCAGGCCCCTGAATACGGGAGCTGCAACGGTACAGCAGTGATCATGTAGATGATCTTGTGAACGAGCGGCCGGTGATGCGCCGAGCGGCTGCCGCGGGCGGTCCTGAGCGAGCTTCCCTCGATAGCGTCGGGCCGCCCATGGGCGTCCCCCCGACCCGGTGGGTGGGGTCGGGGGGACGGGTTCGGAGGCTCAGAGCGTGACCACACCTGCGCACGAGCGGGTGCCGAAGGTGGCGGTGGCGCGGATCGTGTCGGCGCCGGCGCGATCGGTGATCAGGCGGCGGATGGTGAACGATCCGCTCGGCGCGACCGTGGTGGCCGTGCCCGAGAAGACGCGGACCCCGTTGTCGGTGACATGGACGTGCCAGGCCTGGCCGGCGCGGTTGGTGTCGACTTCGAATTCGACCTCGATGCGGCCGTCGTCGTGCTTGGCCTTGAGCTCGAACACGCCACCTCCGGAACAGCTGCCGGAGCTGCGGACGGCGTCGCCGCCGCCTCGGGCCGAGGCCGGCCCGGCGAATGCGAGCGGGGCGCTCAGCGCGGCGACCGCGGCGGCGGCGGTGATCGAGCGGGACAGAGCGGTGTTCATGGCGGGCTCCTGACTGGGGAGTGATCTTGACGCCCCGAACCATCCGGCCCCCGTGGTCGCATCCACAATTGGCCGATCGGCGTAGTACCTGAACGCCGGGGTAAACGCCGGGGTAGTAGTGCGATCGACCAATGGCGGGTGCGACCCGGGATGCGCGAGAAAGGGTGCACCTAGTTACGAACGCACGCCACGAACCCTTGGAGCGCAGCATGAAACGCTTGTTACTGATCTCGGCCGGTGTCCTCGCCGCCGGTAGCGTCGCCGCGGCCCCCGGTGTCGCCGGCCTCACCCACAACCCGTCCTTCAGCCACCAGATCCCGATCCGCGTGCCCTCGCAGGTGCATCTGCCCCAACTGGTCGACGATCACGGCGCCGACATCACCGCACCCACGTCGACGAACCGGACCAGCCGTTCCGCGGAACCGGGCGACGACCGCGGCAGCTCCCCGCGCAAGGCCGAACCCGGCGACGACCGCGGCAGCTCGCCGCGCAAGGCCGAACCCGGCGACGACCGCGGCAGCTCGCCGCGCAAGGCCGACCCCGGCGACGACCGCGGCAGCTCCGGCAGTTCCGGCGAAAGTGGCAGCGGTGGGTCGGGCAGCGACGACAATGGTGGGCATGGCGGATCCAGGAGCGGTAGCGACGACGGCGGCTCCCATGGCTGAGCCCTCGAGGTGACTGAACGCCACCCGACCAAGGCCGTGGACCGCGTTTCGACGCGGCCCGCAGCCGTAGCCGCTCGTGACCAGCCGTCGGGGTGCTTTGTTGCCGTGGTGCCGGGGCCGCCGGCGGCAGTCGACCGGCCGGTGCGGATGCGCCGGGTTGTGCTGCCCACTGCCGCCGCGACGGTCGTGATCGCCGTGGTCGTGGCCGTCGCCGGGTCGCTAGTCAGCCGGCGTATCGCCGAGCAGCAGGCCGTCCACGATGTCGCGCAGCTGACCGACGTTTTGGCCGAGTCGGTCGTCCAGCCCGCGCTGACCGACGCGATGCCCACCGATGCGGCGGCCACCCGAACAGTGCTCGATCCGCTGGTGCGGTCCCGTGTGCTGAATTCGACGCTGATCCGGGTGAAGGTGTGGACGCCGGCCGGGACCGTCCTCTACTCCGACGAGCCGCGCCTGATCGGTCGCACGTTCCCGCTGGAGGACGAGGCCCGTGCCGCGTTCAGTCAGCCCCGGCTCGAGGCCGACGTGAGTGATCTGCGTCGGCCCGAGAATCAGTTCGAGCGCAACCGGGGCAAGCTGCTCGAGGTGTACCGGCCGGTCTGGACCCCGGACGGTCAGCCGCTGCTGTTCGAGACCTACTTCCGCTACGACACGGTCGCCGCGCGCAGCCATGAGCTCTGGCGCGGATTCTCCGGCGTCATGCTCAGCAGCCTGGCCGCCCTGCTCGTGTTGCTGGTGCCGCTCGTGTGGGCGTTGCTGGCCCGCGCCCGTCGGGCCCGTCAGCAGCGCGAGCAGTTGATGCGCCGGGCGCTCGACGCGTCGGCCGACGAGCGGCGGCGCATCGCCGCGTCGTTGCACGACGGCGTCGTGCAGCAACTCGCAGCGGCGTCGTTCACTGCGGCCGGGCAGGCCGATCAAGCCGCCGCCGCGGGCCAGCCGCAGCTCGCGGCCGGGCTGCAGACCGTGGCTGGGACGGTGCGTGACAGCATCGCCGGGTTGCGCTCGCTGCTGGTCGACATCTACCCACCGAGCCTGCATACCTCCGGCCTCGCCATCGCCCTGCGCGACCTGGCGCGGACCATGACGTCGACCGGCACGACGCTAGCGCTGGACCTGGACGAGGCAGCGGCGGATGCGCTGCCCGAGCCTGTGCAGGAGACGATCTTCCGCGTGACGCAGGAGGCGCTGCGCAACGTCGTCCGGCATGCGGGCGCCGCCTCGGTCACGATCCGGCTGGGTGCCGTGGATGCCGACCGGGGAGTTCTCGAGATCGTAGACGACGGTCAGGGCTTCGACGCCGCCGCAGCCTTCACGCGCGCACACGACCACTTCGGGTTGCAGCTGATGGCCGACGCCGCGCGGCGCATCGGCGCCGGCCTGGCCTTCTCGGCGCCGCCCGGCGGAGGCACTGCGCTGCGGCTGGAGGTGCCGCGGCGGTGATCCGCGTCCTGGTTGTCGACGATCACCGCCTGGTTCGGGCCGGCTTGATCACGCTGCTCGGTGCGGCCGGTGACATCGAGGTCGTCGGCGAGGCGGCCGACGGGGCCGATGGGGTCGCCGTCGCCCGCGCGGCTCAGCCCGACGTCGTCCTGATGGATTTGTCCATGCCGGTGCTCGACGGCGTCGGCGCGACCCGGCAGTTGCTGGCCGAACGGCCCGACGCGAAGGTGCTCGCGCTGACGTCGTTCTCCGACCGGCAGCGGGTCGCGGACATCATCGCGGCTGGCGCCACCGGCTACCTGCTCAAAGACTGCGCTCCCGAGGAGTTGCTGGCCGCGGTGCGATCCGCGGCGGCCGGGCATTCGCCGTTTGATCCACGAGTGGCCGGCGCCCTGCTCCCCGGCCGCACCCCGTCGCCGGCGCAGGAGCTCAGCGGGCGCGAACTCGAGGTACTGCGGCTGGCCGCACAGGGAATGGCCAACAAGCAGATCGCCCGCAGGCTCGGCATCAGCGAAAGCACAGTCAAGGTCCACCTCGGCAGCGTGTTCCGCCGTATTGGCGTCGCCGACCGCACGTCGGCCGCGCTATGGGCACGGCAGAACCTGCCCGACGAGCCTTAGCCCAGCCCACATCCTGGCCGCCGAAGGCGCGCGCACAGGCCGCACCCGGACAGGACGGGGCGGGGGCGGGCTCAGCCGCTCAGCCGCCTCAGGGCCGCCGCGAGAGTTGGCGGCAACGTCGAGACGAGCAGTGCCGAGCGGGCAAGCGAGTCAGCACCGCCCGTCGATTGGAACGGCACCGTATCCGGCTGGCAGACCTTCCCGGCCGGTGGCAGCCGCTTGCTCAACAGGTACCGGTCGATCGCCGCGGCCGTGCACGCGCTCTTGAACAGCGACGTGTGCCCCCACCCGGCGAGGGTGAGCAGCCGCGCGCCCGGCAGTTGCCGGGCCACCGCCACCGCACCGGCGTACGGGGTCGCCGGGTCGTAGCGGTTACCGACGACGAGCACCGGCGTGGCGGTGGTGTGGTTCCACGGACCGGTGTAGCGGTCCGTGTCGCGCGTGGGCCAGCTCGCGCACGGCGCGCTGGCGTAGGTCCACGCTGCCCCGAACGGGGCGGACGTCCGGTCGAGGTCTGCTGCCGCCCTCGGCCAGGCGAAAACGTCGCCCGGGTTGTCGGAGTCGGTGCAGCTGACCGCACTGAACGCGTCCTGACCGTTGTAATACGGCGGATCACGCAACCACGGCGCGGCCGCGGTGGACGCGGTGACCGTCGCCCCGCCGCTCGCACGCCACAGCCGTTGCAGCAGCTGCGCGGCCTCAGCCCAGTAATACGGGTCGTACAGCGCGCCGAGACTGAAGCCGGCGATGTCGGCGTAGGTGATCCGCTGGCGACCCAGCAGGATCGGCGCGTCCTGCGCGCGGGCCAGCAGCTGCGCATACTTCGTCGCCGCGTCGCCGGCGAACGTGCAGGCCGGACGCTGCGCGCGATCGCACAGGGCGAGGAACTGCCGCATGGTCGCAGCGGCGCCGCGCTCGCTACCCAGCCGGGCCGAGAACGGCACCTCGCTGCCTTCGGACCCTCGGCCGGTCGCCCACTCGGTCGGGTTCAGCACCCCGTCGATCGCCAAGGCGCGGACGCGGTCCGGGAACAGGTTGGCGTAGGTGTTGCCGAGGTAGCTGCCGTACGAAACGCCGTAGTAGGTGAGCCGCCGGTCGCCGACCGCGGCCCGGAGCAGGTCGAGGTCGCGCGCGACGTCGGCGGTCGCCATGTGCTGGATGATCGTCGGGTCGTTGCGCAGGCACAGCGAGTCGTAGCGCTGGAATTTCGACATGTAGCGCACCACTTCGTCCGACCCGACCGGGAAGAACGGGACGGTGGCGAAGAAGTCGTCCTCGGCCTGTTGGTCAGCGAAACACTGCACCGGACTGCTGCGCGCGACGCCGCGCGGGTCGAACCCGACGATGTCGAAACGCGCGCGGACCTGCGGCCCGAAGACCTCGGTGCCGCCGTAGGCGACGGCATCGACGCCCGAGCCGCCCGGGCCACCCGGGTTGATGAAGACCGACCCGATTCGGTGTGCCGGGTCGGTGGCAGGCAGCCGGTCCAGCGCGATGCTGATCTGCGGGCCGCCCGGATTGTCATAGTCGAGCGGCACTCGCGCTCGCGCGCACTGCAGGCCGTTCGGACCGCACGAGCGCCAGTCCAGCTGCGGTATCGCGACCCGCGGCGCCGATGCAGCCGCCGAGGTCGCCCCCGCGCCCACCGCGGCTCCTCCGAGCAGCACCGCAGCGACCGCGATCAGCCTCGTCACCGAGCTTGAGAACGACCGTCCGGTCATATCGACCTCCCCGACGCACCCAACCGGCACGCTAGCGAGCGACGGTGCGCGCGACAAGGGGCTGCTCGCCAGCGGCGACTCGGTCAGCCCACCCGGCTCAGTTCAACGATCGGGTATCCGCCGGCAGGGTCCCACCCGCGAGCAGCGCCGCCGTCGCGTCCTGCAGCGCGGTCAGCGCGACCCGCTGCGTGAACGGTCCGGTCGACACGCGTGCCACGCCGAGTTCCTGCAGTTCACGCACAGCGAGCGACCTGCCGGGCACGGCGATCACCGACAGCTTGCCGCGGCCGAGGCCGTCGACGAGGGCCTCGATCTCGGCCCGTGACATCACGCCCGGGACGAAGACCACCGGCGCACCCGCCTCGAGGAACGCCTGGCCGCGCCGGATCGCCTCCGCCAGCAGGTCGCCCCGATCCGCGCCGGCCGGGGCTCGGCCGAACACGTCGGTGCGCGCGTTGAGGACGAAGTCGATGCCGGCAGCGCGGCCGGCGGCCAGCACCGCGGACACCGCCTCGACGGCGTCGTCGAGCGGCTTCATCTGGTCCTCGAGGTTCCCGCCGACGGCGCCGGCCTCGATGGCGCGCCGCGCGGTCTCGCCCGGGTCGCCGTAACCGGCCTCGAAATCCATCGTGACGGGCACCTCGACCGCCGCCACGATGCGCCCCACCATGTCCAGGTGCAGGTCGAGCGGAATCTGCTCGCCGTCCGGGTAACCGAACGTCGACGCAATCGAATGGCTGGCACTCGCCAGCGCCCGCACTCCGGGGGTGGCGGCGACCACCCGGGCCGAGACCACGTCCCAGACGTTGGCGAGGACGAGGATCTCGGGTGCGGTGTGCAGCTCGAGCAAGGTTCGCGCGCGGCTGGCGAGATCGGGCATCAGCCGACCGTACCGAGCGCCGGCACGCCCCGCACCCGTCCGAACGGACACCGGTGGCCGGATTTGAAGCGCCTGAGCGGCCGGGGCCGCCGGGGCAATTGCGTGCGACGATCCGCTCATGACGTCCGGGGAACGACGCCCGGGCCGGTCCCGGGCCGGCCGCCACGGTCGCGCTGTCGTTGCCCACCCGTGGCGCCACTTCCGGCATTGGACCCTCACCACGCCGAACAGCGCGATCGCGATGCGCGCGGTCGGTGTGCTGTGCCTGGTGCTGCTCGTGGCTGTCGTGGTGGTCGGGTTCGCGACCTTGCGCGGCTCGTCGACGTCCACCGTCGGGCTCGGCGTGTCGACCCCACCGACCATTACGCCCACCCGATCGCCGTCGAGCTCAGCAGCCAGCTCGCCCGCCACGGCGGCCAACGCGCGAGCGTCGTCGGCGGCAAGCTCGCCGGCGGCGGCGACGACCAAGAAGAACGGGGTCATCGTCAGCGAGAAGGGGACGACCTGGGGCTTGCGGGTGAACCACGGTCAGCGGGTGAGCGTTCGCATCACCCCACACACCGCGTTCGGATCGAAGACGGCGCCGCAGAAGCAGAGCCAGTTCCCGGTCGGAACCAAGGTGAGCATCAGCGGGACGGACGACAAGGGCCAGCTCATCGCGAAACGCATCACCGCGCGGGCGTCGTCGCAGTCGACGTCGTCGCCGAGCCCGACGTCCTGACGCCGTCCGGGTCGCGCACGCCGAGGCCGTCCGCCAGCGCGCGCACGACGCCGTCCAGCACGTGCAACGCGGCGACCGCGCCTCCCCGGTCACCCTTCTCGAAGTCGTCCGCATCGGTGAGCGCCACGTCGTTCGTGACGTGCGCGATGCACAGCACCGGACGCCGCCGCGCCTCGGCGAACGCATACAGCGCGGCGGCCTCCATCTCGACCGCCAGGATGGCCAGCTCGCGCGCCGCGGCGAGCGCTTCGCCGGTTTCGCGGAACGGCGCGTCGGTCGTCCAGCTCGCGCCGCGAAGCACCGGCTGCCCGGCAGCGTCCGGCGCGAGCCCGGCGAGCCCGGCGAGCAGCGCCGGATCGGCGTGTGCCCAGCGACTCGGTGGCAGGTAGTGCAGGCTCGTCCCCTCATCGCGCCAGGCCTTCTCGACGACGACGAAGTACGGCGGGGCCTGCGCCAGCGGCGTGACCCGACCGGCGGAGGTCAGGTCGATGACCAGCCGGCAGCCGGACGCGAACGCCTGCTCGGCGACGAGCACCGCGTACGGGCCACCGACCACGTAAGGGACGATGCCGACCGGCACTCCGCCGAGGTCGGTAGCCCACATTCGCGTGTGATAGCAGGACCATTGGGCAACCCGCTCGCCGCCGCCGTTCGCGCGGACGTGGTCGAGCAGGTCACCGTCCGGGTCGAGCACCACCACGGGCGGGACGTCGCCGCGGGGTAGGCGCAGCTGCCGGCGGGCCTCACGGACGATCTTCTCCGGCTCGAACAACGACGGCTGCCGGTAGGACTTCGGCAGCAGCAGCGGCATCGCTGCCGTGTCGTCGGAAAGGCTCACGATGACGCTCACGATGACACTGTGCCATCCGTGGCACGGTGCGATCAGCGGTGACGGCGACCGGGCAGCCGGTCGCCCCGCAGCGCCCAGTACGGTCAGCGCCATGCCCGCACTGCGCACCCCCGAGGACCGGTTCGCCGACCTGCCCGACTTCGGCTACGAGCCGCATTACGCCGAGGTGCCCGACCCCGACGGCGGTTCGCTGCGGATGGCGTGGGTCGAGGACGGCCCGGCCGACGGTGAACCGGTACTGCTGCTGCACGGTGAACCGTCCTGGTCGTTCCTGTACCGGCGGATGATCCCTGTGCTCGCCGCGGCCGGCTTGCGCGCGATCGCACCGGACCTCGTCGGCTTCGGCCGCTCGGACAAGCCCGAGGCGATCGACGCACACAGCTACGCCCGCCACGTCGAGTGGGTGCGCGCGTTCGCCTTCGATGCGCTGGACCTGACGGACGTGACCCTCGTCGGGCAGGACTGGGGCGGGCTGATCGGGCTGCGCCTGGCCGCCGAACACCCCGACCGGTTCCGGCGCATCGTCGTGGCCAACACCGGCCTGCCGACGGGGGACTTCGACATGCCCGAGATCTGGCACAAGTTCCGCGCAGCCGTGCAGAAGGCGCCCGTCCTCGACGTCGGCCGGTTCGTCCAGGCCGGCTGCAAGCGACCGCTCTCGGACGCTGATCGCGCCGGCTACGACGCGCCCTTCCCCGACGAGTCATACAAGGCCGGCCCGCGCGCGATGCCCGGCCTCGTCCCGACGAGCACCGCAGATCCGGCCACCGTTGCCAATCGCGCGGCCTGGGCGACACTGTGCGCGTCACCCACCCCGGTTCTCGTCGCGTTCGCGGACGGCGACCCGATCACCGGGGCGATGGGGCCGATCATCCAGCGCTCGTTCGCCGGCGCCTCGGGGCGCGAGCACCCGACGATCGTGAACGCCGGTCACTTCCTGCAGGAGGACGCCGGCCAGGAACTCGCCGAGCAGGTCGTGCGGTTCGTCGCGTCGACCGGCTGAGCCGGCGCGGTCAGCAGACCTGGCGGATCCGTCCGGTGGCCAGGTCGTAGATGAACCCGCCCACCGCAATGCCGGGCAGGAACGGCCACGAACGGACGCGCTGGACGTCGTAGGCCAGCGCCTGCTCCTGGTCCTCGGCGGTGAGGAAGCTGATGCTGCGCGTGTCCGGGCCGCCGGCGGCGCTGATCGCGTCGTGGATCTCGGTCTCGGTGCTGCCCGCCATCCGGCAGTTGGTGTGCGCAACGACCATCACGCGCGACACGTTCAGCAGGTAGGACGCCAGCGCGAGGGTGCGCAGCACGTCCTCGGTGATGCGCGCGCCCGCGTTGCGCAGGATCTTCGCATCGCCCTTGCGCAGCCCGAGCATCGCCAGCGGGTCGATCCGCGAGTCCATACAGGTCAGCACGGCCAGCCCCTTGGCCGCCCTGGCCTCCAGCGCGGAGTACTCGAAGGCGTCGGCATAGGCGGCATTCGCCGACAGCACGTCATCGAAATCGGAATCGTCAGCCACATCGCGACGATAGCGACGCTCAGACCAGGCGGTGCATCCACCCGTGCGGGTCGGGAAGCTGACCGGTCTGGATCCCGAGCAGGTGCTCGCGCAGCTGCATCGAGATCGGGCCGGGCGTGCCGTCGCCGACCGTCCAGTCGCCGTGACGCGCTCTTCACCGAACCGACCGGCGTGATCACGGCGGCGGTGCCGCAGGCGAACACCTCGGTGATCGCGCCGGACGCGTTGCCCTCGCGCCACTCGTCGGTGCGAGATCTTGCCCTCCTCGGCGCCGTAGCCGAGATCGGCGGCGAGCGGTGAGCAGCGAGTCGCGGGTGACGCCGGGCAGCAGCGTGCCGGTCAGCGCGGGCGTGACGATGCGGGCGCCGACGGGCCGGACCCGTACACGAAGTACAGGTTCATGCCGCCCATCTCCTCGACCCAGCGGTGCTCGGCGGCGTCGAGCCAGACGACCTGGTCGCAGCCCTGCGCGGTGGCGTGCGCCTGCGCGACGAAGGCGGCCGCGTAGTTGCCGGCGCACTTCGCCTCGCCGGTGCCGCCGGGCGCGGCGCGGGTGTACTCGGTCGACAGCCACACCTTCACCGGCTTGCACGCCGCCGCTGAAGTACGGCGCCGGCCGGCGAGGCGATGAGCAGGTAGGTGTAGCTGGCCGGACGGCTTGTTCACGCCGAGCCCGACCTCGGTGGCGATCATGAACGGGCGCAGGTAGAGCGACTCGTCCGGGTCGTCGGGCACCCAGGCCGCGGTCGACGGCGACGAGCGCGCGCAGCGACTCGAGGAACAGCTCCTCGGGCAGCTCGGCCATCGCCGAGCCGCCGCGCCGAGCGCTGGCGAAGCGCCGCGCGTTCGCGTCCGGGCGGAACGACGCGACCGAGCCGTCGGGCTGCGCGGTAGGCCTTGAGCCCCTCGAAGATCTCCTGCCCGTAGTGCAGCGCCATCGTCGCCGGGTCGAGCGCGATCGGCCCGTACGGGACGACGCGGCCCGGGCCCCAGCCGTCGCCTCGGAGTCGCAGTCGATGCGGACCATGTGATCGGTGAAGTACCTGCCGAACCCGGGCGCCGTCAGGATCGCCGCCCGGTCGGCATCGCTGACGCGGGTTCGGATTGCGCTCGACGGAGAAAGCCTGGCTCATGCTGGCCAGTCCTAGCGACCGGCGCTGCGAGCTATCCGTTCGCAGCGATCGCCGAGTCCGCGGTCAGGATCGAGATCAGCGAGTTCAGGTCCTCGTCCGAGGCGGCGAGGACGAGCGCGGGCAGCGCCTTGGTCAGCATGTCCAGCAACGCGGTCGCGGTCACGCGTCGCCGCCGTCGATCCAGCGGACGACGCACTCCTCGACGAAGGCGACCCAGCCGTGGACGGCCAGTTGCGCGCGCGGGCCGAGCGGCAGGCCGAGGTCGTCGAGGACGGCGACGATCCGACCCGGCCATCGTCGCGCGGGTGTCGTCGAAGATCGCCCGCATCTGCGTCGTCCCCGGCGGCCGCGCCGCGGACGAGGGACTTGTAGTTGTCCGGGTTCTCCTCGACGTAGTCGATGAACCGGGTCAGCGCGCCGCGCAGCGCCTCGAGCGGCGGCAGCGACGTGTCCGGCTCGGTGCGCCGAGCAGGTCCGCCGCCGGCGGCGCGCGCCACCTCGACGTGGAACTCCTGCTTGGACGCGAAGTAGTGGAACAGCAGCCCCCGCGAGATGCCGGCCTGCGTCGCGATCTCCTCGACCGAGAGCTCGTCCAGCGTCCGGGTCGCCAGCATCTCGACGCCGAGCGCGATCAACTGGGCGCGGCGGGCGGCCGGGTCGAGCCGCTTCCTCTTGACCACGTGCGGACTGGCCCCCGTGCTCTCGGAAGCCGGCATGCGGCGTCCGGTTTCCCTGGTCACCACCGAAGCCTACCGCTCTATTGAACGTGAGCCAACTATCTATTGACTCTGGTTCAATGAGTGTTTAGGCTCGACGTCATGACACAGGCAACCACCCGCGAGCGCCCGCGCACCGGGCAGCGACCGCATCGCCAGCACTCGGCGTGCTCATCATCGGCAGCGGCTTCGCCGGCCTCGGCGCCGCGATCCGGCTTGCGAAGGACGGCCGCGACGACTTCCTCGTGATCGAGCGCGGCAGCGAGGTCGGCGGCACCTGGCGCGACAACACCTACCCCGGCGCGGCGTGCGACGTCCCCTCGCACCTGTACTCGTACTCGTTCGAGCTCAACCCCGACTGGTCGCGCTCGTTCTCGCCGCAGCGCGGAGATCCACGACTACCTGCGGCGCACCGCCGAGAAGTACGACGTCCTCGACAAGCACCTGTTCGACACCGAGGTGACCCTCGCCCGATGGGACGAGGACGACGCAGCTGTGGCTCGTCGACACGACCAACGGCGCTTTCAGCGCGGACGTGCTCGTCGGCGCCGTCGGCGCGCTTGCCGAGCCGCACCTGCCCGACATCGAGGGCATCGAGAACTTCCGCGGCAAGATCTTCCACTCCGCCCGCTGGGACCACAGCGCCGACCTGCCGGGCAAGCGGGTCGCGCTCATCGGCACCGGCGCGTCGGCGATCCAGATCGGGCCGGCCATCGCCGACGAGGTCGCGCGCCTGGACGTGTACCAGCGCACCGCGCCCTGGATCATGCCGCGCCGCGACCGCACGTACTCGAAGGCCGAGAGGTTCGCGTTCAAGCGCATCCCGTTCGCGCAGCGCGCTGTCGCGCGAGGCGATCTACTGGGGCCGCGAGACTGTTCGTCCTCGGCTTCGCCTTCCAGCCGCAAGATCCTGCTGGCCGCGCAGCGGATGGCCGCGAAGCAACATCGCAAGCGCGATCACGGATCCCGAGACTGCGCACGGCGGTCACCCCGAACTGGCAGATCGGCTGCAAGCGGATCCTGATCTCCAACGACTGGTACCCGATGCTGGCCAAGGACAACACCGACCTGGTCACCGACGGCATCGCCGAGATCCGCGAGAACGCGATCGTCACGGCGGACGGCACCGTCCGCGAGGTGGACGCGATCGTCGTCGCCACCGGGTTCCACGTCACCGACTCGCCGACCTACGACCGGATCGTCGGCGCCGGCGGTCGCTCGCTCGGCGACGTCTGGCGCGACAAGGGCCAGCAGGCCTACAAGGGCGCGGCGGTGCACGGGTTCCCGAACCTGCTGTTCGTCATCGGCCCGAACACCGGCCTCGGCCACAGCTCGATGGTCTACATGGCCGAATCGCACCTGAACTACCTGTCCAGCGCGCTGAACGAGATGGACCGTCACGGCCTGGCGACCTTCGAGGTGCGCGAGCCGATCTGCAGCGCGAAGTACAACGAGGACCTGCAGCAGCGGATGAAGCAGACGATCTGGACGACCGGTGGCTGCTCGTCCTGGTACCTGGACGCGCACGGCAACAACACGACACTGTGGCCGAGCTTCACGTTCCTGTTCCGCCAGCAGACGCGCCGGTTCGACCGGGCCGCGTACAAGACGACTGCGCGCGCCGACCGGCTCGCGTCCCTGGAGAAGGTGGCCTGATCATGACGAGCATCCACGGCAAGGTCGCAGTCATCACCGGCGCGGGCTCGGGTATCGGCCGGGCGCTCGCCTACGAACTGGCCCGCCGCGGCGCCCGGCTCGCGATCTCGGACGTGGACGAGGTCGGCCTCGCCGAGACCGTCCGCCACGCCCAGGTCATCGGCGCGCACGGTGCACGACCAGCAACTCGACGTCACCGACCGCGGCGGCCGTGCTCGCCTACGCCGACGCGGTCGCCGACGCATTTCGGCGTCGTGAACATCGTCGTGAACAACGCCGGGATCGCGTTCACCGGCGACGTCGAGGAGATGTCGCTTCGAGAACATCGAGCAGCGTCATGGACGTCGACTTCTGGGGCGTCGTCCACGGCACCAAGGCCTTCCTGCCGCACCTGATCGCGTCCGGCGACGGGCACCTGGTCAACATCTCGAGCCTGTTCGGGCTGCTGTCGATGCCCGGCCAGAGCGCGTACAACGCGGCGAAGTTCGCCGTCCGCGGCTTCACCGAGTCGCTGCGCCAGGAGATGATCATCGCCGGGCACCCGGTACAGGTGACCTGCGTGCACCCGGGCGGGATCAAGACGGCGATCGTGCGCAACTCCGGTGCCGTCGACAGCCTGGACGCCGAGGCGCTCGCCGAGTTCTTCGACCGGAAGCTGGCCAAGACCTCGGCCGAGTCCGCGGCCAAGACCATCACCCGCGCGGTCATCGGCAACCGGGCCCGCTCGGTCGTCGGAATGGACGCGAAGGTCCTCGACGCCTTCGTCCGCCTGGTCGGCCCGCGCTACCAGCGGGTGTTCGCCACGCTCGCCAAGCGCATGATGCCGCGCGCGGTCACCCGACCGGCCGCCGCGAAGGACAAGGTCTCGGCCTGATGCACGCGCCCCGGCACGTCGTCCGCGCGGTGAGCGGGGTGCACTACCGGCTCGGGCTCAATCCGCGCCTGCCGGTGTCGCTGCAGCGGCGCATCAGCGGGGCCGGCGCGCCAGTACTGCGCCCGCCCGCGGGAACGCACGTCGAGCACGTGCTGGTGGGTGGGCGGCCGGCCGAGCGGCTCACCGTCGGTGCGTCCGAACGCCCGCGCGCGGTGCTGTACCTGCACGGCGGCGGCTACATCATCGGCAGTGCGCGGCTCTACCGCGCGCTGGGCGCTCATCTGGCCCGCGCTGCCGGCGCAGTCGCGTTCGTGCTCGACTACCGGCTCGCGCCCGAGCACGTCTACCCGGCCGCGCTCGACGACGCGGTCGCCGCGTTTCGCGCCATCGTGGACGTGCACGGGTTCGCCCCCTCTCAGGTCGCGATCGCCGGGGACTCGGCCGGTGGCGGGCTGGCCATCGCGGCGGCGCGCGCCCTCATCGATGCGGGCATGCGGCCCGGCGCGCTCGCGCTCAACTCCCCGTGGGTCGATCCGAGCAACGAGGACCTGCCGGTGCGCGACTTGGTCGTCAGCCGCGCGTGGGGCAGCTCCGGGGCGCGAATGTATCGCGGGGACGCCGCGCACGACGACCCCGGCTACGCACCGATCCACGCCGCAATGGCGGGACCTGCCGCCCACCCTCGTCCACGCCGCGGACGACGAGTCGCTGATCGGGCAGATCCGGCGCTACGTCGCGCTGGCCGAGGCCGCCGGCGGCGACATCGAACTCGTCGAACTGCCGCGGTACTGGCACAGCGCGCACGTGCTCGCCGGGACGTTGCGCCCGGCCACCGAGGCGGTCTCGGACCTCGGGTTGTTCCTTCGCGCCCGGCTGCGCTGACGCGACCCACTCGTCCCTGCTAGGGAACTGCAAGGGCGGGTTTCTACCGTGTCGCCATCCGAACCGTGCGAGCAGAGGATCACGGCCATGACCGAGCGGCAGCAGCTGATCATGGGTAGCGCCGTCGACCGGTTCCTCGACGCGATCGCTGACGCCGCGATCGAGACCTGTGATGCCTGGGCGGACGACTGTGTCCTGGATGCCACCGTGCCGAACTGGCGATTCCGTCGCCGCGGGGCCGGCGCGATCCGGGCCCAGTACCGGCAATGGTTCGCCTACCCAACACGCTCGACGACCTGCGGCGCTGGGTCGTTCCCGACGGCGAGATCGTCGAGTACGTACAATGGTCAGCCGATCGACTGGCGGAGATGGCGGCGGCCGACCGCGATGCGTCAGTTCAGTAGCGCGGCGAGCAGTTGGCGCAGCACGTGCAATTGGGTGCGCATGTGGTTCGGCTCGGACGTCGAGCGTGAGAGCAGGAACGCGCCCTCGAACGTGACGAACACATGGTCGGCCAGGACCTCGGCGTCCACGTCGGTGATGGTGCGCGCGAGGAACGCCGCGTCCACCAGCCGCGACAGCGCACGGCGCCAGGTCTCGATCGCCGCGACGATCTGGTCGGCGGTGCCACTGTCGACGAGCTGTCGTTCGGTCAGGATCGACACGTACAGGCAGCTGGACTGTGCTGCCATCAACTCGTCGGCGTTGTCCTCGAAGATCTGCACGAAGTCGAGCACCCGGCGCACCGGATCAACGGACGCTTCCTCGACGGCGGCAATCGCCTCGTCGAGGGTCGCGACGTCGGCGGCCGCGTAGCGCTCCACGAGTGCCTGGGCCAGCGCGAGCTTCGAGTCGAAGTGGTGGAAGAACGAGCCCTTGGACGTCTGCGAGTCGGCGATCACCTGATCGACCGAGGTCGCCGCGAACCCGTTCTCGATGACCAGCCGCTCGGCGGCGTCGAGAATGCGCTGCCTGGTGAGCGTTCCGTCCTTCGGCATACCTCCACTTGTACCAGACCGTTTGGTCTGCTACAAACAGACTATACGGTCTAATACCCGAAGGAGTGGACATGCCCGCACGTATGGTCACCGACGGTGGGCTGGAAACCGACCTGATCTTCCACCACGGCGTCGACCTGCCGGAGTTCGCCGCGTTCCCGCTGCTGGACGACCGCGGCCGGGCGCGAGCTGCTCGCCGACTACTACGCCGGCGTACGCCGCGATCGCCGCGGCGGCCGGAGCCGAGCTGCTGCTCGAGGGCGCCGACCTGGCGCGCCAACCCGGACTGGGCCGCGCTGCTCGGCTACGACGCCGCTGACCTGCGCCGGGTGAACCGCGACGCGGTCACGTTCCTGCGTGAGCTGAGCGCGCGCTTCGCGAACCGGCGCACGACGATCAGCGGCGCCGATCGGCCCGCGCGGTGACGGGTACCGTCCCGGCGCGACAGATCGACCCGGACGAGGCCGCGGCCTACCACCTGCCGCAGGTCGAAGCGTTCGCCGCGGCCGGCGCCGACGTCGCGTCGGCGTACACGCTGACCGATCCGGGCGAGGCGATCGGCATCGTGCGCGCGGCCCGGACGGTGGGACTGCCGTGGCGATCTCGTTCACGGTCGAGACCGACGGCCGGCTACCCGGCGGGACGTCGCTGCGCACGGCGATCGAGGCCGTCGATGCCGCGGCCGCGCCCGACTGGTTCCTGGTCAACTGCGCGCACCCGACGCACATCGCGCCGGCCCTGGCCGAGGACGGGCCGTGGGCAGCGCATTCACGGCATCCGGTCCAACGCGTCGACGAGCACCCATGCCGAACTGGACGAGGCCACCGAACTCGACGCCGGCGATCCGGCCGAGCTGGCCGCCGCGCACGACCGGCTGACGTCGCGGCTGCCCAACCTGGCGATCGTCGGTGGCTGCTGCGGCACGGATTCGCGCCACGTCGCCGCGCTCTGGGGCGTCGCGCCGCGCTGATCCGGTCGGCCGGCCGACGCGCCGGGCGCGGCCACCGCGATCCCGGGTCAGGCCGCGACGACGGTCCCGGTCAGGTGCGGCTTGCCGGACTTCGCGTTGCGGACGTCCAGCGCCCAGCCGCTCGCCGACGGCGCCGCGGCGATCGCGACCGTCGACGGCAGGAACACCGGCGTCTTGAACGCGACGTCCACGGTGCACGCGTCGGGCAGCCGGCCCTCGAGGGCGGCGAGGGTGCGGGCCTTGAGCCACATGCCGTGCGCGATGGCCGAGGGGAACCCGAACGCCCTCGCGGTCAGCGCGTGCAGGTGGATCGGGTTGCGGTCGCCGGACACCGCGCCGTAGCGCCGGCCGATGTCGTCGGGCACCCGGACCAGCGACACCGCACCGGCCGGCTCATCGGCTGCCGTGCGCGGTGCTTTCGCACCGGCTCCGCCGCCGCGCCGCAGGTAGGTCGACGCGCCCGTGCCAGACCGCTTCGCCGGCCACCGTCGCCGTCGACGAGCAGGTCGAGCTGGCGGCCCGCCGGGTGTGCGCGCAGGTCGGCGGCGCGGACGTCGAAGGACACCGTCTCGTCCGCGCGGACCGGCCGGTGCACCGTGATCGAGTTCGCCACGTGCACCAGGCCCGATCAGCGGGAACGGGAAGCCAGGCTCGGTCATCAGCCGCGACGGTGACGGGGAACGCCAGCACGTGCAGGTAGGTCGGCGGCAGCACGTCCGAGGTCGCGAACCCGCACACCCGCTGGTACTCGCGCAGGTGCGCCGCGTCGATCGGCTGCTCGGCGAGCGTGTAGCTCGAGTCGGGCAGTTCGGTCGCCCCGCGGTGGCGCAGGCCGGGGACGGGCAGCGCGCCGAGCGCCGCCCGGGCGTACATCGGCAGCAGCGACGGCGCCGTTCACCAGCGCCGACGCTCACGCGCCGACCAGGTTCTGGCCGCACACCCGCAGCACCTGACCGTTCACGCCACCGGCGCCCGGCGAGGACAGCCACGCGACCGCCTCGGCCACGTCGATCGGCAGCCCGGCCTGCTGCAGCGACGACAGCCGGCGGGCCACCTCGCGGGTCGCGAGCGGCATCTTCGCCGTCATCTCGGTGTCGATGAACCCGGGCGCGACCGCGTTGATCGTCGCCGCGCCGTGCGCGGCGAACGCGGCCGCGGACGAGCGCACCAGCCCGATGACGCCGGCCTTGGTCGCGCCGTAGTTGGTCTGCCCGCGGTTGCCCGACAGGCCGGTCGTCGACGACAGGCACGACCACGCGCGCCGCGTCGCCGAGCTGGTCGCTGTCGAGCAGCGCGGCGTTGACCCGCAGCTGCGACTCGAGGTTGACCGCGATCACCGAGTCCCACTGCTCGGGCTTCATGTTGGCCATCAGCTTGTCGCGGGTGATGCCCGGCGTTGTGGATCAGGATGTCGAGGCCGGCGTCTGCGCGGCGAGGTACTCGAGCAGCTTCTGCGGGGCGTCGGCGCGCCGCGACGTCGAGATGCAGCGTGGTCCCGCCGATCCGGTTCGCGACCTTGGCCAGCGCCTCGCCGGCGGCGGGCAGGTCGGCGGCGATCACGTGCGCGCCGTCGCGGGCGAGCACGCCGGCGATCGCCGCGCCGATGCCGCGCGCGGCACCGGTCACGAGCGCGGTCTTGCCGGCGAGCGGCTGGTCCCAGTCCTTCGGCGCCGGCGCGGTGCCGGCGTCGAGGCGGACCGGCTGCCCGTCGACGTACGCGGACTTGCCCGGACAGGAAGAACCGCAGCGCCGACTCCAGCGACGCCTCGTCCTCGACCCAGAGCGAGGTTGGCGGTCGAGCCGCGCTGCAACTCCTTGGCCAGCGAGCGGACGATCCCGTCCAGCGCCTGCCGGGACGCGTCGGCGGCGACGTCGACGCCGTCCGGAGCGCGGCCGAGCACGAGCACCCGGCCCGACGGCATGCAGGCGCCGCAGCCGCGGCGCGAGGAAGTCGCGGAGCCCGGCCGAGGTCACCCGGCGCGGCGACCTCGCGGGCGTCCACGATCAGCGCGCCGAAGCCGCTCGTCGTCGGTCGTCCGGACGGAGCTCCGCGCCGACCTTGGTGACGAGCTTGGTCAGCGGCGCACGCACGCGTCCGGTCGTCGAGCCGAGCGCGACCGGGCCCGGGCAGCAGCGGGTCGCCGGCCGAGTAGCGGCGCAGCACGGCCGGCCGCGGCAGCCCGACGCGCGACTGCGACGGCTTCGAGCCGATCGGCGAGTTGACGAGGTTCAGGTAGCGGTCCGACATGGCTCAGCGCCTCCAGGATCGCGACGACGCCCTGGCCGCCGGCCGCACAGATCGAGATGAGCCCGCGCCCGCCGCCGTTCTCGTGCAGCAGCTTCGCCAGCGATGGCGACGATGCGGCCGCCGGTCGCGGCGAACGGGTGGCCGGCCGCCAGCGACGAGCCGTTGACGTTGAGCTTGGCGCGGTCGATCGAGCCGAGCGCGGCCGTCCAGGCCGAGGACTGGCGGCAGAACGCGTCGTCCTCCCAGGCCGCCAGCGTGGTCAGCACGGTGCCGGCGAACGCCTCGTGGATCTCGTAGAAGTCGAAGTCGGCGAGCGTGAGCTTGTTGCGTGCGAGCAGCCGCGGCAGCGCGTAGACCGGCGCCATCAGCAGGCCGTCGTCCTTGCGGTCGCCGTGCACGTAGTCGACCGCGGCGGTCTCGGCGTCGACGAGGTGGGCGAGCACCGGCAGGCCGTGCTCGGCGGCCCACTCGTCGCGAGCCGAGCAGGACGGTGGACGCGCCGTCGGTGAGCGGCGTCGAGTTGCCGGCCGTCATCGTGGCGCCCTCGCCGAGCGACTTGCCGAAGGCCGGTGCGAGCTTGGCCAGCTTCTCGACCGACGAGTCCGGGCGCAGGTTGCGCGTCGCGGGTCAGGCCGAGGAACGGCGTCATCAGGTCGTCGAAGAACCCGCGGTCGTACGCGGCGCGCGAGGTTGCGGTGCGAGGCGGCGGCGAGCTCGTCCTGCGCCTCGCGGGTGATGCCCCACTCGAGCGTGGTGATCGCCTGGTGCTCGCCCATCGACATGCCGGTGCGCGGCTCGGAGTTCTGCGGGATGGACGGGACGAGCTGGCCCGGCCGCAGCCCCGCGAGCGCCTTGAGCCGGTCGCCGGCCGAGCGCGCCCGGTTCACCGCGAGCAGCACCTCGCGCAGGTCCTCGTTCACCGCGATCGGCGCGTCGGAGGTGGTGTCGACCCCGCCCGCGACGCCGGACTCGATCTGCCCGAGCGCGATCTTGTTCGCGACGAGGATGGCCGTCTCCAGGCCCGTCCCGCACGCCTGCTGGACGTCGTAGGCCGGCGTCGTCGGCGCCAGCCGCGAGCCGAGCACCGACTCGCGGGTCAGGTTGAAGTCGCGGCTGTGCTTGAGCACGGCGCCGGCGGCGACCTCGCCGAGGCGCTGCGTCCTGCAGGCCGAAGCGGGCGACGAGCCCGTCCAGCGCGGCGGTCAGCATGTCCTGGTTGGACGCGCGGGCGTACTGGGCGTTCGAGCGCGCGAACGGGATGCGGTTGCCGCCGAGGATGGCGGCGCGGCGGGTACGGGTGGCCACAGCTGAATCCTCCGACTCTGGTGCCGCGATGCGGCGGCGTTGCCTGTTACTCAAGAGTATCGGCTACTTTCGATCGTGTGCACGACCCTGTGGCCACCGACACCGACACCGGCACCGGCACCGGCACCGCACCCACGCCGGCACCGGCGCGGTTCCTCCCAGCGGGGACGGGCGGCGGGCCCGCTGGGCCGCACACCGCACCGCCCGGCGCGAGGAGCTCATCGACTGCCGCGATCGAGGCCATCGGCCGGCACGGCGCGAGCGTGGGGATGGATCAGATCGCGGCGGCGGCCGGCACCAGCAAGCCGGTCATCTACCGCTACTTCGCCGACAAGAGCGACCTCTACCGGCGGTCAGCCAGCGGGTCGTGGGCCACGATCCTCGACACCCTGCGCGCGGTGCTCGACACCGACCCGCCGGCGCGCGCGAGCTCATCCACGCCGGCGTCGACGCCTACCTGGCGCTGCTCGAGCGCGAGCCCGAGCTGTACCGCTTCGTCGTCCCGGCACCCGTACCGACGCCATGCGACTTCAGCCGGTCGTCGCCGGACCTGCTTGGCGGGCAGTTGGCCGTCCACCTCGGCCGCGGCGGCCTCGACCCGGACCTTGCCCGGCCCTGGGGCGACGCGATCGTCGGCTTCATCAACGCCGCCAGCCTGTGGTGGCTCGACAACCCCGAGCGCGATGACGCGGGCGCGCCTGCGCGACTACCTGTCCGCCCTGCTCTGGGGCGGCGCGGCCGGCGTCCACCAGTACGCGGGCCAGCCGGCCGATCCCCGCCCGGCACCGGGCGTATTTCCCCGAATCGGGTGATGATGACCCGATGACGACGGCCAACCTGCCCGCGACCGATCCCGCCGTGGACGCCGGCGCACTGCAACGCGTGCTGGACGGCCGGTGGCACCGCGTCCGCGCCGAAGCCCGCCGGATCGCGGCCGACCCGCGCTTCGCCGTCAGCGTCGGCGCCGACGTCGAGCAACAGCGGGCCGACGTGCTCGGCGAAGCTGCGCGCGCTGGCCGAGACGGGCTACTCGCGCCTCGGGTTCCCCACGGCCTACGGCGGCACCGACGACGTCGGCGGGTCGGTCACGGCGTTCGAGATGCTCGCGTTCGGCGACCTCTCGCTGCTGGTCAAGGCCGGCGTCCAATGGGGCCTGTTCGGCGGGGCGATCCTGCACCTGGGCACCGAGCGGCATCACTGCGCCTACCTCGAGGACCTGCAACGGCTCGACGCTGCTCGGCTGCTTCGCGATGACCGAGAGCGGGCACGGCTCGGACGTCGCCAGCCTGCGGACGAGCGCCGACGTACGACCCGGCGACCGACGAGTTCGAGATCCACACGCCCGACGACTCCGCCCGCAAGGAGTACATCGGCAACGCGGCCCGGGACGGGCACACCGCGGTCGTCTTCGCCCAGCTGCTGACCGGCGGCAGCCAGCAGGGCGTGCACGCGTTCGTCGTCCCGATCCGCGACCGCTGACGGCGCACCGTGCACCGGGCGTGCGGATCGAGGACTGCGGCCTGAAGGCCGGGCTGAACGGGGTCGACAACGGCCGGCTGTACTTCGACCACGTCCGCGTCCCCCGCGAGAACCTGCTCAACCGCTACGGCGACGTCGCCGCGGACGGCAGCTACTCCACGCCGATCGAGAACAAGACCGCCCGCTTCTTCACCATGCTCGGCACCCTCGTCCAGGGCCGGATCAGCGTCGCCGGCCGGGGCGGGTAGCGCCACCAAGGTCGCGCTCGCCATCGCCGTCCGCTACGGCGAGCTGCGGCGCCAGTTCCGCGCGCCCGGACGCGACGACGAGGTCATCGTCCTCGACTACCTCGCGCACCAGCGCAAGCTGCTGCCCGCCCTGGCCAAGACCTACGCGCTGCACTTCGCGCAGGCCGAGCTGACCGCGGGCCTGCACGACCTGGCGACCGACGACCCCGAGCGCCGGGAACTCGAGACGCGCGCCGCCGGCCTCAAGGCGATCGCGACCTGGCACGCGACGCGCACCATCCAGGACTGCCGCGAGGCCTGCGGCGGCGCCGGGTACCTCACCGAGAACCGGCTGCCCGGGACTCAAGGCCGACACCGACGTCTTCACCACCTTCGAGGGCGACAACACCGTCCTGCTCCAGCTGGTCGCCAAGGAGCTGCTCACCGGCTTCCGCGACCACTTCGGCGAGCTGGACCTGATCGGCACCGCCCGCTTCGTCGCCGACCAGGCCTTCGAGGCGGTGCTCGAGCGCATGGGCGGGCACCGGCTGCTGCAACGCCTGCTCGACGCGCGCCCCGGCGCGGACGAGGAGGGCGAGCCTGCTCGAGCGCGAGTGGCAGCTGGACCTGTTCGAGTGGCGGGCGAAGCACACGCTCGACACGGTGGCCACGCCGGCTGCGCCGCGGCCGCCGAGAGCCGACGACCCGTTCGCCGTGTTCAACGACGCGCAGGACCACCTGCTGCTGGCGGCCCGCGCGCACATGGACGCCGTGCTGCTTCGGGCGTTCGTCGCGGCGATCGAGGCGTGCACCGATCCCGGCAGCCGGGCCGCTGCTCGAACGCGTCTGCCGACCTGTTCGCGCTCGTCGACGATCGAGGCCGACCGCGGCTGGTTCCAGGAGCACGGCCGGCTCACGGCGTCGCGCGCCAAGGCGGTGATCGCCGAGGTCAATGCCCTGTGCGCCGAGCTGCGCCCGCACGCGCGGCTGCTGGTCGATGCCTTCGGCGTCCCCGACCGCAGGCCCTCGGCGATCCACCGCTGCTGCGCGCCTGACCTCCGCGCACCCGGGCCGAGCGGACACCTGCCGTTCAGCTCCCGGACACCCCGGCTACCAGTGACGTCTCGCCGCGATGTATCGTCGTGATACATCGCGACACACGGTCGTGCGATGAGCGAGAGGTCTACATGCTGGAGATCGCCGTGCTCGGGCTGCTCAACGAGAGCCCCATGCACGGGTACGAGCTCCGCAAGCGACTCTCCACGCTACTCGGCGCATTCCGGGCATTCTCCTACGGATCGCTCTACCCCACCCTGCGCCGGCTGGCCGAGGCGGGCTGGATCTCCGAGGAGGCCCCGCTCGATCCGGCGGACTCGGCCGCCACCATGCGTTCACGGCGGGGCAAGCGGGTCTACCGCCTCACCGCCGAGGGCAAGGAGCACCTGGCCGACCTGCTCGCCGACGTCGGTCCGGACGCCTTCGACGATGAGGGCTTCGGCGCTCGGCTGGCGTTCTTCGCCCAGACCCGCTCCGACATCCGGCTGCAGATCCTCGAGGGTCGTCGCCGGCGCGTCGAGGAGCAGCGGGACGGCATGCAGAGCTCGCTGGCCCGCACCGGCGAGCGGCTCGACCGCTACACCCGGGAGTTGCACGAACACGGCCTCGAGTCGGTCGACCGCGAGGTCCGCTGGCTCACACGAACTGATCGAGAACGAACGATCCGGCACCGGGTCCGCGCCCGAATGACCCGCGATCGCACACGACCAATCGTCACAACGAAGGAGGAGCCCTGATGGGTTCGCAATCAGGCAAGAGCAGCGCCATCAGAGTCGCCATCGTCGGCGTTGGCAACTGCGCCGCGTCGCTCGTCCAGGGCGTCCACTACTACCGCGAGGCCGACCCGAGCCGCAAGGTTCCCGGCCTCATGCACGTCAACTTCGGGCCGTACCACATCAGCGACATCGAGTTCGTCGCCGCGTTCGACGTGGACGCGAAGAAGGTCGGCCTCGACCTGTCGGTCGCGATCAGCGCCAGCGAGAACAACACGATCAAGATCTGCGACGTACCCGAGAGCGGCGTCGTCGTCCAGCGCGGCCACACCCTGGACGGGCTCGGCAAGTACTACCGCGAGACGATCGAGGAGTCCGCACGAGGAGCCGGTCGACGTCGTCCAGGTCCTCAAGGACCAGGCCGTCGACGTGCTCATCTGCTACCTGCCGGTCGGCTCCGAGGCCGCCGCGAAGTTCTACGCGCAGTGCGCCATCGACGCCAAGGTCGCCTTCGTCAACGCGCTGCCGGTCTTCATCGCCAGCACCCCCGAGTGGGCGCAGAAGTTCACCGACGCCGGCGTCCCGATCGTCGGTGACGACATCAAGAGCCAGGTCGGCGCGACGATCACCCACCGCGTCCTGACCAAGCTGTTCGAGGACCGCGGCGTGGAGGTGCAGCGCACCTACCAGCTCAACGTCGGCGGCAACATGGACTTCAAGAACATGCTCGAGCGCGACCGGCTCGAGTCGAAGAAGATCAGCAAGACCCAGTCGGTCACCTCGCAGATCCCCGACCGCGACCTCGGCGAGCGCAACGTCCACATCGGCCCGTCCGACTACGTCGCCTGGCTCGACGACCGCAAGTGGGCCTTCGTCCGGCTCGAGGGCAAGACCTTCGGGGACGTGCCGCTGAACCTCGAGTACAAGCTCGAGGTCTGGGACTCGCCCGAACTCGGCCGGGCATCATCATCGACGCCCTGCGCGCGGCGAAGATCGCCATGGACCGCGGCATCGGCGGCCCGATCCTGTCGGCGTCGAGCTACTTCATGAAGTCGCCGCCCGTGCAGTACTTCGACGACGAGGCGCGCGAGGCCGTCCAGGACTTCATCGACGGCACGATCGAGCGCTGATTCGCTGCTGAACCACCGCTGAACCACCCTTGGCCCCGTAGCCGGGCACGCGTCGACGTGCCCCGGCCGCGGGGCCAAGACCGTTGTGGGCAGAGCGTTGGCCGCAGTCAGTTCAGCTGCGGATCCGGCGGATAGGTCGACAGCAGATTGAGCGGATGAGGCTGGCGACGCAGCACCGTGGCCCACATCTCGCGCGGCTCCTGGCTGAACAGGTCGTCCGGCCCTCCCGGCACCACCCACCACGCGCCTTCGCCGATCTCGCCGTCGAGCTGCGTCGGCGCCCAGCCCGCGTGTCCGGCAAACACCCGCAGCCGCGAGGCGAGCGCGATGATCGTGGTGACGTCGCCGTCGAGATCGATCGTCGCCACGCCGTCGACAACCCGACGCACGCCCGGCCCGTCGGTGGCGAGTTGACCGAGGCACAGCGCACCGTCGGGCTGCACCGGGCCGCCGCCGAACACCACGGCCGGCCCGCTCATCGCGTCCTGCCAGTCCGGCAGCACGTGGCCGACGGGGGTGTGGCTCGGGCGGTTGACCACGACGCCGACCGTGCCGCCGCCGTCGTGCTCGAGCAGGTACACCACGGTGCGCGCGAAGTGCGGGTCACCGAGCAGCGGCGTCGCGACCAGCAGCCGGCCACTCGCAGGTTCGAGGGCATTGAGCTCGGCCCAGCTGCTTGGGGACACGAGGCATATCTTGACGCTCCTGCGCCCGAATCGCACGCTCCTACTAGCGTGATCGCCGTGGAGATCGACCGTTCGGTGCATGCCGCTGTGCAGCCGACCGCGTCTGCCCGGCACCACCTGCGCGTCCTCGCGGCCGCGCCAGGGTTCCGCAAGCTGTTCGGCGTCCGGCTCAGCGCGCAGTTCGCCGACGGGGTATTCCAGGCCGGGCTGGCCGGCGCGGTGCTGTTCAGCCCCGAGCGCGCGGCCAACGCCGCCGACGTCGCCGCCGGGTTCGCCGTGCTCTTGCTGCCCTACTCCATCATCGGCCCGTTCGCCGGCGTGCTGCTCGACCGGTGGTGGCGCCAGCGCGTGCTGGTCGCGGCCAACCTGCTCCGCGCCCTGGCCGTCACCGGGGTGGCCACCGAGATCGCCCTGGGCCTGCACGGGCTGCCGTTCTATGCCAGCGCGCTGGTCGTGCTGTCGATCAGCCGGTTCTTCCTGGCAGCGCTGTCCGCCTCGCTGCCGCACGTGGTCGGCCGCGACGAGCTGGTGACCGCCAACGCGCTGGCGACCACGCTCGGAACACTCGCCGCGACGGCCGGTGGCGGCCTCGCAGTCGGCCTGCGTGCGCTGATCGGGGACACCGACGGCGCCTACGCCCTCGTCGCCGTCACCGCCGTCGCGCCGTACCTCGTATCGGCGATGCTGGCCGGACGCTTCACCCACACCGTCCTCGGCCCGGACGATGCCGAGCGCAGCCGCCGCGAGACGCTGGCCGAGGTGGCCCGGGGTCTGCGCGCGGGCGCCCAGCACCTGCACTCGCGCCGCCCGGCGTTCCTCGGCCTGGCGATGATCACCGTGCACCGCGTCTGCTACGGCCTGTGGGCGGTGTCGACGGTGCTGCTCTACCGCAACTACTTCGAGCCGGACGGGGTCTTCCGCGCCGGGCTGGCCGGACTGGTGCAGCTGGTCATCGTCCTCGGTGTCGGCGGCGCGATCGCCGCGGTGGTGACGCCACCGGTGACCCGGCGCATCGGGTTCGTGGCGTGGACGACGCTGCTGCTCGCCGGCGCCGCCGTCGTCGCGGTCGTGTTCGGCCTGCCCTACCGGCTGCCCACCCAGCTCGCCGGCGCGCTGCTGCTCGCCGTCGCCGCGCAGGGCATCAAGATCAGTGTCGACACGCTGGTGCAGAGCACCATCGACGACGAGTTCCGGGGCCGGGTGTTCGCGCTCTACGACACGCTGTTCAACCTTGCCCTCGTGGCCGCCGCGGTGTTCACCGCGGTCGCGCTGCCCAACAACGGGCACGCGCCCGTCGCCGTCGTCGCGATCGGGCTCGGTTACGTCGCCACTGCCATCATCTTCGGCCGACTGTCGGCAGGACGGGCGGACGCGCGGCGGCCGCGTTACTGAGCCGCGTGCCAGGCGCGCAGCTCGGCGGCGGCGCGCTCGTGGCCGAGCGGGCCGTGCTCCATCCGCAACGCAAGCAGATGCTGGTAGGCCCTGCCGACCAGCGGGCCGGGCGGTATCCCGAGCAGGCTCATGATCTCGTTCCCGTCCAGGTCCGGGCGAACCGCGTCGAGCTCCTCCTGCTGGCGCAGCGCACCGATGCGCTCCTCGAGCGCGTCGTAGGCAGCCGACAGCGCCGCGGCCTTGCGCAAGTTTCGGGTCGTGCAGTCCGAGCGGACCAGCTTGTGCAGCCGGGGCAGCAGCGGGCCGGCGTCGACGACGTAGCGGCGCACGGCCGAGTCGGTCCACTCACCGTCGCGGTAGCCGTAGAAGCGCAGGTGCAGGAACACCAGTTGCGCCACGTCGTCGACCAGGTTCTTCGGGTAGCGCAGCGCCTTGAGCCGGGCCTTGGTCAGCCGCCGGCCGACGACCTCGTGATGGTGGAAACTCACCCGGCCGCCGGGGCCGAACGCGCGTGTGGCCGGCTTGCCGACGTCGTGCAGCAGCGCGGCCCAGCGCAGGGTGAGGTCCGGGCCGGAATCCTCGAGGTCGATCGCCTGGTCGAGCACCTGCAGGGTGTGCGCGTACACGTCCTTGTGCTGGCCGTGCTCGTCGGCGGCCATCCGCAGGGCGGGCAGTTCCGGCAGCACGACGTCGGCCAGTCCGGTCTCGACGAGCAGTTCGAGCCCGGAGCGCGGGGACGGGGCCAGCAGCAGCTTGGACAGCTCGGCCTGCACCCGCTCGGGGGTGATGCGCGAGAGCTGCTCGGCCATATCGTGGATCGCCGCAAGCACCTCGGGGACGGCCGTCACCCCGAGCGCCGCGACGAAGCGGGCCGCGCGCAGCATCCGCAGCGGGTCGTCGGCGAAGGATTCCTCCGGCGCGGCCGGCGTGCGCAACTCGCCGCGGGCCAGGTCCGCCAGCCCCCCGAACGGGTCGGTGAACGTCCGGTCCCCGGTGACCGAGAGCGCCATCGCGTTCATCGTGAAGTCCCGCCGGTGCAGGTCGTCGACCAGCGACTGGCCGTAGGCGACCTCGGGACGGCGGCTGACGCGGTCGTAGCGGTCGGCCCGGTAGGTCGTGATCTCGCACGGCACCCCGCCGACTCGGGCGCCGATCGTCCCGAACTCGATGCCGGTCGTCCAGGTCGCCTGCGCCAGGGAGGACACGATCTCGAGCACCTGTTCGGGCCGGGCGTCGGTCGCGAAGTCGAGGTCGGCCTGGACGCGGTGCAGCAGCGCGTCGCGGATGTTCCCGCCGACCAGGTGCAGCTCGTGCCCGGCAGCCGCGAACGCTGCACCGAGCGCCGCGGCTTCGGCGGGCACGGAGATCAGATCGGACGGCGACGTGGTCACGAGCGCCAAAGCCTACCGAGGTCGGCGAGTTACGATCTGCCCATGTCGCAGGGCTCCTCGTCAAAGCCCGAGCGCAAGACCTCCCGGCCCCGGCGGCGCAGCGCTCGCTGGCTGAGCCAGGTCGACGAGTTCAGCGCAGGCGGGCTGGTCGTCGATCTCGCCGGCGACGTACCCCGCGGCGCCCTGATCGCCCGGATCGACCGCCGCGGGCGCAAGCTCTGGTCGCTGCCGAAGGGGCACATCGAGACCGGTGAGACCGCCGAGCAGGCCGCCGTGCGCGAGGTCGAGGAAGAGACCGGCATCAGCGGCGTGATCATGGCCGAACTTGGGACGATCGACTTCTGGTTCGTCGCCGAGCGGCGCCGCGTCCACAAGACGGTGCGGCACTACCTGCTCCGCGCGACGGGCGGCGAGCTGTCCGACGCCGACGTCGAGGTCGCCGAGGTGGCGTGGGTGCCACTGCCCGAGATCACCGCCCAGCTGGCCTATCCCGACGAGCGCGGGCTCGTCGACGCGGCCGGGCGGCTGCTCGCTGAGAGCGCATGAACGCCCTGCGTGCGGCCCTCGTCCTCGTCCCGACGATCCTCATCGCCGCTGGTGCCGCCGCGCCGGCGGCCACCGCAGCGGACGTACCGCTGCCGGCCGGCAGCGTCACGATGACCGTGGAGGACGTCACACCCAACACGCCGCTGCCGAGCAGCACGCCCAAACAGCTGACGGTCGTGCTGACGCTGCACAACAACAGCTCGCAGTTGCTCGACGGGGTAGCGGTCTCGGCCGAGCGCGGCGACCCGATCAATTCCGAGGCCGCGCTGAAGTCGGCGATCGCCAAGCCGCGCCGGCCAAGCCCCGGTCTGGTCGCCCCGGTGGCGACCGATCCGGTCGCGGTGACCCTGCTGCCCGGCGCGACCGCTGACATCGTGTTCCGCACCACCACCGACATCCCGTTCGACGCGGCCATCTGCCTGTGCCACGACTCGATCTACCCGCTCTACTTCTCCGCGATCCGCACAGTCGATGGCGTGGCAAGCACCCTGGCGGTGGCGCAGACCTACATTCCGGTGTTCGGCAAAACCACGCCGCAACCGCTGACCGTCGGCTGGGTATGGCCACTGCTCGACCGGCCGCACCGCCTCGCCGACGACAACCTGTTCGTCGATGACCTGCTCGCGCGGCAGCTCGCGCCCGGGGGGCGCCTCGATCGCTGGTTGCAGGTCCTCGAGCGCGTCGCCGACAAGGTGCCGATGACGCTGGTGATCGATCCCGACCTGGTCGACGAGATCGCGGTCATGGCCGCCGGGCCGTACCAGGTCCGCAACACCAACGACGCGAAGACCCATGCCGGCGCCGGCACGTCCGCGGCGAAGGACTGGCTCAGCCGGCTGCGGGCAGTCCTCGACGCCGCCCCGGACCTCGAACTCGACTTCACCGCCTTCGCCGACCCGGACGTGGAGTCATTGACCCGCAACAACCTGCCGTGGTCGGCCGGCGTGCGCGACCAGGCCGCCCAGGGCCGGATCACCGAAGCCCTCGGCGGCCGGACGCCGCTCGGCGACATCGCCTGGCCGGTGGGCGGCTCGCTGAGCCAGCCGACCCTCGCCACCCTCGTGTCCCAGGGCGTGCAGACCGTCATCGTCAGCGACCAGACGCTGCCCGGCGGGCCGCGCGGCCCGGCGAACGACCTCTCCCCGCTGCAGTCGGCGAGCGGTCCCGCGATCGCCGGTGTGACGTCCGCGGATCTGGAGGACAGCATCAACGAGGTGCTCGACCCGGGTGGGCGAGGGCTCGCTGCACTACCGGAGCTCGTGTCGCAGATCGCGCTGCGCTCGATCGAAAGCCTGGACACCACGCACTACGTGCTGCTCACCCCGCGGCGACGGGTCAACCCGGACCCGATGATCGCCGAGCGCGCCATCCTGGCCACCGCGCACACGTTCTGGAGCCGGCCGCTGCCCTTGCGCGCAGCGGCGCGCACGGTCGTCGGCGTCGACCGCGGCGGTCTGCGGCCGGGACGCGGTGGTCCGCAACTGCCCGCCCAGACCGTCGGCGCGATCGAGTACATCACTGCGTCGCTGCCGGGCCTGACCGGGTCCGACGGGCTGTTCCCGGCGGCAGCGCCCCCCGAGATCGACGCGCTGCCCGCCGGCACCCAGCGCGCCGCGTCGGCGGAGTTGCTGAGCGAGCCGCAGCGCAGCGTCACCGACGCCACCACCCTGGCCGATCAGGTTCAGGCCCTGCGCGAACGCGACGTGGTCCTGGTGAAGCCGGCCAACGGCTCCTACACGCTGACCTCGACCAATTCGTCGTTGCCGGTGACCGTGCGCAACACGCTAGCCGTCCCCGTCCAGGTCGTCGTGACCGTGACGCCGGTCAACGGCGTGCCCGGCTTCCGGGCCACGCCGGAACGAGTCACGCTCGACCCTGCGAGCACCGTGCAGGTGCGGATCGCGACCCATGTCGAGCGCACCGGACGACTCGACGTGACCCTCGGGCTGACCACCCCGAACTCGATGCCACTGGGTCTGCCCGTGCAGGTCAGCGTGCGCAGCACCGCCCTCGGCACGATCGGGATCGCCATCACCACCGGCGCGGCCATCGTCCTGGTGCTCGCTCTGCTGCTGCGCGGACTGCGGGCCCTGCGGTGGCGGCGCCGTCGCAAGGCCGGGCTGCGCCCGCCCGTCACCGATCCGCTGGCGCCGTGACCCGCCCGTCCGTCGCCACCGGGATGCCGGGGTGAGCTCCCCCCGGGACGGGTGGAGCACCCCCGCGCTCTACGGACGGCCGGTGATCCCGCCGGCCACCACCGGCGCCGACCCGATGACGTCGCTGTTCGTGGGCGACTGGGACGACGACGGCGACGAGACCGAGCACGGCACCTGGAGCACCACCACCTACTCCGGCCCGCGCCGCCACCGGCCCGCCAACCGCGCCGCCGGCGGCGTGATCGAAGCCGTCGCGGCACCGGACGGCGCGCCGCCGGGCGAGGCGGTGGCCGCCGAGGGCGCCGACGACGAGCGCTCGCACCGCGGTCTGATGGCGGCCAGCCGGACGATGGCCGTGGCCAACCTGGCCAGCCGGATCACCGGATTCCTGCGCAGCAGCGCGCTCGTCGCCGCCATCGGCATCCATGGGGTGGGCAACGCATACAGCGTCGCCAACAACTTCCCGAACATGGTCTACGAGTTGCTACTGGGCGGCGTGCTGTCGAGCGTGCTGATCCCGCTGCTGATCGGCGCCCAGGAGCAGGACGAGGACGACGGCGTCGCCTATACCCAGCGGCTGCTGTCGATCGCCACCGCCGCGCTGGCCGTCATCACGCTGCTCGCGGTCGCCTGCGCGCCGCTGCTGGCCGCCGGCTTCGTCGACGACCCGGACCAGCAGGCGCTGACCACCGTCTTCGCCACGCTGCTGCTGCCGGAGATCTTCTTCTACGGCATCGGCGCGATGTTCATGTCGGTGCTCAACATCCGGCACAGCTACGCACCCGGTGCATGGTCGCCCGTCCTGAACAACGTCATCATGATCGTCACGGTGGGGACCTTCTTCGCCCTGCCCGGCCCGAACAGCTTCAATCCCAGCACGATCACCACCGCGCAGGTGCTGGTGCTGGGTATCGGCACCACCCTCGGCATTGCCGCGCAGGCGCTGGTGCTCATCCCACCGCTGCGGCGGGCCGGGTTCCGGTGGAAGTGGCGCTTCCGGGCCCATCCCAACGAGGTCGGCCGGATGCGCGAGGTCGGCAACCTGGCGTTCTGGGTGCTCGGGTACGTCGTCGCAAGCCAGATCGGTGTCACCGTGATCGCCCGAGTCGGCGTGGCCAACGACGCGTTCACCGTGTTCAGCTACGCCGACCTGCTGCTGCAGATGCCCTACGGCATCCTCGTCGTCTCGCTGCTGACCGCCCTGATGCCGCGCCTCTCGCGCGCGGCTGCGCGAAGACAGACCGACGACGTCATCGCCGACCTCGGCCTCGGCGCGCGCCTGTCGGCCGTCGCCCTGCTGCCGGTGACCGTCGGGCTGGTCGTGCTCGGCCCGGCACTCGGGGTGGTGCTGTTCGGCTACGGGCAGACCTCGGTGGACGGCGCCCGGCTGATCGGACTCGCGCTCGCCGTGTCCGCGTTCGGGCTGTACCCGTTCGCGCTGGTCATGCTGCAGCTTCGGGTCTTCTACGCCATGCGCGACGGCCGGACGCCGACGCTGATCAACGTGTGCATGGTGGGCACGAAGGTGGTCCTCGTCCTGGTGAGCTCGTCGATGTTCGACACCCCTGCGCACGTGGCCGAGGCACTCACGGTCTCGACGTCCGCGTCCTACGTGGTGGGGGCCGTCGTCGGGCACATCGCGCTGAGCCGGCGGCTGGGCCGGCTGCACTTCGGGTCGGTGCTCACCGTGGTCGCGCGGATCGGCATCGCGAGCCTGATCGGCGGCGCGGCGGCGCTCGGCGTGGTCGTCGCCCTCGGCCGGGCACTCGGGGACGCGCACGCAGGTTCGGCCGCGTCGCTGATCGGCGGGGCCGTCGTCGGCGGGGCCGTGCTGGGCGTCGTGGCCTGGCGGATGCGCATTCCCGAGGTCCGCGACATCGTCTCCCTGGCCCGGCGCGGCTGACGGGCGACCGAGGTCACTGGCGCTCGGGCGGAATGCCGCACTGCCTAGGATCGTTGATGGACCAGGACAAGAAAGGGCGGTTATGAGCGGACACCGCAACGTGATCATCGTGGGCTCCGGACCGGCGGGCTACACGGCAGCGCTGTACACGGCGCGCGCCGATCTGCACCCGCTGGTCTTCGAGGGCTCGCAGTACGGCGGCGCGCTGATGACCACCACCGACGTCGAGAACTTCCCCGGCTTCCCCGAGGGCATCCTCGGCCCGGACCTGATGAGCCAGATCCGCGCGCAAGCCGAGCGCTTCGGCGCGGAACTGGTCAGTGACGACGTCACCGAACTCGAGTTGGACGGGGCGGTGAAGACCGTCCGCACCCACGGCGCCGAGTACACCGCGGACACGGTGATCCTGGCGATGGGTTCGGCCTACCGAAAGCTCGGCATCGACCGTGAGGACGAACTGTCCGGGCACGGCGTGTCGTGGTGCGCGACCTGCGACGGGTTCTTCTTCCGCGACAAGGACATCGCCGTCGTCGGCGGTGGCGACACCGCGATGGAGGAAGCCACCTTCCTCACCCGCTTCGCCCGGTCGGTGACGGTCGTGCACCGCCGCGACGCGCTGCGGGCCAGCCGCATCATGGTCGAGCGCGCCGAGGCCAACCCGAAGATCCGCTGGGCCTGGAACAGCGAGGTCATCGGGATCCACGGTGACACCTCGGTGACCGGGATCCGGTTGCGCGACACCGTCACCGCCGACGAGCGCGACCTGGACGTCGGCGGGCTGTTCATCGCGATCGGTCACGAGCCGCGCAGCGAACTGGTCGCGGGCCAGATCGAGCTCGATGACGAGGGCTACGTGCTGGCCGAGTCGGGCACCCGGACCAATCTTCCCGGCGTGTTCGCCGCCGGCGATCTCGTCGACCACATCTACCGGCAGGCGATCACCGCGGCCGGTACCGGCTGCGCAGCGGCCCTGGACGCCGAGCGTTACCTGGCCGCGCGCGGTGACGCCGCGGCGGACCCGGCACCCGAGTTCGCCGCCGCTGAGGCTGCCGCCACAGCCTGAGCCGGAATGCCGCCGACCGCCGCGGCGTTGTAGCGATAGTTCTCCCACCCGCCGATCCGCACTGGAGTGAAAATGGGCAGCAACACCAAGATCGTCACGGACGCCAGCTTCGACAGCGACGTTCTCAAGGCCGACAAGGCGGTGCTGGTCGACTTCTGGGCAGAGTGGTGCGGTCCGTGCCGTCAGGTGGCCCCGGTGCTGGAAGAGATCGCCGGCGAGCACGCCGACAAGCTCACCATCGTCAAGCTCAACATCGACGAGAACCCGGTGACTGCCCGCAACTACCAGGTCATGTCGATCCCGACGATGGCCGTCTTCTCCGGCGGGCAGATGGTGAAGACGATCGTCGGCGCGCGCCCCAAGGCTGCCATCCTCAAGGAGCTCAGCGAGTTCGTGGCCTGAGCCGTTCCGCCGCGCCCTGTGCGCGCACGCCCGTCGGCCGTCGCCGTCCCCGTACCACGGGGGCGCGGCGGCCGAAGTGCTGTTCGGTGAGCTGTGTGGAGAGCTGTTCGGGACCTGTTCGGGACAGGTGGTTGACGGCGTCTCGGCTGGGGCACAATGGCTCGACGGCGTTGACCAGTCCCGGCCCGAGCTTCGATCACCCGCGAGGAACTCTCACACCATGCAGCCCCTACGGACCGGCGTTCGCAACAGCGCCGTCGCAGAGGTCCGTCGCATGCTGGCCTCGATCGGGCTGCTCGACAACACCCGGTCGGGGCTCACCGACCTCTACGACGAGGCGACCGAGCTGGCCGTACGGCACTTCCAGCAGCACCGCGGGATGTTCGTGGACGGCGTGGTCGGCACCGAGACCTATCTGGCCCTGACCGGCGCGCACTGGCGCCTGGGTGATCGCGTCCTGGCCCATGACGGCGGTCAGCTGATCGTCGGGGACGACGTGAGCGCCCTGCAGACGCAACTGCTCGAGCTCGGCTACGACCTCGCCCGCGCCGACGGCAGCTTCGGTGTCCGCACCGCTGAGTGCCTGCGCGCCTTCCAGCAGGACTACGGCCTGGTTGCCGACGCGATCTGCGGCCCGGCCACCCTGCGCGCCCTGCGTCAGCTCGACGGCCGGGTGAAGGGTGGGCGCCCGCAGCGGCTGCGGGAGGAGGTCGCCGTCGCCGCAGCGGGGCCGAACCTGCTCGGCAAGCGCATCGTCGTCGACCCCGGCCACGGCGGTGACGACCCCGGGACGGTGTACGGCGAGCTGACCGAGGCCGAGCTGACCTGGGACCTCGCCAACCGCGTCGAGGGCCGGCTGAAGGCGCTCGGGGTGCAGACCTGGCTGACCCGTGGGCCGAGCAACGGTGCCACGGACGCCCAGCGCGCGGCGCTGGCCAATGACGTCGGCGCCGATCTCGTGCTGTCACTGCACGTGGATGGTTTCGGCTCACCGCGGGCCAACGGGGTGGCGTCGTACTACTACGGCGCCAGCGAGTCGTCCTCGACCATCGGTGAGCGGCTGGCCGACCTGGTCCAGCGTGAGACGGTCGCGCGCACCAAGCTGACGAATTGTCACACGCACGCCAAGACCTGGCCGCTGCTGCGGCTGACCCGGATGCCGGCGGTCCGGGTCGAACTCGGGTACCTCAGCTCGCCGCTGGACCGGGCCCGGCTCGTCGAGCCACTGTTCCGTGACACCGCGGCCGAGGGGCTGCTGGTCGCCGTCCAGCGGCTGTACCTGCCGCTGGCCGACGATCCGCCCACCGGCGTGCTGCGGATCCCGGTCACCGCCTGACTCAGCCGCGGGCGAGGGTCGGGACCTGGATCGACCCGAGCCACCGTTCCAGGGCGACTTCGACGTCCTCGCGCCACGACACCAGGCTCTTCACGTCCAGCCGCAGCCGCGGTGTGCGCGGGTGGGGCCGGACAGTCTTGAAACCCACCGCGAGCAGGAAGTCCGCCGGCATCAGGCAGGCCGGCTGGCCGGCCAGCGGACCTTCGTCGCAGCCGTGCATCCGGCCGAACGCCTCGACCGCCCGGATGCCCCGGCGGACGACGTCGCGGCACACCGCCTGCACGAGCATCCGGCCCACCCCGCCGCCGGTGAACGCGGGCGCGACCCGCACCGTCGTCAGCAACACCGCGTCCGCGCTGATCGGTGAGGTGGGGAACGCCGACGCCCGCGGCAGGTAGGCCGGCGGTGCGTAGAGCGCGTGCCCGGCCGCGACGCCGTCGATGTAGGCGAGCTGGCCGCAGCTGCCCCATTCGAGCAGGGTGTCCGAGGCCCACGCCTCCTTCTCGAGGTCGGTGGCACCGGCCTCGCCGGCTCGCTCGCCGGAGAGTGGATCGAGCTCCCAGAACACGCAGGAGCGGCAGGGCGAGACGAGGTCGTCCAGGTTGTCCAGGGTCAGGTTGACCAGGCGCCGGGCCACGCGACGAGCCTAAGCCGCCGGGCCGGGCCAGCGCGATGGCTGCTCAGTACTCGCCCTCGTAGCCGTCGAGGAAGCTGCCCAGCCGACCGATCGCCTCGGCCAGGTCCTCGACCCGGGGCAGGGTGACGATGCGCAGGTGGTCCGAGTGCGGCCAGTTGAAACCGGTGCCCTGCACGACGAGGACGTGGTGCTCGCGCAGCAGCTCCAGCACGAAGCGCTGATCGTCCTTGATCGGATAGCGCTCGGGGTCCAGCCGCGGGAACACGTACAGCGCGCCCTTAGGAACTACACAGGTAACGCCGGGGATCTCGGCGAGGGCCCGGATCGCCGTGTCGCGCTGTTCGAGCAACCGGCCGCCGGGCAGCACGAGATCACGCACGCTCTGCCGCCCGCCCAGCGCGATCTGCACGGCGTGCTGCGCGGGCACGTTCGCGCACAGCCGCATGTTGGCGAGGATGGTGATGCCCTCGAGATAGCTGGACGCGTGCTTCTTCGGGCCGGTGACGAGCATCCACCCTGCCCGGAAGCCGGCGATCCGGTAGGCCTTGGACAACCCGTTGAACGTCAGGGTGAACAGGTCCGGGGCAACCTTCGCGAACGGGACGTGCTCGGCCCCGTCGTAGAGGATCTTGTCGTAGATCTCGTCGGCCAGCACGACCAGACCGTTCTCGCGGGCCAGGTCCGCGATCCGCGCCAGCACCGGCAGCGGGTACACCGCGCCGGTAGGGTTGTTCGGGTTGATGACGACGATCGCCTTCGTCCGCGGCGTGATCTTCGAGCGCAGATCCTCCAGGTCGGGTAGCCAGCCCTCGTCCTCGTCGCACAGGTAGTGGACCGGGCGACCGCCGGCCAGCGACGTCGACGCCGTCCACAGCGGGTAGTCGGGTGACGGCACGAGCACCTCGTCGCCGTTGTCGAGCATCGCCTGCAGCGACATCGTGATCAGTTCGCTGACCCCGTTGCCGAGCCAGACATCGTCGGGATTGTCGACGTCCAGACCGCGCTGCTGGTAGTGCTGGATGATGGCCGTGCGCGCTGACAGCAGGCCCTGCGAGTCGGAGTAGCCCTGCGCGTTCGGCAGGTTCCGGATGACGTCGACCAGAATCTCTTCCGGCGCCTCGAAGCCGAACGGCGCCGGGTTGCCGAGGTTGAGCTTGATGATCCGGCGGCCTTCTTCCTCGAGCCGCTTGGCTTCCTCGAGCACCGGTCCGCGGATGTCGTAGCAGACGTCCTCGAGTTTGCGCGATTGCCTCAGCTCCACGCGCCAACGATCCCACACACCACACCGTCGGGCGCAGCGCTTATCGCCGGGCCCCGCCCGGCACACTGGGTGGATGGAACTGGCTGAGCTGGTCCGGCGCCGGCGCATGGTGCGCACCTACGACCCCGACCTGCCCGTCGCGCGTGAGGTCGTGGCCGAGCTGCTCGGGCTGGCGATCCGTGCGCCGTCGGCCGGCCACACCCAGGGTTGGGCGTTCCTCGTCCTCGATGAGCAGCCCGCGCGCGAGGCGTTCTGGACGGCGACCGCCGAGCCGGAGGCACCGGATTCCTGGCTGGTGCGCATGCGGACCGCGCCGTGCCTGATCGTGTGTTTCTCAGACAAACTGGCCTATCTCGACCGTTACGCCGAGCCGGACAAGGGCTGGACCGACCGGGACGAGGCGCGCTGGCCGGTTCCCTACTGGCACCTGGACACCGCGATGGCCGCGATGATCGCGCTGCTCGCCGCCGAGGACCACGGCCTGGGCGCCTGCTTCTTCGGGGTGCCGCCGACGCGGTGGGCGGCCCTGCGGGAGGCCTTCGCCGTCCCAGAGCGGCTGACGCCGATCGGTGTGATCAGCCTAGGCACGCCTGCGCCGGATTCCCGGTCACCCTCGCTGCGCCGCGGGCGGCGTCGGCTCGCGGACGTGGTCGCCTATGGCTCGTTCGCGCCCGGGAGCGACAGCGGGTCCAGGTAGGCCCGACTACCCGTCCTGCTGCCTTGCTCGTCGTGGTGCTGCTCGTCGTGGTGCTGCTCGTCGTGGTGCTGCTCGTCGTGGTGCTGCTCGTCGTGGTGCTGCTCGGGCGGCGTCGCTTCATCGCTCCGGTCGGCGGGCCGGTGCCCGTCGGGCTCGAGGGACAGCCGGCCGCTCATCACGGCGACGATCCGTTCGAGGTCGTCGATGGTGGCGAACTCGACGGTGATCTTGCCCTTGCTCCGGCCGAGGTCGACGCGCACCCGCGTGTCGAAGGCATCGGAGAGCCGTTCGGCCAACTCGGTCAGCGCAGGCGCCGTGATCCGCCCGGTCGGCGAGCGCCGGGGTGCCTTCTTCGTGTCGTGGCCGTGCAGGTGCAGCGAGACGAGTTCCTCGGTGGCCCGCACCGAGAGCCCCTCCGCGACGATGCGGCCGGCGAGGTCCTCCTGAGCGGACATGTCCTCGATCCCGAGCAGCGCCCGGGCGTGGCCGGCCGAGATGATGCCGGCCGCGACCCGCCGCTGCACGGGGATCGGCAGGTTCAGCAGCCGGATCGTGTTGGTCACCTGCGGCCGGCTGCGTCCGATCCGGCTCGCCAATTCCTCGTGGGTGGCGCCGAACTCCTCCAACAGTTGCTGGTAGGCGGCGGCTTCCTCCAACGGGTTCAGCTGAGCCCGGTGGACGTTCTCGAGCAGCGCGTCGCGCAGCATCGCCTCGTTCGCGGTCCCCCGGACGATCGCCGGGATGGCGGCCAGGCCGGCGGCGATCGCGGCCCGCAGCCGGCGCTCACCCATCACCAGCTCGAACCCGCCGTCGGCCTCGCGAACCACGACCGGCTGGAGTACCCCGAACTCGCGGATGGAATGGGTCAGTTCAGCCAGTGCCTCATCGTCGAACACCTGCCGGGGCTGGCGGGGGTTCGGGCGGATCGAGTCGAGCGGCACCTCGCGGAACTCCGCGCCGACGACCGGGACCAGTGCGGTCGGGTCACCCGGTACCAACGGCGGCGCGCCCCGCTCACCCGGGCCCTCGTCGCCGGCCGGTGCACAGTCGTCGCGGTTGGCGTCCGGCCCGTTACTCGGCGACTGCTCGTCCGAGATGGGCTCGGAACCGGGCGCGCCGTAGGCCGGCATCGGTGGATAGTCGGTCTGCGTACCAGGCTCGGTGCCGCCCCCGACCTGCTCGGGCTCCGGCGGCGCAGTCGGAATCAGCGCGCCCAGCCCGCGGCCGAGCCCGCCTCGCCGGTACTTACCGCTCATGACCGTCCCCCGCATCCCTGTCCGCGTGCGCGCCGAATGCGCCCGGCATGGATTGTGACGGCGAGTGCTGGCTGCCGTCGAGAGTGCCGGCCGGTTCGATGTCGTTGCTGGGCTCGTTGCTGGGCTCGTTGCTGGCTTCGTCGTCTCGTCCATGGTGGCCGACCGGATCCTCCGGTGGCGGGTGCAGCGCCGGCGGCGCGCCGGGGCCGCTCAGGGCGTCAGCATCGGTCACGCTGGCCGGTACGTCCTCAGCGTGGTCGTCGACCATGCTCCGCGCGGCCTCGGACTCGTCGGTCGGGATGTCGACCGCCGGGGTGGCCCGGCCGCGCTCGGCGATCTCGCGGGCAGCTTGCAGATACCCGACCGCGCCGCGCGAGCCGGCGTCGTAGGTCATGACGGTCTGGCCGAAGCCCGGCGCCTCCGACACCCGAACGTTTCGCGGGATGAGCGGGCTCAGCACCAGCTCGCCGAAGTGCTCACGCACCTCGGCCGCGACCTGGTCTGCCAGGCGGGTCCGGCCGTCGTACATCGTCAGCAGCACCGTGCTGACCCATAACGTCGGGTTCAGGTGGGCTCGAACCAACTCGACGGTATTGAGCAGCTGCGCCAGCCCCTCGAGCGCGTAGTACTCGCACTGGATCGGGATGAGCACCTCCCGTCCGGCGACGAGGGCGTTCAGCGTGAGCAGGCCGAGGGACGGAGGGCAGTCGATGATGACGTAGTCCGGCCGATCAGGTGCGTCCTTGGTGTCCTCGAGGAAGGTGTTGACCGCCCGCTGCAACCGGTATTCGCGAGCGACCTGCGAGGTCAGCTCGATGTCGGCACCGGCGAGATCCAGCGTCGCGGGCACGCCGACGAGCGTGTCCACCACTCCGGTGACCACGGTGACGTCAGCGAGCGGGCGACCGCCGAGCAGGACGTCGTAGATGGACGGTGTTCCGACACTGTGGTCGATGCCGAGTGCGGTGCTCGCGTTGCCCTGGGGGTCGAGGTCGATCACCACCACGCGCAGCCCGTGCAGGGCGAGTGCAGCGGCGATGTTGACGGCGCTCGTCGTCTTACCCACCCCGCCCTTCTGGTTGGCGACGGTCAGGACGCGGGTCGACTCCGGACGCGGCCACTGCTGTTGCCGGACGTTGAGCACCTCGACCGCGTGCGCCGCCTCCCGCGCGATGGGGGTGTCGAAACTGCTGTCATCCCTCGCTTCGGCGGTGAGCGCCGTTTCACGTGAAACATCGTCACCACCAAGAGCACCGAGGTCGGCGTCGTGCGCGCCACCTGCGTCGCGGCTGCCCGCGGCCGTCGGCGTTTCACGTGAAACATCGACTGGCTCGGCCGACACCCTCACGTCGTCCTCCACTGGGACGGACGGGTACGTCATCGGTGTCCTCTCCTTGTCTGGCGCCTCGGTGTCCGGGCGCCGCGGGCCCGACGGTCGGTGACTCGCGAGCCAGGGTAGGGCTCCACCACGATCACGGTGGTCGGATCGGCGAGCACGTCCACCCCGCAGCGAGCGATCCGGCCCCGCACCGCAGCGGCCCGGAACGTCTCGTCCGCTGCCGCCAACTCGTCGGCGGCTCTTGACCCCTTGATCGCGGCGACGGATCCGCCCACCGCGAGCAACGGTAGGCACCATCCCACCAAACGCGGTAGCGGCGCTACTGCCCGAGCAGTGACCCAATCCGCCAGCCCGGCGGCAGCCCGGGCCTGCGGGTCCTCCGCGCGTCCGCAGACCACCTCGACCCGATCGGCGACGCCCAGCAGGTGGACGGCCTCGGTGAGAAAGTCGCAGCGCCGGCGCATCGGTTCGAGCAGGCACAGCCGCAGGTCTGGACGGTGAATCGCCAGCACGAGACCCGGCAGGCCCGCGCCCGATCCGACGTCGATCACGCGACTGCCTGCCGGGATGAGGTCGGCGATGACCGCGCAGTTGAGCAGGTGTCGCGTCCACAGTCGCCCCGGCTCACGCGGCCCGATCAGCCCGCGTAGCACGCCCTGCTCGGCGAGGAACCGAGCGAACTGCCGGGCGAGCCCCACCTGGTCACCGAACACCAGCCCGGCCTCGACCGGCGCCGGCTCGACGGTTACTCCAGCCTCCGCGGCAACCTCACTGCCCGCGGAACTGGCCTTCTCGGCGGCTGGATCGGGGCCGCACACGGTCGGCGGGCCGGACGTCTCGGTCAGGGGGCGAGCAGCACGACAACCCGGCGGTTCGGCTCCTCGCCCTCGGACTCGCTACGTACGCCGTCGATGCCGGTGATCGTGTCGTGGACGACCTTGCGCTCGAACGGGTTCATCGGTGCCAGCCGCTGGGCCTCGCCCGCGTCCAGCACCTGCGTCGCGGTGTCGGCGGCGAGCGCGGACAGCTCGGCCCGGCGTGCCTGCCGGTGGCCGCTGATGTCGAGCATCAAGCGGCTGCGGTTGCCGGTCTTCTGTGCGACGGCGAGCCGGGTCAGCTCTTGCAGCGCGTCCAGCGTCTCGCCGTGCTGCCCGACCAGCGACTGCAAGCCGCTGCCGATGATCGCGACGATCGCGCGGTCGTTCTCGACGTCGAGGTCGATGTCGCCGTCGTAGTCGACGATGTCGAGCAGTCGCTCTAGATAGTCGGCGGCAATGTCGCCCTCGACGACGAGGTGCGCGTTCGGGTCGGTGTCCTCGTCGGCGTCGGTGTCCTTCGTCGCCGGTGCCGTCGCCGGTGCCGTCGCCGGTGCCGTCGGCGGCGACAGCGTGGGCACCGCTGTCCGGCACCGCTGATCGCGCACCGCTGTCGGCGCGGGGGCCGTCCTCGGCAACGTCCTGCACGTCGTGCTCGGTTGCGAGCTCGCTCGCGGTCTCACTCATCTCGTGGCACTCCTTGGTGCAACTGGGGGTCGGGCTTGGTCAGCGTCGTTTCTTCTTGCCGGGTGGTCGTTTGCCCCCGCCGCCGCCGGGGCGATTCGGGCGTTGGCCGGGTCGAGGTGTGGTCGAGCGCGCGGCCGGCGACTCGCCGGTGCCCTGCTTGCCGGTGGCGGGCTCAGCGTCGTCCTTCGCCGTGCCGGCATTCTGCGTCGTCGCCGAGCCCTCGGGATCCTTCACCAGCGTCGCCCGACCGCGGCCATCGCGGACCGGTCGTTGACCCGGCTTCGGAGCGAGCGTGCGGCCGACCACCCCGGTCTCGGGGACGTCCTTCGGCGCATGTGGGTGATAGCGGTTGATGTACATCTGTTGCAGCAACGTCCAGGTATTGGAGGTGAACCAGTACAGCAGCACACCGAGCGGGAAGATGATCCCCGAGAACAGCACCGACACGGGGATGAACACCCGCATCAACCGCTGGACGGTGGCGGCGGTGCCGGTCGGCACGGTGGTCAGGTTGGCCATCGCGAGCCGCTGCGTGTAGAACGTGGCGGCGGCGCTGATGACGACCAGCACGACCGTCACGATCCGCGTTGCGGACGGGTCGCCGGCCAGCAGGTGGATCTTCTCCGACGTGTCGTGCAGCGATGCGGCCAGCGGTGCGCCGAAGAGCCGCGCCTTCGCCGACTCGCACGTCTCGGATTTGGTGAACGTGTAGAGGGTGAGCAGATGGCTCCCGCCGCGGGCCGGGTCGTCGCACACCGCTGCCGAGTTCGAGACGTGCCGCAGCACGTGATAGAGCGAGATGAAGATCGGGATCTGCAAGAACATCGGCAGGCAGCCGGCCAGCGGATTGAAGCCCTGGTCCTGCTGCAGCTTCATCATCTGCCGCTGCATCTCGGCGCGATCGCCCTTGTACTTCTCGCGCAGTGCCTGGATCTTGGGCTGCATCTCCTGCATGTGCCGCTGGTACTTCACTTGCTTGACGAACAGGCGGAACAGCAACAGCCGAGCCGTGACCACGAGGAACACGATCGACATCGACCAGTTCAGCCCGCTGGCGGAGTCCATACCGAGCGCGGTGAACAGTTGGTGCCACCGCAGCAGCACCCACGACACGGCCGTGTACAGGAAGTCGAGCACGCGAGAAACTCCTAGGCAGCCGGGTGGGCGGGTCGAGGACGACGGGCGCGGGGACGAACGGGCGGCGGCGAGGCAGGTGCGATGACCGCGTCGCGGCCATCGGGCTCAACGCGCTGCGGTACCGGGTCGTGCCCGCCGGTGTGGAAGGGGTGGCAGCGCAGCAGCCGCCGCACGGCCAGCCAGCTGCCACGGGCACCGCCGAAACGTTCGATCGCCTCGATCGCGTACGCCGAGCACGACGGGGTGAATCGGCAGCGCGGCGCGAAGGCCGGGCTGATCGCGGTTCGGTACCAGCGCAGGACCCGCAGGCCGGCGCGCGCGACCGGTCCCGGCGACCCGGACTCCGTCCGGCCGGAGGTCACGAGCGGACCCGGCGCAGCGCGCTGTCGAGATCGGTCCCGAGTCGGGCGTAGCTGGCATTGACGACCGTCGGCAGCGCTCGGACCACGGTGCCGCTGCCGTCCGGCAGCTTCGCGACGCGGTCAGCCAGCAGCGCACGCAGACGCCGGCTGACCCGATGCCGCACGACGCTGCCCCCGACCGTCCGGCCCACAATCAGCCCGACCCGAGCCGCACCGGTCGGGGCAGGCTCGCTCAAGACAGGCTCGCTCAAGACAGAGCGGTGGTGAACCACAAGGGTGCCCGAACGGGCGCGCGCGCCATACCGGACGATCGTCGCAAACTCCGACGATCGCCGCAGACGGTGCACAGGGGGCAGCACTGGACGCTGCGGGACGGTCAGCCGGGTCAGGCGGACAGCTCGCGGCGACCCTTACGGCGCCGCGTAGCGATGATGGCGCGGCCCGCGCGGGTCCGCATCCGAAGGCGGAACCCATGGGTCTTGGCCCGCCGGCGGTTGTTCGGCTGGAAGGTGCGCTTGCTCACGGTCGGACTCCATCGCCTCGATGATCGTGGTGGTCACGATGCTGTGGACCCGCATGCCGGGTGGTCGCCAGGCGCGACCTGCAGCCCGACGAATGGCGGCTACGCACGCGAGTGCGGCGACCGACGTCCGGGTCCGCTCCACGGTACGGATCGTGGACCGTGCAGGTCAAACCGCCACGGTCCGGCGAATCCCCGGGACGGGGCCACACCGGGGCGGGTCAGGACCGGCGAAGGGGTCGAAAGGGCGCACATCTTAGGCACGAACGCGCCAGCACATGGGACCTTTTCCGACGACACGCCGGGCTCTATTGTCGTCCCTCCGCAGGCACTGTTAGGTTCCCCCACCGGGTCCGCACGACGGCGTGCGAACGCATTGCTCCACCGGTCACCCGACTCGGTCCACGAGAAGTCCGCCACAGAACTACTACGGCACCAGCCAGTACGCCCCGCCGCACCCGCGCATGGGGCCATGCCGTACACAGTTGTGGACAACTATGTGGATTCCGCACGCTGGGCACAGTCCACGGTGTGTCGCAGTGGGTCGCCTGCCGTTGGCCCGAGCACCACGCTCGGGCAACCTCGGTAACGCAACCTCGACGGGCATGACAACTGGCTGGAGTGAATCCGACTCGTGGACGACAAGAGCGACCTTGTTGGCGTCTGGGACCGCACGAGCCGACGCTTCGAGCATGACGACACCCTCCGTCCGCAGCACAAGGCGTGGCTGAGCCTGACCCGGCTGCTCGGCGTGGTCGAGGACACCGCCCTGCTGGCCGCGCCGAACGAGTTCGTCCGCGACTACCTCGACAACCGGCTACGCCCCTACCTCGCCGAGATCCTCGGCCAGGAAATCGGGCACGACGTGCAGATCGCCGTCACCGTCCAGACCGTGGACGATCCCGTGACCGACGCCGACCCGGACGCCGACGCCGACACCGAGGACGACTACGACAAGTACGTCGACGAGGTGGACGACACCGCCTCGGGGTACGCGGCCGAGTACCCCGGCGACACGTTCAGCGACTCCGACTCCTTCGACGCGGTGGACCAGGACGGCACCCGCAGCGGACCCCGGCGACCGATGCCCACACCCGGCAACGGTGCCCGGCCGGCGCGGGCGCCCGGCGAGGCGCGGCTGAACCCGAAGTACACCTTCGACACCTTCGTCATCGGCGCGAGCAACCGGTTCACCCACGCCGCGGCGGTCGCAGTCGCCGAGGCGCCGGCCCGCGCGTACAACCCGCTGTTCGTCTACGGCGACTCGGGACTGGGCAAGACGCACCTGCTGCACGCCATCGGTCACTACGCACAGCGACTGCAGCCGGGGCTGCGCACCCGCTACGTCAGCAGCGAGGAGTTCACCAACGACTTCATCAACTCCGTCCGAGACGACAAGATGCAGGCCTTCCAGTCCCGCTACCGCTCGGTCGACCTGCTGCTGATCGACGACATCCAGTTCCTGGAGCGCGCCGAACGGACGCAGGAGGAGTTCTTCCACACGTTCAACACCCTGCACAACGCGAACAAGCAGATCGTCATCAGCTCGGACAAGGCCCCGCGCCAGCTCGCCTCGCTCGAGGATCGGCTGCGCACCCGCTTCGAATGGGGCCTGACGACCGACGTCCAGGCCCCCGACCTCGAGACCCGCATCGCGATCCTGCGCAAGAAGGCCGCCCAGGAGGGCATGAACCTGCCGCCAGAGGTGCTCGAGTTCATCGCCACCCGCGTGCAGAGCAACATCCGCGAGCTCGAGGGCGCGCTGATCCGGGTGACGGCGTTCGCCAGCCTGAACCGGCAGATCATCGACATGCGGCTGACCGAGACGGTGCTCAAGGACCTGGTCGGCGAGTCGAACGCACCCGAGATCACCGCCGCTACGATCATGGCCGTCACCGCCGAGTACTTCGCGGTCACGCTCGACGATCTCACCGGCAGTTCGCGCAGCCGGGCCCTCGTCGGCGCGCGGCAGATGGCGATGTATCTGTGCCGCGAGCTGACCGACCTCTCCCTGCCGAGCATCGGCCGGCTGTTCGGCAACCGCGACCACACCACGGTGCTGCACGCCGAACGCAAGGTGAAGACCCAGATCCTGGAGAAACTGACCGCCTACAACCAGATCAGCGAGCTCACCAGCCGGATCAAGCTCCGGTCCCGAGCATGATCGACGACCGTACACAGACTGTGGGCGAGGCTGTGGAGAACCCTGTCGATACCGCCGTTGCTCATGTGCACGACATCCCAGTGACACCCTCCGTCCACGCTTTGTCCCCACGACCGGGCATGATCTGCTCACGACTGTCCACAGGGCTCACCCGTGTCGGGCGCCGGTTCTCCGGGCGATTGGCAAGGTTGTCCCCAGAATGCACAGCAGCGACGAAGACAACGAATATCTCTCTCCCGTAAGGCAACAGACAACGGCGTTAGCTACTGGGGACATCCCGGGACGCCCGGGACGGTTCCGCGGCACGGGCCGCGATCACGATGGAGGCAGGGCATGAAGTTCCGGGTCGAGCGCGACGTACTCGCCGATGCGGTCAGCTGGGCGGCGCGCAGTCTGTCGACCCGGCCGACGATGCCGGTTCTGGCCGGGCTGCTGCTGTCGGTGACCGGCGAGCAGCTGAGCATCTCCGGTTTCGACCTGGAGGCATCGACCGAGGTCGACCTCGACGTCACCGCGGCCGCCGCCGGGCAGGCGCTGGTGTCCGGCCGGCTGCTCGCCGAGATCACCAAGGCGCTGCCACCGCACCCGGTCGACGTGACCGTCGAGGGCTCGCGGCTGACGATCTCGTGTGGTTCGTCCCGGTTCACGCTGCCGACGATGCCCGTCGAGGACTACCCGCGGTTGCCGAACATGCCCAGCACAGCGGGGACGGTGCCCAGCACCGAGTTCGCGCACGCGGTCAACCAGGTGGCCATCGCCGCCGGCCGCGACGACACGCTGCCGATGCTCACCGGCGTCCGGCTCGAGATCGACGGCTCGCGGCTGACCCTCGCCGCCACCGACCGCTACCGCCTGGCGGTGCGTGAGCTGGACTGGAACCCGGACGATCCCGGTGCGGAGGCCGTGCAGGTGCTCGTCCCGGCACGCACGCTCAATGATGCGGCCAAGAGCCTGGCCTCCGGCGAGTTGCTCACGATTGCGCTGTCCGGCACGGCCGCGGGCGCATCCGGTGAGGGCATCATCGGTTTCAGTGGCACCTCGCACGGCCGGGCCAGCCGTGCGACGACGCGCCTGCTTGATGCGACCTTCCCCGCCTACCGGTCGCTGCTGCCCAACGAGTGGTCCTCGGCCGCCGAGATCACGGTGGCGCCGCTCGTCGACGCGGTACGCCGCGTCGCGCTCGTCGCCGACCGGAACACCCCGGTCCGGCTGGAGTTCAGCGCCGGAACGCTCGCCCTGACTGCCGGCGCCGAGGACGAGGGCCGCGCCGAGGAGCAGCTCGAGGTCGACTACGACGGCGACGAGATCACCACGGCGTTCAATCCACAGTTCCTACTCGACGGGCTCGGCGCCCTGACGGTGCCGACCGCGCGGATGCTGTTCACCTCGCCGAACAAGCCGGTGGTGCTTCGTCCGGACAGTGCCGCCGCGGACGCCGGCGAGTACACCTACGTCATGATGCCGGTCCGGCTGCCGGGCTGACGTGTTCGTCCGGCATCTCTCGATCGCCGATTTCCGCAGCTGGACCACCGCGGACGTCGCGTTCGAACCCGGTCCGAGCGTTTTCGTGGGGTCGAACGGCCAGGGCAAGACCAACCTCGTCGAAGCGCTCGGTTATCTGGCCACGCTCGGCAGCCACCGGGTGGCCACCGATGCTCCCCTCGTCCGTACCGGCGCCGAGCGCGCCGTCGTCCGGGCGGCCGTCGCCTCGTCCGGGCGCGAGCTGCGAGTCGAGGTCGAGATCACGCCGGGCCGGGCCAACCGGGCCCGCCTCAACGGCGCGCCGGTCCCCCGACCCCGGGACGTGCTGGGCGTGCTGCGGTGGGTGCTGTTCGCGCCCGAGGATCTCGCGATCGTGCGCGGGGACCCGGCCGAGCGGCGCCGGTTCCTGGACGAGCTGGTGGTCGCCCGCTCGCCACGGATGGCGGCCGTCCGGTCGGACTACGAGCGCGTGCTCAAGCAGCGCGCGGCCCTGTTGAAGTCCGCCGGGGCGTCACGACGCTCCGGCGCGGCACCGGAGCTGGCCACGCTCGACGTGTGGGACGGCCACCTGGCCGAACACGGGGCCGAGCTGCTGGCCGCGCGACTCTCGGCGGTCGCTGCGTTGCGGCCGCACGCGGTCGCCGCCTACGCGCAGGTCGCGCCGGTGAGCGCGCCGCTCGACCTGCGCTACGCCGCGTCGGTACCCCTCGCGGCCGGCTCGGACGAGGTCGTCCCCGGCGCCGCGGACTTGCAGCCGCTGCTGCTGGCCGAGCTGTCCCGAATGCGCACGACCGAACTCGAGCGCGGCATGAACCTCGTCGGGCCGCACCGCGACGAGCTCGACCTCGCACTCGGCGAGCTGCCGGTTCGCGGCTACGCCAGCCACGGCGAGGGCTGGTCGGTGGCGCTGGCGCTGCGCCTGGGCAGCTACGAGCTGCTGCGGGCCGACCACCCGTCCGGCGGCGACCCGGTCCTCGTCCTCGACGACGTGTTCGCCGAACTCGACGTGCACCGGCGCGAGCAGCTGGCGCTGGTGGCCAGCAAGGCCGAGCAGGCCATCGTGACCGCGGCCGTCGACTCGGACGTCCCGGCCGTGCTGGCGGGCGCCCGGTACGAGGTCGCGGACGGACTGGTGACCCGTGCCGGCTGACCCGCCCGCCCCGAGCGGGGACCCCCCGTCGTCCACAGGGGGCGGTGGACAACCGCCGCCCATTGTGGACAACTCGGACGCCGGCGACCCGGTGCGTGCCGCGCTCGCCCGCGCCCAGGGCATCGTCCGCGGCATCGCGCGCCCGGCTCGAACCCGGCGGGCGCGGCCAGCCGACGCCGACCCGGCCGGCCGGGGCGGCTACTCCGGACCGGCACCGGACGACACCGATCCGCAACTGATCGGTTCGGTGTTGCGGGGCTTGACCGCCGACCGCGGCTGGGAGCGCCCGCTGGCCGAGGCCCGCGCGCTGGGCGACTGGGCGCGGATCGTCGGCCCCGATGTCGCCTCGCACTGCAGTCCGACGAGCCTGCGCGGCGGCGAGCTGCACATCGCCGCCGAGTCGACGGCCTGGGCCACCCAGCTGCGGTTGCTCTCGGCGACCCTGCTCGCGCGGATCGCGGCCGAACTCGGTCCGACGGTCGTCACCAAGGTCATCGTCACCGGCCCGGTCGGGCCGAGCTGGAAGCATGGCCGGTTCTCGGTGCGCGGAGCCCGCGGTCCGCGGGACACCTACGGCTGAGCCGTATCGCTGATCGCGCCCGCACGTGGTGTCAACCCGTGCCGTATAGGTTCCCGCCTGCGGGGCACCTGGTTGTCTCAGTGGCGCGATCAGGCGCGTCAACAGCCGTTCGGGTCACCCGCATGGGCTAGACTGGACCGGTAAGGCAGCGATCGTGAGACTGATCGAGACACGGGGTGGCGGTGCGTGTGTCCCACACGCCTCGTCCGCCCCTCGTTCGTGTCTGACACGTCCTCGCTGCCCACGAGTGCGCCCGGTTCAGGGCGTTTGTCCCGCCTCGCGGCGGTCGCAGCAACTGGAGAGGACGGCCCGTGCCGAGCAAGCAGAACGAGTACACCGGCAGTTCGATCACCGTTCTGGAAGGTCTCGAAGCGGTTCGCAAGCGTCCCAGCATGTACATCGGGTCCACCTCCGAACGCGGCCTGCACCACCTGGTCTGGGAGGTCGTCGACAACTCCGTCGATGAAGCGCTGGGCGGGCACTGCGACCGGATCGAGGTGACCCTGCGCGCCGACGGCGGGATCCGGGTGGCTGACAACGGCCGCGGCATGCCGGTCGACATGCACCCCACGCAGAAAAAGCCGACGGTCGAAGTCATCCTCACCGTCCTGCACGCAGGCGGGAAGTTCGACGGCAAGGCCTACGCGGTCTCCGGCGGTCTGCACGGCGTCGGGGTCTCGGTCGTCAACGCGCTCAGCAGCCGGCTCGAGGTCGAGATCGACCGCGACGGCTTCCACTGGAGCCAGCCCTACGTCGCGCAGAAGCCCGCCGGTCCGCTGGCCAAGGGTGAGAAGTCCACCAAGCACGGCACGCAGGTTACGTTCTGGGCCGACGAGACGATCTTCGAGACCACGACCTACAACTTCGAGACGATCAGCCGACGTCTGCAAGAGATGGCGTTCCTGAACCGCGGCCTGACGATCGTGCTCCGCGACGAGCGCGCCGAGAAGGTCGTCGACGAGGACGACGCCGAGTCGACACCGCAGGCGAGCAAGGCGCCGAAAGAAGTCACGTACCACTACGCCGGCGGTATCGCCGACTTCGTCAAGCACCTCAACGCGACGAAGGCGCCGATCCACACCGTCCCGATCTATTTCACCGACGAGGACGTTGCCAACTTGGCGTCTGTCGAGATCGCGATGCAGTGGAACGGCACTTACTCCGAGAGCGTCTACACCTTCGCCAACACGATCAACACGGTCGAGGGCGGAACCCACGAAGAGGGCTTCCGCGCCGCGCTGACCAACGTGGTCAACCGGTGGGCGATCGACAAGAAGATCATCAAGAACACGGCAGAAGACCGCTTCAGCGGCGACGACATTCGTGAAGGCCTTGCCGCGATCGTGTCGATCAAGCTCGGCGAGCCGCAGTTCGAGGGGCAGACGAAGGCCAAGCTCGGCAACTCGTCGGCAAAGACGTTCGTGCAGCAGGTGTGCAACGAGAAGCTCAATGCCTGGTTCGAGCAGAACCCGTCCGACGCGAAGACCGTGGTCAACAAGATCTCGCAGGCGGCGCGGGCCCGGAAGGCCGCGCAACAGGCCCGCAAGCTGTCGCGCAAGAATGCGCTCGACACGTTCGGTATGCCGGGCAAGCTGGCCGACTGCCGCTCGACCGATCCCGGCGAGAGCGAGCTCTACATCGTCGAGGGCGACTCGGCAGGCGGTTCGGCGAAGTCCTGCCGCGACTCGATGTTCCAGGCGATCCTGCCGATCCGCGGCAAGATCATCAACGTCGAGAAGTCGCGCATCGACCGGGTGTTGAAGAACAACGAGGTCCAGTCGCTGATCACCGCGCTGGGCACCGGCATCCACGACGAGTTCGACGTGACAAAACTGCGCTATCACAAGATCGTGCTGATGGCCGACGCCGACGTCGACGGCCAGCACATCACCACCTTGCTGCTGACGCTGCTGTTCCGGTTCATGCGTCCGCTGATCGAGGCCGGGCACGTCTACCTCGCCGCTCCGCCGCTGTACAAGATCAAGTGGAGCAAGGGCGACCCGAGCTACGTCTACTCCGACAAGGAGCGCGACGGCCTGGTCAAAGCCGGCCAGGAGACCGGCCGCCGGCTGGCGAAGGACGACCCGATCCAGCGGTACAAGGGTCTCGGCGAGATGAACTCCAAGGAGCTGTGGGAGACCACGATGGACCCGTCGAACCGGATCCTGCGCCTGGTCACACTCGACGACGCCGCGACCGCGGATGAGCTGTTCAGCGTGCTGATGGGTGAGGACGTCGAGGCACGACGCTCGTTCATCATCCGCAATGCCAAGGATGTGCGGTTCCTTGACATCTGACGGTCAGGTTCCGGGGGCGGCGTCCAGGTCAACGGTGGCTCTGGGGCAGATGACGACGCAACGAGCACGATCGAGAGTGGGACTGACGCATGACTGACATCACCGAGCCGCCGCAGTACGACCGCATCGAGCCGGTCGACATCCAGACGGAGATGCAGCGCAGCTACATCGACTACGCGATGTCGGTCATCGTCGGGCGGGCGTTGCCGGACGTGCGCGACGGGCTCAAGCCGGTGCACCGCAAGATCCTCTACGGGATGTACGACTCGGGTTTCCGCCCGGACCGCAACTACGTCAAGTGCGGCCGCGTGGTCGGCGACGTCATGGGCAACTACCACCCGCACGGGGATTCGGCGCTGTACGACGCGCTCGTCCGGATGGCGCAGCCCTGGTCGCTGCGCTACCCCCTGATCGACCCGCAGGGCAACTTCGGCTCGCCCGGCAACGACCCGGCCGCGGCCTACCGCTACACCGAGTGCCGGCTGCAGAACCTCGCCATGGAGATGTTGCGCGACATCGACGAGGAGACCGTCGATTTCACGCCGAACTACGCAGGTAACACCGTCGAGCCGGTCATCCTGCCCGCACGCTTCCCGAACCTGCTGGTCAACGGGTCCGAGGGCATCGCGGTCGGCATGGCCACGCGGATCCCGCCGCACAACCTGCGCGAGGTCGCCTCCGGCGTCGTGTGGGCGCTGGACCACCCGGACGCGACGCACGAGGAACTGCTCACCGAGTTGATCAGGCTCGTGCCCGGGCCCGACTTCCCGACCCGCGGCCTGATCGTCGGACGAGAGGGCGTCGAGGACGCCTACCGCACCGGCCGCGGCTCGATCCGCATGCGCGCGGTCGTCGAGGTGGAGGAGGACCAGAAGGGCGCAACCATCCTGGTCGTCACCGAACTGCCGTACCAGGTGAACCCCGACAACCTCGTCGAGTCGATCGCCGCGCTGGTCAAGGAAGGCAAGATCGCCGGCATCCGGGCGATCCACAACGAGAGCTCCGACCGCATCGGCATGCGGATCGTGATCACCCTCTCGCGCGATGCCGTCGCCAAGGTCGTGCTGAACAACCTGTTCAAGCACACTCAGCTGCAGACGACCTTCGGCGCGAACATGCTCGCGATCGTCGACGGTGTGCCGCGCACGCTGCGGCTGGACCAGTTCGTGTCCTTCTACGTCGAGCACCAGATCGACGTCATCGTCCGGCGTACCCGGTTCCGGCTGCGAAAGAAGGAAGAGCGCGCCCACATCCTGCGCGGCTACCTCAAGGCGCTCGATCAGCTCGACGCGGTGATCGCGCTGATCCGGAGTTCGCCCTCGGCCGAGGAGGCGCGCGGCGGGCTGATGACGCTGCTCGCGATCGACGAGCTTCAGGCCAACGCGATCCTCGACCTGCAGCTTCGGCGGCTCGCGGCCCTCGAGCGTCAGCGGATCATCGACGAGGCGGCCGAGATCGAGACCGAGATCGCCGATCTGAGCGACATCCTGGCCAAGCCCGGACGTCAGCGGCAGATCATCCGCGACGAACTGAGCGAGATCGTCGACAAGTTCGGCGACGACCGGCGCACCCGCATCGTCCCGCACGACGGCGACGTCTCGATGGAAGACCTCATCGCGCAGGAGGACGTGGTCGTCACGATCACGCGCACCGGCTACGCCAAGCGCACCAAGACCGACCTCTACCGGGCCCAGCGGCGCGGCGGGAAGGGGGTGCAGGGCGCGAACCTGCGCACCGACGACATCGTGTCGCACTTCTTCGTCAGCTCTACGCACGACTGGATCCTGTTCTTCACGAACAAGGGCCGGGTCTACCGAGCGAAGGCCTACGAGCTGCCCGAGGCCAACCGCAACGCGCGCGGGCAGCACGTCGCGAACCTGCTGGCCTTCCAGCCCGGCGAGCAGATCGCCAACGTCATCGCGCTCAAGAACTACGAGCAGTCCCCCTACCTCGTCCTCGCGACCAAGCACGGACTGGTCAAGAAGTCCGAACTGACGTTGTTCGACTCGAACCGCAGCGGCGGCATCGTGGCGGTCAACCTGCGTGAGGACGACGAGCTGATCGGCGCGGCCCTGATCTCGGCCGAGGACGACCTGCTGCTCATCAGCCGCAAGGCGATGTCGATCCGGTTCCATGCCAAGGACGACACCCTTCGTCCGATGGGCCGGGCCACCTCCGGTGTCGTGGGGATGCGGTTCAACGACGCTGACGAACTGCTGTCGATGCTGGTCGTGCGTGACGACCTCGACGACGTCGAGATCCTGGTCGCCACCGAGGGTGGCTTCGCCAAGCGGACCAAGATCAGCGAGTACCCGGTGCAGGGCCGAGGCGGTAAGGGGGTTCTGACCGCGCGTATCGTGTCCACCCGAGGTGGATTGGTCGGAGCGGTCGCGGTGTCCGGCAAGGACGAGATCTACGGGATCACGTCCGACGGTGTGGTGATCCGCACCAAGGCCGCGGAAGTCCGGCGCGCCCAGCGACAGACCATGGGCGTGCGGTTGATGAATCTGCCGGACGGGGTCAACGTGGTGGCTTTGGCGCGCAACGCCGACGAACCGGACGAGCAGGAGTAGCGATGACGACACCGCCCTTCGGTGGCACCACCGCTCCGCCGAGTACGCAGTCGCCGAGTACGCAGTCGCTGCCGGCGGACCCGGGCACTGACGGCACGAAGCCCGACGGGGCCGGGCCCGACCTGACCAAGCCGGAGACCGCCAAGGCCGACGTGGCCAAGCCCGACCTGGCCAAGCCCGACCTGGCCAAGCCCGAGACCGCCACGTCGCCGTCCTCGGCGGACGAGTTCGGCGCGACGACGATTTCCGGGTCGCCACGCACGGCGACCGAACCGGTGCAGGAGCGGTCCGCTCCGCCGACCACGGCCACCCAACCGCCGGTCGCCGTGCCCGGTGTACCGGCAAGCGGCGATGGGCACCCGACGACGTCCTCCATCCGGGGCATCCGAGCCGGCCGAAGCCGCGGGCCGCGGCGGGCCAGACTGCAGATCAGGCACATCAACCCGGTTACCGTCCTGAAGTTCTCGTGCGTCCTGGCGATCGCGCTGTTCTTCGTCTGGCTGATCATCATCGGCGTTCTGTTCGGCATCCTCGACGCCGCCGGCGTCATCGATCACGTCAACGAGACCGTGACCACGCTGAACGGCACCGGCGCCAAGGCGCCGATCACGGCCGGGATCGTGTTCGGTGGGGCGGCGATCATCGGAGTGATCAACATCGTGTTGTTCATCGCCCTGTCGACGATCGGAGCGGTCATCTACAACCTGTGCGCCGATCTGGTCGGTGGGGTCGAGATCACGCTCTCGGAGCGGTGACCTGAACGGGTTTTGGAACGCTCTGATCGGCCAGGTAGGGTTTCGGCGCACGGGCCTGTAGCTCAGACGGTTAGAGCGCATCCCTGATAAGGATGAGGCCGGAGGTTCAAGTCCTCCCAGGCCCACGGATGCCGCTCCGCAGCAGCGCGGCGACGAGCATCGAAGGAGGTGGACGGCAGCGATGAAGCGCCTGGTCGTCCTGATCGCCGGCCTCGCCGGCGCGGCTGTCGCGATCCTGCGGCGGCGCAAGAGCGCGGCCGACACCGAGCTGTGGCGCGAGGCCACCTCCGACACGTCACACTGAGATGGCCCCCGCCGCGGGGACGTAGCTCAACTGGTAGAGCACCGCCTTTGCAAGGCGGGGGTTGAGGGTTCGAGTCCCTTCGTCTCCACAGATAGAGGGCCCAGATTCACTGGCCTACAGCGGCCCGGCGGGCCGTGCCGAGTTCGACGACGTCGGTCGTGGGCAACGGATGGGCAACGCGATCGGCGAGCGCCGCCGCGCGGGCGGCGTCCATCGCGTCCGCGACGACGTCCAGCCGGTCGCCCATGAGGTGGCCGTAGAGGTCGAACGTCATGGTTGCTGACTTGTGCCCGAGCATCTGCTGCACGACCTTCACGTCGGCACCTGAGGCGATCGCGAGGGACGCCGCGGTGTGCCGGAGCGCATGCGGGTGAAGTCCTTCGATGCCGAGCGCCTTGGCAGCTGGGTCGAGGGCTGCACGGCGGAAGTTGCGGACGCGCAAGACGCCACCGCGCGGCGCACTGAACACCAGGGCGTCAGCGGGCTTGCCGGCGACGTGCACGGCGAGTTCGTCGACGAGGAAGCGGTGGACCGGGACGTCCCGTCGTTCGTGCCCCTTTGGCGTCCCCCACACCAGTCCGCGTCCGCTGACCTCGGTGACCGATTCGGCGATGGTCGCTCGGCGGCGCATCAGGTCGAGCCGCCCAACCCGGAGGGCAGCCAGCTCGCCGAACCTCACACCGGTGTACGCGACGAACAGGACCGCGAGCCGGTACTCGCCGCAGAGGTCGGCGAGTGTCGCGATCTGCTCGTGTGTCAGGTAAAGGTGCTCGCGCTTGACCACACGAGGCAGTCACGATCACCGTCGGCGACCTCGCCAACCAATGGCTCGCCGGCAAGGTCAACCTCAAACCATCCACGGCCGAGCGATACCGGGTGATCATCCGCGTGCAGGTCGAACCACGCTGGGGGCCGGTGCGCCTGGCCGACGTGCAGCACAGCGCGGTCCAGCTGTGGGTCGGCGAACTGGCGGAAACCTTGTCAGCAGCGAGCGTGCAGAAGGCTCATCGTGTCCTGTCGCTGATCCTCGCCGCCGCTGTTCGCGACGGCAGGCTCAGCCGCAACCCGGCCGCGGACATTTCCCTCCCCCACAGTGCCCGGCGCACGGCCGCCAAGTCAGTGCTCTTCACGCTGGTCCCTCCGGGTTGCTCGGCGCCGAGACTATCGCCTCCCTGCTTCCGCTTATCGTCGGATTCCGTCGCCTACGGAAGCAAGGTATTTCCGGAAACGCCTTGCTTCCGCGGTGAACGGAATCATAGAATTTCCGGAAGGATCGACGACGGCAGGCCGGAAGGAGGAGACGATGCCCCCCAAGCAGAACGCCCCAGTCGGCGAGGAGCAGATCCTCCAGGCCGCGCTCGCGCAGCTGGCCAAACGTCTGCCCGCGGGTTGGACCGCTGACGTGCAGTACGAAGGCGTCCGCGGGCAGTTGCGGGGCGACGCCATTGTGGTCCTCACCTCTTCAGATGGTCAGCAAGCCACCTTGTACGCAGAAACGAAACGCACCCTTGTCACGAGGGACCTGAGCTCACTCGTCGACCAACTGAGACGCTTCATCGACGCTGCGGTGGAGGGGGATCGCGACGCCGTGCTCGCGCCGTTGGTCGTGGCTCGCTACCTGGCACCACCACTGCAGGCTTGGCTCACCGAACGCGATGTGTCGTACGTCGACGCTGCCGGGAACATGCGGATCGCAGTACCGAAGCCCGCGCTGTTCCTGCGCGACGTCGGCGCGCAGAAGGATCCATGGCGAGGGCCTGGACGGCCGAAAGGCAACCTGAAGGGCGCGTCGGCAGCACGTGTCGTGCGTGCGCTCGTCGACTTCCGCCCGCCGTACACGGTCCCGGCTCTAATGAAGCTGGCGGGGACCCCCAGCGGCAACACCTATCGCGCGATCGAGTTCATCGAGGAACAGGACCTCGTGACCCGAGAAGGCGGAGAGGTTCGAGACGTGCGCTGGCGCGCTCTGCTCGAACGCTGGTCGAAGGACTACAGCTTTTCGACGCTCGTTGGCAGGAGCACGTACCTCGCGCCCCGTGGGCTACCGGACCTGATGCGGCGCCTGGCGGAACTTGAGGAGGACAGCCCTGCGGGGCGGTACGCCATCACAGGATCACTGGCCACGCCCAAGTGGGAGTCGTACGCACCGGCGAAGACCGCGATGATCTACGCGGAAAGGCCCGACCAACTGGTTGCCTATGCCGACCTCCGGCAGGTCGATGCCGGCACGAACGTCATCATCGCGCGTGCTGGCGAGACAGCCGCGTTCGACCGCGTGCAACGACTCGACGGGGCCGTGGTCGTGGCACCGAGCCAGGCGGCGGTCGATCTGCTCACCTCGCCTGGGCGCGGTCCCGAGGAAGGCCGCGCCCTCCTGGATTGGATGGAAAAGAATGAATCCGCCTGGCGAAAGTGACGGCCTGCTCGTCAGGGCGCGTTCAGTGCTCCTTGACGCTCTGATCGCCCTCGACGCGCACCGAGAGTCCGTAGTGGTGATTGGTGCGCAGGCGATCTACTTGCACACCGGCAGCGCGCCCGTCGCGGTGGCCGAGGCAACCAAGGACAGCGACCTCAGCATCGACTTGCGCACGCTCGGCGACGACCCGCTGATCGAGGAGGCGATGGCCAGCGCCGGGTTCAGTCACGACCCGCTGGCCGGTCAGCCGGGATCCTGGCTCAGTCCGGATGGCATTCCGGTTGACCTTATGGTTCCCGATGCGATCGCGGGCAAGGGTCGGCGCAGCGTTCAAGCACCGCCGCACGACAAGCGTGCGCTCCGGCGGGCCGTGGGGCTTGAGGCTGCGGTCGTCGACAACGCCTTGATGACCATTCACCCGCTCGCATCCGACGACGAGCGCGAGGTCGAAGCGCGAGTTGCTGGCCCGGCGGCGCTGCTCGTGGCCAAGCTGCACAAGCTCGGTGAGCGGCAGGAATCGCCCGACCGGCTCGTCGACAAGGACGCCTACGACGTCTACAGGCTTCTGGTGGCCATTCCCACGCAAGGGCTGGCAGAGCAGCTCGCCAGCCTGCTCGTGGATGACCTCGCCAGCGATGTCACGCGTACAGCCCTGGAATTCCTGGCTCAGCTGTTCGCAGAGGCCGATGGCGTCGGTTCGATCATGGCTGGTCGCGCCGAGGAACTCGTCGGAGACCCGGCCGTGGTCTCGGCAGCGTGCGCTGCCTTGGCGGGCGATCTTCTCGCCGACCTCGGTCGCTGACCGGACGGCGACACCGGTCGGCATATTCTGGTCTCGAACGAAGATGATCACCCGGGGGGACCGCCATGACGCCAGTAGGGTCCGAGGACTCCGGGCCAGACTTCGAGGGTCGCGCCCTGGCGTTGGCCCGAGCGATATACGACCCTTCCGGCAGCCAAGGCGCAACGATGATCAGCGGTCGAGAACGCGACGCGGTGTTCACGGATGCGCGCTCGGTTGTGGCATTTGAGTTCACCACTGAAAAGTCCAAGGCCAAGGCCGAAAAGGACGGCGGCAAACTCCGCGACCTCCTCAAGCAGATCGCCCTTGAGCCGCAGCACCGGAACAAGGCCATCCGAGGGATCTTTCTCACCCAGCATGAGCCAACTGCAGATCAGCGCGACGCCATCCGAAACCTTGCCCGGCAGAGCAACCTCCCGATCGATGCGATGGGCTACCTCACGCTGCGCCGTTCGTTGATCGACACCGAGTCGTACATCGCGCTGCGGCGGAATGCGCCTTTCGGCAGCACCTCGTTTGTGATCGGCGGAGACGCCACGGTCAAGCCGAAGTACGTGTATCCGCGGTTCATGCTGGCCGGCGGCACGGAGCCCGTCTCGTTCCCTGACCTCATGGCGACGATCGCGTCGGGTGGCCGATTCGTTGTCACCGCGGACTTCGGGTCAGGCAAGAGCGCGGGCCTCCAGCAAATGTTCGAGGAACGCCGCAAGCTGTACTTCAAGACGCCTGACACTCAGCGGTTCCCAGTCCACATCAACCTGCGCGACTGTTACGGGCTCAAGAGCCCCGCTGAGATCCTCCGTAGGCACGCCGAGGACGTTGGCTTCGCCGATGACCGGAGTTTGATCGCCGCATGGCGGGCAGGAGCGTGTGACCTACTGCTCGATGGTTTCGACGAACTGGTTCCATCCCGATGGGTCGGCGGAGCGAGGGACCTCGGCCAGGTCCGATGGAACGCGCTAGATGCCGTGCGACGCCTCGTCGCTGACACCCCGCCTGAAGCTGCTGTCGCCGTCTGCGGTCGAGCTCAGTTCTTCTCCACCGATGCCGAGCTTGCTCGGTGTCTTGGGCTCGGCGAGGGCGATCACTATCTTCTAAGCGATTTCGACAGCGACCAGGTTGCTCAGCTCGTCGGACCGAACACACCGCTTCCGGAGTGGGTCCCAACGCGGCCTCTGCTTCTTCAGTTCCTCGTCCGCAACGACCTCGTGCGGACGCTTGATGCGCATGACGAAGATGCGCGCGCCTGGCTTGCGATGCTGAAGCTTGTTGCAGATCGCGAAGCAGACCGGATCACGTCCATCACGCCCGACAGGATCCTGATGCTGATCGCGCGGATCGCGACGGCAAGCAGGGGCGCTGCCGACGGTTCGGGCTCGCTGAGCGTTGAGGAGATGCGGGGAGTCTTTCGTGAAGTATGCGGCTACGACCCGGAGGAGGAAGGACTCCAGCTCCTATTGCGGTTGCCAGGGCTCGCCAGCTCGACGTCGGCCGATGGCGAGGCCGAAGCCCGGCGTTTCGTTGATCAGGTCCTTGCCGAGGCGGCGTATGGGCTGGACCTCGCCTCATATGCAGCTGCGCCATTCTCGGCCCATCCGCTCGCCGACGCCGCGACCTGGGTGCAGGCTGCCGCCAGTCTCACGGCCAGGGTCGCGGCGGCGTACCTGCAGGAGCAGCAGTACGACGCGGGGGTGATCGCGCGCTGCATCCAGGAACGCATGGCCAAGTCGTACTTCGACGTCGTCCTAATGGACTGCGTCCAGACCGGTGCAGTACTGGATACGCCTGCGCCAAAGGGTTCGCCGCCGCTCGTCGTCGGAGCGCTCGTTCGGGAGCTGGTTCTCCACGGAACGGACCTGGAGGCTTCGGTCACTTACTCGGACTGCCTGATCGAACGTCTAGACGTCTCGGAGATCGAGGCAAGTGACCGGATCCCGACTTTCCAGAACTGCTTCATCGACCAGGTCGACGGCTGGAGCAAGATCCCGGACGCGTTCGCCGGCATGCTCTCGTCGTCCGAGATCGGAGCGATGTCGCCGGAGCTGGGTACCACCGCTGGCCTCAGTGGCTTGAAGCTGCCCGCTCTCGACCGCGTGGCTCTGGTGATCTTGAAGAAGGTGTACGCCCAGGCAGGTAGCGGACGGAAGCACTCGGCGTTGTCACGCGGCCTGCCGCCGGCGGATCGAGGGCTGGTCGCTGACGCACTGGCAGCGCTGGCGAAGGCGAATTACGTCGCCTACGCCAGCGGTCGCAACGGAGAGATCATCCTGCCCGTACGGGACAAGAGGTCCAGCGTCATGGAGATCCTCGCTCTCCCGTCGGCGTTTAAGATCGCACGCCTGTCATAGGTCACGCACCAAGGCATGGCGACGGCGATTCCCGGCCGAGCCGTAGGCAACGGATAGGCAACACGATGTCCAGCCACGGCCGTCGATGATCACCGCAGCCAACGCACGGAAGTCCCCGAATCATTGGCCTCCAGCGGTTGCCATCGTTGACCGTCAGGCCACAGATGGCATTTGCAAGGCGGGGGTTGAGGGTTCGAGTCCCTTCGTCTCCACGTGTGAGTTGCCGATCTTGTGCAGACTCGCCGACCGGTATCGCGGGGCATGCACAAGATCGGGACGCACCGCGTCGCGGTCGAGGGTGATCGCCGCGCTCGCGTGGCCAGGTTTTCGACCGGGGCGGTCGAGCTGACGAGGCAGGCGCTCGAGATGACGGACCCGGCGGTGGGCAGGTTGGCAGTCGCTAGAGGTCGGACTAGAATTCGGACTATGTCTCATACGATGACGGTCACGGACGTCAAGGCGCGGCTGTCCGAGCTCGTGGCAATGGTGGAAAGCACACAGGATCATGTCGACATCACCCGCAACGGCGAGCCGGCTGCCGTCCTGGTCTCCTACGCCGAGCTGACTGCGCTGCGAGAGACGATCGCGATCTTGTCGGATCCGCGTGCCGTCGACGACATCCGCCAGGCCGAGGCGGACATCGCGGCCGGCAACGTGGTCACTGCCGATGAGCTACGCGAGGCGATGCTGGCTCGGCGTCCCTCGAGCGCGTGAGCCAGGCCTGGACCCTCCAACTAGCCGGGCCGGCTCGACAGGCGCTCGCACGCGAGCTTCCCGAAGCCGTCGCCGGGGCGGCCTACACCTTCATCACCGAGAGACTGCCGACCAACCCGCACCGGCTCGGCGGAGAGCTGGCAGTCCCGTACGAGGGATGCCGCTCTGCCCACCTGGGCACCTACCGCGTCGTTTACCGAGTCGACGACGACAGCAGGACGATCTACGTCCTCTCGGCCCGTCTCCGGGGTGATGTGTACGGGGTCCGCTGATATTCGGCGACGCGTCGATGACGCACTCGGAACATGAGGACCCGCACGACGTTTGCGACATCGGCGAGCCCGGCTAGGGCGTGGTGTTGACTGGGTCGTCGTCGTTCGAAGCTGTGCAGGTTGCCTGGCGATCGGTGACACCACGAGCACCAGAACCGTCTCAGTCACCACCCAGAACCAATTGCTCAGCACCACCGTCGCCCCGCGACAGGTCATCCGCGAGTCAGCCAGCCTCACTTCCGTGTGCGGCCCGGTCTGGTGCCGCCCGCAGGCAAAGCCATCGTCGTCACGGCCGTGACCTACAACATGAACAGCGCATCGGCCGGTACCGACCTCTACGCCTACCTGATGACCGACACCACCTGCAACAACTTCTCCGACGCCGTTGAGACGACGCAGGCCTACGCGACCGAGCAACACACCTTCCCCACCGGCCTGCCCCTGGCATCGATCAGCGGCTACAGATCGAGCAGTGGCTTCGTGTTCATGATTTTCGCCGACCCTGATCCCGGCCAGCCAACTCCCCGCCGCCGCAACCAGCCACACCCGATGCCCGCACACCCGATGCCTGCACACCCGCGCACCCACGGCTGACAGGCAGGCCCCCCGCCAGGGTCGCTGCGCGTTATCGCGACGCGGACGGGGACATCGTAGGCGTGATCGGTGCTCTGCCGCCGTTCGATCAACCACTCCCTTGACGCCGCGGCCCATACCGGGCGGATAATGCCGCAACGTGTCCGCTCACGAGGCGTCGTCCTCAGCTATTACGCGGCCCGAAATCCCGGTTCAGCTGGCCGACATCCGAGGGGCACCATGGCGATCAGAGGGACTGAGTCCGCACACAGCACAGCTCGCAGTCGGCACGGCAAGGTGGTGCTCGTCCTCTCTGCCGCGGCCACTCTGATCGCCAGCACCCTCCTCGCCGGGGCGACAGTCGCCTCGGCCGGGGCACCGGGCACACCGCCCTCCAAGCCGACCGGCGCCGCAACGACAGTGGGACAGGACTACCGGCACGACGTCTCGCCCGCACTGCGCACCATCACGCCGGTGTCGCTGCCAACTCGACGCGAGCCGACGGCCCAACCCAACCTGCGCGTCAGCAGTCGCCACATCGATAGCAGCGATAGGGTCGTGCAACGGACACCCGCCGCACCCAACATGCCCGCACCGATCCTGAACTTCGACGGTATCCCCTTCCCTGGCGTCACGTGCAACTGCGCACCGCCGGACACCAACGGCGAGGTGGGCCTGACCCAGTACACCCAAACCGTGAATCTGGGCATCCAGGTGTTCGACAAGGCGACCGGGGTATCCCAGCTCGGCCCCATCGGCATCGCCACGATCTGGACCGGTTTCGGCGGCGTGTGCGAGGCCAACGGGGACGGCGACCCGGTGTTGATCTATGACCAGATCGCCAACCGTTGGCTCGTCAGCCAGTTCGCCGGGGCGTCGTATCCCACCGATGAGTGCATCGCGGTCTCGACGTCCAGCGACGCAACCGGCTCGTTCTACCGCTACGCCTTCCACCTCGGGTCGAACTTCTACGACTACCCGCACCTCGCCGTGTGGCCGGACGGCTACTACCTCAGCGAGAACGTCTTCAACTCCGCGGGCACGGTCTACCTCGGTCCTCAGCCGTTCGCCTTCGACCGCGCGAACATGCTGATCGGCGCGCCCGCGAGCTTCGTGTCCACGGCAGCACCGCTCGGCGGCACGGTCGATCCGATGCTGCCGGCCGACCTCGACGGCTCCACCCTGCCGCCTGGGGGTGCCCCGAACTCGTTCGTAGGATTCCCGGGCTATGGCGCGTACACCACCTACCACTTCCACGTGGACTTCGGCGCGCCGGCGAACTCCACCTGGACCACCTTCGCCAGCCCGCCCGCGGCAGGTTTCACCTACCTCTGCTCGGCGACGCGCGCCTGCGTGCCGGAGCCGAACGGCGACCACCTGGACGGCATCGGCGACCGGCTCATGTTCCGGCTCGCCTACCGCAACTTCGGCGACCACGAAGCCGTGGTCGGGAATTACAGCGTCAGTTCGGGCGGGGTCGCCGCGGTGCGATGGTTCGAGTTACGCAACGTGACCAGCGGTCCTGAGACCGTCTTCCAGGACAGCACGTACCAGCCCGACACGACGTGGCGCTGGATGGGCAGCGCCGCGATGGACGCGAGCGGCGATCTGGCAGTGGGCTTCAGCGCGTCAAGCGCGTCGGTGGTGCCCGGGCTGCGCTACGCCGGACGGCTGGCGGGCGACCCGGTCAACACGCTGGCCCAGGGCGAGGCCACGCTTTTCGCCGGGGCCGGCAGCCAGTCGGGTTCCAGCAACCGCTGGGGCGACTACAGCGACCTGACGGTCGACCCGGTCGACGACTGCACCTTCTGGTACACGAATGAGTACTACCCGGCCGGTTCGACGCAGTTCAACTGGCGCACCCGAATTGGCTCCTTCAAGTTCCCGTCCTGTGCAGCGACCCCGGTCCTCACCATCAGCAAGGTCGCCGATGCGACCAGCGTGACCTTCGGCTCGCCGATCGGCTTCACCGTGACGCTCGCCAACAACACGGACGCGGCGGCCCACGGGCTGGCTGTCAGCGACAGCCTCCCAGCCGGCAACAACGTGAACTGGTCGATCGACGGTTCGAACACCGATGCAGGTTGGTCCGTGACCGGCACCCCGCCCAACCAGAGCGTGGCCTACAGTCCGACGCAGTTGGCTGCGCACACCAGCACGCGCGTTCATGTGGTGTCCGGTACCGGAACTGGCTCGTGCGGGGCGTACCCCAACACCGCCTCTTTCACGAGCAGCGACCTCGGATCTGGTAGTGCCTCCGCCTCGGAGACCGTCAACGGAACACCGCATGTCGCGCTCTCCGAGAACTTCGACGCAGTGACCGCGCCGGCGCTGCCGGCCGGCTGGACGGCAGCCAATGCCAGCGGGGTCGACCCGTTGTGGGTGACCTCGACGTCCGGACCCGACACCGCCCCGAACGCCGCGTTTGTCGACGACCCCGCCGCAGTGAGCGACAAACAGCTCGTCTCACCGTCCGTCGCGATCGCGACCGCCGCGGCGACGGTGAGCTTCCGCAGCAGCTACAACCTGGAAACCACCTTTGACGGCGGAGTGCTGGAGATCAGCGTCGACGGTGGCGCTTTCGCCGACCTCCTCGCTGCGGGCGGCAGCTTCGTCACCGGTGGCTACGTGGGGACCATCTCCTCCGCGTACGGAAATCCGCTGGCCGGCCGCACGGCGTGGACCGGCAACTCGGCCGGCTACCTCACAACGACCGCTACCCTGCCGGCTTCCGCCGCCGGGCACAGCATCCAACTCCGGTGGCGGATGGGCAGTGACAGCAGTGTGTCGGCCACCGGCTGGAGCGTCGACAGCCTCAGCATCACCGACGGCAGCACGTGTGGCCCCGCACCGACGGTCACGTCGATCTCGCCGTCCTCGGGGCCGCTCGGTGGTGGGCAGACCGTGACGGTCAACGGCACCGATTTCACGGGGGCGACCTCGGTGAAGTTCGGTGGGACGCCGGGTACGTCGGTGGTCGTGGTCTCCGCGACGAAGGTCACGGTGGTCAGCCCGGCGCATGCGGCAGGGTTGGTGCACATCCGGGTCACCGCTCCGGGTGGTGGCAGCGCGCCGGTCGCGGCCGACCGGTACACCTACGTCGCAGCGCCGACGATCACGTCGATCTCGCCGTCCTCGGGGCCGCTCGGTGGTGGGCAGACCGTGACGGTCAACGGCACCGATTTCACGGGGGCGACCTCGGTGAAGTTCGGTGGGACGCCGGGTACGTCGGTGGTCGTGGTCTCCGCGACGAAGATCACGGTGGTCAGCCCGGCGCATGCGGCAGGGTTGGTGCACATCCGGGTCACCGCTCCGGGTGGTGGCAGCGCGCCCGTCCCGGCCGACCGGTACACCTACGTCGCAGCGCCGACGATCACGTCGATCTCGCCGTCCTCGGGGCCGCTCGGTGGTGGGCAGACCGTGACGGTCAACGGCACCGATTTCACGGGGGCGACCTCGGTGAAGTTCGGTGGGACGCCGGGTACGTCGGTGGTCGTGGTCTCCGCGACGAAGATCACGGTGGTCAGCCCGGCGCATGCGGCAGGGTTGGTGCACATCCGGGTCACCGCTCCGGGTGGTGGCAGCGCGCCCGTCCCGGCCGACCGTTACACCTACGCCTGAAGTTCGTGATCGGACTTCCTTGGGAGTCCGCCCGGCCACCCCTTCTGCCTATGCCTGCACGAGGGATAGGCCGCGCGCCCTTCTGCGGGTACGCAAAAATTGTCGATCGTGCGCGAACTCGCCGACGCCCCCCGCGTTTCGTGTGCAAGGACCGCGCCGGCGTGCGCCGCACCGATGACCCCGGCGCCGCCCCGAGACCGTCTGGCAGCATCGCCGTGTGAGTGCAGTAAGGGTGCGTAGTCTCAAGAAGTCCTACGGCGCGACCGTAGCCGTCGCCGGCATCGATCTCGACATCGAGACCGGCGGGGTGTTCGCGCTGCTCGGGCCCAACGGCGCGGGCAAGACGACGACGGTGGAGATTCTGGAGGGCTACCGCCGTCGCGACGGCGGCGAGGTCGAGGTCCTCGGGCTCGATCCGTCGACGCAACGCTCCGCGCTCAAGCAGCGAATCGGCATCGTGTTGCAGTCGACCGGCGTGGACCGCTACCTCACCGTCGCCGAAACGCTCGAGATGTACGCCGGGTACTACCCCCACCCGCGGCCGGTCGCCGAGGTCATCGATCTGGTCGGGCTCGGCGCGAAGCGCGACGCGCGGGTCGTCACCCTGTCCGGCGGCCAGCAGCGCCGACTCGACGTGGCGATCGCCCTGACGGGCGATCCGGATCTGCTCTTCCTCGACGAGCCGACGACCGGCTTCGACCCCAACGCCCGCCACGAGGCCTGGGAGGTGGTGAAGAACCTGGCCGGTCTCGGCAAGACCGTGCTGCTCACCACGCACTACATGGACGAGGCGCAATACCTGGCCGACCGGGTGGCCGTGATCGCCGGGGGCCGCATCGTCGCCGAGGGAGCCCCGTCCACCCTGGGTGGTCGCGAGGCGATGCGCGCGACCGTCACCTTCCGGATCACCGGCGGTGCGACACCGCCGAGCGGGCTCGTCGACCGGGTCGAGCCCGATGGCACGATGATCTGCACGCCGGACGACGTGACCGCCGCGCTGCACCGGCTGACCGGGTGGGCGATCGATGCGGGTATCGAACTCGAGGGACTGCAGGTACGGCGCCCGTCCCTGGAGGATGTCTACCTACAGCTCACCGGCGGTGTCGGTCACGCCCCGCCGGCCCAGGACGCGGGTGCGCGATGAGCGCGGTGGCTTTGACCGCCTTCCAGATCCGGTTCGTGAACAAGGCGTTCTGGCGTAACCCGACCTCGGCATTCTTCACCTTCGCGTTCCCGTTGATGTTCCTGGTCATCTTCACCGCACTGCTCGGGGACGGCACCGTGCTGCTCGGTGGTCGCGACGTGCACCAGTCGACCTACTACGTCGCGCAGATGGCGGCGTTCTCGGTCATCACCGCGTGCTACAACAACATCGCGATCGGACTCACCTTCCAGCGCGACACCGGCGTGCTGAAGCGGACGAACGGAACCCCGCTGCCGGCAACCGTGTACTTCGCCGCTCGTGTGATCCACGCACTGCTCGTGTCGGTGCTGTTGGTGGCCATCACCGTGGCGTTCGGCAAGCTGTTCTACGACGTCGACATTCCCTCCAGCGGCGCGCTGCTCCGCTTCCTCGTCATGCTTGCCGTCGGCGCCGCGAGCTTCTGTGCGCTCGGCTTCGCGATCACGGCATTGATTCCGAACACCGATGCGGCCGCGCCGGTCGTGAATGCCACGATCTTGCCGCTGCTGTTCCTGTCCGGCGTGTTCATCCCGCTCGGTGACGACGCTCCGTCGTGGATCACCTGGCTGGCCCGCATCTTCCCGGTCAAGCACTTCGCCGACGGGATGCAGGCCGGGTTCGTCGACACCCCCTTCGCGTGGACGGACGTCGTGATCGTCGCGGCCTGGGGCGCGGCCGGCATCCTGGCAGCCGTCCGGTTCTTCAGCTGGGAGCCGCGCGTGTGATCACCGGCCTGACCCCGTCACCGGTCCGGGTCGTGGTGCCGTGCCGCGCGTTTCGGCGGCTGGGCGTTCGGGTACCGCAATCGAGCGACCCGTAACGCACGCTGGCCGAGAGGAACCGCGCACATGCTCAGGCACCGGCGCAGCGGCTCGGGAGTCGACGCGGTCGTGGTCGGCGCCGGCCACAACGGTCTCGTCGCTGCGAACTTGCTCGCCGACGCGGGACGCGACGTCCTCGTGCTGGAAGCCGCCGATCGTCCCGGCGGGGCAGTGCGCTCGGACGAGTCGATGCACGAGGGCTTCGTGACCGACTGGTTCAGTGCCTTCTACCCGCTGGGCGCAGCCTCGCCGGTGCTTCGCGGTCTGGACCTGGAGCGGTGGGGGCTGTCCTGGCGGCACGCGCCCGCTGTGCTGGCCCACGTGTTCCCGGACGGCCGGTGCGCGATGCTCGAGCGGGACGTGGAGCGGACGGCAGCCTCGCTCGACGAGTTCGCGGCGGGCGACGGTGCGGCGTGGACGCGGCTGGTCGCCGATTTCGAGCGGATTCGCGAGCCCCTGCTGGCATCGCTGCTTGGCCCCTTCCCGCCGGTGCGCGCCGGGCTGCGCCTGGCTCGTGTGCTGGGCACCGCGGACCTGATGCGCTTCACCCGCTTCGCCGTCCAATCGGTGCGCCGCTTCGGCGACGAGACGTTCACCGGGGAGGCGGGCCCGATCCTGTTCGCCGGCAACGCGCTGCACAGCGACCTGGCACCCGAGGCGGCCGGCAGCGCGGTCTACGGCTGGTTGCTGTGCATGCTGGGACAGACGGTGGGCTTCCCTGTCCCGGCCGGCGGGTCCGCCGGGATCATCGACGCGCTGACCGCGCGGTTACGGGCGGCCGGCGGGCAGCTGCGGGTAGGCAGCCAGGTCGAGCAGATCGTCGTCCGTCACGGCCGTGCCACCGGTGTGCGGCTGGCCTCGGGCGAACACATCGCCTGCCGCACGGTCCTCGCCGACGTGGGCGCGCCGCAGCTCTACCTCGACCTGCTCGGCCGCGACCGGCTGCCCGCCCGGCTGGTCGAGGATCTCGGGCGATTCCAGTGGGACTGCCCGACGCTCAAGGTGAACTGGGCGCTGTCGGGCCCGATCCCGTGGACCGCGCCCGGGGCCCGGCGCGCCGGGACCGTCCACCTCGGCGTCGACCTCGACGGACTGACCTTCTACGCGGCAGCCCTGGCGGCGCGGCGGCTGCCGCAGGATCCGTTCGTCCTGCTCGGCCAGATGACGACCGCGGACGCCAGCCGCTCGCCGGCCGGGACGGAGTCGGCATGGGCCTACACCCACGTGCCGGACAATCGACCGCTGACGCCGGACGACGTGCACGGCCACGTGGCGCGGATCGAGGCAGCCGTCGAGGCCCAGGCGCCCGGATTCGGCCGGCTGATCCTGACGCGCTCGATCCAGTCGCCCACCGACCTGCAACACGCCGACGCGAACCTGGTCGCCGGCGCGGTCGGCGGCGGTACCGCCGCACTGCACCAGGAACTGATCTTCCGCCCGGTGCCGGGACTCGCCCGCGCCGAGACTCCGGTCGACGGGGTCTACCTCGCCAGCGCCGGCGCGCACCCGGGCGGCGGCGTGCACGGAGCGCCTGGAGCCAACGCCGCCCGGGCCGCGTTGCGCCGTGAGAGCCGGCTGGGATCGGCACACCGAGCCGCTATCAATTCCGCGTTCGGGCGGATCTACCGCGACCCAGCGGGAGCGAGGCGACGGTGAGCCTGCGCCGACTGGTTCTCGTCCGGCACGGCCAGAGCATCGGCGACGTCGCCCGCAACCGCGCCCCGGCGGCCGGCGGCGAAGTGTCCCGATCGACCTGCGCGACGCCGACGTCCCGCTGACCGGCCGTCGCGCTAGGCCGGATCAAGCCGCGTGCCAAGCGACCTACCTGCCTGCCGCGGCTGGGAATCGGCTCGCGCCGCAGGTCGGCCGGCTGGGCTGCCTCGCCCGGGACTCGTCGACGAGGTGCCCCGGGTGCTGGTGTAGATCGGGGTGTGAGCGCTCGGGTGCCGGCTCAGTCGGCCGGCTCGGTGCGCCGCTCGGCGAGTGCTGCCAGGCGGGCCAGGGACTCGGTGTTGCGCCGGGTGAGGAGCGCCTCGGTCACCGGATTGTGCAGCCAGTGCCCGGGACCGGCCACCGGGCTTTCGTGCATGGTGACCCGGCACCCGCCCGGCTGGTCCTCGAGCTCGAGCACTACCCGGGCTTCGCCGAACGGACGACCGCGCGCGAGCAACACCAGCCGATGGTCAGGATCGACTGCTTCGACCCGGCTCTCGTCGCGGGTCACGAACGGCCAGGCCCCCGCAGCGTGGAACAGGCGACTGCCGGCGTCCGGCCACTCCGGTTCCACCGCCCGCATGTGCGAGGTGCCGGCCACCCAGTTGGAGTACGCCCAGCCGTCGGCCAGCACGGCGAACACCTCATGACGCGATGCGCGGATGTGGACTGTGTTGGTAGCCATGGAGCACCTCAGCGCCAGATCGTGCCTGCCGGGACGGCGAAATCCTCGCCGCTAGCTGTTGCCGACGTTGGTGAGCAGCGCGTCGAACGGACCGCCGGGAACGAGATTCGGCCGGACGAGCACCGACACGCGGTGTGTGCTCGTTCCGGTCCCGGCGCGGGTGTCGTCCAGCGCAGCGGCAAGCGCCGCAGTGAGCGCTTCGCGGACCGCCGCGCTGCTGGCGAACGACAGCGTCCATCCGTCGGCGGTCTCGCTGAGGACGACGTCGGCCGGCGACACGCGACCGGGTTGGGGACGCGACACGTCGCCAACCTCGGCCGGCGTGGGCGCGGTGTCCTCGGGCGTCGCGCGGACGACCGGGATAGCGCTACTGGTGTCGGTCACCGGTTTTAATACCAGTGGCGGCGGCCGCCGATGGCGCGCCCGGAGGTGCCGGCGATGGCCAGGATGGCGCCCACGACGATGGCGATGATGCCCAGCGTCCAGATGATGGCGACCTTGGCGACAAAACCGATGATGAGCAGAACAACGCCTAGCACGATCATGGTTGACCCTTCTTCTGACGTGGCAGCGCTCGCCGACCCGATTCGAGGAACGGGCGGTGTCCCGGCAGGGACGTGGCGAACGGCTGGCGGTGGGGACTTGCGGGGTGGTGTCGAGGGCTAGTAGCGGCCGTCGACGTTCTGCTGCTCGACGTAGGTCGTGCGGCTGGTTCCCATCGGGGTCTGCTGCACGACGTCGGTGCGACGTCGTGCGGTCATGAAGATTGCTTCGGCGATGAGGCCGACGGCGCCCACGATCATCAGGATGATGCCGATCGTGCCGAGGTTGAACCCGTGCGTGTTGTCCAGGTGGACGGCGAACTTCAAGATTGCTCCGACAGCGATGAGCAACAGGGCTGCACCGATACGCATGTCTTGACTCCTTGAGGTCTGCGGCGCGTGGATTCGCACACCGCTTGCTAAGACACGTATGCCCACCACCGCGAATCGCGTAACCGGTCCGGGCTTGACGTGGCCGCGTCAAGCCCGTTCCCGTGGCTACTTGTTGCATGCAGCAACCAGCCAGGACCCGCCGTTGTTCGCGTCGCCGCCGCGGCCTAGCGTCGCTGCTTGCGGGCCGTCGCCGGGATCGTCCTGGCCCGCTACGTGTTGCGTACGGCGACCCAAGCTGGAGGCCAACCCGAATGCTCAAACGCACGACACTTGCGGCGCTCGCTACAGCGACCGCGACCGCCGCCGTAGTCCTGGCCGGTCCGCCATCCGCCCAGGCTGCGCCCACCCCGCATGCACTGCCCCACTCGGCACCGGCCTGGCTCGCCCATGCGCACGACCTCGGCCCGGCTGCTGCCGATGCCACGGTCGCCGGCCGGGTCTACCTCGCGCCGCGCGGTGGCCTGGACGCGCTGCAGGTCGCGGCCTCGGCCGTGTCCACGCCGGGCAGCCCGAGCTACCAGCACTTCCTGACCCCGGCGCAGTACCGGGCGACGTACGGCCCGACCATGGCCGCGGTGCGCGGCGTGCAGTCGTGGCTGGCTTCGGCCGGCCTGCGGGTCACGGGGGTCGAGGCGCAGCGGCGCTATGTCTCGATCAGCGGGACGGTCGCCGAGGCGAACAAGGCGTTTGCCACGACGATCCGCCGCTACCGCCATGACGGGCACGCCGTCCAGGCGCCGTCGAGCGCGGTGCGTGTACCGGCTGCCCAGGCAGCGGCCGTGCTCACGGTCACCGGCCTGGACACGACCCCGCACCTCGTGCGTCCTGCCTCGGCGCAGGAGCCGAACGTCAGGCCGCCGAGCGGCTTCCGCAATGCGCGGCCGTGCTCGCTGTTCTACGGCCAGCTCAAGGCGCGCTACCAAGCCGACTACGCGACACCGCTGCCGAAGTACAAGGGCAACCGGTTGACCTACGCACCGTGCGGGTACACCGGGCCGCAGTTCCGCGGCGCCTATGAGGGCACGACGGCGCTGACCGGCGCCGGCGTCAGCGTGGCCATCACCGATGCCTACGCCTCGTCCACCATGCTTGCCGACGCGCAGACCTACGCCAGGAACAACGGCGATCCGGATTACGCCACCCGGCAATACACCCAGACGGTCGACCGTCCGTTCAGCCGGCAGGCCGACTGCGGGCCGTCGGGGTGGAGCGGCGAGCAGACCCTGGACGTCGAGGCCGTGCACGCGATGGCTCCCGGCGCGAACATCCGCTACTACGGCGCGCGCAACTGCTACGACGAGGGATTCCTCGACGTGTTCGCCAAGATCTTGGACGAGAACCGCGTGCAACTGGTCACGAACTCGTGGGGCGACACCACCGCGAACACCGCCGGCGACGTGATCCCCGCCTACCAGAATGCCTTCTTGCAGGGAGCGCTGCAGGGGATCAGTTTCACCTTCTCCTCCGGTGACAGCGGCGACGACCTGCAGTCGAGCGGGACGAAGCAGACCGACTACCCGACCTCCGACCCGTACGTGACCGCAGTCGGCGGCACGTCGACGGGGATCAACAGGTACGACAGGCTGTCGTTCCAGACCGGCTGGGGCACGCACAAGTACTCGCTGTCGGCCGACGGGCAGACCTGGCGGCCGATCGGTTTCCTCTACGGTGCCGGCGGCGGCTACTCCTCGCTGTTCAACCGGCCTGCCTACCAGGACGGCACGGTGTCCAACGGCGCGCGGGCGATCCCCGACGTGGCGATGGACGCCGACCCGACCACCGGCATGCTGATCGGCCAGACGCAGAGTTTCCCCGACGGCGTCTACTACGACCAGTACCGCATCGGCGGGACCAGCCTGGCCTCGCCGCTGTTCGCGGGGATGACCGCGCTGCGCGTCGAGGCCAACGGCGGGGTGGGCTTCGGATTGCTCAACCCGTCGATCTACGACCCGGCCAACCGCGCGGACTTCACCGACGTGCGGCCCGTCCCGAGCCAGCGCGGTGCCGTGCGTGTCGACTTCGCCAACGGCCTGGACCCGTCGGCCGGTCTGCGGTACTCGGTCCGGACGTTCAACCAGGACAGCAGCCTGCGGACCACCCGCGGGTGGGACGAGGTGACCGGTCTCGGCTCGCCGAACCGGGGGTGGCTGCGCCCCTAGCCCGGCCATCTGGTCGAACACTGCGGCTCAGCGGGGCGTCGCGTCGGAGGTCCGGCGCGGCGCCCCGTCGTGCTCGGTAGCCTGAATTCATCATGGTCGCGGTCTGGCTGGGCAAGATCACGCTCGTCATGCTTCGGCTGATCGGGCGGCGCGGCAACGCCTTGCCCGGGCTCGTCGTCGAGAAGCTGGTGCCCGGCTATCTCGCCCGGGCGATGGCCCGGCTGCCCGAGGGTGTCGTCGTCGTGACGGGCACGAATGGCAAGACCACCACGACGAAGATGGTCGCGACCATTCTCGGCCGCCGCTACCGCGTGCTCACCAACGACACCGGCAGCAACTTCGTGCGCGGCGCCATCACCGCGACGGTCGAGCACTCCACCTGGTCCGGGCGGCTGCCCTACGACCTGGCCGTGTTCGAACTGGACGAGGCGTGGGCCGTCCGGTTCGTCGCGGCGGTCGCGCCGCGCCGGGCGCTGCTGCTGAACGTCATGCGCGACCAGCTGGACCGCTTCGGCGAGATCGACGCCACCGCCGCCCTGCTCGGCAAGGTCGCTGCGGCGACGACCGGCGAGGTCGTCCTCAACCGCGACGACGAGCGGGTCGCGGCGCTGGCGTCGGGAACCACGGCGGCGGTGAGCTACTACGGGGTGGCACCGGCGCTGCGCGAGATGTTTCCGACCGACGAGGAGCTCTACGGCGGGCCGGTGCACATTGCCGAGCAACCGGCGAGCGCGGAGTTGCTGAGGCTGCCGTCGCGACTGGAACCGCGACTGTGTATGCGGATCGGGCGCGGTGAGTACGACGTCGCGCTGCGTGCCGAGGGTCCGCACAACGCGCAGAACGCGACCGGAGCAGCGGCGCTGGCACTGACGTTCGGCCTCGACGGCGACGAGATCGCCGACGGGCTCGCGGCGGTGTCGCCTGCCTTCGGCCGCGGCCAGCGGTTCACCGTCGACGGTCGTGCCGTGGTCCTGCAACTGGTGAAGAACCCGGCCGGGTTCCGGCAGACGTTGCGCACGCTCGACGACCGCTCCGCAGCCGACCCGATCGTCATCGTCATCAACGACGACTACGCCGATGGTCGCGATGTGTCGTGGTTGTGGGACGTCGACTTCGCTGCCCTGCGCGGTCGCACCGGGCTGCTCGCCACGTCCGGCGTCCGTGCGGCCGACATGGCGCTGCGGCTGCACTACGACGGCGTCGAAACAGGCGAGGTCGAGACCGACCCTGAGAAGGCGGTCCGGGCTGCGGTGAGCTCCGCGTCCGACGACACCCAGGTCGTCATCTTCAGCACCTACACCGCGATGTGGGCGTTGCACGCGATCCTGTTGCGCATCGGGAGCGCGACGTGAGCGGGCCGACGATCACGCTCGCGCACCTCTACCCCCGCGAGATGAACATCTACGGCGACACCGGCAACGTCATCGTGTTGCGCCGCCGGCTCGAGTGGCGCGGCATATCGGCGCAGGTCGTCCCGGTCAGCGTCGGTGACCGGCTGCCGCACGACGCGGACATCCTGCTCGGCGGCGGCGGGCAGGACGCCGCGCAGGGCGAGATCGGGGTCGACTTCGCCGCCCGGGCGAGCCAGCTGCGCGCGATGGCCGACGACGGCGTCGTCATGCTCGCGATCTGCGGCAGCTACCAAATGCTCGGTCACGCGTTCGTCACCCAGGACGGTCGCCACATCGAGGGCACCGGGGTGCTGGACGTGATCACCCATGGCCAGGCCGAGCGCCTGATCGGCAACAACTACGTCGACACGGCCGAGACGATCGGTGCCGGCCTGCTGGTCGGCTACGAGAACCACAGCGGGCTGACCACGCTCGGTTCCGATGCCCGCCCGCTCGGCAGCACCCAGCCCGGACGCGGCAACAACGGCAAGGACCGCACGGAGGGCGCGGTCCGCGACAACGTGATCGGCACCTATCTGCACGGACCGGTGCTCGCGAAGAGCCCCGGCCTGGCCGACGAACTACTGCGCCGCGCGCTGGCCCGCCGCGGTGCGGACGCGACGCTGGCACCGCTCGATGACCGGCTGGCCGAACGCGCGGCCCGGGTGGCCGCCGGCCGTCCGCGCTGACCGGTTCGGCAGAGCCGACCAGTTCGACAGGGCCGGCAGGGCCGACGACTCGTCAGCTCAGTCGGGTCAGACCGAGGACCGGCCCGGCTCGCCGGCCTCCTGCTCGGCCTGGCGCTTGCGCACGGTCGCGACCGCGTAGCCGGCGAGCGCGAGCCCGCCGACGGCGACCAGCAGCCGACCCTTGCGCCGTTTCGGCTTGCGGCCGGCCGTCTGCTGCGCCAGCACGCTGTACTCGTGCGCCTTCTTCGCGGCCTTCTTACGGGCCTTCTTCGCGCGCTTGCTCGCCTTCTTCGCCGCGTCGTGCGCGCGTTCCTGGGCCTTGTGCTGCGCCTGCTGGGCGTGCTCGACCTGCTTGCTCAACTGCTCGGCCGCCTGCTTGCGGGCGCGCTTGCGCGCGGCGCGTCCCCGCGCGACGGCGGTGTCGAGTGCTTCGGACGCGGCCGAATTGAGGGAATCGCCGGCCGCACCGGCGCTCTGGCTGATCGCGGTGCCGGCGTGGCGCACCTTGTCCTGGACGTCGGATCGGGCCATCAGCTGCTCGCTTTCGCTCTCACGTGACTGGTTCGCCCTCCGGGGCGTGTGGTCATGCTCTCGCAAGGCGTACCCGCCAACCGGAGCAGGGTATCCGCATAGGCCCGCGTGGCAGGATGGTCCGGTCCCGCCCGCCACGATCACGGAGCCGCTGTTGTCCGCCACCCAGATCGCCACGTTGCACACCAACGTCGGTGACATCCGCGTCGAGTTGTTCGGCAACCACGCCCCGAAGACTGTCGAGAACTTCGTCGGACTCGCCGAGGGCACCAAGCAGTGGAAGCACCCCGGTACCGGCGTGACGAGCACCGACCCGCTGTACAACGGCACGGTGTTCCACCGGGTCATCTCCGGGTTCATGATCCAGGGCGGCGATCCGCTCGGTGAGGGCTACGGCGACCCGGGTTTCCGCTTCGGCGACGAGTTCCACCCGGACCTGTCCTTCGACCGTCCGTACCTGCTGGCGATGGCCAACTCCGGCCCGAACACCAACGGCTGCCAGTTCTTCATCACGGTCGGAGCCACGCCGCACCTGAACCGCAAGCACTCGATCTTCGGCGAGGTCACCGATGCCGACAGCCGCGCGGTCGTGGACGCGATCGCGGCGTCGGCCACCGACCGCCGTGATCGCCCGACCCAGCCGATCACGATCGAGTCGGTGACGGTCGCCAGCGCCGAATGATCCGATGACCGCTGCGCAAGAAGGCCCCGCCCCGGACAGCGCCGCGCCGCCGCGGTGCTATCGGCACCCCAACCGCGAGGCGCTGATCCGGTGTACCCGCTGCGACCGGCCGATCTGCCCCGACTGCATGCGCCCGGCCTCGGTGGGATTCCATTGCCCGGACGACGTCGCGATCGCGCGCAAGACCGTCCGCGCGCCGCGCACGTCGGTGGGCGCGGTACTGCGCGACTCGCCGCCGTACGTCACCGGCGTGCTGGTCGCGCTCAATGCGATCGCCTATCTCATCACCGGCCTGCAGTCGAAGTCGGGACTGAGCAGGCCGTTCGACGGCCCGTTCGACAGCCTGTTCAACACCTGGCAGCTTCAGCCGAACGTGGTGCACGAGGACAACGCCTACTGGCGGTTGCTGACCTCGGCGTTCCTGCACGTGAACCCGCTGCACCTCGCGGCGAACATGCTGGCGCTGGTGATCATCGGCCCCGCCCTGGAACGGCTGCTCGGGCCCGCTCGATTCCTCGCCCTCTACCTGCTCGCCGCGCTGGGCGGCTCGGTGGCCATCTATGACTTCGGGGCAGCCGGCGTCCCGGTGGTCGGCGCGTCCGGCGCGATCTTCGGCCTGTTCGCGGCCAGCCTCGTCCTCGTGCGCCGGCTCGGGCTCGACCCGCAGTGGCTGATCGGGATCATCGTCATCAACTTCGTGTTCACCTTCTCGGTCCCCGGCATCTCGTGGCTCGGGCACCTCGGCGGATTCGTGCTCGGTGCGCTGGCAGCGGTGGCGATCACCGGCCTGCCGAACCAGCGGCAGCGACTGACCAGCGCGGCCCAGGCGGCCGGCCTGCTGGGCCTGCTCGGCGTGCTGCTGCTCGCCATCGCGCTGCGCAGCACGCTCGGCACGTTCTGAGCTGCTCCTAGGCGTCCGGTCGCGGGTCGAACGAGGCCACGACCGCCGCGACATGGACCGGGTCGGTCCCGATCGAGCGCCGGCTCAGCACGACCAACTGCTCGCCGGCGTCGATCTCGAGGGTGACCAGCCGCAGGCCGTAGCGGATTCGGGAGTCCGCGCGAACCTGTTCGATCTCCGGCCACGACAGCCGCGTCCGCACCAGTGCTGAGCGGACGGTGACCCCCTGGGCATCGACGGCCAGCCGGGGCCGGAAGGCCAGATCCGAGGCGACGTAGCCGGCCAGCACGGCGGCGGCGAGCAGGTAGAGCAGCCGTCCGGCACCGTCTCCGGCGGCGATCCCCAGCCCCGCCGCGACGACGGCAGCGACGGCGGCCAGCCCGGTCAGCCGGACGTCCGGGCCGAACTGCACGGTGGGGCGGCGCTGCTCCGCGGTCAGTTCGTCCACAGGGTTTTCCCCAGCTGGGGATGAATTACAGCTATGTAATCACAGTAGTGGACAAGGTTGTGGACAGTGCTCACCGCCAGCGGACAGCCATCACCAGGCCGAGCAGCATGACCCCGAAGCCCACAGCGAAATTCCACGCGCCGAGATCGACCATGACGGGGATCGCGGGGTCGGTGCCGCTGTTGGTCAGGTAGTACACGACGAGGTAGGCCAGACCGAGGACGAGCACAACGGCCATCACGATCGGGTACCAGGCCGGGCTCGGCGCCAGCGCCTTGCTGGGCGGCGTGAGCGACTGGGTCCGGATCGGGGCTTCGGTCTTCTTGCGAACCTTCGACTTGGGCACGAGCGTCTCCTGCGGTGGGTGCACCGGGCACAGCCCGGAAGGTGGCCGCGGCGGGCGGCGCACCGCACTAGCGTAGTGGGCGGGCAGATCGATGAGCATCGTCGCGTGGCGAACCGGTGGACGGGGGTGAGTCGTGCAGGAGGTCACCGAACGGCGCAGCGGGCTTTCCCGGCGCGGCCGCCCGGTATGGCGGGTGCTCGTCCCGGTGATCTGCCTGGTCGCCGGTTTCGGGTTCGCGGTGAGCGCGCGCGAGTCGCGCGGCACCGACCTGCGCCCGCCCGGTACCGCCGATCTGCGCGATCTGGTCCGCGAGGCCGAGGCACGCGTGCAACTGGGCAGCGCCCAGGCGGCCACGATGCAGGCCAGGCTGTCGCTGCTGACGGCCGACGCGGGCCGCACCGACGCCGGGGTCGCCCGGGTCCAGCGCCGCACGGGTCCGCTTCGGCTGCCCGCCGGCCTGCGGGAGGTTCGCGGCCCCGGCATCGATGTCGTCCTCGACGACGCGCCCGAGAGCGACTCGGTGGCCGGGGTGGACCCGAACGAGTTGCTCGTGCACCAGTCCGACCTGCAGGCAGTGGTGAACGCGCTGTGGGCCGGCGGCGCGGAAGCCATGACCATCGCCGGGCAGCGGGTGATCGCCACCAGCGCCGTGCGCTGCGTCGGCCCCACCCTGCTGCTCAACGGGCAGGTGTTCTCACCCCCCTACCGAGTTGCGGCCATCGGTCCATACCGGACAATGGCCTCGGCGCTCGACGCGTCGCCCGGGGTTCACTTGTTCGCGCAGGCGGCCGGCTACTACGGCCTCGGGTACACCGTCGGCTCCGCGGATGAGCTGGAGCTGGCAGCGTTCACCGGATCGATCGCGTTGGAGTTTGCCCGTCCCGGCGCGTGATGGGTGACACTGGTCATCGTATGTCGGGCAGCACTGACGTGAGGCGACGCGAATCGGGCACGATAGGTCCGACGCAGACGAGGGAGATCGATGGCACGCCACAACACCAGCGCCGTCCTTGACGGACCGGCTCCCGAGCCGGCGCCGGAGGCGGAGGCGAAGACCTGGGGCGATTGGGTCCGCTTCGTGCTGCGCGGCATCGGCCAGACGCTGATCACCGGCGGGCTGGTCGTGCTGCTGTTCGTCGTCTACGAGGTCTACGTCACCAACTACCTGGCCCATGAGGCGCAGGCGAAGGTACACAAGCAACTGATCCAGGCCTGGCAGGACGGTGACCCGCTCGAGCTGCCCGGCGGATCGACGCCCGACCTGCCGCTGGGCGTGGGCATCGCAAACCTCTACATCCCACGGCTGGGACGCGACTACGCGTTCACGATCGTCGAGGGCACCGGCTTCGACAACCTCGAGAAGGGCCCGGGTCACTACCGGCACACCGCGCTGCCCGGCAAGGTCGGCAACTTCGCGATCGCCGGGCACCGGGTCGGCAAGGGCGAGCCGTTCCTCAACCTCGACCACCTGCACGCCGGTGACGCGGTGATCGTCGAGACCGAGTCGCACTGGTACGTCTACGACGTCCTGGGCGACGCGGCGACGAACAACCTGTCGGCGAAGGGGCCGCTGGGCATCCCCGGCCGCGAGATCGTCGGACCGGACGACCGCGGCCCGCTGTACCCCGTCCCCGAGCACCCGACCGAGCAACCGACGAAGGCACTGCTCACGATGACGACCTGTCACCCGAAGTTCACCGCGGAGAAGCGCATGATCGTCTACGGCAAGCTCGTCGACACCTACGACAAGGCGAGTGCCGAAGCCCCGATGCCGGCCGCGGTGACCGACCTGTACAACGGAGTGGCCTGATGTACACCTGGATCTGGCGGCACCTGCCCGGACATGTCTCGCTCAAGCTGCTGCAGACGTTGGTCCTTCTGCTCGCCGTCGCCGCGGTGCTGATGTTCGTCGTCTTCCCGTGGATCGAGCCGCACTTGCCGATCAGCCAGGTCACCGTCCCGGGCGAATGACCCGAATCCTCGTCGTCGACAACTACGACAGCTTCGTCTACAACCTGGTCCAGTACCTCGGCCAGCTCGGCGCGGACGTCGTGGTGCACCGCAACGACGCCGTCGACGTGTCCGAACTGGACGCGCTCGGGGTGGACGGGGTGTTGCTCTCGCCGGGCCCGGGGACGCCCCAGGAGGCCGGCAACTCGATCGCGTTCGTGACGGCGTGCGCGCAGCGCCGGCTGCCCCTGCTCGGCGTGTGCCTCGGGCACCAGGCGATCGGCGCGGCCTTCGGCGCCGCGATCGAACGCGCGCCCGAACTGCTGCACGGCAAGACGAGCGAGGTGGTGCACGACGGCACCGGGGTGCTGGCCGGGCTGCCGTCCCCGTTCGTGGCGACCCGTTATCACTCGCTCACGATCCGCGGTGCGGACCTGCCGCCGGAGATCCTGGTGACCGGATGGACGGCGTCGGGCGTGGTCATGGCGCTGCGCCACGAGTCCCTGCCGATCGACGGGGTGCAGTTCCACCCCGAATCGGTGCTCACCCAGGGCGGGCATCACCTGGTGGCCAACTGGCTGCGCCGCTGTGGCGCGGCCGTCGACGACGCGATGGTGGCCCGGCTCGGCGCGGAGGTCGAGACGATGCGGGCGGGCGCCTTCTCGGGCGGGTGAGACCGTCCCGTGCCCCCGCGCAGGGGTCCTCCGACCGCTGAGCACCCCTACGCGGGGCAACGGGCGCGCAGGGCCGGACAATCAGTCGCCCTTCGCGGCGGCCTTCAGCTGCTTCTTGTAGGCGCGGACCTTCTGCAGTGACGTGCCGTCCACGACGTCGGCGACCGAGACGAACGAGCCCTTCTTGCCGAACTCACCGGTCGCCTTGCGCCAGCCGTCCGGCTCGACCCCGAACTGCTTGGCGAGCAGCGCCGAGAAGATCTGCGCCTTCTGCGGACCGAAGCCGGGCAGGGTCGCGATCCGCTTGACCAACTCGCCGCCGTCGGGGACGTCGCGCCAGATGCTGGCGGCGTCACCGTCCCAGCGCTCGATCAGCAGCGCGGCCAGGGCCTGCACCCGCTTGGCCATCGCGGCCGGGAAACGGTGCAGCGCCGGCGGGGTGCGGAAGATCTCCTCGAAGGCCACCGGGTCGTAGCCGGCGATCTCGGTGGCGTCCAGTTCGCGGCCGAGCCGCTCGCGCAGCACGGCCGGGGAGGTGAAGGCCTTCTCCATCGGGATCTGCTGGTCGAGCAGCATGCCGATCAGCAGCGCGAGGGGATCGGACTCGAGCAGCTGGTTGGCCTCGGGCGTGGTCGCGAGAAACATGGGGTCATTTCACCACGGTCACGCCCGCGACCGGCTAGGGGCCGGACGGGCCGAGCGCACCGCTGTCGCCTGCGGTCCGGTGCGCCTGCTTGAGTTCGACGAAGATGACGTGCGTGTCGGTGTCGCCGATGTTGTGGCCGGAGTGCTCCTGCGCGTCGAGCCACCGGACCTGGCCCGCGCTCACGTCGACCTCGACCTCGCGACCGCCGGAGGCCAGCCTGCGGCGGAACGTGCTCAGCGTGTACATGACGCTGTCGGGATGCACGTGGGGCGTGGTCGCGTCCCCCGGGGTGTCCTTGTACTCCAGGACCCGCACCTGATCGTTTTCGAAGATGACCTTGTACAGGTCCGGATTCGTGGTGGTCGGGTCGAGGTTCACCGCGGCAGTCTAGTGGCCCCGGTCGCCAGCACGCAGAAGTCCCACAGCCGCTGCGCGTCCTCGGCCGACGTGGCGGTGAACGGCAGGTAGGACGTCGTGCGGTGTGCCCGGTCGTGCCAGAACCGGCCGGTGGGCAGATCCGCCCCGAGCAGCCACACGATCGTGTCGGCGCCCTCGCCCGGGCTGCGCAGGATCGGTCGCAGGGCGCGGTCGAAGCCGGGCAGCGAGTCCTGGATGCCGGGCGTGGCCGCCCAGCCCGGATGCATGCTGTGCACCGCGATGCCGCCGGGGGCGAGCTCGTCGGCCCAGCGCTCGGCGAGCACGACCTGCATCCGCTTGGTGCGCGCGTACGCGGTCGCGCCCCGGTAGCTGCCGGTGCGGTACTCGAGATCCTCGATCGGCACTCGCTGCGTGTACATGCCGCCCGAGGACACCCACACGACGCGCGAGCCGGCGGACAACACCGGTTGCAGGAGTGCGGTGAGCAGGTGGGGGCCGAGCACGTGGGTGGCCAGCGTCAACTCGTGCCCGTCGACGGTCTCGGTCCGCTCGGGCGGCAGGACCCCCGCGTTGTGGACGAGTGCGTGCAGGTGCGGGCAGCTCTCGCGCAGGCGGTCGGCGGCGTCGCGCACCGCTGCCAGCGAACCGAGATCGCACTGGTCGACGCTCAGGTCGGCGTCCGGTAGCTCGGCACGGATCTCGGCCCGTGCGCTGGCCCCGCGACCGGCGTCGCGGCAGAGCAGGCGCACCTCGGCGCCGAGCCGGGCAGCGCCGAGCGCGGCCGCCTTGCCGAGTCCGGAGTTGGCCCCGGTGATCGCGACGACCTTGCCGCGCAACGCGTCCGGGGCCAGGTCGGCGGCCCACCAGCGGCGGCGGGCGGCGTAGCCGAGCCGGGAATAGCCGGGCACGACCGTGCGGTCGAGCAGGGTATCGAGCACTGACGTCAGCACGTGGACGACACTACGGACATGCTGGTCGTCGCCGGGGCGCTCGTCGTGGACGGCCGGGTGCTGGCCGGGCGCCGGCGCTCGGGTGGCTGGGAGTTCCCGGGCGGCAAGGTCGAAGCCGGTGAGGCGCTGGGCGCCGCACTCGAGCGCGAGTGGCGCGAGGAACTCGGCGCCGACGTCGAGGCGGTGCGCGAGCTCGGGATTGCGCTCGACGGTGAGCTGGAACTGCGGTTGTGGCTCGCGCGGCTGCTGGCCGGGACGCCTGCGATCGGGCCCGATCACGACGAGCTGCGCTGGCTCGACGCCGGTGAACTCGACGGCCTCGACTGGCTGCCGGTGGACCGGCTGCTGCTGGGCGTGATCCGTGGGCTGCTGCGAACTCGAACCACTGCCGTGGGTGTTCCGCGGCGTTCGGTGCGCTGAGCCGCGCGGGACAATGAAGCTCGCCATCGGCTGGTGGACTGGGACGACGACGGACGGGGGTTGCCGTGGGACTCGGTGTTCGGCGCGGTGCCGCCATCGTGGGCCTGGCCGTGTCGGTCGTGCTGGTCGCCCTGGGCCTCCCGGCCGGCGCTCACGGCGCTAGCGGCGACGACGGCCCGGCACCACCCGTCCCGTCGACGTCGGCCACGCCCGGCCCCGGTGCCGCGTCCGGGTTCTTCACCTTCGGCGGCGGCGCCGAACTGGACGGCACCGAGCCCATCGCCGACTTCCAGGCCGGCTTCAACGTCTGGGTGCTCGCCGGCACGCCGCACGTGTCCGAACTCGGGACCGCGATCCGGTACGTCGTGGGTCAGTTGCGCCGATACGGCATCGACGCGACCTTCCGCGGTGTGGCCGCGTCGCCGGCTCGCGCGACGGGCACCGGCCGCGCCTTCGCCGGGGCGGCGTCCTTCGGCAAGATCGTGGTGAGCGAGGCCGCCCGGCAGGACCGTGCGCCCTGCCGCATGCACCGGGAAGGTGGCACTCACCTGGTGACCGAGGGTTACGCCCTGCCCCGTACGCAGGACCTCGGCTCGGTGCGCCGGATCAACGGCGCGTCGGTGCGGTTGTGCCCGGTGATCTGGCAGTACGAGCGCAGCTACCTGACCTCGGTCGCCCTGCACGAGATGGGTCATGCGGTCGGGCTCGGGCACTACCGCACCGAGTACCACGGGCTGTCGCAGGTGATGGACCCGATCGTCCCCCGGGCGAGCAGGTACCGAGCCGGGGACATCCACGGCCTGCGTTACCTCGCCGCCCGCACCGCGCAGTTGCGCGCCGACACCCGCCTCGACGGTCAGGTCGAGGCGTGGCTGGTGGCCCCGGGCGGATTGCGGGTGGCGGGCTGGGCGGTCAGCCCGCACGTGTTCCAGTACGCGGTCGTCGAGGTGACCCGTGACGGCGAGGTCGTCTACTCGATCACGACCAACGGCGCGCGTCCCGACATCACGGCACGGTTCGGTGCGCTGTGGCCGGACTCCGGCTTCGCGGGATCGCAGGTCCCGATGCTGCCGGGTGAGCACACCTACTGCGTGCTCGCCGTTGACCCGGCGATCCAGGCCTCGACCCGCACGCTGGGCTGCCGCCGGCTGACGTTCCCGGCCCAGGCGTCCGGTCCTTCCCCCGTTGCCTCCCCGTCGGCGCGGGTCAGCGCCCGGTGGCAGGCGTGGGTTCGGCGCGCCGGGCTGGGCCTCGGGGCGGCCGCGCTGCTGGCCGTGGGCACCGTGGCCGGCTACCGGCGGCGGACGCGGCACGACCCGGGCTGACCGGTCCGCGGCCGCGCGTCAGCCCTCGGCCATCGGCACCCGCACGCCGCGCTCGGCGGCGACCTCGGTCGCCCGCTCGTACCCGGCGTCCACGTGCCGGATCACGCCCATGCCCGGGTCGTTGGTGAGGACGCGTTCGAGCTTCTGCGCCGCGAGGTCCGTCCCGTCCGCGACCGTCACCTGGCCGGCGTGGATCGAGCGGCCCATGCCGACGCCGCCGCCGTGGTGGATCGACACCCAGGACGCCCCGCTGGCCACGTTGACCATCGCGTTGAGCAGTGGCCAGTCGGCGATCGCGTCCGAGCCGTCGGCCATCGCCTCGGTCTCGCGGTAGGGCGACGCGACCGAGCCGCAGTCGAGGTGATCGCGGCCGATCACGATCGGGGCGGAGATCTCGCCCGACCCGACCAGGTGGTTGAACTCGACGCCCGCGCGGTCGCGTTCGCCGTAGCCGAGCCAGCAGATGCGGGCGGGCAGTCCCTGGAAGTGCACCCGTTCCTGAGCCATCGTGATCCACCGCGCGAGCGACTCGTTCTCGGGGAACAGGTCGAGCACCGCCTTGTCGGTGCGCGCGATGTCCTTCGGGTCACCGGACAGCGCCGCCCACCGGAACGGGCCCTTGCCCTCGCAGAACAGCGGCCGGATGTAGGCGGGCACGAAGCCGGGGAAGTCGAACGCGCGGGTGTACCCGGCCGTCTTCGCCTCGCCGCGGATCGAGTTGCCGTAGTCGAAGACCTCGGCACCCTTGTCCTGGAAGCCGACCATCGCCTCGACGTGGCGGGCCATGGACTCCCGGGCCCGTCCGGTGAACTCCTCGGGCTTGTTCGCGGCGTAGTCGTGCCAGTCGTCGAACTCGACCCCGAGCGGCAGGTAGGACAGCGGATCGTGTGCCGAGGTCTGGTCGGTCACGATGTCGATCGGTGCATCGCTCGCGAGCAGTTCCGCCACGATCGACGCGGCGTTGCCCAGCAGCCCGATCGAGAGCGGCCGCCGGGCGTCGCGAGCCGCGACGGCCTGGGCGAGCGCGTCGCTGATCGAGTCGGCCCGCACGTCGAGGTAGCGGTGCTCGATGCGCCGGGTGATCCGGGTGTCGTCGACGTCGATGCAGATCGCGACGCCGTCGTTCATGGTGACCGCCAGTGGTTGCGCGCCACCCATCCCGCCGAGACCGGCGGTGAGGGTGATCGTCCCGGCGAGCGTCCCGCCGAACTTCTTCGCCGCGACCGCGGCGAACGTCTCGTAGGTGCCCTGCAGGATTCCCTGGGTCCCGATGTAGATCCACGAGCCTGCGGTCATCTGCCCGTACATGATCAGGCCGAGCGCTTCGAGGCGGCGGAACTCCTCCCAGTTGGCCCACTCGCCGACCAGGTTCGAGTTCGCGATCAGCACCCGCGGCGCCCACTCGTGCGTCCGCATCACCCCGACCGGACGTCCGGACTGGACCAGCAGCGTCTCGTCGGGTTTCAGCGTCTGCAAGGTGCGCACGATGGCGTGGTAGCTGGGCCAGTCACGGGCGGCCTTGCCGGTCCCGCCGTAGACGACCAGCTGGTCGGGGTGCTCGGCGACGTCGGGGTCGAGATTGTTCTGCAGCATGCGCAGCGGGGCCTCGATCTGCCAGTTCTGCGCGGTCAGCGTGGTGCCCCGCGGGGCGCGGATGTCAGGCATGGACCTATCTTGCTCGCGTGCGGCACGATCGGTGAATGGTGAGCGTGGTCGACGCGGCGCCCGATCGGTGGGCAGACCTCGCCGAGGTCATGGGCACACGCGGCGATCCGTCCCGCTGCTGGTGCCAGTACTTCCGCCACGACGGCAACTACCTCGCCCGGACGCCCGAGACGAACCGGGCCGCGCTGCGCCGGCAGGTGGGCGCCGCGCCCGGGCCGAGCGGCGTGCTCGCCTATGCCGAGGGCCACCCGATCGGCTGGTGCGACGTGGGTCCGCGGGCGGGTTACCCCCGCCTGGCCCGGATGCCGGCGTCCCAGGCCACGGCGGACGAGGACGGGCTGTGGGCCGTGGTCTGTTTCGTGGTGCGGGTGGGGCACCGGCGCCAGGGCGTGGCGCACGCGCTGCTCGCCGGGGCGATCGACCTGGCCCGGCGGCAGGGTGCGCGGACGCTGGAGGCCTACCCGGTCGACGGTGCGGTGCGCCCCGGCGGAGGGGCGGCGTTCTATCACGGCCCGCTGTCGCTGTTCGACCGCGCCGGCTTCGAGCAGGTGGCCAGGCCGAGCCCGTCCCGGGCCGTCGTCCGGCTGGTGTTGGGCCGGTAGCCGAACCGGTCAGCGCAGCGGGGACGCCAGCACGGCATCGACGGCCGCGACCGCCCCGCCGCCGGCGACGTAGGCCACCGCGGCCTCGATCTCGGGGGCGAGGTGGCGGTCCGGGCCGGGTCCGGCCACGGTCTTGCGGAGCCCGGCGACCACCGCCCCGGTCGCCGGTCCCGGCAGCAGCGGCGCCCGCAGGTCGAGCGCCCGTGCCGCCGTCAGCAACTCGATCGCCAGCACCCGGCTGAGCGCGTCGACCGATCGGCGCAGCTTGCGCGCCGCCGACCAGCCCATCGAGACGTGGTCCTCCTGCATCGCGCTCGACGGGATGGAGTCGACCGAGGCCGGGACGGCGAGCCGCTTGAGCTCGGACACCAGCGCCGCCTGCGTGTACTGGGCGATCATGTGGCCGGAGTCGACGCCGGGATCGTCGGCGAGGAACGGCGGCAGGCCACGCGAGCGGGCCACGTCGAGCATGCGGTCGGTGCGCCGTTCGCTCATGCTCGCGAGGTCGGCGGCGGGTATCGCGAGGAAGTCCAGCACGTACGCCACCGGTGCGCCGTGGAAGTTCCCGTTGGACTCCACGCGCCCGTCCACCGTGACCACCGGGTTGTCGACGGCGGAGGCCAGCTCGAACGACGCCACCGCCCGGGCGTGCGCGAGCGTGTCGCGGCCGGCGCCGGCGACCTGCGGTGCGCACCGCAGCGAGTACGCGTCCTGGACGTAGACGCAGTCCGGACCGGCGTGCGAGGCGACGATCGGCGAGTCGGCGAGCAGCGCCCGCATGTTCGCCGCCGCGACCGCCTGGCCGGGCTGAGGCCGCAGCGCGTGCAGGTCCGCGGCGAACACCCGCGCAGTGCCCAGCATCGCCTCGACGCTCATCGCGGCAGTGATGTCTGCCGTGCGCAGCAGCAGGTCGAGGTCGGTGCACGCGAGCAGCAATTGCGCGAGCATGCCGTCGGTGCCGTTGATCAGGGCCAGCCCCTCCTTCTCGGCCAGGGTCACCGGCGCGAGTCCGGCGTCCTGCAGCGCGTCGGCGGCCGGCAGGAGGGCACCCGACCTGTCGCGCACCGGGCCCTCGCCGATCAGGGCGAGCGCGACGTGCGCCAGGGGGGCCAGGTCGCCGGAACAGCCGAGCGAGCCGTACTCGTGCACGACGGGGGTGATGCCGGCGGCGAGCATCGCGGCGTAGGCCTGGGCGGTTTCGACGCGGACCCCGGTGCGTCCGGTGGCGAGCGTGGACAGGCGCAGCAACATCAGCCCGCGGACGACCTCGCGCTCGACCTCGGGTCCGTTGCCGGCGGCGTGGGACCGGATCAGCGAGCGCTGCAGCAGGGCACGCTGCTCGAGCGGGATGTGTTTGGTCGCGAGCGCCCCGAAGCCGGTCGAGATGCCGTAGTGCGGTTCGACGTCGTCGGCCAGCGCGTCGATGGTCGCGCGCGTGGCGGCCACGGCGTCGAGAGCGTCGTCCCCGAGCCGCACGCCGGCGCCGTGGCGGGCGACGGCGACCACCTCGGCCTCGGTGAGCGGCCCGACCCCGACGGTGATGTCCTGAGCTTTGCGTTGCATGGGGTCACTATCTCGCGGGCGGCTACCGTCGACACATGCGCGCCGTCGTCATCACCGAACCGGGGTCGCCCGACGTGTTGCAGGTCCAGGACGTCCCCGACGCAGAGCCGCAGCCGGGCGAGGTGCTCGTGCGGGTGGCCGCAACCGCCATCAACCGGGCCGACCTGCTGCAGCGGCAAGGCAATTACCCGCCCCCTCCGGGCGCCTCGGCCTACCCCGGCATGGAGTGTTCAGGCACGATCGAGGCACTCGGCGAGGACGTCGCCGGCTGGAACGTCGGCGCCGAGGTGTGCGCGCTGCTGGCCGGTGGTGGGTACGCCGAACTCGTGGCTGTCCCGGTCGGCCAGTTGATGCCCCGACCTGAGGGCATCGCGCTCGTCGACGCCGCGGCGTTGCCGGAGGTCACCTGCACGGTGTGGTCGATGGTCTTCGGCCCGCTTGCCGGGCGATTGCAGCCGGGCGAGAGCCTGCTCGTACACGGCGGGTCGAGCGGGATTGGCACGATGGCGATCCAGCTCGCGCACCAGCGCGGCGCGCGCGTGTTCGCGACGGCCGGTACCCCGCGCAAGACCGAGTTCTGCGCCGGACTCGGGGCCGATGTGGTGATCAACTACATCGGTGAGGACTTCCAGCAGCGCGTGCTGGCCGAGACCGACAACGCCGGCGTGGACGTCATCCTGGACAACATGGGTGGCCCGTACCTCGAGCGCAACATCACCTCGCTCGCGCTCGGCGGCCGGCTGATCGTGCTCGGGTTGCAGGGTGGCCGCAAGGGCGAACTCGACCTGGGCGCGTTGCTCGTCAAGCGGGCGACGGTGCACGCCGCGGGCCTGCGGTCGCGGACGCTCGCGGCGAAGGCCGAGATCGTCGCCGACACCGTCAACGCGGTCTGGCCGCTGATCGAGGCCGGGGACGTGGTGCCGGTCATCGACCGCGTGCTCACCCTCGACGACGCCGCCGAGGCCCACCGGCTGGTGGACTCCAGCGAGCACATCGGCAAGGTGCTGCTTCGGGTCTGAGCCGCTACGGGTGGGTGTTCGTCAGGCAGCCGTTGCAGCTGGCGATCGCCCCGTCCGGGTTGGTGAGCACGACCGAGTACCGCGCCGAGCGGACGTTCTTGCCCGGCTTCACCGACAGCACCACCCGGTGCGTGGTCTCGTTGACCGACTTCACCGTCCCGGCAATGACATTGAGCCGCGAGCGGGCGTCGATGCGCAACTGCACGCCTGCCTTCACCCCGGGCGCGATCAGCGTGATCTCGCGGGCGACCGACGAAGTGGTGTTCCGCGGCGACATCGAGGAGATGTAGAAGTCATCGCAGGTGATCCCGTCGATGCACGACGGTTTGCCGGGCAAGGGATTCGTGGACAGGACCAGCGGATCGAGCGGTGTCTGGTTGAAGTTGAACGAGTTCGACAGGTCACCGGTCCAGCTGCGCATCTCACCGACCACGCCGCGACTGTCGGGCCGGCCGTCGGTGAGCGGGTCCAGGCGCTGCGAGCCGAGGAACACGTCCTCGATGAACCGGTTGATCGAGTCCAGGCCGAGCTCGCGGTGGTTGACGACGCCGGGCTTGGCGAAGGGGCTGATGATCAGCATCGGGACGCGGATGCCGGCCTGCTCCTGACGGTTGAGCGAATCCCAGTTCGGCGGGGGCACGTGGTCGTAGAAGCCGCCCCAGTCGTCCCAGGTCACGAAGATCGCGGTGCTGTTCCAGTCAGGCCCGGACATCGCCGCGTTGATCAGGCTGGTCACCCAGCGCTGGCCCTCGTGGATGCTCTTGCCGGCCAGACCCTGGTTCGGGTGCTCGCTCGTGAACGCGGTCGGCACGATCCACGACACGGCCGGCAGGGTGCCGTCGGCCGCCGAGGCGAAGTAGCGCTTCGAGTCCTTGATGTTGGCACGCTGGTTGGTCTCGTCGACATCGGGGAAGTAGGTCAGCGGATTCCAGATGTTGGACGTGGCCGCACCCTGGGTCTCGCCCGAGGAGCAGGCATCGGGTTGGGCCGGGGTCAGGTCGGTGCAGTCCGAGACCGCGCCCGGCTCGATGTAGTAGGCCCAGCTCTTGTCGACCTGGTGCAGCAGGTAGGTCATCGACGTCCAGGCGAAGATCGGGCAGGTGTAGGCCGTCCGGATCCCGTTCTCGCAGTTGGTCATCAGCGTCGGCCCGGAGGGGTGGTCGATGTTGTACGTACACTTGGTCGGGCTGTTGACCCACACCCCGTTGGGCCGGCGGCAGTCACCGGACCATTCGCTGACCATGTAGAGGTGCGAGGGCAGGCTGTAGGACGGCGTGAACTCGAAGGCGTTGTCGGCCAGGCCGTAGTGCTGCGCGTACTGCCAGTAGTTCGGGATCTCGCGCGCGTCGTGGTAACCCATCGCGTCCACCGTCTGGTTGCACGCGGCCTTGTTGTCCTCGGCGCAGGTGTAGTGCTGGTACGAGCGCCGGGCCTCGGCCTGGAAACCGTCCATCGCACCGTCGTTGATGTCGCGGATGGTCGAGGACGAACTGTGGTCGCCACCGGAGTTGGTGTCCGAGTAGTTGTGGTACGGGCACGCCGGGGTGTCCGGCTTGACCGGGTCGTACTCGCAGGTCGAGCTGAGGAAGTGGCCCGCGCCGTCGCTCGGGATGCCGTTCGCGCCCGGGTACGTGCCGAAGTAGTTATCGAAGGAGCGGTTCTCCTGCATGATCCAGATGATGTGCTTGATCTTGCCGGCACTCGGGTCAGTGGTGGCCGCGGCGGCTGCGGTCGACGACGCGAACGCGTTGGTCACGGCCGGCACGGCGCAGGCCGCGAGCATGGCAGCGGCGAGGACGACCAGCACGCGGATCCTGGTGAACATTCGCAAAGGTCCCTCTCGCTGCGGCAGCCTTCGGTTGTTCAGGCCGCGGTCAGCCTAACCCGAGCTCACATTGCACCGGAGATCTTCATAGGTACACGCCGTGGGCGTCAGCCGAGTTCGGCCAGACCGGTGACGAGGCGGTGCACCTCGGTGTCCGTGGAGTGCGGCATGAGCCCGATGAACACGGCGCCGCCGATCTCGTCCACACCGAAGGCCGTCATCAGAGAGGTCAACTCGCTCGGGCCGCTCCAGACCGAGACGCCGGCCTTCGCCAGCGCGTCGCCGACCTGGGCCGGGCGGCGCCCGGCCACGCTGAACGCGCCGACGGGCACTCGCTCGCCGGCTCCGCCCAGAAAGGTCACGTGGGGCATCCGGCGCAACTCTGCGGCCAGCCCACGCCATAGCGCGCCGGTGTGGGTGCGGGCCGCGCCGATCGAGGCGAGCAACCGTTCCCGCCTGCTGCCGGTCGCCCGCTCGTCCAGTCCGGCCAGATGGTCAACGGCGGCGCTTGCGCCGTCGAGGAGTTCCACCGGCAGGGGTGCGAGTTCGAAGTGGTGCAGGGCCGGGGTACGTGCCCGGCCGTCCAACTCCAGCAACAGATCGGGACGGGCGGCCAGCGCCGTCACCGTCGGACCGCCGAACGTCGCGGCGCTGATCGCCAGCACGTCGGCGCCCAGCGCCGTCAGGTCGATCGGGCGGTGCGGCACGGCGGCACCGACATCGACGAGCACCAGCGCACCGTGCGCGTGGGCCAGGTTCGCGATCGCGGCGACGTCCGGCACTGCGCCGGTCGCGGGGTTCGCCAGCGGGACGGTCACCAGCTTGGTGCGCGGCCCGATCAACTCCTCGTACTGCCAGGTGGGCAGCTCACCGGTCTCGAGATCGACCTCGGCCCACCGCACCCCGGCTCCGGACGCGCGGGCGGCCCGCAGCCACGGGCGCGCGAGCGAGTCGGCGTCCGCGCGGCTGATCACGATCTCGTCGCCGAGGGCGAAGTCCGAGGCGACGACGTCGACCAGTTGGCTCTGGACGGCGCCGAGGGTGGTGCCGAACACGACCGATTCGGGGCTGCCGCCGACCAGGTCGGCGAAGGCGCGGCGTGCCTGCTGGACCGAGACGGCGGCGCGGCGGGACCGGACCGATCCGGCGCCGGGCTGGGTCGGTGACGAGCGCAGGGTGCCGATGATCGCGCGGATCACCGACTCGGGCAGGACCGGGCTGTGCGGACCGTCGAGGTACGCGGTGCCCATGCCGAGGGTCGGGTAGAGCCCGCGGACGCGAGCAACGTCCAGGCCGGGTACGGCCACGGCGCTACGAGAATCACCGGTCGTGTGTCCCACGTTTCCCCGTTACGTCAGACTGAGGGGGTGAGCGACGACGGCGACGACACCCCGAACAGCGAGATTGTCCCCTCCGGCCCAGAGGTGGAGGAAGGCGACGATACGGACGAGATTACGGCCATGGTCGAACAGCCCGCCAAGGTGATGCGGATCGGGACGATGATCAAGCAACTGCTGGAGGAGGTCCGGGCTGCCCCGTTGGACGAGGCGGGCCGTCAGCGGCTGCGCGAGATCCATGAGACGTCGATCCACGAGCTGGAGTCCGGGCTGGCCCCGGAGCTGCGCGAGGAGCTGGACCGGCTCACGCTGCCGTTCGGTGCGGGCGTGCCGTCCGAGGCCGAGCTGCGCATCGCCCAGGCGCAGCTCGTCGGCTGGCTCGAAGGCCTGTTCCACGGCATCCAGACCGCGCTGTTCGCCCAGCAGATGGCGGCCCAGCAGCAGCTGGAGCAGATGCGCCGGCGTGCCCTTCCGGGTGGCGGCGGCGACCCGCGCCACATGGTCGTCGGCCCCGGCGGGCAGATGATCATCGCGCCGGGCTCGCAGTTCGGCGCACCGGGTGAGGACGACGAACGACCGGGTGGCCCCGGCACCGGGCAGTACCTCTAGCGATACCGGCTTCGGGACGCGCCGATGGCGAACTTCGTCCGGGACGTGGTCGCGGCGACCCCGTCGTCCCGTCCGGCACTGGTGACCCTCGACGCCGCCGGCGTCCGCCGCGAGTGGACCTTCGGTGACCTGCTCGCGGCCAGCGCTGCGCTGGCCGGAGCCTTCGCCGCGCAGGGCGTGCGCCGCGGCTCGGTGGTGCTGACGCTCGTCGGCAACGGCATCGACTACGCGGCGAGCATGCTGGCCTGCCTTCGCCTCGGGGCGCCGATGCTGCCGTGCAGCGAGCAGTTGCGGCCCAAGGATCTCGCGTTTCGGGTGGCCCGCGCGCGTCCGGTGCTAGTGGTGTGCCACGAGCGCAACCGGCCCGCGCTCGACGAGGCGGCGCCGGACTGCGCCGTGCTGACCGTCCCCGACCTCGCGCTGTTCGGCACGCACGAGCCGCCGCCCTACGCCGAGCTGGACGCGCTCGACCCGGCGTTCGTGCTGTTCACCTCGGGGACGAGCGGTGCGCCGAAGCTGGTCACGCACGCCCAGCGCTACGTGTGGGGCCAGGACGTGCAGGCGCGGCACTGGCTCGGCGCCGAGCCGGGTGAGCTGGCTTGGTCGACCGCGGCTCCGGGCTGGTCGAAGTCGGCGCGCAACGCCTTTCTCGCGCCCTGGCGGTGCGGTGCGGTCGCGCTGCTGCAGGACCGGCGCTTCGATCCGGACGAGCGGCTGGACGTGGTGCGCCGTGAGGGCGTCGCCGTGCTGTGCATGGCCCCGACCGAGTACCGGCTGATCGCCGGGCACGGGCCGATCGCCGCGGTCGGATCGCTGCGCCGGCTGGTCACCGCGGGCGAGGCGCTGGGGGTGGCGGCCTTCGAGGCCTGGCGCGAGCAGACCGGCCTGGGCATCGCGGACGGGTACGGCCAGACCGAGACCGGGCACCTGAGCGGGGTGCGTCCCGGCGAGACGGCGCCGCCGGGCTCGATGGGCCGGCCGTTGCCCGGAGTGCGGGCGTCCATCATCGACGGCGAACTGTGCGTGGACCCGGCATCGGTCCCGACGTTCTTCCTCGGCTACGACGGCGCACGGGCCGCGACCGGCTCGTGGCACACCGGCGATCGGGTCCGGCAGGACGAGGACGGCTGGCTGTTCTTCGAGTCGCGCGCCGACGACGTGATCCTGAGTTCTGGCTACCGCATCGGCCCGGTCGAGGTCGAGTCCACGCTGCTCGGGCATCCGGCGGTGCGGGAGGCGGCGGTGGTCGGGCTGCCGGACGCCGACCGGGGTGAGCTCGTGGCCGCGTTCGTGGTGCTGCGGGCAGGGGTGGCGGGGTCGGACGAGCTCGCCCGCGAGCTGCAGGACTACGTCAAGGCCGAGACCGCGCCGTACAAGTATCCGCGGGTGGTGCGCTTCGTCGACGAGCTGCCCATGACCCACAGCGGCAAGATCCACCGCGCCGCGCTGCGCTCGCGCGCCTGATTCACCCTGCGCTCAGCACCGGCTGTGACCCTGCGGTGGTCGTGATCGGGCGGCTCCAGCGACCACGGCGGGGTCAAAGCTGGGGTGGGGTCAGCTGAGCAGGGCCTCGATCATGGCCGCGACGGCGTCGTCCTCGTTGCTGCCGACGGTCTCGTCCGCCGCCGCCCGCGCCGCGGGATGGGCGTTCGCGACCGCGTACGAGTACCCGGCCCACTCGAGCATCGGGACGTCGTTGGGCATGTCGCCGATCGCCAGCACCTCGCTGCGATCGATGCCGTGCCGGATGGCAAGTTCGGCCAGCCCGCTCGCCTTGGTCACTCCGGGCGCGGCGATCTCGAGCAGTCCGAAGCGCGAGGAGTGGGTGACCGAGGCGCGGCCGCCGATGACCTCCTCGGCGTGGCTGAGGAACCGGTCGACCTCCGCGTCACGGTCCTTCGCCAAGAGCTTCAGTGCCGGACGATCGACGATCTCGGCCAGCGACGCGACAGCCGACGCGGCCACCGGCGCGCCCCGGCGGTCGGTGGCGGGGTTGATCTCCCAATCGTGGACGTAGCCGGGTTCGGCGGCGAACCCGTCGCCGTACTCGAGCGCGAACTGCACGGCCGGGAAGGCCTCGCGCAGGTCGCGGGTGAGTACGCGCACCGTGGCCACCTCGATCGGGTGCGCCGCCACGACCGTCTCGGTGTGCAGGTCGTAGAGCACCGCTCCGTTCGCGCCCACCGCGACGCCGAGGTGCCCGGTCTCGTCGACGATCGCGTCCAGCCAGCGCGGCGGCCGCCCGGTGACGAACGCGACGAGCAGCCCGGCGTCCTCGGCGGCACGCAGGGCGGCCCGGGTCCGGTCCGAGATGCTGCCGTCGTGCCGTAGCAGGGTGCCGTCGAGGTCGGTCGCGAACAGGCGGACCCGCTGGCCGCACGTCCGTGAGCCGCCGGCGGCGGTCATGGCGTCAGCAGCTCACGCCCGCCGAGCCAGGGACGCAGCACGGCCGGCACGTACACCGACCCGTCCGGCTGCTGGTGGTGGTCGAGCAGGCAGGCAATGGTGCGGGCGACCGCGCACAGCGTGCCGTTGAGCGTGGCGACGGGTTCGGTGCCGGATTCGGTGCGGGTGCGGATGTTGAGCCGGCGCGCCTGGAAGGTCGTGCAGTTCGAGGTGGACGTCAGCTCGCGGTACGCGCCCTGCGACGGGAACCACGCCTCGATGTCGAACTTGCGCGCCGCGGACGTCCCGAGATCACCGGCCGCCACGTCGATCACCCGGTAGGCGAGTTCGAGCGCATCCATGAACTCGCGCTCCCAGGCGAGCAGACGCCGGTGCTCGTCGGCCGCGTCGTCGGCACGGACGTAGGAGAACATTTCGACCTTGTCGAACCAGTGCACCCGGATGATGCCGCGGGTGTCCTTGCCGTACGAGCCGGCCTCGCGCCGGAAGCAGGAGGAGAATCCCGCGTAACGAAGGGGAAGTTCGGCGAGGATCTCGTCGCTGTGATACCCGGCGAGGGCCACCTCGGACGTCCCGACCAGGTACAGGTCGTCATCGGCCAACCGGTAGACCTCGGCAGCGTGGGCGCCGAGGAAGCCCGTCCCCTCCATGATCTCGGGCTTGACGAGAGCCGGCGCGATGACCGGCGTGAAGCCGGCCTCGGCCGCCTTCGCCATCGCCAGATTCACCAGCGCCAACTCCAGCTGCGCGCCGACGCCGGTGAGGAAGTAGAACCGCGAGCCGGACACCTTGGCGCCGCGTTCGGTGTCGATCGCCTTGAGTGCCGCGCCGATCTCGGTGTGCTCGCGCGGCTCGGCGATGTCCGGGACGGTCCCGACCGTCTCGAGGGTGACGAAGTCCTGCTCGCCGCCCGGCGGGACACCGTCCTCGACCAGGTTGGCGAGCGCCAGGTGGGCCTCGCGCAGCGCGGCCGACGCCACACCCTGCTCGACCTCGGCCGCCTTGACCTGCGCGGCGAGGGCCTTCGCTCGCTCGAGGACGGCCGGCCGGTCCTGTGGCGAGGCCTGGGGGATGCTCTTGCTGACCGCGTTCTGCTCGGCGCGCAGGGTGTCGGCGGTGGTGACCGCGGCGCGGCGGGCATCGTCGGCCACCAGCAGGACGTCGACGAGCGAATCGTCTGCGCCCCTAAGTCGCTGGGACGCGCGGACGCGCTCCGGATCCGCACGTACGACCTTGAGGTCGATCACCGCTCGCTCACGCACTCAGGCTACTGAGCCGCGGATGCCGGGAGCCGCCGGATCAGCTCAGCCCGCGATCGACCTGCACTAGTCCTTCGCGGCGGTCGCCTCGGGATCGTGGAACAGGTGGCACGACACCTCGACCGATGAACCCTCCACCTGCTGCAGCCGAGGTTCCACCCGCGCGACGAAGTCGACGTGCACCCGGTGGTTGTCGGTGCGCAGATCCGCCAGACCGGTCCACAGTGGCTCGTCCGGGTTCTGATCCCGCTCGGCGCGCAGCAACGCCGCGGCGTCGTCGGCCGTGCCCTTGCCGGGCGTGAGCGTCGCGGTGGTCGGGTGCGAGGTTTCGACCGCGCCGACGAGTTCCTGCTCGGCTGCGTACTGGTCGGCGGGAACGGTCGTCCAGCGTTGCTCGAGAATCATCTGGATGTCGCGTGCCTCCCACCCGCACGGCGCGAACGCCGACGCGCAGCGGGGGTGGAACGCGCAGCCCATCGGCGGCGCCGACGCGTCCGGGATCTCGCCGCGGGGCAGATCGCGGGCCATCCCGCGGGACGGATCCGGGTCGGGCACCGCGCGCAGCAACGCCTTCGTGTAGGGGTGCCGCGGGTTCTCGAAGATCTCGGCCGTCGGCCCGATCTCGACGATCTTGCCGAGATACATGATGGCGATCCGGTCGCAGAAGAATCGTGCCGAGGCGAGGTCGTGGGTGATGTAGACGTAGGTCAGCGAGAGTTCGTGCTTCAGCGTTTCGAGCAGTCCCAGGATCTTCGCGCGCACGGACATGTCCAGCATCGAGATCGGCTCGTCTGCGACAAGCAGTTCGGGCCCGAGCGCGATCGCTCGCGCGATCACGGCGCGTTGCTTCTGCCCGCCCGACAGCTCGCTCGGGTACTTCGGGGCGAACCTGGACGCCGGCGTGAGGCCGACCCAGCCCAACGCTTCGGCGACTGCGTCGTCGCGCCCGTCGGCGTGCATGCCGTGGATGCGCAGCGCGTCGGAGATCGCCCTGCCGACCGTCATGGACGGGTTGAGCGAGGCGTGTGGGTCCTGGAAGACCATCTGCAGCTTGCGCCGCATCGGCCGCAGTTGCCGCTCGCTGAGCCCGGTCATCTCCTCACCCCGGAAGGTGATCGAGCCGCTGGTCGGCCGGACGAGTCCGAGCAGCGCGCGTCCGAGCGTCGACTTGCCCGAGCCGGATTCACCGACCAACCCGAGCACCTCGCCGGGCGCGAGATCCACATTGACGCCGTCGATCGCCTTGACCGTTCCGGCCGAGCCGCCCAGCAGTCGCGAGACGGCGTTGTTGCGCAGGGCGTAGTGGACATGCAGGTCGCGGATCGAAATCAACGGCGTCCCGGTCTCAGGCTTCGTCGGCAACGGACACCTCCTCGCGCTCGAGCGGACGGCGCGATTCGTCGTCAGCGGGCTGCAGCAGCCAGCATTCGGCTTCACGGTCGGCGGTTCGGACGAGCGGCGGCGCCGTTGTCGCGCAGATCTGCATCGCGTGCTCGCAGCGGGGATGGAACCGGCAGGCAGGCGGCGGATCGACGAGGTCCGGGGGCGCACCAGGAATCGAGTGCAGGCTCTGCGTGGACAGCGAGATCGTGGAGCGTAGCAGCGCCTGCGTGTAGGGGTGCTTCGGGTCGGCGAACACCTCGCGCACCGGCCCCTGCTCGACGATTCGCCCGGCGTACATGACCGCCAGTCGGTCGCACGCCTCGGCCACGATGCCCAGGTTGTGGGTGATCAGCAGGATCGCCGGGTGGTAGGTCTCGCGGATGTCGGCCAGGATCCGCAGGATCTGCGCCTCGACCAGCACGTCCAGCGCGGTCGTCGGCTCGTCGGCGATGATGAACTTCGGCCGGAGCGCCAAGGCCATCGCGATCATGATGCGCTGCCGCATGCCGCCGGAGAACTCGTGCGGGTAGTTCGCGTATCGCGTGGGCGGAATTCCCAGTGCCTGCAGCGATTCCAATGCTCGTGCACGCCGCTGGGCCTTCGACAGCGACGGCTCGTGCGTCTTGATCGCCTCGTCGAAGTGGCGGCTGATCTTCATCAGGGGATCGAGCCGTGTCATCGGCTCCTGGAAGATCAAGCCCATCCCCGCGCCGCGAAGCCCTTCGCGCTGCGCACGCGAGATGGTCAGCACGTCCGTCCCGTCGAAGATGATCGAGCCGTCCACGGCCGAACCGCGAGGCATGAGGCCCATCAACCCGCGTCCGAGAGTGGACTTGCCACAACCGGATTCGCCGACCAGGCCGAGCACCTCCCCCGGTCGCAGCGAGAACGTGACGCCGTCGACGGCGCGCACCGGGGCGGTCGGCCCGGCGTACCAGACCCGCATGTCTCGGACGTCGAGCACCACGTCCGAGGTGCTCTCCACACTGATGTCGACGAGTTCGGTCATGCCGTGCGCTCCGGGAGGACGACCTGATTGACCTTCGCCGTGCGCAGCAACGGGTTCAGCACGTCGTTGAGGGACTCGCCGACCAGGGTCACACCGACCACGAGCAGGGCGATGGCGATACCCGGATACACGCCTGTCCACCAGATCCCGTTGCTCACGTCGTTCTGGACGGCGGTATCGAGATCGTGCCCCCACTCGGCCGCGGCGGTCGGTTCGATGCCCAGGCCGAGGAAGCCGAGACCGGCCAGCGTCAAGATCGCGTCACCGGCATTCAGGGTCGCGATCACGGGGACGGTCTGCACGACGTTGTTGAAGATGTAGCGGGTGATGATCGCGAACGGCTTCGCCCCGAGGGCACGCGCGGCCTCGACGTAGGGTTCCTCGCGCGTGGCGACGGTCGCGTTGCGGACGACGCGGAAGTACTGCGGGATGTAGACGACGGTGATCGAGACCGCGGTCGCGAAGATCGCGGACCACTTGCCGGACGAGCCACCACTGACCGAGACGACGATGACGATCGCCAGCAGCAGGGAGGGGAACGCGAACAGCGAGTCGGACACCAACACCAGGACGCGGTCGAGCCAGCCCCCGAAGTAGCCGGACAGCAGCCCGAGTGGCACGCCGACGACGATCGACAGCGCGACCGCGAGCACGATCACCTCGAGCGCCGTCTGCGCACCCCAGATCACCCGCGACAGGACGTCGTACCCGCCGACCGTGGTGCCGAACAGGTGATCTGCCGACGGTGCCGCCTGCCGCGGGAAGGAGTTCGGCCCCACTCCTGCCTGGTCGAAGCCGTACGGCGCCAACCATGAGGCGAACAGGGCGACGACGATGAAGAACAAGACGATCAGGGCGCCGAACACGAGCATGCCGCGCTGGAATCCAGACGTGGCGCGCATTGCGGCCAGGCCGGGAATCCGGCTGCGCTTGGTGCCCAGCGCCTCGACGGTCGCCTCGACCTCGGGCAGTGCGGTCGTCATGTCAGTACCTCACCCGGGGGTCGATGATCGCGACGAGCACGTCGATGATCAGGCTGGCGAGCGACACGATCACCGCGATGGCGGCGATGATCCCCTGCACGGCCGGGAAGTCGTTCTTCAGGATGTAGTCACCGAGGGCGAAGCCGAGGCCGCGCCACTCGAAGGTCTTCTCGGTCAGGATCGCGCCGCCCAGGATCGCCGCGATCTGCAGTCCCATCACCGTGACGACCGGGATGAGCGCGTTCTTGAAGGCGTGCTTGCGGATGACCCGTCGTTCGCGCACCCCCCTAGCCCGCGCGGCCTCCACATAGTCGGCGCGCATCGTCTGCAGCAGGTTGACGCGGACCAGGCGAAGGAAGATGCCGCCGGTCAGCAGGCCGAGCGTCAGCGCGGGCAGGATCGCATGCTTGAGCACGTCGATGATGTAGCTGTTGTCGCCGTAGAGGATCGCGTTGATCAGGTAGATGTGCGTGTTCGGCTGGACGCTGTTGATCGCCGTCTCGACGTTGACGCTCGCGCGCCCGGTCGGCGGCAGGATGCCGGTGTTGACGGCGAACAGCTTGAGCAGCATCCCGAGGAAGAACACCGGGATCGCGTAGGCCAGCACGGCGAACAGTCGCAGCCCGACGTCCGGCAACCGGTCGCGGTAGCGGGCCGCGATCCGCCCCAGCGGCACCCCCAGAGCGAACGCGACGATGAGGCTGTAGATGGTCAGCTCGAGCGTCGCCGCGCCCTTCACGAGCAGGATCTGGGTGACCGGGATGTTGTCGGTGATCGACTTGCCGAAGTCGAAGCGGGCGATGCCGGAGATGTATTCCCAGTACTGGTGCAGCAGCGGGCGGTCCAGGCCGGCCTGGTGGCGGGCGGCGTCGATGACCGACTGGGGAACCTTTCCGCCGAGGCGGGACTCGATCGGGTCACCGACGATGCGGGTGACGAAGAAGACGATCGAGACGAGGATCCAGACCATCGGGATCACGAGCGAAACCCGGATGATCAAGTAGTTGCGTAGCGAGCCCGAAGCGCTCCCCGTTGTCGTACTCATCGCGTCACACCTTTGCACTACGCATGACGACCGGGCACGGGCACCCCCGTGATGGGACTGCCCGTGCCCGGTCGACTATCCGGTCAGCTCTTCGTGATGAGCCACATCCGGAACTGGTAGGTCGGGTCCAGCGTGTCCTGCACGCCGCCGATGTTCGTCCCGGTGACCGCAACCTGGTTACCGGACAGCAGCGGGAGATAAGGCATCTGACCGGTGGCCAGCGTCTCCTGGATCTTCTTGAACGCCGCGGTGCGCTCGGCACCGCTCTTGGTCTCTTCCGTCGTGATCAACGGAAGGATGCCGTCCTTGTCGCACGGACGGTTGGTCGCGCCCTTGTCGCAGTAGTGCACCAGCACGAAGTTGGTCTCGGTGAGGAACGGGGCGAGGTAGTTGTCGCCGTCCACGAAGTCCGGGAACCAGCCGAGCTGGAAGATGGAGTACGTGTCCTTCACACGCTCCTTGGTGTAGGTCGTCCACAGCGCCGAGGACAGGTTGACCTTGAACAGGCCGGTTGCCTCGAGCTGACGCTTGATCGCGCCGTACTCCTGCTCGGACGTCGAGCCGTAGTGGTCGGTCGTGTACTGGAGATTCAGCGTGAGCGGGGTCTTGACCCCGGCCTTGCTGAGTTCCTCGGCCGCCTTCGCCTTGTCGGGCTTGTCGCCGTAGACGTCCTTGAACGGTGTCGTTGCGTCGGCGATGCCGTTCGGGATCATCGAATACGCGGGCTGGTAGGTGCCCTTGTAGACGTCGTTGGCCAATGCGGTCCGGTCGACGGAGTACGCGATTGCCCTGCGGACGGCCAGCTTCTGGGCATCGGTGCCGCCCGGCATCGTCTTGAAGTTGAACACCATGTAGCGCAACTCGCCACCGGCGCCGGTGACGACCTTGACCTTGCTGTCGGACTTCAGGCTGGCGATGTCGGTCGGGGTCAGGCTGCGCCACGCGACGTCGATCTGACCGCTCTGGATATCGAGCTTGAGGTTGGCCGACTCGGTGTAGTACTTCAGGGTGACGTTCGCCGTCTTTGCCGGGTTGCCCCCGCTGTAGTTCGGGTTCGCCTTGAACGTGACCTGCTGGTTCTTGTCGTAGGACGCGATCTCGTACGGACCAGAACCGATTGCCTTGCCGTCATCGAGCAGCTTGTCGGCGGGGAACACCTTGCTGTCGACGATCGGGCCGGCCGAGGTGGTGAGGATGAACGGCCAGGTCTGGTCGTTCGCGTTCTTCAGCTTGAACACGACGGTCTTGTCGTCGGGAGCGGTCGCCGAGATCATCGAGCCGAGCAGCGGCCAGGACCCGTTCGGGTCGTTGATCTTGACCATCCGGGTGAAGGAGAACGCGACGTCCTTGGCGGTGAGCGGGTCGCCGTTGGAGAATTTCAGGCCGGACTTCATCGTGCAGGTGTATTCGGTCGGTGTGCTGAAGTCGCACTTCTCGGCGGCGTCAGGTTCTGGGGTCTTGCCCCCGGCCGGCACCGTCATCAGGTACTGATAGATCTGGACCTCGATCAGCGTCGACCCGAAGTCGTACGAGCCGGCCGGGTCGACCGCGACGGTCTGGTCGGTCGTGCCGATCGTCAGCGTCTGGCCGGCACTCGAGGGTCCGGATGAGTTGTTGTTGGTGCTCTTCTTGCCCGCGCCGCACGCGGCGAGGGCGGTGGCGAGCAGCGCCACAACCCCCAGTGTCAGGCCTCTTGTGCGAAGTGATGTCACCGGTCGGTCGTCCTTCCTACGACGGGTGACTCGACGCTCGTCCGCACGGCATCGGGCCGGACGAGGGCGCCGTCGAGCCACATGAGGGGACCGAGACTAGCCGATGGTCGGCCCCGATTCGGTGCGCTCGGACACCGATGCGGTAACGGATTGGTGACGCTCGCAGGACGGTCCGCGGCGCGTTTCGGGCACGCCGACCACCTAGCATCGGGGGGTGACCGACCGCCTCCCGATCAAGATGCTGCACGACCGCGTGCTGGTGCGTGAGCCGCGCGACGAGGGCGAACGGCGCTCGTCGGGCGGGATCTTGATCCCGGCGACGGCGTCCGTGGCCAAGCGGTTGATGTGGGCCGAGGTGCTCGCGGTCGGCAACCACGTGCGTGCCGTGCAGGTGGGTGATCGGGTGCTGTTCAGCCCGGACGACCACCACGAGGTCGAGATCGCGGGCGATCAGTTCCTGCTGCTGCGCGAGCGAGACCTGCATGCGGTGGCATCGGAACGCAATGACGAGAACACCGGGCTCTATCTCTGACGCGCCGTGGTGCGATCGCGCATCGGCGAAACGTAAATCGGCCGATATCCGCGAAATTCAGCGTATTGCGAGTCAACCGGCTTTGCGCAGGGTTACCCGGGGCCGTTTCTTCCCGACCGCCGCAGCCACGGCCTGGTGCTCCTCGGGTGAGAGTTCGTGCTCGCCCTGCCCGCCCGTCACGCCCTTGGCGTAGACGCGGGTATCGGTGCTGCCGGCGATCGCGCTGATCGCCACGCCGTTACCGCCGTCGTCGAGCAGGGCGAGCGAGAACGACATCCGTCCCGACAGGTCGCTGAACGCGTCGTAGCGTACGAGCGCCACGTTGCGCAGTGCGCCGCCGGCGATGCGGTCAGCCTCGCGGTCGGCTTCGAGCTGCTCGAGGTCGGCGCGCAGCAGCCGGACGTCCTCGGCCACCTTCGCGGTCAGTTCGGCGTGGCGGGTGGTCGCCTCGACGAGTGACTCCTTGTCGCGTTGACCGCGGGCGCCGCGCGCCAGCACGGTGCTGGCGCGCCGCAGTTTGGCCAGCGTCCGCAGGGCGACGTAGGCCGCGACGAGGGCAAGATAGGCGAGCAGCAGCGCAAATACCGCCACATACGTCGCCATGTGACCAGGCTAGGGGCGGGCGGCACGGAATCCCGGACGACACGGCCGGGCGCGGCGGAACTGAACATATTGTGCAGTTCGATCAGGTAGAAGCTGGACAGGATGTACAGATCTTCCCGCAGTTCGGTGCAGGGTTGCATATCGTCCCAGCGGGATGCAGGCTCGGCTGATGACGAGTATCGAACTGACCCCGGACGAGCGTGAGGCTGCACTGACCGTCGACCGGCTCAAGCAGCTGGTCGGCCTGGTCGACTACGACGAGGCGAACGACCCGTTCCCGGTCACGGCGATGGACGCCGTCGTGTTCGTGTCCGGCAACGCCACGCAGAGCGCGCACTTCTACCAGCACGCCTTCGGCATGACCCTGGTCGGCTACACCGGCCCCGAGACCGGCAACCGCGATCACAAGGGCTTCGTCCTGCGGTCGGGGTCGGCCCGGTTCGTGATCGTCGGGGCGGTCGACCCGGCCAGCGCCTATGCCGACCACCACCGCGAGCACGGCGACGGCGTCGTCGACCTGGCGCTCGAGGTCCCCGACGTCGACCGGTGCATCGCGCACGCTCGCGCTCAGGGCGCCACGGTTCTCGAGGAGCCGCACGACGTGGCCGACGAGCACGGGACGGTGCGGATGGCCGCGATCGCCACCTACGGCCAGACCCGCCACACGCTCGTCGATCGGTCCGGGTACCAGGGGATCTACCTGCCGGGCTGGGTCGAGCGCAGCGGATTCGACACCGGTCCCCGGCTGTTCCAGGCCGTCGACCACTGCGTCGGCAACGTCGAACTCGGCCGGATGGACGAGTGGGTCGGCTTCTACAACCGGGTGATGGGCTTCGTGAACATGGCCGAGTTCGTCGGCGACGACATCGCCACGGACTACTCGGCACTGATGTCGAAGGTCGTCGCGAACGGCAACCACCGGGTGAAGTTCCCGCTCAACGAGCCGGCGCCGGGCAAGAAGAAGAGCCAGATCGACGAGTACCTCGACTTCTACGCCGGCCCCGGGTGCCAGCACATCGCGCTGGCCACCAACGACATCGTGCGCACGGCCGACGAGATGCGTGCCCGCGGCGTGGAATTCCTCGACACCCCGGACTCGTACTACGACGACCCCGAACTGCGCGAGCGGATCGGGCACGTGCGCGTTCCGATCGAGGAACTCAAGCAGCGCCGGATCCTGGTCGACCGGGACGAGGACGGGTACCTGCTGCAGATCTTCACCAAGCCGGTCGGCGACCGTCCGACCGTGTTCTACGAGCTGATCGAGCGGCACGGCTCGCTCGGCTTCGGCAAGGGCAACTTCAAGGCGCTGTTCGAGGCCATCGAGCGCGAGCAGGACTTGCGTGGCAACCTCTGACCCCTGACGCCTTTGACCCTGCGGTGGTCGTGATCGCGGACCGATCACGACCACCGCGGGGTCGAACCCGGGATGTGCGAGGGTGGGAACCATGACCGTGCGACTGCGGCCGGCGCTGGCCTCGCTCCCTGCCTACGTCCCGGGACGCACCGTGCCCGGCGCGATCAAGCTGGCGAGCAACGAGACACCGTTCCCGCCGCTGCCCCACGTCCTCGAGCGCATCGCGAGCGCGGCCGGTGGGGCGAACCGTTACCCCGACAGCTCCTCCACCGAACTGGTCGCCGCCCTCGCCACGCGCTACGGCGTGGCGGCCGATCACGTCGCCGTCGGGTGCGGGTCGGTGTCGTTGTGCACGCAGCTGGTCCAGGCGGTGGCCGATGCAGACGACGAGGTGCTCTACGCCTGGCGCTCGTTCGAGGCGTACCCGATCATCGCCGCAGTCAGCGGCGCATCGTCGCTGCAGGTGCCGCTGCGCGACCACGTCCACGACCTGGACGCGATGGCCGAGCAGCTCACCGGCAAGACGCGGGTGGTCTTCGTCTGCAACCCGAACAACCCCACCGGCACCGTCGTCGGGCGCGCGGCGCTCGAGGCGTTCCTGCGCCGGGTACCCGACGACGTCGTCGTCGCGCTCGACGAGGCCTATCGCGAGTACGTCCGCGACCCTGACGTCCCGGACGGGCTGACCCTGCTCGACGACCATCCGAACCTGGTCGTGCTGCGCACCTTCTCGAAGGCCTATGGGCTGGCCGGGCTGCGGGTCGGGTACGCCATCGCCGCCGATCCGGCCGTGACCGCCGCCGTGCGCCAGACCCAGGTCCCCTTCGCAGTCAGCACCGTCGCCCAGACCGCGGCGCTGGCCTCGCTCGACCCCGAGGCCGAGCCGCAACTGCTCGCCCGCGTCGGTGAGGTCGTGGCCGAGCGGACGCGCGTGCGCGCGGAACTGCTCGCGATGGGCTACCAGATCCCGCCCAGCGAGGCGAACTTCGTCTGGTTCCCGCTCGGCGACGCGACGGCGGCGTGGGCCGCGGGCTGCGAGGAACGCGGCGTGATCGTGCGCGGTTTCGCCGGGCACGGTGCCCGGGTGACGATCTCGACCCCCGACGAGAACGACCAGCTACTGGCCGCGGCGCGCGCGTTGCGCTGAGCGGGCGCGCCGGTCAGCCGGACGGATGGCTGGGTGTGGCCGCCTCGCGCACCGCGGCCGCGACGGCGTGCGCCACGGCCGGATCGAACACCGACGGGACGATGTAGGTCGCATTGAGCTGCTCGTCGCTGACGCAGTGCGCGAGTGCGTCCGCAGCGCCTAGCAACATCGGCACATTGACCTCGCGTGCCCGCGCATCCAGCAGGCCGCGGAAGACACCCGGGAAGGCCAGCACGTTGTTGATCTGGTTCGGGTAGTCGCTGCGCCCGGTCGCGAGCACGGCCGCGAACTGCTGGGCGCGGTCCACGTCCACCTCGGGGTCGGGGTTGGCCAGGGCGAAGACGATCGGCGACTCGGCCATGTCGGCGACCCAGTCGGCGGCCAGGACGCCGGGCGCGCTCACGCCGATGAACACGTCCGCACCGCGCAGGGCGTCGTGCAGGTCGCCGGTGACCGCCGCCGTGTTGGTCTGCGCGGCCAGCGTCGCCTTGGCCGGCGAGAGCGAATGATCCGACGGCGACAAGATGCCCTCTCGATCCCACACGAGGACGTGGCCCACCCCGGCGGCGAGCAGCAGCGTGACGATCGCCGTTCCGGCCGCGCCACCGCCGGCGACCACGATCCGCACCTCGCCGAGTGCCTTGCCCACGCAGCGCAGCGCGTTGGTCAGCGCGGCGAGCACGACGATCGCGGTGCCGTGCTGATCGTCGTGGAACACCGGGATGTCGAGTTCGGCGCGCAGCCGTCGCTCGATCTCGAAACATCGCGGCGCCGAGATGTCCTCGAGGTTGATGCCGCCGAACCCGGGCGAGATGCCCTTCACGATCCGCACGATCTCGTCCGTGTCCTGCGTGTCGAGGCAGATCGGCCACGCGTCGATGTCGGCGAACCGCTTGAACAGCGCGGCCTTGCCCTCCATGACCGGTAGCGCCGCGCCCGGCCCGAGGTTGCCCAGACCCAGGACGGCGGACCCGTCGGTGACCACGGCGACGCAGTTGCCCTTGATCGTCAGCTTCGCGACGTCCTCGGGGTGCGCGGCCAGCGCGAGCGAGACCCGGCCGACGCCGGGTGTGTAGGCCATCGAGAGGTCATCGCGCGTCTTCAGCGCCACCTTCGACTCGACGCGGATCTTCCCGCCCAGATGCAGCAGGAAGGTCCGGTCCGACACCCGGTGGACGGTCACGCCGGCGACCTCGCGCAACGCCTCGACGATCTCACCGGAGTGCTCGCCGTTCACCGCCGAGCACGAGACGTCGATCGTGATCCGGTCGGTGCGGGATTCGCTGACGTCGATCGCCGTCACCAGGCCGCCCGCCGCGCCGACCGCCGTGGCGAGTTGGCCGACGACCGCCGCCGACGGCACGGCGTACACGCGGACGATGATCCCGTAGGACGCGCTGGTCGGCAGGGGCCGCGGCAGCGCCGCATCCGAGGTGCTCATGCCTGGCATCCTGCACCGCCTGCCTACCCCGACGTCCCGTGCCCCCGCACTCGGTCGCCAGTTCGATGCCGTGCAGGGGATGGACGGCAGGACCGCGGATGCCCCACGCTGAGCACGTGGGTCAGGATGTCGAGCGGACCGAGTTCACCGGGCGCGACCGCCAGCGCTACCGCGAGAAGGTGCGGCGGTGCCTCGACGTGTTCTCGCGGATGCTCAGCGAGTCGAAATTCGACATCGCCCGGCCGATGACCGGGCTCGAGATCGAGTTCAACCTCGTCGACGCCAGGCAGGACCCGGCGATGCGGAACGCGGACGTGCTCAACGCGATCGCGAACGACCAGTTCCAGACCGAACTCGGCCAGTTCAACATCGAGATCAACGTGCCGCCGCGCGTCCTGCGCGGGGACGGCGTGAACGATCTCGAACAGGACCTGCGCGCGAGCCTGAACGAGGCCGAGGCGCGCTCGGTCGCGCTCGGTGCCCACATCGTGATGATCGGGATGTTGCCGACGCTGTTCCCCGAGCACCTCACCCGCGACTCGCTCAGTGCCAATCCCCGTTACGCGCTGATCAACGAACAGATCTTCGAGGCGCGCGGCGAGGACATCCACATCAGCATCGACGGCGTCGAACGGCTCTCGACCCACGCCGACACGATCGCGCCCGAAGCGGCGTGCACCAGCGTCCAGTTCCACCTGCAGGTCAGCCCGCAGGAGTATGCCCCGACCTGGAATGCCGCGCAGTGCATCGCCGGTGTCCAGGTCGCGCTCGGCGCGAACTCACCGTTCCTGTTCGGCAAGGAACTGTGGCGCGAGACCCGCATCGCGCTGTTCGAGCAGGCCACCGACACCCGTCCGGAGGAGTTGAAGGCCCAGGGCGTGCGTCCGCGAGTCTGGTTCGGCGAGCGCTGGATCACCTCGATCTTCGACCAGTTCGAGGAGAACGTCCGGTACTTCCCGTCCCTGCTGCCGATCTGCGAGGACGAGGACCCGGTCGAGGTGTTGGATCGCGGCGACACCCCGAAGCTGGCCGAGTTGCGGATGCACAACGGCACCATCTACCGGTGGAACCGGCCGATCTACGACGTCTACCGAGGCATCCCGCACCTGCGGGTCGAGAACCGGGTGCTGCCGGCCGGGCCGTCGGTCGTCGACGTCCTGGCCAACGGTGCCTTCTACTACGGGCTGCTGCGCATGCTGGCGACGGAGGACCGCCCGGTGTGGTCACGGATGTCGTTCCCCGCGGCCGAGGACAACTTCAACGCCGGCGCCAAGGACGGCATCAACGCGATGCTCTACTGGCCCGGTGTCGGCGAGGTGCCGGTGAGCGAGCTCGTGCTGCGCCGGCTGCTCCCGATGGCCAAGGACGGCCTGGACGACTGGGGGGTCGATTCCGCGGTGAGCGACCGGCTGCTCGCGATCATCGAGGCACGGTGCAAGCTGCACGTCAACGGCGCCGAGTGGCAGGCGAAGACCTTCCACGACATCGACGAGTCCATGCAGCCGCTCGATCGGCGGGACGCGTTGCGCGAGATGTTGCGGCGCTACATCGAGCAGATGCACACCAACGAGCCGGTGCACACCTGGTCCTAGCCGCGTGCTAGCCGTGTCCCAGCCGCGTGCTAGCCGTGTCCCCGCCGTGTCCCAGCTGCCGCCGTGCTTTTAACAGCGCGCTCATGGCGGCGCCGCTCGTCGCGCCGGTGCCATCGGTGCAAGGATGGGAGGGTCCGAGTCACGACGAGGTGACGGGGTTGTTCGACAGCTATGTCCACCAGCATGTCCAACGCTGTGCCCACCAGCACATCCAGCACACCGACGCGTCCGGAGACGGACATCGAGACGACCATCGACGCAGAAGTCTTCGAGCGCCGCTATCTCGCGCACGCGGCGAGCCAGCTCGCCGGCCACGACGAGGCGACCCTCGCTGAGCTTGCTCGCGACAATCTCGCCTTCGGCGCCGTGCGCGAACCCGGACAGACGCTGCTTCGGGTCGACGGACCGCACGGCTCGGGTGCACTCACCAGCGTCGACATCGTCACCGCCGACGCGCCGTACCTGGTCGACTCGATGCGCGCCGAGCTCTCGCGCCGTGGGTGGCCCGCCGAGCGCGTCCTGCACCCCCAACTGGTCGTCACCCGCGACGAGACCGGCCGGCTGCTCAGCATCCACGACATCGACGACAACGCCGCCGTTCCCGACGGCGCCGTGGTCGAGTCGTGGACGCACATGGAGCTACCCGGCGTCCCCGAGTCGGAGCAGGCGGGTCTGGCCGAGGACCTGCGCCGCGTCCTCGCCGACGTCCTGCACGCCCGCGAGGACGCCCCGGCGATGTATCGGCTCATCCGCGAGCTTGCCGACCTGCTGACCGAGGACCCGGGCGAGTTCGACCGCGAGACCAGCGCCGAGGCGGGCGCGTTGCTGCGCTGGCTGGCCGACGGCAACTACATGATCCTCGGCCACGCGGCGTACTCGGCGAACGAGCTGGCCAACCCGCTCGCCCGCGCCCGGGACGTCGACGCCGAAGGCGTGCTCCGCGGCAACCAGCGGGTCTCGCCGCTCGAGCTGCTGCCCGCCTTCCGCAGCGGCGCGCCCCTGGTGATCTTCAAGTCGCCGCTGGTGTCGACGGTGCGCCGCGCCGCGCGCTACGACTGCGTGACGGTGATGACCCCCGAACGTCCGCAGATGGTGCACGTGTTCCTCGGCCTGATCACCAACGTCGAGGACGGCACCGTCGGCCGCGTGCCGGTCGTGCGGCGCCGGATCGCCGAGATCATGCTCCGCTCGGGCGTGCGGGCGGACAGCCACACCGGACGGCAACTGCTGGCCGCGCTGCGCACCCTGCCGCGCGATGAGTTACTCGAGGCGCCGACCGCAGATCTGTTGCGGCTGGCGCAGCTGGTCGTCGACCGGGCCGACCGCGGGACGGTCGGTGTGTTCGCCCGCGTGCACCTCAACCGCGACTTCGTCAGCATCCTTGTCTACCTGCCCGCCGAGCGCCTCGGTCCCGAGACCCGCAAGCGGGTCGCTGCCGTGATCCGTAAGAACTGGCCCGGCGAGGTGATCGGCCGCGACGACCGCATCGTCGAGTTGAACCTGGCCCGTCTGCAGTTCCTGATCGCGGTGCGTCCCGGTACGCAACCGGCGTCCCCGGACCGGACGGCGGTCGAGGCCGAGGTCGCCCGGGTCACCCGCCGGTGGAGCGACGAACTGCACGATGCGCTGGTACGACTGCACGGCACCCACGAGGGCGAGCGCCTGCTGCGCCTGTACGCCGACGCGGTGCCCGAGGCCTACAAGGAGGACTACGGGGCCGCCGCCGCCAGCCGCGACCTGACGATCCTCGACGGCCTGCCGCCCCAGGACGGGTTGGCCTTCGCGCTCGACCACGCCGGGGTGGACGACGACTCGGATCGGCGGCTCAAGGTGTTCCGGACCGGCCGGCCGGTATCGCTGGCGCGGGCGTTGCCGATCTTCACCCAGATGGGGATCGAGGTCCTCGACGAGCGGCCCTACGAGCTCGAACTGGCCGATCGAGATCGCGACGACGTCTGGATCTACGACTTCGGCCTGCGCTTGCCGGCCGGTGTCGACTTCGACGAGCAACGTGCGATCAACGTCGTCGACACCGTCGACCTGTTGTGGCAGGCGAAGATCGAGCAGGACGGGTTCAATGCGCTCGTGGTCCAGGCGGACCTGACCTGGTGGCAGGCGAACGTCCTGCGGACGTACGCCAAGTACTTGCGCCAGGCAGGAACCACGTTCAGCCAGGGCTACATCGAGCAGTGCCTGGTCGATCATCGCGACATCGCGTGCGCGCTGGTGGGACTGTTCGAGTCGCGGTTCGACCCGGCCCGCGGCGACGGCCCGGCCGACTCGGCGGCGGACATCGAGGCGATCGAGGAGCGCCTCGCGCAAGTGTCGAGCCTGGACCAGGACTCGATCCTGCGCTCGATGCTCGCGCTCGTGCTCGCGACGCTGCGCACGAACGCCTTCCGCTGCGACGAGGACGGTAACCGCCGCACCGCGATCGCGGTCAAGCTCGATCCGCACCTCGTCCCCGGCCTGCCCGAACCGAGACCGCGGTTCGAGATCTGGATGTACTCCCCGCGCGTCGAGGGGGTGCACCTGCGCTTCGGCCCGGTGGCACGCGGCGGGTTGCGGTGGTCGGACCGGCGCGAGGATTTCCGCACCGAGATCCTCGGCCTGGTCAAGGCGCAGATGGTCAAGAACGCGGTCATCGTCCCCACCGGGGCGAAGGGCGGGTTCGTCGCCAAGCAACTCCCCGATCCCGCTGCCGACCGTGCTGCCTGGCTGGCAGAGGGCGTCGCCTGCTACCGCACGTTCATCTCGTCTCTGCTCGACATCACCGACAACTACGAAACCGGCGCCGACGGCGTGCAGACGATTGTTCCCCCGCCGCAGGTGCGTCGCTACGACGCCGACGATCCGTATCTCGTCGTCGCTGCGGACAAGGGCACGGCGACGTTCAGCGACCTGGCCAACAGCATCGCCGGCGACTACGGGTTCTGGCTGGGCGACGCCTTCGCCTCCGGCGGATCGGTCGGCTACGACCACAAGGCGATGGGCATCACGGCACGCGGTGCGTGGGAGTCGGTGAAGTACCACTTCCGCGAACTCGGCGTCGACACCCAGACGCAGGACTTCACCGTCGTCGGGGTCGGCGACATGTCCGGCGACGTGTTCGGCAACGGGATGTTGTTGTCCGAGCACATCCGGCTGGAGGCCGCGTTCGACCACCGGCACATCTTCATCGACCCCGATCCCGACGCGGCGAGTTCGTTCGCCGAGCGCCGCCGGATCTTCGAGCTGTCGGCAACGGCGGCGACCTCCTGGCTCGACTACGACACCTCGCTCATCTCACCCGGCGGCGGCGTGTACCCGCGCACCCTCAAGTCGATCCCGGTGACCCCGCAGCTGGCCAAGGCGCTGGACTTGCCGCCCGGGACGGTGAAGCTGACCCCGACCGAGCTGATCCACGCGATCCTGCTCGCGCCGGTCGACCTGCTCTGGAACGGCGGCATCGGCACCTACGTCAAGGCCTCGACCGAGCCGCACACCGCAGCCGGCGACAAGGCCAACGACGGGCTGCGGGTCAACGGCGACGAACTGCGGGTGCGGGTCGTGGGCGAGGGCGGCAACCTGGGATTCACCCAGCTGGGACGCGTCGAGTTCGCGACGAACGGCGGCCGGATCAACACCGACGCGATCGACAACTCGGCCGGGGTCGACACCTCCGACCACGAGGTCAACCTGAAGATCCTGCTAGACCGCGCGGTCGCGTCCGGCTCCATGACCCGCTCCGAACGCAACGAACTGCTCGCATCGGTCACCGACGACGTCGCGGCGCACGTCCTGCGCGACAACTACGAGCAGAACGTCCTGCTCGGGATGGCGCGCAAGCTCAGCCCGTCGCTGTCGTCGGTCCACCAGCGGCTGATCCAGGGGCTCGAGGCGGCCGGCGAGCTCGACCGGGCGATCGAGTTCCTGCCGTCGGACAAGGAGTTCGAGCGTCGTACCGGCGAAGGCCTCGGGCTGTGCTCGCCCGAGAACGCGGTCCTCGTGGCGTACTCGAAGATCACCCTGATGCGCCACATCGAGGCGTCGACGCTGCCGGACGAGCCGTGGTTCCAGCGGACCCTCGCCGGCTACTTCCCACCTGCCATCGCCGAGCGCTTCGCGGCCGATCTGGGCGCGCACCCGCTGCATCGCGAGATCATCACGACGGTCGTCGTGAACGACATGATCAACCGCAGCGGGACGACCTACGTGCACCGTGCGATCGAGGAGACCGGCGCCGAGATCCCGCAGATCGTCCGCGCGTACAGCGTCGTCCGCGAAGTCTTCGGGCTGCCCGAGCTCTGGGCCGGGATCGAAGCCCTCGACAACGTGGTGCCGACCGCGGCGCAGCACGCGGGTTACCAGGAAATCCGCCGCCTGATCGACCGCGCCACCCGGTGGTTCGTCGACGTCCGGTTCCCGATCACCGACGTGGCTGCTGAGATCGAGCGCTTCGGACCCACCCTGCGTGAGCTCCAACCGCGGATCACCGAACTCGTCCGCGGTGCCGAGCTGTCCGACATCCAGTCCTCGACCCAGCGGCTGACCTCCCTCGGCCTGCCGACGGGGCTGGCCGCACGGCTGGCCGAACTGCTAAGCGCCTTCCTGCTGCTCGACGTCGTCGAGATCGCGAGCGCGAGCCGACACTCGGCGGCCGAGATCGCCGAGCTGCACTTCACCCTGTCCGACCAGTTCTATGTCGACGAGATGCTGACCAGCGTGACGCAGTTGCCACGCGATGACCGGTGGACGACGCTGGCGCGCGCAGCGATCCGGCACGACGTGTACGCCGCGCTGTCGTCGATCACGACGGCCGTCCTGCAGCACACCGACGACAGCCTGAGTTCCGAGGACCGCACGGCGGAGTGGGCGGCGGCGCATTCCGAGCGCGTCGAGCGGGCTCGCTCGACGGTTCGCGCGGCGCTCGATCGTGACACCGTCGACCTGGCGACGCTCTCGGTGGCGCTGCGGGTGATGCGCAGCCTGCCGAGCTGACGCCTGCCGCCTAGGAGTTCCGGTGCAGCGGGATCTTCGCCCACACCCGCTTGCCGTCCGGCATCGGGTCCACGCCCCAGTCGCTGGCCAAGGCGTCGACGATGGTCAGTCCGCGCCCGCACGGGGCATCGGGCGCCGCGCCTGACAGCTTCGGACGCAGTTCGCTCTCGTCGGCCACGGCGATCAAGACCTGCTGATCGCCGACGGTCCACGTCACGTCGAGATCGCGCTCGGCTGCGGTAGTGGCATGGCGGACCGCGTTGCTGACGAGCTCGCTGGCGACCAACGTGACGTCATCGACGTCGGCGCCGCGGATTCCGTGGCCGGCGAGGTCAGCGGCAATTTCGCGACGCACGGCCGCCGCGCTCTTCGGCTCGTGCCGTACGAGCATTGCGCCCATCACGGTGAGCCTCCCCCGGTCGAAATCCTTGATCATTACGAGGATTCCCCCGGTGGCAACGTTCGTAACCCGCGCGCGGGCAGCGTCACGGTGCCGGTCAGGTGCGCAAGGCCGCGACCACCTGTTCGGGATGGTCGGTGATCACCGTGTCGACGCCGAGGCGCAGGGCGAGGTCGAGCTCGGCAGCGTCGTTCACCGTCCACGTGAAGACCCGGCACCCGCGCGCGTGCGCACGTTCGACGAAGCCCGGGTCGCGCTCCAGCAGCTGCACGGCCGGGCCCGCCACGACGACGCCGGTGGGCAGCAGCCGCTCGCGGGGTACGGGCAACTGCTTCTCCATCAGCAACACCGTCGGGATGTCGGGCGCCAGCAGCCGCACCCTGCGGATCGCTGTCGGCGCGAAGCTCATCACGAACACCTGGCTGTCCAGGTCCGGGAGCTGCCGGGACGTCGCCGGCGGCCCGGGCCGGCCGGCCAGGCCGAAGCGCGACAGCAGGTCGACCAGTTCCTTCTCGACCAGGCCGGCGTACCGCGTCGGATGCTTGGTCTCGATCAGCAGGCGCACCGGTCGATCGGCGTCGACGACGAGTGCGAGCAGCCGCTCGAGCGTCAGCACCCGCCCGTCCGCGCCGCGGTCCGGGGCGACGCCGTCGAGATAGGGCGAGTCCCCGATCAGCTGATCGGCCGACAGCGGCAGGTCGCGGTGCCAGGACGCGAAGTCGAGCGACTCGAGCCCACGCAGGTCGAGCTCGCTGATTACGCCCGTCCCGTCCGATGTCCGGTTCACGGTGCGGTCGTGCACGCAGATCAGGTGCCCGTCCCGGGTCAGCCGGACGTCGCACTCCAGCCCGTCCGCGCCGCTGTCGATCGCGGCGACGTACGCCGCCAGCGTGTGCTCGGCGGCCACGCTCGACGCCCCCCTGTGTGCGACCACCATCGGCCGCTCGGGTGCTGTCACGGCCACGCGGGTGGCTCGGCCACGAAGGGTGCGCGGTCTCACGCTTGCCATCGTGCCGCCTCCGGGTGAATACGGGGTGACGACCCGCTAATTTCTCAGGCCACGCGCGGCGGGCCGCCCCCGTCGCTCACCATCGGCCGGCCGGCCGTCGCCCAGGCGAGCATCCCACCGTCCAGGTTCGCGGCGTCATACCCGTTCTGCAACAGCCAGGCGGCGACCTGCCCCGAGCGGTGACCGCTGCGGCACACGACGACGACCTGGTGCTCCGGGTCGAGCGTGGCCGGCTCGCTGCCGAGCCGGACCGGCAGCTCGTTCATCGGTACGTGCCTGGCGGTGTCGATGTGGCCGGCCCGCCACTCCGCGTCCTCGCGGACGTCGAGCAGGACGGCGTCGGGGGACAGTTCGTCGACGGTCACAACGGGTGCAGCTGGCATCTGGAAGGAACCCATGAGCTCATCCTGCCGGTTGCGGCCTGCGCAGCGCTGCCCGCTCGGGTGAGACGCCGGTGACGAGCGTCCAGAGTGCCGGGACGAAGCAGGCACCGAGAAGGATCAGCCACCACCATGGCGACAGGTGCGGGGTCACCGTCGAGGTGAACCGACCTTGGTTGTCGAGTTTGGTCGCCAGGACGGTGCCCAACTCACCGCTGCGCAGGTCGACGTGCCGCCCGCCGGCAGCCGTCACCCGGACCGGTAGCACGCCGGTGGACACGTAGGTCGCGCGCGCGGCGGGATGTAGGTCGCCCACCTGCGTGTACGTGACCAGCTGGGCCTGGACCAGCGGTTGGTAGATGTAGATCGCTGCAGTAAGGATCACCGCAACGCCGATCGTGGTCACGGGCAACTGCCAGCGCAGCGCGAGGAAGCGGCGCAGGCCGTAAAACAGCATCACGCTGCCGAGCATGAGCAACGGTGCGGCCCGGACCAGCCAGCCGGCGCCCCACCACCGCATGGACACCTCGCCGATGACGTCCGAGCCGTGCAGCTGCCACGGGTCGGCAACCGGGTTCGCGTCGCCCTTGGTGGTGATCGTGCCGTCGAGCGCGATCGCGTCGACGCGGTGGCTGAACGTGACGTTGTCGCGCCCGGGTGGGTGGAAGGAGATGATGTCGCCGACCCCGATGTCGCGAGTCGCGACAGGCTCGACCCACAGCAGCGTGCCGACCGGCGCTGCCGTGCCCATCGACGGGGTGCGGACGATCAGCCACCGCCCCCCGGTGACCGCCCAGTAGCCGACGAAGGCGACGACGGCGAGCGCGCCCAACGCGGCCAGTGCCGTCAGGACGGTGCGGGGTTGGCGCTGGCGCGAGGGCCGCCGCCGGTGCGCACTCATTGGACGGTCACCCTCATAGCAGGAACGTCGATCCCGGTGAGAGCGACCAGCTGAACGTGCTGGACCACGGCGTGCTGCCGACGGCCATCGACACCGTCAGCGGTGCGTAGATCATCAGTCCGGCGAGGAAGTTCGAGACCGCGGTGCCGGTGTACAGGGCATCGTGCGACAGGGTGATGCTCGATGTCTGCGTGGTGCCCGGTGCCGCGGAGGCAACCGTCTGCAACCCGGCGGCGACGAAGCTGGTCATCGTGATCGACGCCGTGCACCCGGCCGTCGTGGACGACGGCGAGGCCGCACACGACAGCGGGTTGGTGAATCCCCACTGGATGTCGACGTAGCTGCACGGTGGTGTTGTCCCGATGGCAGGCAGCGTGCCGGTCACCGTCGTCGTCCCGTCGTCGTTGAGCCGCCAGTGTTCGGAGGCGGCCGACGTGAGCGTGTCGTACTGCGTCTGGGTCGTGGCCACGGTGAGGTTCGACGACGCCGAGCCGTTGTTGAGCACGGCGAAGTTCGACAGGCTTCCCGCGAAATACGTCCGGGGATTCCCGCTTCCGGTCGGTGACCAGCCGAGGTGCCAGTAGCCGGTATAGCTGCTGAAGGTGACCAGCAATCCCCCGCCGCTCGCGACCGAGGTGCCGTCGACGTAGAGCGTCACCACGCTGGTGAGGCTGATGATGATGCCGGTGTAGCGCAGCGTCACGTAGGCGAAATGCCACTGGCCGTCGTTGTACGACGTGGTCGTCACACCCGTCGTCGCACCGGCCGAGTTGAAGACGAACCCCAGCTTGCCGGCAGCGCTCATGTACAGGATGCGGTCGTTCGTGCCGGCCACGTTGCTCGAACTGCTGCCGAACCCGAACAGCGGTCCGCCGGTCGCGGTGCTGGTGCGGAACCAGATGCCGAGGCCGTAGGTGTTCCCGAGGACCGGGTCCGGCTGCGACTGTGCGGTGATGGACGATCCGTAGCCGCCTGGCGAGCCGCCATCCAGGCTCACGTAGCCGGCCGTGTTGCCCATCGGGCCGTTGGTGGTGGCGAAGGTGGTCCCGTATCTGGCCAGCATCGGGTTGCTGGTGTTGTTGCGGTTGGCCAGCCGGACGGCCCCGCAGGAACTCACGCCCACCTTCTGGGTGACGCGCACCGTTGGTGTGGTGCCGTTCGCGGTGATCGCGTCGGTCCGCGTCGCAGCGGCGGCGCTCGGGTACAGCGAGCTGGGGCAGGCGACGGTCTGGATCGCGTCGGTGATCGCCCCCGTCGGTACGGACGTGCATGTGCTGCTGCCGTACGCGTGGGTGTAGAGCAGGGTGGCCGACGCGGCGCTGTTCGCGGGGTTGGCGATCATCGACGTCACCCCGCCGAACGAGTCGCTGGACGCGACGTGGACGGCGAGCACGGCGGCCGCGGCAAGCGCCGCCGCGGCCCGTCCCGCTCGATTCATGACGCTGTCCTCGCTGTGCTGCCGATCAAGCGATGAAGCGTGCCCGCGGCGGTGGGGCCGCGGGCACGCTTGGGTATCGAATGCGTGGTGGTGCCCGGTGCGACTGGTGCCCGGTGCGACTGGGCGGTACCGGGCCCCAGCGAGTGTTACTGGGTGAAGGCCCAGGTGAGCGGCAGCGAGGCCTTCAGCCCCTGGTAGCTGTTGCCGGCACCCGAGGCGAGGGTCACCTGGAAGGTGAACGAGGCGCTGCCGGCGGCGCTCAGGGGTGCGAGCGAGAAGGCTGCGTGCCCCGCCAGGCCGGCCAGGGTGCCGGTGTAGATGTCACCCGCGCCGACGCCGGTGCCGTTGCTGATGGTGACGTTGAGCTTGCTGCACAGGTCGCTGGCGGTGCCGTTGACCAGGCCGTTGAGGCTCTGTGCGCAGGTCGCGCCCGGCGTGAGGCTGAACGAGCCGGCGTTGATCGTGCCGGAGTCGGTGATGCTCACGGTGACCGCGGGACCGGCAACTCCGGGAGCCATGACGAGGCTGCCGCCGAACTTGTCGATCGTCGCGCAGGTACCGGCGTTGCTGTCCGGTGATCCGGTAGCGGTGCCGTTCGAGTAGCAGGTACCGGTCGCGTTGGTCACGCCGGCCTCGGTCATCAGCAGCGTGCCGGTGGCCGCGGTGTTGGTGGTGTTGTTGATGCTGGCCGTGAAGGCGGACAGCGTTCCGCTCACGCCGAGCGCCACGATCGTCGCGGCGGCCGCGCTGCCGATCCAGACAAGCGGGGCGAGCCGGCGACGAGCCGGGCGCGACGGGGTGGAAGCGTTTTCAGACATGGGGGGTCCTCGGGGTGGGGGGAGGGGACATAGGGGTATTCGACCGACGGGTCGTGCTGGGTTCAGAGTAAATTCCGTGTGAGGTATACGTCAAGTCCGTGTGAAGTGACCTAGGTCACATCTGTCCGTGAGGGCGTGCGCAGCCGCTACTTCAGCAGCTTCGACATCCGCCGGTCGGCCAGCGGCCGGCCCTCGGTCTGGCAGGTCGGGCAGTATTCGAAGTGCCGGTCGGCGAGCGAGATCGTGCGGACTGTGTCGCCGCAGACCGGGCACGGCAGACCGGCCCGGGCATGGACCCGCAGCCCACTGCGCTTCTCGCCCTTCAGCGTCGCCGCCCGCTGACCGACCGATCGCTCGACCGCGCCGGTGAGGACCTCGACGATCGCCGACTGCAGCCGGGAGAGCTCGTCCTCGGTCAGCTTGGCCGCGATCTTGAACGGGGACAGCTTCGCGACGTGCAGGATCTCATCGGAGTAGGCGTTGCCGATCCCGGCGATGAGCGTCTGGTCGGTGAGCGCGCCTTTGAGCTGCGAGCGCTGCTCCCGAAGTAGCTGCGCGAGGTCTGCGACGGACAGCGACAGGGCGTCCGGGCCGAGCCGAGCGATACCAGGGACGTCGTTCGGCGTGCGGACGAGGTATGCCGCCAGGCGTTTCTGCGTCCCCATCTCGGTGAGGTCGAAACCGGCGACCGGGCCGGACGGGAACTCCGGTGCCAGGTGCACCCGCAGTGCCAGCGGCCCCTTCCCCGGACGAGGCGGCGCCAGCGGCAGCGAGTCGCGCCAGTGCAGCCAGCCGCCCCGGGCCAGGTGCACGACCAGGTGCAGGCCGTCGACGTCGAGCGAGATGAACTTCCCGTAGCGCGACGCCCCGCTGACCACCGCTCCGTTGAGCGCCGCGAGGGGCGGATCGAACGTCTTCACCGCGCTGAACGCGGCCACGTCAACGCGCTGCACGGCACGACCGGTGGCCCGCTCACGCAGGAACGAGGCGAGCGCCTCGACCTCGGGCAGTTCGGGCACCGACGGCTCAGGCCGTAGGGGTGAGCTGCTCGGCCGGGAACCGGATCCCCGTCGTCGCGTGGCAGCGGTACCCGTTGGGGTTCTTGGCGAGGTACTGCTGGTGGTGGCCCTCGGCGTAGTAGAACTCGCCCGCGGGCGCGATCTCGGTGGTCACCGCGCCGTAGCCACGATCTTCGAGGATCGCCCCGAACAGCGCCTTCGCCTGCTCGGCGAGCACCCGTTGCTCGTCATCGGAGTAGTAGATCGCCGAGCGGTACTGGGTACCCACGTCGTTGCCCTGCTGCATGCCCTGGGTCGGGTCGTGCACCTCGAAGAAGGCAGCCAGCAGCGTCGCGAACGTCGTCACGGCCGGGTCGTACACGACGAGGACGGCCTCGGTGTGACCGGTGCGGCCCGAGCAGACCTCCTCGTAGCTGGGGTAGCTCGTGTAGCCGCCGGCATAGCCGACCGCGGTCGTCCACACGCCCTCGGTCTGCCAGAAGACCTCTTCGGCGCCCCAGAAGCAGCCGAGGCCGAACACCACGGTCCGCAGGCCGGCCGGGAACGGCGCTTTGATCGGCCGACCGGTCACATAGTGGGTGTCGGGGACGGCGAAGTCGTAGTCACCGCGACCGGGCATGGCGCGGTCGGCGGTGACGAGTTCGGTCTTGCTCCGAAACAGCATGGCTCCAGGCTACGAGCGTCGGCGCGGCACTGCCAGGGATGTGGACGCCCTGTGCGGACTCGTTCGCAGGACGTAACCTCATCCTATGACGCAGTGGGGTCTCGACACCCTCTTCAATCCGGCCAAGCGGCACATGGATGAGGAGAAGCGTCGGCAGCAGTCGACGCGCGAAGAGGTCGGCGACTCCTCGGGCGGCAAGAGGATCGATCTCGAGTCGGGCAAGGTCACCATCCGTCGGCGCAGCGTCGACGATGCCGCAGGCGACGAGCCGGTGCGGGCGGCGGACGATCTCGCCGGCGAGGCCATGGTGGCGGCGAGCGAGGATCTCAGCGAGGATCCCGGGGCTGGCCAGCACGATTGATCCGGTCGCAAGCCCGGACGTGGCAACGCCCCCAGCGGTCGGGGGTCCGCGGGGGGCGTTGCCAGACAAAGTCCCGGCGTTCGGTGTGCGGGGGGTACACCGGGGCCGAGTTATGACCGGGCCGAGCGATGGCGAACGGGGGACCCGCCATCGATCGGGTGTTCCGGTGTTTGTACTCGACCCGCCGCCCACTTCGAAGTGAAGTTTGCGTTAGCTCGATGGTCCTATTTTCAGGTGAGGATCACGATAAGTCAAGACCTGCTCAAGACTTCCGCAAGAAACTGTCCGACAGCTGCCGGATATGACCGGGATGGCGCGCGTCCGGGCTGTTCTATCGGGAAAGGCGAAGATATCTCCCGCTTCGACGGCCGAGGGGAAGCGGCCGTGATTGCTCGCTAGGGTGACCGGCGTGAGAGTTCCCGACCGACGTGCCGAGTCCCGCCGTCGCAGCGTGGCCAGATCGGCGAGGGCGGCGTGAAGGTCCTGCTGATCGGCCCGCCCGGCTCCGGCAAGGGGACGCAGGGTGAGCGGCTGGCCGACGGCCTGCAGATCGAGCACATCGCGGCCGGTGATCTGCTGCGTGCCGAGGTCGCCGCGCAGACGCCGCTGGGTCGCGAGGTCGAGCAGATCATGCAACGCGGCGATCTCGTGTCCGACCAGATCATCCTCGAACTCGTCCTCCCGCGCGTACAGGCCGCAGCGGGGGGCAACGGTTACGTCCTGGACGGCTTCCCCCGCTCGGTCGACCAGGCGATGGCGGCGCGCCGGCTCGCCGAGCAGACGGGGGCAACACCGAACTTCGTCGTCTACCTCGATGCGCCCCGTGACGAACTCGTGCGCCGGATCCTCGCCCGCGCGGCGGTCGAAGGTCGCGCCGACGACAACGAGCAGACCGTCCAGAACCGGCTGCGGGTCTTCGACGACGCCACCTTGCCGCTGGTCGAGTACTACCGGGGGCGCGGCCTGCTGGTCGTCGTGAACGCGGCGCAGGAGGAGGACGCGGTGACGGCGGACATCCTCGCCGCGCTGTCGGACGGCGGCGGGTGAGTGTCGGCGTCGTCGTCCTGAGCATGGGCACCCGTCCCGCCGAACTGGCGGCCTGCCTCGGCAGCGTCCGGGCCCAACGCGGGATCGACGCCGAGATCGTGGTGGTCGGCAACGGCTGGCAACCGGACGGGCTGCCCGACGGGGTCCGGACGGTGGCGCTCGCAGAGAACATCGGCATCTCTGCCGGCCGCAATGCCGGAGCGCGGGTCGTGACGAGCGAGGTCGTGTTCTTCCTCGACGACGACGCGTGGCTCGACGATGGCACGGTGCTGGCCCAGGTGGACGCCCGCTTCGCCGAGGACGGCGGGCTCGGTGCGGTGTGCCTGCGCCTGCGCGAGCCGGACGGGACGACCCCGCGCAGGTGGGTGCCACGGTTCAGGGTCGGCGATCCGGCCCGGTCCGGTCCCGCGTTCACCCTCGCTGAGGGGGCGAGCGTCGTCCGGCGCAGCGCCTTCGAGGCAGTCGGCGGCTGGCCGGGCGCGTTCTTCTACGGTCACGAGGGCATCGACCTGACCTGGCGGCTCTGGGACGCGGGCTGGACGGTGCGCTACGAGGCCGATCTCACGCTGCGCCACCCGACGACCGTGCCCAGCCGCCACGACGTGTTCTACCGGTTCAACGCGCGCAACAAGGTGTGGGTGGCCCGCCGCAACCTGCCGGCGCCCCTCGTCCCGGTCTATCTGGGCTCGTGGGTGCTCGTCACGACGGCTCGGCTCGCACGCCGTCCCCGCGAGCTGCGTACCTGGTGGCGTGGCTTCGTCGAAGGGTGGCGGACGGACCCGGGCCCGCGGCTGCCCATGCGCTGGCGCACCGTGTGGCGCCTGACGCGGCTGGGCCAGCCGCCGGTCATCTGAACTAGTCGGTGAGCCGGCGCGAGAGCAGGATCGCGAGCAGGTGCCCGGCGGCGAGCACCATGGACAGCGGCAGCATCAGGATCACCCACCAGCGCAGCACGTGGTGGCCGCCGGCGAGCTCGTCCACGACCGCACCCACCACCGCGATCAGCGAGAACTCGAGCGCGACGAACGCGCGGTAGAACGGCAACGCCTTGAGCGAGCGGCGGATCCGGCGGAGCACCCCGACCCGGACGGCCGCGATCGAGGCATCCTCCGACAGCAGCGGCAAATTCGCGTACGCGCGCGCCGCGTGGATCAGGTCCCCGAAGGCCTTGTTCAGCAGGACGAGGACACCTGTCAGGGCGCCCAGCGTCGTCCACCCGCCGATCGAGCCCAACCCGCCGTCGACGTGCACCCCGAGCCCGATCGGCAGCGATGCCTCGGTGAGGTAGTGCCCGACCCGGTCGAGGTACACGCCGGCCGGGGACGTGGTGCGGCGGACTCGCGCGATCTCGCCGTCACTGCAGTCGAACAGGATCTGGACCTGCATGAGCACCGCGCAGATGAGCACCGCCCACCAGGACGGCCACACCAGCACCGCCCCGCCGCCGACACCGCAGACGATCATCAACCAGGTGACGCCGTTGGCCGAGATGCCGGTTGGCAGCAGCGCCCGGGTCACGTAGATCGACAGCCGGCGCAGGTAGAGCGAACCGGCCCAGTGCTCGGAGTTGCGCCGTCCCATCACCGCGGGCGGCTGCGCGAGCGCACGTAGCTCGGCGATCGAGAGCCGCGTCATCGCAGCCGCCTGGTGCGAGCCCCGGCGAGCAGGCTCTCGGGGACGTAGACCAGCACCAGCCAGCAGCCACCGGCCACGAGCACGGCCGGCAACATGCCGGCGAGCGCACCGACGAGGACGACGGCCGAGCGCACCGGCCATCCGCCACCCAGCAGGCCCACGGCCATCGGTACCCCCACTCGTCGGTAGACCACGTCGTAACGGTGCCAGGCCGACACGGCGAACCACCCGAACGCGGCCGAGGTCCAGTCCGGCGCGGCGAGCAGTGCGCACCCGAACAGCGCCCCGCCCTCGATCGCCGCGGTCACCGGCGGCAGCATCCAGCCGGCAGCCCCGCCGGGGGAGCGGGCGCCGGTGGCGAGGCCGAGCACACCGTCGTCGCGGTAGGCCGCGAGCACCGCGCGCAGGTCCGCGCCGTAGCGTCCGACCGGCCCGCGGGTGCGGCGCAACGCGCCGAGCACCGTCCACGCCTCGGCAAGCACGGCGGTGCCGAGGTAGGCGATCAGGCCGGATGCCGGCGAGCCGGCGACTGCGGCAAGGCTCAGCACCAGCCAGCGCTCGCCGATCGGCATCCGGATGACCCGGCGCAGCCACATGCCGGCCGGGCCGTGCAAGGGTTCGGGGCCGCGGCCCGCGCCGTCGGGACGGCGCCACGTCGAGGTGTCCTCGAGCGGACGCACGTCGCGCAGCGCGGCGCGCCAGCGGGCGAGGACGCCCTTGTCGAAGGCGAAGTCCTGCAGGTGCCGCACGGTCTGTACGACCATCCCGGCGAGCGCGAGCGCCCACAGCCCGTGCCCAGCGAGCGCGAGACCGGCGAGCGCCGCGTACTCCTTGACCCGGTCGGTCGCGGCGTCGAGCCAGCCGCCGAACGCCGATCGGGTGCGGGTCGCGCGGGCGATCTCACCGTCCACGCAGTCGAGCACGAGCGACACCTGCAGCAGCAGTGCACCGGCGACCAGCCACGGGTAGGCGCCGAGGGCGAACGCACCCGCCCCGGCGAGGCCGAGCACCGCCGACACCGCCGTCACCGCGTTCGCGCCGATGCCGCGGCGCACCGCCCACGGCGTGATCCGCGCCGACAGCCGGCGCAGCACGAAGGTGGAGTACCAGCCGTCACCTGAGCGCGCTGCCGTCCGGGCCGCCAGGTCGGGACTGGCCCGGATGTCGACGGCAGTCCCCCGGCCCGCGGGGAACGGTTCGGCGCGGACCGCGGTCACTGGCGGCAGCGCGGGCGACCGGGTCAGCGCGGCGAGGGCGAGGTCGGGAACGTCGATGTGTGCCCAGTCCGGCCGGTCAGCCACGCGCAATGCATCCGCGGCGGCGCCGACGACGCCCGCATCGACGAACAGGGCACCGAGGTAGTCGGCGTCGGCATCCTCGATCGGGTGCAGCGGCGTGCCGGCGGTCAGGACGGTGGCACCGGCCGTCGCGACGGGGTGGCCGGACCCGCCGTCGGCGACGAGCGCGCCCACGGTCAGCGTCGGGTCGTCGAGCAGCCGCAGCAGTGCCGCGTCGGCGGCGGTGAGGTCGCTGCTGACCACCGCCACCGAGCACGGTGCCCCGGCGAGCACGTCGACGATCGACGCGAGGTCGCCGCCGGCTGTCCGCACCGTGATCGGGTCGCGGGCGGGCAGCGCCGCGAGCCGCTGCGCCGCGCGCTGCAGATCCTCCGCGCTGTCGTCTGCCCGCGGAACGAGCAGCACGAGCGCCATCAGAAGTCGGTGTCGGTGTCGTCGTCGATGGGCGTCGGGCCGTCCTCCACGGTCCCGGCGTCGATGTCGTACTGCATGAGGACATCGTCGACCGGGCCGTCCGCGCGCAGCGAGCCGTCCGCGAGGTAGAGACCGCGCGTGCAGAAACGCTGCAGGTTGCTCGCCGAGTGCGACACCAGGAACAGCGTCTGCCCGTCGGCGAGCAGCGCTTCGATCCGCCGGAAGCACTTGCGCCGAAACGCCTTGTCACCGACGGCGAGCACCTCGTCGACGAGCATGATCGGCTCGCGCAACCGGGACACGACCGAGAAAGCCAGCCGCACCTTCATGCCCGAGGACAGATGCTTGTACGGGGTGTCGAGAAAATCGTTGATCTCGGCGAAGTCGACCATCTCTTGGAAGGTGTCGTCGATCTCGTCGTTGCTCATGCCGTGCAGACCCGCGACCAGGCTGATGTTGTCGCGGCAGGACAGGTCGGCCTCGAACCCACCGGTGATCTGGATCAGCGTCGCAACGCCGGCCCGCACCTCGACCGTCCCCTCGTCAGGCAACAGCACCCCGGCGATCAGGCGCAGCAGGGTGGACTTGCCCTGTCCGTTCCGCCCGACGACGCCGACGGCCTCGCCCGGTTGGATGTCGAAGCTGACGTGGCGGAAGGGCCAGAACTCGTCCGTGCGTGTGCCGGTGTGACCGCGGGTCAGCAACTCGCGAACGCTGCGGTGCCGCAGCCGGTTGCGGGAGAACTGCACGCCGGCATCGCGCAGCGAGATGAGGTTTTCGGTCACCGCCTCAGATCTCCTTGAGCACTTGGCGCTCGAGGCGGCCGAACACGAAGATCCCCAGCGCCAGCAGGAGTGCGGTACCGACCAGCGAGTGCAGCACGAAGGTCCATTCGACCTCCTGGGGGAAGAACGCCGCACGGTAGAGCGTGAGGATGCCCGCGAACGGGTTGAACTTCAGCACCGTGCCGAGGCCAGCCTTCACGTTGTGCACGCTGTAGAGGATCGGCGAGGCGTAGAACATCACCCGCATCACGACGCGGATGAGCCGGTCCACGTCGGGAATGAGCACGACCAGTGGCGCGAGCAGCAGACCGATTCCCGTCAGCAGCAGGAACTCCATCGCGAACGCGACCGGCATCAGCAGGATCTGCACGTGCGGTGCCGCCAGGTAGATGAGCGCGAAGGCCGCGATCACCGGCAGGCTGAAGAGGTACTCGACCGACTTCGACGCGACCGTGCGCAGCACCCACAGCTCGCGCGGGACGTTCGTCGACCGGACCATCTGGGCCTCGGACCTCAGGGCGCGCGCGGTCGAACTGACAGTGTTGTTGAACCAGAACCACGGCAACTGCCCGGTCAGCAGGAAGAGCATGTACGGGTCGTAGCCGACGTTGCGGTTGAAGATCTTGGTGAAGACGTAGAAGTAGACCAGGCTCATCAGCAGCGGGTCGAGGACCGTCCACACCCAGCCGAGCGTGTTGCCGGTGTAGCGCACCTTGAGGTCGCGGACGATGAGCAGCCGCAGGATCCGCCGGAAGTGAAGTATCCGCCGGCCCCGGTCGAGCACGCTCGTCCGCGTCGTCGTCGTGCTGAAGCCGCCCATGCGGCTGTTGAGTGACGGGCTAGTCATGCATGCCGCGCACGGTGCGGTTGGCGTTGTCGAGATCGGACGGGGTGTCCACCTCGACGGCCGCGAACTCGGAGATGTCGAGCGGCGTCACGCGCAGCCCGTGCCGCTCGATCGCCAACTCGATGCCCCGTTCGAAGTAGTCCAGCACGTCGACCTGTTCCAGGCACTCGATGAGCGCGGCCTTGTCACCGGCCGCGATGTAGTTGATACCGATCGCCTCGCCACTGGCGGGAACGACACCCTTGGACAGCGCGTCGATCCACCCGTCCGCGTCGACGGTGTACTTGACCTCTTCCTCACCCACGCTTGCGGTGTTGACGGCGACGAACGACTGCTCGGCCTCGATCAAGGGGATCGTACGAGTGAGGACGCCGGCGTCGAAGACGACGTCTCCGTTCATCCACAGCATGCCGCCGTCCCCGGACGCGCGCAGGACCCGCAGCAGGCTCTGCGAGGTGTTCGTCTCGTCGTAGGCCTCGTTGTAGACGAACACCGCTTCGGGGTGCGCCTCGAGGATCATCTCCAGCTTGAATCCCACCACGACGTAGACCTGTGCGCGCGGGAACGACTCGGCGATGTTGTCCAGTTGCTGGCCGAGAATCGTGCGCCCGTCCGCCAACGGGGTCAGCGGCTTCGGGTGCGGCCGGCCCAGCCGGGTGCCGCGCCCGGCCGCGAGGATCGCGACCTGCTGCCTCATGCTCGGCCCACTCGGCGAGCCGACCCGGTCCCGCGCCGTCCGACCAGCCGCTGCCGGAGCTCGCCCAGCGGGCCGGTGAGGAAGCCGTACCCCCACGACAGGTGCATGGTCACGAGTGCTGCCGGGTAGGCCAGGCTCGATCGCAGGCCGAGTCCGCGCCGCGTCGCCACCGCGCCGAGCAGGACGACGGCGAGATACCCCGCGGGGACGGACGCCGCCGCGACAGCAACCGCGGCGCTGTGCACCAGCGCCGCGTCCACGACCAGGACCGTCCCGGCCAGCCCGATCGCTACTGTCGTCAGCGGCGCCGCGAGGTAGCGCACGCTCACGGTGTCCGGGTAGGTGCGGATGATCTGCCACCGCCACAGTCCTGACCCGCGGAACTGCTGGGCCAGCCGGCGCAGGTTCGGACGGGGCCGGTAGCGCACCTGCAGCCCCGGTTCGAACCAGACGACCTCGCCCAGCTCGCGGATGCGGTAGTTCAGCTCCCAGTCCTGCGCGCGGGTGAACCGCTCGTCGAAACCGCCCGTCTTGTCCAGGACGTCGCGCCGGAAGACGCCGAGGTAGACGGTCGGGGCGGGCCCCGGCTCGCCGCCGACGTGGAAGGCCACCGCGCCGAGCCCGATCCGCCGCGACATCGCGCGGGCCACAGCCGATTCGAAGGCCGTCACGCCCTCGGGAATCATCATCCCGCCGACGTTCGCGGCGCCGGTGTCGAGCAGGACGGACACGGCCCGGCGCACGTAATCCGGCGGCAGTTGGGCGTGACCGTCGGTGCGGACGACGATCGCCGTCTCCGGGTCGGTGCCGGCCAGGGCGATGTTCAGCCCCGCCGGGGTGCGACCGGTCGGGTTCACCAGGACGCGCAGGCGGGGGTTCTCGGCGGCCAACCCGCGCGCCAGCTCGAGGGTGTTGTCGCGCGAGGGCCCGACAGCGACAACCAGCTCCAGCCGGCCGGGGTAGTCCTGGGCGAAGACGCTCGCCACCGCCTCGGCGAGGTGGGGTCCCTCATCGAGTGCGGTCATGATCACCGAGACATCCGGGGACGCTTCGCCTACGGGGGAACCTGGCACGAACGAGAATCGTACCGGCGTGGCCGGAGTGCCCCGCCGCAACGCGGTCGTGCACGGCAGGCAACCGTCGCTCGCCCGTCCCCGCGGGGCCACATGAGATGGTGAGATCCGTGACCCCCACGCAGCGCGAGCCGAGCCCGGATCAGCCCGCACGGGCGGCGGAATCCGGCGGCGATGAGTCCGAAGTCGAGCTCGTCACCGCACCAGAGGGGTACTACACCCCGCGGATGCCGCGCGTCGGGCTCGCCGGACGCCTACCCGGCGGATCGCTTCCGTATCGCCTCGCCAACCGGATCGCGCGCGGGCACTACCTGCGCCGGATGCCGATGCGACTGCCCGCCGAACCGCCCACCCGCCTGATCCGGCTCGGCGGACGCCTGCAGGTCGTCGAGACCGTCCCGGTCGCGACCGGGCGCCGCGCTGCGCTGGCGAACCGAGACCTCGTCGTCGACCTCTGCGAGCAGCTGTCGATCGAGTACTTCGCGATCCCCGAGTCCGACCCGTTGCGGCATCGCATCGGCGTCCCGGCCGAGGACTGGACGCGCCTGGTGACGGCGTTGCTGGCCGAGGGAACGCGCCGGCCGCTGTACTTCGGGGTGCAGGCCGTCACCCGGACCGGGGCCGAGCAACGGTGGTACGAGGGCTCGTGGCATCCGAAGGTGGCGCGAGCGGCCCTGGAACAGCCGGAACTCGAGGTCTTCCGCAGCCAGGCCGCGGGCGGGGCGCAAACCCCGTTCGGACGCCAGTCGGCCTGCGTGGTGGACCGCTGGTACCGCGACGAGAACCGCACGCTGGTGGCCCCGAGCCGCAACGAGCGCGCGCCCTGGGTCACGGCGAAGCACCAGGTGCCGGTCACCACGACGATCGATGGGCGCGAGGTACGCACGTTCGACCTGTTCACCAGGCGCGACATCTTCGCCGTCGACTTTCCCGTGGACGCGGTGTACCTGTGGGTCGACGGTTCGGACCCGGAGTGGGTTGCGCGCAAGCAGGCCGCGTCTGCCGGGGCCAACCGCGCTGACGAGGTGTTGCTGCTGTCGGACAGCATCGCCGAGGCACGCTTTCGCGAGAGCGGGGAACTGCGGTACTCGATGCGGTCGCTCGAGCAATACGCCCCGTGGATCCGGCACATCTTCCTCGTGACCGACAAGCAGGTGCCGGACTGGCTCGATCAGTCCCACCCGAAGGTCCGCGTCGTCGATCACTCGGAACTGTTCGGCGATGCGGGCGCGCTGCCCACCTTCAACTCACATGCCATCGGTGCCCGGCTGCACCACATCGAGGGGCTGTCCGAGCAGTACCTGTATCTCAACGACGACGTCTTCCTCGGCCGGGATCAGGCCCCGAGCAACTACTTCCAGAGCAACGGCGTCTCGTACTTCTTCCTGTCGCGCTCCACGCTCGGCGATTCGGACGGCACCGATGCCCCCGCCCACGAGCAGGCCCGTCGCAACGTCGCTGACCTGCTGGCCCGCGACTTCGGCCGCACTCCGTCGCGTGCCTTCTTCCACACGCCGATCCCGCAGCGGCGCAGCACGATGTTCGAACTGGAGGCGCGGTATCCGGAGGAGTTCGCCCGCACGTGGCGCAGCCAGTTCCGCAGTGGCAGTGATCTCGAGATCAACTCGTGGCTGCACAACTACTACGGCTACCTCACCGGCGCGGCGTCCCCCGGCCGGATCCGGTACGACTACTTCGACCTGGCCGATCCGACCGCGAGGAAGCGGATGACGACCCTGGCCGCGGTTCGCGACAGGGATGCGTTCTGCGTCAACGACAACCCGCTTGCCACCGCGGACCAACTCTCGCGCGCCGTCCGCTGGTTGCGCACCTATTTCCCGCAGCGATGCTCGTTCGAGGTTGCGGGTAGCTGAGGGTGGGCTGACGCCCGAGATGTCTCGCTCGTCAGGAAGCGTTCGTGAGCGTTGTTAGGCTTCCCATCAGCCAGCCAACACCCGCACGCCGCAGCCAAGTGGGGGCCCTGTGAGTCCTGACACCGACGTCCTCGGGCATATCGGCCGGCCGGGTGTGCGGTTCTCGATCGTCTCGGCCGTCTACAACGTCAACCGGTACCTCGGCGAGTTCATCGATTCGATCGAGAAGCAGACCTTCCCCCTCGACGCGGTTCAGGTCGTCGTTGTCGATGACGGCTCGACCGACGAGTCCCTCACCACCCTCAAGGAGTGGGCGCAACGCCGGCCGGGACTGGTCACCGTGGTCTCGAAGGAGAACGGGGGGCAGGGCTCGGCCAGGAACAAGGGCCTCGAGTACGCGACCGGCGAGTGGATCACCTTCACCGATCCCGACGATTTCCTCGATCGCGAGTACCTGCAGCGGGTGGACGAGTTCCTGCGCGACAACGCCGCCGCGGTGATGATCGCGACGAACCGGATCTACTACGAGGAGCGCACGAACGAGGTGCGCGACGGGCATCCGCTGCGGCGGATGTTCGAAGGCGGGGACCGCGCCGTCGATGTGACCAGGTTCCCGGAGTTCTTCCACGGGGCGGTCAACGCGGGATTCTTCCGCGCCGACATCCTCGAGCGCACGAAGCTTCGCTTCGACCTGCGCGTGCGTCCGAACTTCGAGGACGGGCACTTCTGCTGTTGCTACCTGCTCGAGGTGGACGTGCCCGTCGTCGGCTTCCTGCAGTCGGCGCGTTACCTCTACCGGCGGCGCGCGGACCGCACCTCGACGCTGCAGACCAGCCTGCTCGATCCCGACCGCTTCGTCTCCTCACCCCGCTACGGCCACCTCGATGCGCTCCAGCGAGGCGCCAGGGCCAAGGGGGTGGCGCCGGAGTGGTTGCAGAACTTCGTGCTGTACGAGATGTCGTTCTACTTCACCGCCGACTCGAAGGTCACCGACGTCGCCACCGCTGCCTACGGCGAGGTTGCCGAGCAGTTCCTGCAGACGCTCAATGAGATCTCGCAACTGCTGAGCCCGTACGTCGTCGAGAGCTTCGCGCTGCGCCGCCTCGACAGCGCAGCGCGCGACATCCTGCTGCACTCGTTCACCGGCCAGTCGTGGGTCACCCCGTACGTCGTCGTGCACAAGAACGATGATCAGCGCAACCGGGTCCAGCTTGCCTACCGCTACGTCGGTGACCGCCCGAGCGAGCGGATCCTGGTGCGTGGCCGGCCGTTCGAGCCGACCGACGGCAAGGTACGCACGATCGAGTACTGGGGCCGCGCGCTGCTCATGGAGCGCCTGGTGTGGATTCCCGCGCGGGGCACGCTCCGGCTGATCATCAACGGCAACCCGGTCGCGTTCCGGGGTGGGTGGCCGGAGCGGACGTTGACCCAGTTGCGGCCGGCTCAGCGCGAACGCCTGGCCGGGGTCGTGTCGCCGGTCGAGCCGCCGCGGCTCGGGCTGCGCGATCGGCTCGTTCGGCGGTTGGCGCACAGCGCGCCGGTGCGCCGTGTCTTCGGGAACGCGTGGGTGCTCCTGGACCGGCTGCACAACGCCGATGACAACGGTGAACGGTTGTTCAGGTACCTGCGCAAGAACCGCCGCCGCCACAACGCCTGGTTCGTCCTGCGCAAGGACACGCCGGACTGGAAGCGGCTACGCAGCGACGGGTACCGGCGGGTCGTTCCGCACGGGTCGCTGCGGTGGGAACTGTTGATGCTCAACTGCAAGCACCTGATCTCGTCCCACTCGGACGTGGAGGTCTGCCGACCGCCCGCGATCGTCAAGTACGGCGAGCCGCAATGGCGATTCACCTTCCTTCAGCACGGCGTGATCAAGGACGACATCTCGCGCTGGCTCAATCCCAAGCGCATCGACCTGTTCATCACGAGCACGCCGATGGAGCACGCCTCGATCATCGGCGACGACACCCCCTACGTCTTCACCAGCTACGAGGTGAAGATGACCGGACTGCCCCGCTTCGACCGGTTGCGGGAACTCGGCGCGCAGGTCGCGCCGTCCGAGCGGACGTACCTGCTCGTCTGCCCGACCTGGCGGCACTGGCTCAACGAAGCCAAGGTGCCCGGCTCGCACGAACGCGAGATCGTCGCGGACTTCGAGGACACCGAGTATGCGCAGATGTGGCTCGGCTTCCTGCGCGATGACCGGCTGCGCGAGATCGCCGAGCGTGAGCGGCTTCAGATCGGGTTCATGCCGCACCCGAACATCCAGCCGGTGCTGGACAGCCTCGGTCTGCCCGAACACGTGACGGCGCTGCGCTTCGCCGGGCAGGATGTTCAGCGCACGTTCGCCCAGGCGGCAATGGTCGTCACCGACTACTCGTCCATGGCGTTCAATGCGGCCTATATCGAGCGGCCGGTCGTCTACTTCCAGTTCGACGCGGAGATCGTGCACCGCGGCGGACACCTCGGCCGTTACGGCTACTTCGACTACGAGCAGCACGGCTTCGGTCCGGTTGCCACCTCGGTGGACCAGGCGATCGCCGGTGTTCGGGCAGGGCTGGCGAACGGCCGCGTCCCTGCGAGGACGTACCTGGACCGCATCCAGGCGACGTTCCCGAACCGGGACGGGCAGTGCTGTTCGCGCGTCGTGGCGGCGATCGAGGCGATGAGCCGACCGCCGAAGGTCGACGCCGGCGGCGGTTGAGCCTGCTACTGCTTGCCGGGCCGGGCAACGAGGCGGCGGCGCAGCCGACTCAGCACCGATCGGGTCTTCGCCGGTGCGTCGTGCGTCGGCGCGGTGGCACGGCTGTCCAACTGCTTCTGCAGGTCGTCGGCACGAGCGCGTTCGGCGGCGACCTCGTCGCGCAACGCGGAGGCACGGTCACGTAGCTCACTGATCCGTCGGCCGAGAGTGGCCCGGAGTTCGGCCTCGGCGAGTGCCGCCTCGGTCCAGGGCGCGGCCGCGGTGATGGCTGCGAAGTCCCAGCGGTCGCCGAAGCGAGTGAAATCGTCGGCGTAGATGCGCTCGATCTTCTCGCGCACACCGTCGGCGAACACGGCGGCGTTCGTGCGCAGTGGAGTGTCGTTGGCCTGCGGCAGCAGTAAGCCACTCGACATGCCGACGGAGGCCAGATGCGCCTGCAGTTCGCTACGTAGCGTGCCCATCTCGGTGATGTCATAGATGCGCGAGTACCGGATCTTGTTCAGCAGCAGCAGTCTCGTCTGGGACTTGAAGTGGTTGTCCTTCATCAGCAGCGGATGGCGGGGGTCGCCGTCGAGCGCGTCGACGAAGCCGGCGAAGCTCGCCCGCACCGCCTCGGCGTCGAAGCTAGTGCGCGGGTACCACGGCTGGTCGCGCCACTGGGTGTAGCCGGCGTTCTCGAGCAGCAGCTTGTTCTGCCAGGCCGAGAACAAGCGACCACGCGGATCACGGACGACACCGAAGATGAACCAGCCCTGAGCCGGATCGATCGTGGCGCGCACCTGCGGATCGACCCGGTTCATGGTCAGCGCCCGACGCCACAAACTGCGGTTGTGGACGGCCTCATGGTCGGTGGTGTAGGTCCGCAGACCCGCCTTGAACCCGGTCAGGTCCTCGCCGGCGATCGCGGCGGTCATCCACTTCAGGCTCGTGCACGCGTTCTTGTTCAGCGCGACGAACACCAGCCGCGCCTCGGGGACGACGTACACCCGCGGGTCGGCACCGACCTTGGCCAGGCGATCAGCCGTGTCGTCCGCGGCAGACGCGACCGACTCCTCGTGCACGGACATCTCCTATGAACCGCTCGGCGTGGCTTCGCCGTCCAACATACGGCTCACGGCCGCGGTGCGGAGAGCTCGAAGGGGCTCGGCACGGGAAAGTAGCGCTCGAAGAAGTCGGCCATGATCAGCCGCTGCGCCTCGATCCGGTCCGGGCTCGACTCGGTGTCGTTGAGGCAGAACACGTCCGCGTGCCGGGTGCGCAGCAGGTTGCCCAGGCGCCGGTGCGCGTCGACCCGGGCGATGTCCTGGTAGACGTAGACGATCTCGCCCGGCACCGCACGGCCGAGCCCGTATGCGTAGTAGTGGTGCAGCGCCGAGGTGATCGACACGTCGTCGTGGTGCCGGAACCGGGACCGTGCGACGTCGGCGAAGACCTCGGGGTGGCGTTGCTCCATCTCGACCAGCACCGAACGCAGCTGTGGATGCGGCGTGTGCTTGAACTTGTTGGTGATCGTCGCTTCGAAGCGCTCCTCGATCAGTTGCCGGTTGCGCTTGGCCGCACTCATCACCGGCAGGTCGAGGTGGGACGGCACGTCGATGTCGAGCGTCGCCGGTGAGAGGAAGAACTTTCCCAGGCCGTTGCCGTGGAAGAACAGTTCCGGCAGCACGGGCCGGGCGAAGAACACGTCGTCGTTGACGTAGAGGTACTGCTCGGACAGCCCGTCGATGTGATGCAGCTGCGACTCGATAGCGTGCGAGTTGAACACCGGCAGGACGGACGGGTCACCGAAGATCTCGGTGTGGTCGACCACCCGGATCTTCGGGTGCGAGACGTCCAACCACGCCGGCACCTGCGCGTCGGTGACGATGTAGATCCGGTTCACCCAGCTGGCGTACGCGGCGACCGAGCGCAGCGAGTAGCGCAGCTCGTCCCGGGAGACGTAACGCGAGTCGTGGTCGGCCGTGCGATTGCGGTCGGCCGCGTCGGTGTGCTCCAGCTTTCGCTGCAGCCAGGACGGGTCCGCGCCGTCCACCCACGTGTAGACGAGGTCGACCGGTGCCTGCACGTCGAACAAGGAGGGCAGGATCGCGCTCGGCGGCCAGTGGGCCGGCGACTCGGTCGCCGCCTGCCAGGTGCTCGGCGCGAGATAGGCGACCACCGACGGTGTCGGCGCCAGCCGCGTCCCGGGCAGGAACATCCCGCCGTCGGGGCGGGGGACGGTGTCGGAATCGATGCGCCGCCAGAAGTCGAGCTCGCACCCGACCGCCGCGGTGTCGAGGAGGTGTCCGCTCGCCGAACCCAGCACCGGGTAGATGCGCAGCCCGCTGGCCGTGGTGAGCTGCTGTGCGTGGAGCGAATCGGCGCGGACGGCGTGGCTGCTCGGTCCGCGGACCGACGGCGGCGCACCGAGCGCCTCGACCGCCCAATGGGGGCCGCGCAGGTGCGCCGCGAGGGCGGCCAGCGTGGCGCCGCGGTGCTCGACGGACACCCCGAGGCGGGTCGGCCGGCCGCGATTGCCCGGGACGCCGACGTGCGGGATGCCCTCGTCGTCGAGCGCGCGGGACACCGTCGCGACGAGGTCCGCGCGCAGGACATGAGCATCGAAATGATCAGCCAGCTGTGCGCGCAAACCATGGCGGTTGACCGTCCCGGTCAGGTAGCCGTCGGCCAGCGGTGGCCCCACCGACGCGCGCCGCACTCGCTGCTGCCACGGCATTTCCCCGTACCGCGTGCGGACGAGGGTATGCAACAGCGGCTCGGGCAGTCGCTGCGCGACCCGACGGCGCGCCTTACGCAGCATCAGGACACCGTCCCCATCGCGCGTCGGACTCTAGCGGAGGCAGCCGATCGGCCCTCAGCGTGCGCATGGCGTCGGGCATACTGTGACTATCCATCAACGATCGTTCAACATCGGCCAACCCCCCGAGGCCTGGAGGCGAAGTGTCCGACCGCGCGGCCAAGCCGGGCAAGGATCACATCCTGATCGTCGGTCCGGGCAAGACCGGCACCACTGGGCTCTACGCCTCGATCAAGCGAGGTCTGCAGCAGTTCGGCGTCCAAGCGGTGTCGGTCTTCGAGCCGCCGAACTCGGCGCCGATCGACAACCTGTTCACGCTGGCCCCCGGCATGCCGGTCCTGGTCAAGACGACGATGGACTCGGCCAAGCAGACCGTGCCGGATCCGCAGGTCTACGACCGCCGGGTGATGACCGTCCGTGACCCCCGCGACGTCGTGATCAGTTCGCTGCTGTTCCGACCGCTGACCGTGGCGTCCTTGCGCCGCACCGATGACCGCGTCATCGAGGAGTTCGTCCGCGGCCTCGAGGCCAAACAGGCCGATCCGTCCGCGGTGTCGGTGCGTGACTTGTTCGACCTGGCCGAGCGGCTGCAGATCGGGTCGTCGCCGTTCGCCAGCCAGGTCAAGAACCTCCGCGCCCAGCGCGATTTCATGGCGAAGTACCCCGTGCACCTGATGCACTACGAGCGTTTCGTCGTCGGCGACCTCGGCGATCTGTCGTCCTACCTCGGCTTCGAGGTCGAGAACGTCTCGGCGTCCGAGTCGTCGATGTTCGGGCACATCTCGCGCTCCCAGGCGTCCGGCGAGTTCAAGCAGTGGTTTCGCGCCGACGATCTCGAGTACTTCAACGAGATGTTCGCCGAGCACCTGGCGGCCTTCGACTATCCGCTCGACGCCGAACTCGCAGCGAGCCCGACGATCGCTCCCGAGACCGGCAGCGAGTACGTGCGCAGTCGCTACGCGCAACGGCGGGCGAATCTCACCCGCGCGGCCGCCGCTCGCGGTTCGGAGTGGACGCCGGAGTCGGTCGACTCGATCGAGTCGCTGAACCGGCTGATCGACTACGGCTCGGACGGTGACTCGTCGGCGTGCGTGCGGGTCGCCGAGGTCCTCATCGGTGGGCACCTCGGACCGGCGGTGGGCGACGCGTCGGACGCGCTGAACTGGGCGCGCGCCGGTGCCCGGCTGGGCAACCCGCGCGGCATCGCGCTGACGATCAGGCTGCTGCGCAAGGCAGCCGGTGACGACGCCGAACTGCACCGCGAACTTCGCCGCTGGATGACCTACGACGCGATGCGCCGCAGCCGTCGCTCGGCCGATGACAAGGCGCAGATCGCCGGGCTGGAGAACGAGCTGAAGAGCCTGCGCGAGTCGACCAAACTGCGCGTCGGCGACCACTTGGTCGAAGCTGCCCGTAATCCGCGACGCAACGGTCGCGCAGCGGTCAAGGAACTGCGCAGTCTGTGGCGCGAGCGCAAGCGCCTTTCGTGAAAGTCGTCGTCACCGGCGGCGCGGGATTCATCGGCGCGAACCTGTGCCGGGCACTGGCCACCGATCCGGCGATCGATTCGGTCCTCGCGCTCGACGACCTGTCCTCGGGCCACGCGTCGAACCTCGACGGCGTGGACGCGACGCTGGTGCGCGGATCGATCCTCGACCTCGCGCTGCTCGACGAATGCCTGAGCGGTGCCGCGGCCGTCGTCCACCTTGCGGCGCTGGCGTCGGTCCCGCTGTCGATCGACGATCCGCTCCGGACGCACGAGGTCAACGTGACCGGAACGCTGGCCGTGCTCGAGGCGGCCCGACGTGCCGGTGACGCGCACGTGGTCGTGGCGTCCTCGGCGGCGGTCTACGGGGCCGAGCCGGCGCTGCCCAATCACGAAGGGCTCGCTCCCGCGCCCGTCAGCCCGTACGCGGCGAGCAAGCTGGCGACCGAGGCCTACGCGCTCAGCCATCAGCAGGCCTACCGGCTGCCGGTGCTGGCGCTGCGCTTCTTCAACATCTACGGCCCGTGGCAGCCACCGGGACACGTCTACTCGGCGGCGATCCCGGCGTTCGTGTCCGCCGCGCTCGCCGACGAACCGGTGCGCATCTTCGGCGACGGCAAGCAGACCCGCGACTTCACCCATGTCGACACCGTGACGTCCGTCCTCACCTCGGCGGTGACCCGGCGGGTGACCCACGACGGCCCGGTGAACCTGGCCGGCGGCAGCACCACCGACCTGCTGACGGTGATCGACGTCCTGGGCGAGCTGCTGGGCGCCCCGGTACCGGTGTCACACGAGCCCGAGCGGGCCGGCGACGTGCGGCACTCGCACGCCGACAACGCGCTGTTGCTGCGGCTGTTCCCCGAGCTGACCCCGGTACCGCTGGCCGACGGTCTTCGGGCGACGATCGACTGGTTCCGTCGCTGACCCGGTCCCGCCTGCACCTGCTGTCGCGGGGTGGGGCATCGCCGACATCACTTCAGCGGCTCGGTCAGCGGTCTTGCCGTCTGGGTCGTCGGTTCGCGCCGAGGGATCACGAGTCGGTCGGGAGAGTTCGGTTCGTTGAAGGCGTTGGTGGCAGTGAGATGCGCGATGGCCTGGTCTCGGCCGCCCTGGTCTCGGCGCAGTGGCCTTGGTCGTGGCCGAGGACCTGCACGTCCGAGAAGCTCGCTCGAGTGATCGGATGTGATGTGGGCAAGGGGGGAGTTGAACCCCCACGTCCTTTCGGACACACGGACCTGAACCGTGCGCGTCTGCCATTCCGCCACTTGCCCGGGCGTGTCATCGCTGACAACAGTCCGCAACGCTAGCACGGTGGGCGGGCGTCACCTTTGCACGTTTTGCAGCCTCCCCTGATGTGACAGATAGACTGGTGTGTCAGCCGACGTCACACGCGCTTCACGCGCGGACGCCCGTGGAAACCGAAGGAGATCGTGGTGAGCGTGCTCGGCGATGGGATCGCTGGCGTCGTGCTCGCCGAATCCACCACACCGAGGGGTTGCAAGTGAGCCTCGTGCAGCGCTTCGAGCGCCGGCTGGAGGGTCTCGTGGGCGGGGCTTTCGCCCGCGTCTTCAAAGGCCAGGTCGAACCGGTCGAGATCGGCACCGCCCTGCAGCGGGAGGCCGCCGACCGCAAGAACGTGATGGGCAACGGCCAGGTGCTCTGCCCGAACCGCTACCGGGTGACGCTGTCGCCGTCCGACCACGAGCGGCTGCTCCCGTGGGAGCAGCAACTGGCCAACTCCCTCGCCGAACTGGTGCAGGAGTACCTGGACGAGAACCGGTGGAGCACGATCGGCGACATCGAGGTCTACCTGGCGTGTGACGACGAACTGCACACCGGCGTGTTCGGGGTCGCCTCGCGGATGGAGCCCCAGGCGCCGCCCCGCCGCCGTCCCTACGACTCCCTGTCCCTGCCCGCGGTCCAGGGCGGCGCGGGTGCCTACGGGGCGATGGCCGCCCCGGTACGCCCCGATGCCGCCCCGCAGTACGCCCCGGCGCCGCAGCCGCAGTATGCAGCGGCCGGGCACGTCGCGGCACCGCCACCGCCCGCTGCGCCGCAACGGCACGAGGGTCCGGCCGTCCTGCGCGTCGAAACCACCGACCAGCAGTTCGAGCTGCGGCCCGGCAGCAACGTGATCGGTCGCGGTTCCGAGTCCGACCTGCAACTGCTCGACCAGGGAGTCTCGCGCCGACACCTCGACATCCAGTTCGACGGTTCGCGGGCCACCGTCTACGACCTCGGCTCGACGAACGGGACGACCGTCAACGGGCACGAGGTCGGCAGCCACGTCCTGCGCCACGGCGACGTCATTCGGGTGGGGCACACCCGCCTCGTCTTCCACCAGGGCGAGCGATGAGCACGACCGCATGAACTCTGCCCTGGCGCTCCAGCTGATGCGCTTCGGGTTCCTCGCGCTGCTGTGGCTGTTCGTCTTCGCCGCGATCCGGGTGATCCGCAGTGACCTTCGAACCGCCGGCCAACCGCGAGTGGCCATGCCCCCGCCGGCTCGTCGGCGTGGCTCGAAGGCGGCGTCGACGGCCACCGCGTCGTCCTCGCGCGGGCCAAGCCAACTCGTCGTGACCGAGGGCGGGCTGTCCGGCACCCGAATCGGGCTGACCGGTGCGCCGGTCCTGATCGGACGCGCGAACGACTCGACCCTCGTCCTCACCGACGACTACGCCAGCACGCACCATGCCCGGATCAGCCTGCAGGACGGCATGTGGATCGTCGAGGACCTCGGCTCGACCAACGGCACCTATCTCGGTCAACGCAAGCTCGACGGTCCCGCGCCGCTGGAGGTCGGCGTCCCGCTGCGCATCGGCACCACCGTGCTGGAGCTGCGCTGATGGCCCTCTTCCTGCGGTACGCCGTCCGCTCCGATCTCGGGCTGGTGCGCGGCAACAATGAGGACTCGGTCTACGCCGGTCCACGCCTGCTCGCGATCGCGGACGGGATGGGCGGGCACGCCGCCGGCGAGGTGGCCAGCAAGATCGTCATCGGCACGCTCGAACCGCTCGACGACGACCGGCCTACCGGCGATCTCATCGCCGCGATGCGCGACGGTGTCCTCGAGGCCAACCACCGCATCAGTGATGCCGTCGACGGCGACAAGAACCTGGACGGGATGGGGACGACCCTCACCGCGCTGCGGTTCGCCGGGTCCCAGGTCGCGCTCGTCCACGTCGGTGATTCCCGCGCGTACCTGCTGCGTGGTGACCAGCTCTCGCAGATCACCCACGACGACACCTACGTCCAGTACCTCGTCGACTCGGGCAAGCTCACCCCGGACGAGGCCAAGGACCATCCGCGCAAATCGGTGATCCTGCGCGCCCTGCGTGGCGCCGAGGTCGAACCCGACGTCTCGATCCGCGAGGCCAGGGACGGTGACCGGTACCTGCTGTGCACCGACGGCCTGTCCGACGTGGTCTCGACCGACACGATTCTCGAGACGATGCGCATCCCGGATGTCCAGGAGTGCGCCGACCGGCTGGTCGAACTGGCGCTGCGCGGTGGCGGACCCGACAACGTGACGGTGATCGTCGCCGACGTCGTGACCGCCAAGTCCGGCGATGTCATCGACGACGTCCCGGTGGTGGCCGGTGCCTTCGTCGACGTCGCGGACGGGGAGGACCCCAGAACCGACACGCCGGCCGAGCGCGCCGCGCACATCTCGCGCGCCCCGCGCGAACCGGCTGCCGTCGAACCGGTTGCGCGCAGGGGGCGCTGGCGCACGCCGCTGCTGCTGTTCCTGATCCTGTTGCTGCTCGGTGGTGGCCTGGGCGGAACCTACGCGTGGGCCCAGACCCAGTACTACGTCGGCAAGGCCGGCACCGAGGTGGTCATCTACCGCGGCGTGAACGCCTCGTTCGGCCCGCTCAAGTTCTCCGAGGTGTACGAGAGCACCGACCTCAAACTGGCCGACCTCAATCCGTCGTGGCGCTCGCAGGTCGAGTCCGGGATCACCGCGAGCAGCAAGCTGGACGCGCGCCGCATCGTGGTGCGCCTGCACGACGAGCGGTTGCCGTTGTGCGTCGACCTGCCGACGCCGATCCCGTCGGTGTCACAAACGACCTCGTCCAGCCGATCATCGGTGACCCAGCCGCCGATCGGACGCACCGGCGCAGCCACCGCGCCGAAGACCACGGCTGCGCCCACCGCACCTGTCTCGAGCGTTGCCTCGGTCCCGTCCGCGGCCGTGTCCACCACGCCGAGCAGCTCGCCGACGGCGCCCGGCGACGACGGATGCCGCACCTCATGACCGCCGCCCTGCGCCTGCCCACACGGCGAAACGCCGAACTGCTCCTTCTGGTGTTCGCGGTGCTGATCGTCGTCGCGGCCGAGGCCGCGGTCGAGGCCAGCCGGGACGGCCACCTGTCCAGCCGGCTGATCGCCTACGCCGCGGTGCCCATCGGCGCCGGTCTGGTCACGCACCTGGTGATCCGCAAGGTCGCGCCGTACGCCGATCCCCTGCTGCTGCCGATCGCGGTGCTGCTCAACGGCCTCGGCCTGGTGATGATCCACCGCCTGGATCTCGGGCTCAAGCTGCAGGCTGCCGATCTCGGCGAGAAGTTCACCGCGGCGGCCCCGACCCAGGTGCTCTGGACGGTGATGGGCATCGCGCTGTTCGTCGGGCTGATCGTGCTGATCCGCGACCATCGCGTGCTGCAGCGCTACGCCTACACGCTCGCCCTCATCGGCCTGGTGTTCCTGCTGCTGCCGGCCGTGCTGCCGGCACGCTTCGCCGAGGTCAACGGGGCCCGCATCTGGATCCGGCTCGCCGGCTTCTCGATCCAGCCGGGTGAGTTCGCGAAGATCCTGCTGACGATCTTCGGCGCCGCCTACCTGGTGTCCAAGCGTGACGTCCTCTCCCTGGCCGGACGGCGCGTCGGTACCACCATCCGGTCGCGCTTCGTCGGGTTCGAGTTGCCGCGGGGCCGCGACCTCGGCCCGATCCTCGCCGCCTGGCTGATCTGCATCGGCGTGCTCGTGCGGGGACACGATCTCGGCACGTCGCTGATGTTCTTCGGCCTGTTCGTCGTGCTGCTCTACGTCGCGACCGAGCGGGTCGGCTGGGTCGTCGTCGGCGTCGTGCTGTTCGTCGTCGGCGCGTACGTCTCGTACCAGGTGTTCGGCACCGTCCAGACGCGCGTGGGTGTGTGGCTGCACGTGTTCGACCACCTGCCCGACGGGCAGTACCAGCATGACGCGGACGGCTTCCAACTTCGCCAGTCGCTGTTCGGACTGGGGACGGGCGGGATCTTCGGTGCCGGGCTCGGCTCGGGGCACCCCGAACTCGTCCCCCTGCCGCAGACCGACTTCATCGTCTCCTCCTTCGGCGAGGAGACCGGCCTGTTCGGCGTCGTCGCCCTGCTGATGCTCTACGCACTGTTCGTCGCCCGTGGCCTGGCGGCCGCCCTGGCGGTGCGCGATGCGTTCGGCAAGCTTTTCGCGACCGGCCTGTCGTTCCTCGTGGCTCTGCAACTGTTCGTCGTCGTGGCCGGAGTGACCCGGTTGCTGCCCGAGACCGGCCTGACGACGCCGTTCCTGTCCTACGGCGGCTCGTCGCTGCTCGCGAACTGGGTGCTGCTCGCGATGTTGCTGCGGGTGTCGGATTCCGCGCGCCGTCCGGCAACGACGCCACCGCGCCCCGCCGGCGAGATGGTGGGTGCTCTCGGGTGAACAAGTCGATCCGCAAGGTGTCCATCGCGCTGCTGTTCCTGCTGGCGGCGCTGTTCGTCAACCTCAACTTCGTCCAGGTCGTGAAGGGCAGCGCGTATCGCGACGACCCGAACAACCGGCGCGTACTGCTCAACGAATATGCCAGTCCGCGCGGGCCGATCATCGTTGGCGGCAGCGCGGTGGCGGTCTCGAAGGCGACCAACGACGAACTGAAGTACCTGCGCGTGTACCCGCAGGGCAAGCTCTACGCCGCGGTGACCGGCTACTACTCCTTCATCTATGACAAGAGCGGCATCGAACTGGCCGAGGACAGCGTGCTCTCGGGCAATGACAGCAGGCTGTTCGGCACCCGGCTCACCGACATCCTGACCGGACGGAATCCCCGCGGCGGCAGTGTCGAACTCACCATCAACAAGGCCGCACAGCAGGCGGCCTACGACAACCTGGTGGGCAGCGCGTCAGGTAAGCCACGCGTCGGCGCGGTGGTGGCACTCGACCCGACAACGGGGGCCATTCTCGCCGCTGTCAGTTCGCCGAGCTATGACCCGTCCGTGCTGAGCTCGCACAACACGACCGCCATCACCAAGGCGTGGAAGGGCCTGCAGGCCGACAACGGCAGCGCGCTGCGCAACCGTGCCTTCTCCGAGCGGTACCCGCCAGGATCGACGTTCAAGGTCGTCGTCGCCGCGGCCGCGCTCAAGGCGGGGGTGAAGCCCGATGACAAGCTGCTCTCGCCGAACGGCTACTTCCCCGACAGCGGCAAGACGGCCTCGTCCTGCCCGAAGAACAGCACTGCGTGTGTCGAGAACTTCAGCGGCGAGAAATGCTTCGACGGCAAGTTCGCCACCCTTGCCTTCGCCCTGGCCAAGTCGTGCAACACCACGTTCGCGAAGCTTGCCGTCGAAGACCTCGGCGGTACCAAGATCGCCGACGAGGCCTCGCTGTTCGGGTTCGACGCCCCGTCCGACCTCGAGGTGCCGTTACCGGTCAGTCCGTCGACGGTGGGTTCCGAGCAGGACCTGACCGATCGCGGCTTTCTCGCGCGCACGGCGTTCGGCCAGAAGGACGTCCAGATGACCCCGCTGCAGGGCGCGATGATCGTCTCGGCCGTGGCGAACAGCGGCATTCTGATGCGCCCGTATCTGGTCGCGAAGGAGATCGCGCCGGACCTCGATCCGCTCGAGACGACCAAGCCCAGCCAACTCTCGCAGGTGCTTGATCCCGCGCTCGATCAGCAACTGCAGCAGATGTTGGAGGGCGTGGTCACCTCGCCCGAGGGCACCGGTCGCTCGGCCGCGATCACCGACATCCCCGGCGTAGCGGTTGGCGGCAAGACCGGGACTGCGGACACCGGTCGCACCCTGCCGAATGGCACGGACGAGCCGCCGCACGCGTGGTTCATCGGCTACGCCACGAAGGACGGCACGCCCAAGATCGCGGTCGCGGTGATCATCGAGAACGGTGGCGTCCAGGGCAACGAGACAACGGGGGGCGAAGCCGCCGCGCCGGTGGCGAAAGCCGTCATGGAGGCCTATTTGAAGTCACGGGGCGGAAACTGATGACACAGCGGGCGACAAGAGCAGCGAGGTAGGTCGCATGACTCAGTCCAGACTGGTTGGCGGCCGGTACGAGCTCGGCGAGCTCATCGGTTACGGCGGAATGGCCGAGGTGCATCGCGGACGCGACACCCGGCTCGGGCGTGATGTCGCGATCAAGGTGCTGCGCGCGGACCTGGCCCGCGATCCGTCCTTCCTCAACCGGTTCCGCCGCGAGGCGCAGTCGGCCGCCGGGCTGAACCACCCGTCCATCGTTGCGGTCTACGACACCGGTCAGGATCCGTCGCCGGACGGCACGGCGCAGCCCTACATCGTGATGGAGTTCGTCGAGGGCCGGACGCTGCGCGACATCCTCAAGGTCGAAGGGCGCCTGCCCGCCCGCCGGGCGATGGAGATCACGGCCGATGTGTGCGGCGCGCTGGACTTCAGCCACAAGAACGGGCTGATCCACCGCGACGTCAAACCGGCCAACGTGATGATCACCGACAACGGCGCGGTCAAGGTGATGGACTTCGGCATCGCGCGCGCGATTGCCGACAACGGCGCGACGGTCACGCAGACCGCCAACGTCATCGGCACGGCGCAGTACCTCTCGCCCGAGCAGGCGCGGGGCGAGACGGTCGACGCACGCTCGGACGTGTACTCGACCGGCTGCCTGCTCTACGAGTTGGTGACCGGAGTGCCGCCGTTCCAGGGCGACTCGCCGGTCGCGGTTGCCTACCAGCACGTCCGCGAGAACGCGACCGCGCCGACCACCCGCGTCCCGGACCTGCCCCGCTCCCTCGACTCGATCGTGATGAAGGCGCTCGCGAAGAACCAACTCAACCGCTACCAGTCCGCGGCCGATATGCGCACCGACCTGCAACGGGCGCTGGCGAATCAGCCGGTGACGGCCGAGGCGGTCATGACCGACGCCGAGCGCACGCAGTTCATCGCCCGGACACCCCCACCACCGGTTGCCGTCCCTCGTGGTGGGCTGCCGCCCGAGCCCGAGGACGACCGGCACACTGCGGCGATCTGGATCGCGATCGTCGCGGCACTGCTGCTGGTCATCGGCATCGGCACGGTGTTGATCGTCAACCTCGGCGGCGGCCAGCCGGCGGTGCAGAAGACCGAGGTGCCGTCGGTGATCGGCCAACCGATCGCGACCGCGACCGCCGCGTTCCGCGCGAACAACCTCACCCTGGTCCCGAACAGGAACGGGGACACCACCAACGGGCCGTGCGACAACGGCAACACGCCGTCCAGCGACTCGCAGAAACTGGTTTGCACGCTGACCGACGTCAACGGCGAGAAGGTCGACGCGGGCACCCGCGTCGATGAGAACACGACGATCTTCTACCAGTACTACGTCGAGGAGAAGGTCAACGTCCCGTCCCTCGTCGGCATGTCGTACTCGGACGCGGTGAACCTGCTGCAGGGATCGGATTTCCGGCTCAAGGCGCAGAAGAAGAACGTGAACTCAACCGACCCGAAGGATCAGGTGGTCGGGCAGAAGCCGGACGTGAACACCTCGGTCACGCCGGGCACGGTCATCGTGCTCTCGGTGTCGACCGGCAAGATCGCGCTGCCGGACGTGCTGGGGATGAAGGCCGACAAGGCGAAGGCACTGTTGAACCGGACGTTCCCGAACGTCGACACCTCGCCGACGACCCAGACGACGGACCAGAGCAAGGACGGCACGGTCGCCTCGGAGGACCCGACACCGAAGCTGGCGTACGCGCCATCGACGAAGATCACCCTGACCATCTACACCTACGTCGCGCCCGAGCCGACGTGCACGACGCCGCCACCCTCGTCCTCCGGTCTGCCGCCGATCAGCATTCCGCCCGGGCCGAGTGGCTCGTCGACCGGCTTGCCACCCTGCACGACGCCGTAACGCTCCCGTCCCCGCCGTTGCCCCGCGTATCGATCCTGCAGCCTCGAACTGGCACACCTGCGCGGGGCAAAGCGAGGGTGCCGGGCCGGAAACCCGGTTGGCCCCGCGGGTAACGTCGAGTAACCGTGAGCGCCGCTGACCCCCTGACCGCGGAACGGGCGCACCTCGACCTCGCCCGGCGCTGCGTCGCGGCGATGCAGGTCTCGGCGGCCGCCATCGCCGACTACGGCGTCGACGAACTCGCCAGCCAGAGCCTCGGCCGGTTGCGCGGCGAACGGCTGCGCGCGCTGAGTGCCGACCCGGACGCCCCGCCGTTCTTCGGCCGGACCGATCGCGACGAACCGCACGACGAGAGCTTCCACATCGGCCGGCGGCACGTCCGCGACGGCAACGGCGACCCGGTCGTCATCGACTGGCGCGCACCGATCGCGCGGGCGTTCTACCGCGCGACCCCGGCGGACCGGATGGGCGTCACCCGGCGCCGCCGGTTCGGTTTCCACGCCGGCGTGCTGTCGTCCTACGAGGACGAGCACCTCGACCGCGGTGAGAACCTCGGGCTCGACTCCGACCTGCTGCGTGAAGAGATCGAACGTCCGCGCGTGGGGCCGATGCGCGACATCGTGGCGACCATCCAGCCCGACCAGGACGATCTGGTCCGCGCCGACCTCGACACGACGCTGTGCATCCAGGGCGCACCGGGCACCGGCAAGACCGCCGTCGGGCTGCATCGTGCCGCATACCTGCTCTACACCTACCCCGAGCGCCTGCGCCGCTCCGGCGTGCTGGTGATCGGGCCGAACCGCGCGTTCCTGCACTACATCGCGCAGGTGCTGCCGTCGCTGGGTGAGGGTGGGATCGAGCAGCGCACGGTCGACCAACTGGTCGCGGTCGCCGCCTCGGCCACCGACGGGCCGGAGGTGGCCATGCTCAAGGGGGACGCGCGCATGGCCGACGTCCTGACCCGCGCGGTGCGCTCGCACGTGGCCAAGCCGGTCGAGGACGTGGTGGCGGTGGTCGGGACGCGGCGGTTCCGGATCGGCGCGCACCACCTGCGCCGCTACGTCGACGACGCGCGCCGGGCGCTGGCGGACGGGCTGCGGTGGTCGCTCGCGCGGGAACGGCTGCGGACGCAGGTGGCCGAGGACGTCCGCCGCCAGCGCGAGGACGCCGGCGGTGCCCCGAGCGACGCCGAGACCGCGAAGGTGGCGCGCTCGCAAGCGGTGCGCGACTTCGTCGACGAGGTCTGGCCGGCGCTGACGCCCGGCGCCCTGCTGTCGCGCCTTTACGACGACGTCGACTTCCTCAAGCGGTGCGGGCCGGCCCTGACCGAGGACGAGCGCGCTGTGCTGCACCGCCCGGCTGCGCGCAGCGTGCGCACGACGCGGTGGACGGCTGCCGACGCGGTGCTGCTCGACGAACTCACCGGGCTGATCGAGGGCGCCGACACCTTCGTCCACGCGGTGGTGGACGAGGCGCAGGACCTCTCGCCGATGCAGTGCCGGGCGATCGCGCGCCGGTGCCCGCTCGGGTCGGTCACCGTGTTGGGCGATCTCGCGCAGGCGACGACACCGTGGGCGCCCGGGGACTGGACGGTCACCCTGGCCCATCTCGGCCACGCGGGCGCGGCCGTGCGCCCGCTCACCGCCGGCTATCGCGTGCCGGCCGAGGTGATCGACCTCGCCAACCGGCTGCTGCCGCACATCGCCACCGGCGTACCGCCGAGCACGTCGATCCGCGCCGGGTCGCACGCGTTGCGCTTCGCGGCGGGGACCGAGCTGGTGTCGGCGGTCCGGGACGTGCTCGCCGTCGAGGGGTCGGTCGGGGTGATCGTCCCGGATGCCTCGGCCGGGGCCGTCCTCGCCGACCTGCGGGCCGCCGGTATCGCCGCCGAGGCGCTGGACGCCGATACCGACCCGCGGGTGTCGGTGGTGCCCGCGTCCGAGGCGAAGGGGCTGGAGTTCGACTCGGTCGTCCTGCTCGAACCGGCCGAGCTCGTCGCGGCCGAGCCGACCCGCACCGTCGGTCTGCGCCGGCTGTACGTAGTGCTGACCCGGGCGGTGTCGCGGCTGACGATCGTCCACGACCTGCCGTTGCCGCCCGAATTGGCCACCGGGCTCGCCCCCGAACCGCGTTGAACAGGCGTATCAAGGAGTACATGGGATTCGTGGACCGCGCCAGGGCCAAGGCCGAGGAACTCGCCAAGGTCGCCAAGCCGAAGGCCGAGGAGCTCGCCAAGGCGGCAAAGCCCAAGGCTGAGCAGGCCAAGCAGAAGGCCGGGCCGATGGCCGACAAGCTGCGCCACCGCGCCGCCGACGTGGGCCGGTCGCTCAAGCAGAGCGCCGAGAGCTTCCGCGACGGCCTCCACGAGGACGAGTCGACACCCGACGGCCCCGCCAAGCCGCCGCCGCCGGCCTGACCCTCGTCCCGCCGACGTTTCCCCGCTTGCGGTCGGGTGACGCGTCCGAATCCGGTCACTAGCGGGGAAACCCGCCGACGTTTCCCCGCTTGCGGTCGGGTGACGCGTCCGAATCCGGTCACTAGCGGGGAAAACCGGCCGCGGCGACCCGCACCGGGGCTCGTGCGGGGGGCGGCTGGCTGCGGCCGGACCAGCGCGCCGATATGGTAGGAACCCCTGCGTAAACCGGCCGGTACGCCACCCCTGTACCAACCGGGATACGCAATGGACGGTTGAGCCCGAGGCCATGCGCGGTGACCCCGCGGATGCCGAGCGAGGAGAGTCGATGACCCAGCACGCCCGCAGCCCGATCGACACGGTGCATCCCGAACGGGACATGGTGCAACTGCTGACGCCGGAAGGGCAGCGGGTCGAGCACCCCGACTACTCCCTCGACATCACCGATGACGAGATCGGCGAGCTCTATCGCGATCTGGTGCTGGTCCGCCGCATCGACACCGAAGCCATCGCCCTGCAACGCCAGGGCGAACTGGGCCTGTGGGCCTCGCTGCTCGGTCAAGAGGCCGCCCAGATCGGTGCCGGTCGCGCACTCAAGCCGCACGACATGGCCTTCCCGACCTATCGCGAGCACGGTGTGGCCTGGTGCCGCAACGTCGATCCGCTGACCCTGCTCGGGCTGTTCCGCGGCACGAACCTCGGCGGGTTCAGCCCGTTCGAGCACAACTTCAACCTGTACACGATCGTCATCGGTGCGCAGACGTTGCACGCGGCGGGCTACGCGATGGGCGTCGTCCGCGACGGAGCGGTCGGGACGGGCGACCCCGACCGCGACACCGCTGTGCTCGTCTTCTTCGGCGACGGCGCGTCCAGTCAGGGCGACGTCAACGAGTCCTTCGTGTTCGCCGCGGCAGGCAACCTGCCGGTCGTGTTCTTCTGCCAGAACAACCAATGGGCGATCAGCGAGCCGGTCGAGCGGCAGAGCCGGGTACCGCTGTACCAGCGCGCGTCGGGCTTCGGCTTCCCGGGCGTGCGCGTCGACGGCAACGACGTCCTCGCCAGCCTCGCCGTCACCCGCAAGGCGCTCGACGATGCGCGCAACGCGCAGGGCCCGACCTTGGTCGAGGCCTACACGTACCGGATGAACCCCCACACGACCAACGACGACCCGCGCCGCTACCAACTCGGCGACGAGGCCGAGACGTGGAAGCTGAAGGACCCGATCGAGCGGGTCCGCGCGTACCTGACCCGGGAGGCGCGGATGCCGGCAGACTTCTTCCAGAGCGTGGAAGCGGATGCGAAGAAGCTGGCCGAGCACATCCGCGCCGGCTGCCGAGCACTACCCGACCCGACCCCCGAGTCGGCCTTCGACCACGTCCACGTCACGATGCCCGAGGCGCTGCGCGAGCAACGCGACGAATTCGTCGACTTCGTCGCGGAGATGTCGAGCGCATCGGCGATGACCGAATGAGCACCGAAACCGCACCGCCGATGGCCCCGATGACGATGGCCAAGGCGCTGAACGAGGGCCTGCGCAAAGCCATGGAGGCCGACCCCAAGGTCCTCATCATGGGCGAGGACGTCGGCAAGCTCGGCGGCGTCTTCCGAATCACCGACGGTCTGCAGAAGGACTTCGGCGAGGCCCGCGTCATCGACACTCCGCTCGCCGAGTCCGGCATCATCGGCACTGCGGTCGGCCTCGCGATTCGCGGGTACCGCCCGGTGTGCGAGATCCAGTTCGACGGGTTCGTCTTCCCCGGCTTCGACCAGATCGTCAGCCAGGTCGCGAAGTTCCACAACCGCTCGGCCGGCCTGGTGAAGATGCCGATCACGATCCGCATCCCGTCCGGCGGCGGCATCGGTGCGGTCGAGCATCACAGCGAATCGGTCGAGACCTACTTCGCGCACACGGCCGGGCTCAAGGTCGTCGCCTGCTCCACCCCGTCGGACGCCTACTGGATGATCCAGGAGGCGATCGCCGACGACGACCCGGTGATCTTCATCGAGCCCAAGCGGCTCTACCACGCGTCGAAGGCGGCCATCGAGGACGAGCCGACCCCGCTGTACGAGGCGCGGGTCGTGCGTCCGGGCGAGCATGTCACCGTAGTCGGCTACGGGCCGACGGTCTCGACGCTGCTCGAATCGGCGAAGGCCGCGGCCGCGGACGGCATCGAACTCGAGGTCATCGACCTGCGCTCGGTGTCGCCGCTCGACATCGACACCGTCCTCGAATCGGTGCGTCGGACCGGCCGGCTGATCGTCACCCACGAGGCGCCGCACAGCTTCGGAGTCGGCGCCGAGGTCGCGGCGCAGGTCACCGAGCACGCCTTCTACTCACTCGAAGCGCCGGTGCTGCGGGTGACCGGCTACGACACCCCCTACCCAGCCAGTCGGCTCGAGCACGAGTGGCTGCCGAACCTCGATCGCGTTCTCGACGCCGTCGACAAGATCCTGGAGTACTGATGCCCGTCCAGCAGTTCAAGCTGCCGGACCTCGGTGAGGGCCTCACCGAGGGCGACCTTCTGAAGTGGACGGTCGCGGTCGGCGACACCGTCGAGGTGAACGACACGATCGCCGAGGTCGAAACGGTCAAGGCGGCCGTCGAGCTGCCCTCGCCCTACGCCGGGGTGGTCACCGCGTTGCACGTCAACGAGGGCGACACCGTGCCGGTCGGTACCGCGATCATCTCGATCGAGACGGGCGCGGACGCCGACGCGCCGGCCACCTCTCCCGAGGATCTCGTCCCCTCACTGCCGTCGGGTGAGGAGAAGCAGCTGACCCTCGTCGGGTACGGACCGCGCGAGGAGACCGGCCGGCGCAGACGTCGCCGCCCGCAGACGCCGGCCACCACCGCGGCCGCGCAGGTGTCGTTCAATGTCCCACCCGGAGCCTCGCCGGCGCCCGACCTCGGCGCGGAAGACCCCGCCGAGCAGCCGGTCGCCCAGCGCACGCTGTCGGCCGCCGCGATGCGTGCCCACCGCGCACGTCGGGTGCTCGCGAAGCCGCCGGTACGCAAGCTGGCCAAGACCCTCGGCGTCGACCTGACCGAGGTCGAGGCCACCGGCCCGAACGGGACGGTCTCGCGCGAGGACGTGCACGCCGCGAGCGAGTCGACCGCGGCCGCGCCGGCCGCCCCGCGTACCAGCCGGCACGCCGGCGAGCGGGAGACCCGCATCCCGATCAAGGGCGTCCGCAAGCACACCGCGGCAGCGATGGTGTCCTCGGCTTTCACCGCGCCGCACGTGACCGAGTTCGTCACCTGCGATGTCACCGCCATGATGGAGCTGCGCGACCGGGTGGCTGCGCGCCGCGAGTTCCGCGACGTGAAGGTCTCGCCGCTGCTGTTCCTCGCCAAGGCCGTGATCCTCGCCGCGGCCCGCACGCCGTCGATCAACGCGACCTGGGATGACGCGGCCGGCGAGATCGTGCACAAGCACTACGTCAACTTGGGCATCGCGGCGGCGACCGCGCGCGGTCTGATCGTCCCCAACATCAAGGACGCCGACCAGCTCTCACTGCTCGAACTCGCCCAGGCGATCGGCGCCCTGACCGAGACGGCGCGTACCGGCAAGACCTCGCCGGCCGAGATGTCCGGCGGGACGATCACCATCACCAACGTCGGCGTCTTCGGCGTCGACACCGGCACCCCGATCCTCAACCCGGGCGAGACGGGCATCGTCGCCTTCGGTGCGGTGAAGCGGCTGCCGTGGGTGGTGGCCGGTGCTGACGGTGCCGAGCGGATCGAGCCGCGCTGGGTCACCCAACTCGCGGTGTCCTTCGATCACCGGGTGGTGGACGGCCAGGACGGCTCGCAGTTCCTGTCGGACGTGGCGACCGTGCTGTCGGACCCCGGTCTCGCGCTGCTCTGAGCCGCCGTCCTGGTCGACCCGTGCCGCCTGCTCCGGTGACCGGAGTGACGTTAGGCACAGGCAGGCATACCATCGTGAATCGTTAGGTTGACTCTGACATCCTGTTAATAATCGAAAGTCAAAGGAGCCTGACGATGTCCCGCACCTCATCCCCCAGCCGTCTCACCCGCAAGCTGCGTCAGCGGCGCCAGTACCGCGAGTTCGACCGCGCCCTGCAGTCGGCCTCGCCGGCGATGCAGCAGGAACTGCTGGCCGCCGCCACGCGGCAGCAGCTGCACCTGCTCTGACCCGCACTGAGCTGCTCCGACCGGCCCTGACCGGTCGATTCACAGCAGGCGATCAGCTGGATCCCAGCTCTAGCCCACCGGCCACCTGCACGATCGTGGTGTCGGACCTTCCGTCCGGCATCACGACGAGAGGGCGATGATCATGTTTGATCCCACGGCGCCCCGCTACGACGCTCCCTACCTGGCGTGGAACACGGTGGCCGGCTTTGACACCTTCGAGGGCGCGCAGGCGGCCGTCGCTCGGCTGGCCGACGCCGGCTTCGCCGTCCAGCACCTGGACATCGTCGGTACGGACGTGCGACTGGTCGACCGCGTCACTGGACGGATCACGCGTGGCCGCGCCGCCGCGGCAGGCGCCGCGCGCGGGGTGTGGACCGGCCTGTTCGTCGGGCTGATGCTCAGCCTGTTCGTCAGCGGCGCCAACTTCGCCACGGTCATGCTCGTCGGCATGCTTGTCGGTGTGGGCACCGGCGCCGCGCTCGGCGTCGCCGCCCAGACGGCGACCCGGGGCAAGCGCGAGTTCGCCACGCTGCGCACCATGGTCGCCGGCCGCTACGACCTGATCGCCCGCGACGGGTCCGCCGAGCAAGCCCGGTCGATCCTGCAGCCGGGCGGCTACGTCACCGTCTGACCGAAACCCGCGGCGCGACCGGGGATTACCAGCCCCGGTCCGCCGCGTTGGGTCTGGCGTGACCCCTGGACCCCACCGGGTACGCGTGCGCGCACCCGGCTTCCCACCAGATCTGAGCTGGTTCAACACCGATGCGCCCCTGACCCTGCCCGGGTTGCGCGGGCGCTTCGTGCTGCTCGACTTCTGGACGTTCTGCTGCGCGAACTGCCTGCACGTGCTGGACGAACTGCGCCCCTTCGAGGCTGCCCACGCGGACGTTCTCAGCGTGATCGGCGTCCACTCCCCGAAGTTCGCGCACGAGCAGGACGACGACGCCCTCGCCGCGGCGATCGAGCGCTACGAGGTGCACCACCCGGTCGTCAACGATCCGGCGCTGACGCTGTGGCAGCAGTACGCGATCCGCGCCTGGCCGAGCCTGGTGCTGATCGACCCGGAGGGCTACGTCGTCGCCCAGGCCGCCGGCGAGGGCCAGATCAGCGCGCTCGCCGCCAGGCTCGAGGCGCTGGTCATCGAGCACGACGCGAAGGGCACGCTGCACCGCGGCGACGGTCCCTACCTGGCCCCCGAACCGCAGCCGAGCGCGTTGCGCTTCCCGGCCAAGGCGATCCGGTTGGCCGAGAGCCTGCTCGTGGCCGATGCCGGCCACCACCAACTGGTTGAACTAGAGCTGGACGGGGAATCGGTGCTCCGCCGGATCGGCACCGGCGTCCGGGGCGCTCCCTTCACCGAGCCGAACGGGTTGACCCTGCTGCCGCCGGGAACCGCCGACTACGACGTGGTCGTCGCCGACACCGGCGCGCACGTGCTGCACGGCGTCCGGCTGGCCGACGGCGCCGTGGTCGCGACGATCGACCTGCCCGCCGGTCTCGCCGGCGCCCGCACGGTGACCGGCCCGGTACCTGGCGTGCTGTCGCCGTGGGACGTCGCCTGGTGGCCGGCTCTCGATCGGCTCGTCGTCGCGGCGGCCGGCGTCCATCTGTTGCTCGCGGTCGACGTCCGCACCGGCGCCGTCGACGTGCTCGCCGGGACGACCGTCGAGGGGCTGCGCGACGGCCCCGCACTCGACGGGTGGCTGGCGCAGCCCTCCGGGCTCGCGGCGGCCGGTGACCGGCTGTGGTTCGTGGACGCCGAGACGTCCGCCCTGCGGTGGCTCACGGTCGACGGCACGCTCGGCACCGCGATCGGGACGGGGTTGTTCGACTTCGGGCATGTGGACGGCCCGGCGGCGACGGCGCGACTGCAGCACCCGCTCGGCGTGAGCGTCCTGTCGGACGGTTCGGTCGCGGTGCTCGACACCTACAACGGCGCGGTGCGCCGCTTCGACCCCGCGGCCGGCACGGTCACCACGCTGGCCGCCGACCTGCGCGAACCCTCCGGCGCCGTCGTCGTCGACGGCGATCTCGTCGTCGTCGAATCCGCCGCGCATCGCCTGGTCCGGCCGGTTCCGCGCGCGGATCTCGTTGCCGGTCCGCCGATGCAACTGCGCCGGCCGGTGAGCGCGATCGCCGCCGGGCCGATCGCCCTCGAGGTGCGCTTCGAGCCGCCTCCCGGTCGCAAGCTGGACGAGCGCTACGGGCCTTCGACGCGGCTGACGGTGAGCGCCTCGCCGCCGTCCCTGCTGCTCGCCGGTGGCGGCGACTCGGTCGAGCTGGCGCGGTCGCTGACCCTTGCCGCCGGGACCGGCGTACTGCACGTGACCGCGCAGGCGGCCTCGTGTGACGACGGCGGTGAGCACCCGGCCTGCTATCTCGCGCGGCAGGACTGGGGGGTGCCGGTCGACGTGGGCGCCGGCGACGACCGAGAACTCGTCCTCACCCTGCTCGGGTGAGCAGCGATGCGTGAGCAGCGCCGCTGGCTAGGGTCGAAGACGATGGCACTCACGGCGGCCGAGCCGCTGCAACTGGGCACGGCGCGGGGTCGCGGCGCGCTCGCGGCGGTGATCGTCGGGTCCGGCATGGCCTTCCTGGACGGCACGATCGTCAATGTCGCGGTCAAGCACATCGGCCAGGACTTCGACGCCGGGTTCGGCGCGCTGCAATGGGTCCTCAACGCGTACACGCTGACGCTGGCCGCGCTGATCCTGCTCGGTGGCTCGCTCGGCGACCGGCTGGGCCGGCGCCGGATCTTCGTGGCGGGCGTGGTGTGGTTCACCGCCGCCTCGCTCGCCTGCGCGCTCGCACCGACCGTGCACGTGCTGATCGCGGCGCGTGCCGTACAAGGGGTCGGCGGCGCGCTGATGACGCCGGGCAGCCTCGCCATCATCTCGGCGAGCTTCCGCGCGTCCGACCGCGCGGCCGCGGTCGGCGCCTGGTCGGGCCTGTCGGGGGTGAGCACGGCGCTCGGTCCGCTGCTGGGCGGCTGGCTGGTGCAGGAGGCGTCCTGGCGCTGGGCCTTCGCGATCAACCTCCCGCTCGGCGCCGCGGCGGTCGTGCTCGCCGTCCGCTTCGTCCCCGAGACCAAGGCCGAGCGCTCGCCGCCGCGCCTCGACGTGGTGGGGACCGTCCTGGTCGCGCTCGGGCTGGGCGCGTTGACGTTCGGGACGACGCTCGCCGGCAGCGCCGGCTGGTCGGCGGCGACCGTGGGCACGACGATCGCCGGGGTCGCGGTGCTGCTCGTCTTCGTCGAGGTCGAGCGGCGCAGTCGCGAACCACTCGTCCCGCTCACCCTGTTCCGCGACCGGACCTTCAGCGGCACGAACCTGATGACGCTGCTGACCTACGCGGCACTGAGTGCCGTCTTAGTCGTGCTGGTGTTGCACCTGCAGGTGTCGGCCGGTTATGGCGCCCTGGCCGCGGGGCTCGCCGGGCTGCCGATCACGATCTTGCTACTCCTGCTCTCGCGGCGCAGCGGGGCGCTCGCCGGGCGCATCGGTCCGCGCGCGCAGCTCATCGCCGGACCGTTGCTCGCGGCCGCCGGCCTGGTCGCACTACTGCGGGTCGACCAGTTCCACCACAACTACGTCGTGGACGTCCTGCCGGGCATCGTGCTGTTCGGCGTGGGGCTGGCCGCGCTGGTCGCACCGCTGACGGCGACGGTCATGGCCACGGCACCGGCCGACTCGGTAGGCATCGCGTCCGGCGTCAACAACGCGATCTCCCGCGCGGGCGGCCTGCTGGCCGTCGCCGTCCTGCCCCCTCTTGCCGGGTTGACCGGCGACAGGTATCGCCAGATCCCGGTCATGGTGCACGGTTACCGGGTGATCACGCTGTGCTGCATCGGGCTGCTGGTGCTCGCTGCGGTTGTCATCGCCCTGACCGTGCGCCGACGCGTGTCGGTCGCCCAACCGTCCTAGGAGATTGCCGATGTCGCGCGCCGCGTGGTTCTTCACCGTCCCGGACGAGAGTGTGCTGCCGGAGCGCGTCCAGTCGCTGTTCGGCAAGGCCCGCGAGCGGATCGGCTTCGTCCCCAATGTCTTTCGCGCCTACAGCGTGCGTCCGGACCGGTTCTCGGCGTGGTTCGCGCACTACCGCCAGCTGCACGAGCCGACCGACAACCTGGACGAAGCCGATCGCGAGATGATCGCCGTCGTCGTCAGCTCGTACAACCGCTGCACCTATTGCGTCCTCGCCCACGGCCACGCGCTGCGGGTGGCGCTGGGCGACGAGGTGCAGGCCGACCACATCGCGACGAACTGGCGCCATGCGGGCCTCGACGAGCGGCGCTACGCCATCTGCGAGTTCGCCGAACGGCTCACCGCGGCAGCGCACCTGATGGCCGAGTCGGACCTGCGGCGGCTGGCCGAGCTCGGGCTGTCCGACGACGAGGTGTGGGACGTCGTCGAGATCACCGCGATGTACAACTTCACCAACCGGATGGCACTCGCGCTGGGCCAGCAGCCCAATGCCGAGTACCACTACCTCGACCGGGGACCGCGGGACTGACACGATCAGCGCATGGACGATCGGACGATCCTTGCCCACATCCACGAACTGGTCGAGGAGGAGAAGCAGCTTCGCGCAACCCATCACGGGCACGCGGACCAGCAGCGACTGCAACACCTCGAGGAGCAACTCGACCAGGCGTGGGACCTGCTGCGGCAGCGGCGCGCGCGAGAGGACAACGGCGAGGACCCGGACGTCGCGCACGAACGCTCGGTGAACCAGGTCGAGGACTACCTGCAGTAACCCTCCGGACCGGCCGGCCGGGCTGAGGTACCGCTGAGAAGTTGCCGAGGGTCCCGTCACTCGCCGAGGTCCGAGTGGGACGCTGGTGCTCAGCGTGACCGCGACCTGACGGAGGAGTGACGAGCGTGCGACTACTGATCGTGGAGGACGAGGCGCGGCTCGCGTCTGCGTTGCAGCGTGGGCTGTCCAACGAGGGCTTCACCGTCGACGTCGCACACACCGGCCCCGACGGCCTGCACGCCGCGCAGGAGTCCAGCTATGACGCGATCATTCTCGACATCATGCTGCCGGGACTGTCCGGCTACCGCATCATCGAGCGGCTGCGGGACGAGCAGAACTGGGTTCCCATCCTGATGCTCACGGCCAAGGACGGCGAGTACGACGAGGCCGACGCACTCGACCTCGGCGCCGATGACTACCTGACCAAGCCGTTCTCGTTCGTCGTGCTGTTGGCCCGGATCCGGGCGCTGCTGCGCCGTGGCGTGCAACCGCGCCCGGCCGCACTCACCGTCGACGATCTCGTCCTCGACCCGGCGGCCCATACGGTCAGCCGGGCCGGCGCTCCGGTCGAACTCACCCCGCGCGAATTCTCGCTGCTCGAGTTCCTCATGCGCCGCGCCGGCGACGCGGTGAGCAAGGCTGACATCCTGCACCACGTGTGGGACGCCAACTACGACGGCGACGCGAATGTCGTCGAGGTCTACGTCGGGTATCTGCGGCGCAAGATCGACACCCCGTTCGGCCGGCAGAGCCTGCAAACGGTCCGCGGGGCCGGCTACCGGCTGACCGCGATACGAAGTACCGCCTCGACCGCCTAATATTCGCCGATGCCCTTTCGCTGGCAGGTGCTGACCTGGCCGGTTCGTTGGTGGGCGCGCCGATCGCTGCGCGCCCGCCTGACCCTGGTCGCCACCGCACTGTTCAGTGTGGTCGTGACGACGGGGATCGTCCTTGCCCTCACCCTGCAGCGGTACGCGCTATTGAAGGTGCTCGACTCGTCCGCCCAGACGACGGCACGTGATGTCGCCGAGCAGATTCGCGACCGTCCCCTGGTGTCGACGGTGTACCCCAGCAGCGGTGGGGTGACGGCAATTCAAGTGGTCGACTCGAACGATGCCGTCGTCGCTGCCTCGCCGGGTGCCGACAAGCTCGTCCCCGTCCTCGACCCCGCTGGCCTCGCGGACGCCCGCGCGGGCGAGCGTCTCGACATCAACAACCCGACCACCGGTCTGCGCGAACGGGTCCTGGCCCAACGCGCCGAGAGCTACACCGTCCTGGTCGTCACCGACCTGACCCGCGTCGATGACAGCCTGCGCGTGCTGACCCGCGCTGCGCTGATCGGCGGGCCGATCGCCGTGCTGTTCATGGCCTTCGCCACCTACCTGATCGCCGCGCTGACGTTGCGCACGGTGGCCGCGCTGCGCCACGGCGCCGCTGACATCAGCGCCACCGGACTGGCCGAGAAGCGGCTACCCGTCCCGGGCGCCCAGGACGAGATCCATCGGCTGGCCGTCACGCTGAACCAGATGCTGGACCGGATCGACTCGTCCACGAAACGGCAACGCACGTTCGTCGGCGATGCGGCGCACGAGCTGCGCTCGCCGCTCGCCTCGCTGCGCGTGCAACTCGAGGTCACCCAGCGGATGGGTCCGGACGGCGACTGGCCGGCCTTCCTCGACGACGTCTTGCAGGACGTGGCACGCCTCGATCGGCTGGTGGAGGATCTGCTCGCCCTGGCCCGCCTGGACGAGTCGGTGACGCAGTTGCCGCGTGAGCCGATGCGGCTGGACGAGGTGGTGGCCAAGGCCCTGGCCGGGTACCGGCACTCGCGGGTGCCGGTGCGCGTGGTCGACACCGTGCCGATCCCGATGGTCGGCGACCCGAGTGCGCTGCGCCGCGTGGTGGTGAACCTCGTGGACAACGCCGTCCGCCATGCGCGTACCGAGGTGAGCCTGAGCGTCGGTGTCGGTGCTGACGGCGCCGCGCACCTGACGGTGTGTGACGACGGACCCGGGATCCCGGCGGCCGAACGCGAGCGCGTGTTCGACCGGTTCTACCGGATCGAGGCCAGCCGCTCGCGCGAATCGGGCGGCACCGGGCTCGGCCTGCCGATCGTGCGTGATCTTGTCCGAGCGCACGGCGGAACGGTGTCGGTGAGCGCGCGCGCCGACGGCGCCGACGGCCTCGAGGTCGACGTCGTCCTGCCGATCTAGGCCAGCCCGTAGTTGGACGACGAGGCGCGAACATGCGGCGCGATGACGCATACGCGGGCCATCCGGCGACGGGTGGTCTGCGTGCCGGCACTCCGCGCGACGTGTGGCAGCCTCGAAGCAATGACTGACTCCCTCTGGTCGCACTGGTCGGCCTGCCGTCCGCCCCGGCGGGTGGTGCACCTCGACAGCGGCGCAGCCGGGCGGTCCTCGCTGGCCACCATCGAGGCAGTGGCCCGGCACCTGCGGCGCGAGGCCGAGTGCGGTGTGTACGTCGCGCAGTCGGCGGCGTCCGGTGAGCTCGAGTTCGCCCGCTCGGCGCTCGCCGGGTTGCTCGGCGTTCCAGCGGACGGCGTCGCGTTCGTCGAGAGCGGCTCGGCCGCGCGGCAGGCCCTGCTCGACGCATGGCCGCTCGCCGAGGGCGACCGGGTCGCGATCGTTGCCGCCGAGTGGGGCCCGAACCTCGAGGCGTTCACCGAGCGGGGGCTGAGCATCGTCGAGGTGGACGTCAACCGCGACGGCGCAGTCCGCCTCGACCGCCTCGCCGAACTGCTTGTGGACGACCCACCCGCGCTGGTGCACCTGACCCAGGTCACCTCGCACCGGGGGCTGGTGCAGCCGGTGGCGTCCGCTGCGGCACTCTGCCGGGCGGCCGGCGTCCCGCTGTGGGTCGACGCCGCCCAGGCCGTCGGCCACGTCGACACGGCGACCGGGGCGGACGCCGTGTACGCCACCAGCCGCAAATGGCTCACCGGACCGCGCGGCGTCGGCGTCCTCGCCGTGGCACCACGCCACTGGGACGCGCTACGGATCCGCCGCCCGGCGATGGCCGAGCAGGACCTGCCGCCGGTGCACTACCTCGAGTCCCACGAGGCCAACGTCGCCGGACGCGTCGGCCTGGCGAACGCGGTGCGCGAGTACCTCGAACTCGGGCCCGAGCGGGTCGCGCAGCGGCTGGACGAGGTAGGGACGCTAACCCGGGAGTCCCTCGTCGAGCTGGACGGCTGGACCGTCGTCGACGGCCGGCCCGGCTCGGGTGCGATCACCGCCCTGCGCCCGGCCGCGGGCCAGGACGTCGTGGTCACCCGCGAGCGCCTGCTGGCCGAGCACGGCATCCTCACGACTGCCTGCCGCGAGGTTCGCGCGCCGCGCGACTCGGTCGGCCCGCTGCTGCGGGTGAGCCCGCACGTGGACTGCACACCCGAGGATCTCGGCCGGCTCCGTGCCGCGCTGGTAGCCGGGAGCTGAGTGCCGCGCGTCCGACAGATGACGAAACGCGGAACTTGGCCGGACTTGTTTGGCGTTGTCATACCCCGGGGCAAGACTGACACAGCACGACAAACGAGGACGGTCGACCTGGGCCGCCCCCGCACCGACCCGCGGTCATGAGGTTCATGGCCGGTCCGGACCTGGAGGGGGCACGGTGACGACCGTTCACCGGCCGGCGCCCGCTGTGGCGAGCGCCGAAGCATCCACCGCGGCGACCGCGGCCGACCTGCCGCTCGACGAGTTCGGCGATCCGCTCGAGATCGCCCGCGCGCACATCGCCGGCGCTGCGCTGACCCCGTCGCCCGGCGGCGCGGACGGCCGGGTCGGGCTCGAGCTCGAATTCCACCTCGTCGACCTCGCCGACCCGGGACGCCGCCCGAGCTGGGCCGAGGTGTCCGCCCTCGCCGGGGGCGCGCCACCGATGCCCGCCGGCAGCAGCGTCACCGTCGAGCCGGGTGGGCAGCTCGAGCTGTCCACCCCGCCCCGGCTCGGCGTCGCCGCGGCGGTCGAGGCGTTGCGGCGCGATCGTGCCGTCCTGCGCCAGAGCCTGGCCGACGCCGGCTTCGGCGCCGCGGCCCTCGGCGCCGATCCTGCCCGTCCGGTCCGCCGGATCAACCCGAGCGAGCGGTACCAGGCGATGGAGCGGCACTTCGCGGCGCTCGGCTGTGGCGCTCCGGGACGGGCGATGATGGCCTCGACGGCGGCGTTGCAGGTCAACCTCGACGCCGGGCCGTCCGCGCGCTGGGCCGACCGGCTCGCACGCATCGCTGCGCTCGGGCCGGTGCTCGTCGCGATCTCGGCCTGCTCGCCCCTGCTCGGCGGGCACGCGTCCGGGTGGCACTCGATGCGGCAGCAGGCCTGGCTCGGCATCGACGCGTCACGAAGTGGACCGCTGCCCGACGGTGATCCGGCAGCCGCGTGGGCCGAGTACGCGCTCGCCGCCCCGATGATGCTGGTCCGCGACGGCACGACGATCGCGCCGGTCACGACGAGGATCCCGCTGCACGCGTGGGTGAGCGGGACCGATGGTCCCGCGCGGCGCCCGACTGTCGGCGACCTGGACTACCACCTGAGCACGCTGTTCCCGCCGATCAGGCCGCGGGGCTACGTCGAGCTCCGCTGCCTGGACGCCCTGCCCGATCGCTGGTGGCCGGCCCTGGCCGCGCTCACCGCCACCCTGGTCGACGACGAGCGGGCTGCGGCCGAGGTGGCCGACGCCTGCCGGGTGCTGCCGGACGGCTGGCTGCGCGCGGCGCGCGACGGGTTGGCCGATCCCGAGCTGCGCAGCGCCGCGACGACCTGTGTGGAGGTCGCCGCCCGCCACTGCCCGCCGGAGCTGCGAGCCGAGGTCGAGGCCTTCGCCGAGCTCGTCGGCCGGGGCCGCACCCCTGGCGATCTGGTCCGCGAGCGGGCCGCGGAGCGCGGCGCCATGACCGTCCTCGACGAGGTGGCCCGGGGAGCTTTCGATGACTGAACCGAGCGCCCGTCCCGTCCTGGCCGCCGACGTGGCACGCGGGCTGGACCAGGCCCGGGCGAGGACGCAGACCCTCACCGCGTTCGACGAGCCGGAGCTCACGCGCCAGCACAGCCCGCTGATGAGCCCACTGGTCTGGGACCTCGCGCACATCGGCCAGCAAGAGGATCTGTGGCTGCTGCGTGGCGGCGACGCAGCACGGCAGGGCATCCTGCCGTGCCGGATCGAGCAGCTCTACGACGCCTTCGAGCACCCGCGAGCCGCGCGGGTCAGCCTGCCCCTGCTCACGCCCACCGAGGCGCGCTCGTTCATCAGCGACGTGCGCGGGCGGGTGTTCGACGCCCTCGACCACCTCGAGGAGTACGGGTCGACGCTGTTCCCCTACGCGATGGTCGAGCAGCACGAACAGCAGCACGTCGAGACGATGCTGGCCACCCATCAGTTGCGCGACGGCGCGCCACTGCTCGGCACCGGTGCCGAACTGCCGCCGGGCCGGCTGCTGCCCGACGACTCCGTACTCGTCCCGGCCGGCGAGTGCGTCCTCGGGGTGGACGGTGAGGACGAGCCGTGGTCACTCGACAACGAGCGCCCGGCCCACGTCGTGGACGTCCCGGCCTTCCGGATCGCCCGCGTGCCGGTGACCAACGCCGAATGGCAGCGCTTCATCGAAGCCGGCGGCTATCACGAGCCGGGCTGGTGGTCGGCTCGCGGCTGGCGGCACCGGGTCGAGGCCGGCCTCGACCGGCCACTGTTCTGGTCGGCCGACGGCAGCCGGCGGCGCTTCGGCGTCGTGGAGGACGTCCCGGCGGACGAGCCGGTGCAGCACGTCTGCTTCTTCGAGGCCGAGGCCTACGCCGCGTGGGCCGGTGCTCGGCTGCCCACCGAGCAGGAGTGGGAGAAGGCGTGCACGTGGGATCCCGTCGCCGCCCGGCGCCGCCGCTGGCCGTGGGGCGACGAGCCGCGCACGCCCGAGCGGGCCAACCTCGACGGTGCTGCGCTGCGGCCGGCACCGGTCGGCGCCTACGCGGCGGGCGCGAGCGCCTATGGCATGGAGCAGGCGATCGGGGACGTGTGGGAGTGGACCTCGTCCCGGTTCGAGCCCTGGCCCGGGTTCGCGCCGATGCTCTACGACACCTACAGCGCGCCGTTCTTCGGTGGTGACTACCGCGTGCTGCGTGGCGGGTCGTGGGCCGTCGGCGGGAACACGATCCGGCCGTCGTTCCGGAACTGGGACCACCCCGTGCGCCGGCAGATCTTCAGCGGCCTTCGGTTGGCCTGGGATGTGTAGGCACCTGGCGTGGCTGGGAGAGCCCCGGACGCTCGCCGCGCTCGTCCTCGACCCACCGTGCGGATTGCTACGCCAGTCCTACGCGCCGCGGCGGCAGAAGCGCGGGCTGGTCAACGCCGACGGCTGGGGCGTGGGCTTCTACACCCCGGGCCGGGCCGAGCCCGCGCGCTGGCGCTCGGCCCGCCCGCTGTGGGGCGACGCGTCGTTCGCCTCGCTGGCGCCCGTCCTCTCGTCCGGCTGCGTGCTGGCGGCGGTTCGGTCCGCGTCGATCGGGATGCCGATCGACGAGAGCGCGGCGGCGCCGTTCACCGACGGGCGCAACCTGCTCTCGCACAACGGCCGCGTGGACCACAGCACGCTCGACACGCGCACCGACGCCGAATCGGTCTGCGATTCCGCCGTCCTCGCGGCGTGGGTGTTCGCCACCTGTCCGGGCCTGGTCGCAACGGAGGTCGCCGACGCGGTGCGCGCGGTCGCGGCACGCGACCCGGACGCCACGCTCAGCCTGCTGCTGACCGACGGCGATCGCATCGTCGCCGTCACGTGGGGCGACCCGCTGAGTTACCTCGAAGAACCTGACGGGGTCGCCGTCGCGAGCGAGCCCTGGGACGACGACCCGCGGTGGGTCGACGTCGCTGACCATCACCTGCTGGAGGTGACCCGCGAACGGGTCACCGTGACCGATCTGGAGCACCCGTGACACTCGGCATTGCCACCCACCTCGACCAAGAGGCGCTGACCGTGCAGATGGCGCACGACGTCCGCGCCGGGCTCTGCTCGACGCCGAAGACGCTGCCGCCGAAGTACTTCTACGACGCCGTCGGCAGTGAGTTGTTCGACGAGATCACCCGGCTCGAGGAGTACTACCCGACCCGGACCGAGCGGGCGATCCTGCTCGAGCACGCTGGTGCCATCGCCGCGGCGACCCGTGCCGAGACGCTGGTCGAGTTGGGCAGCGGGACGTCGGAGAAGACCCGGCTGCTGCTCAGCGCGCTGGCCGAGGCGGGCACGCTGCGCCGCTTCGTCCCCTTCGACGTCGACCCGGCCGTGCTCACGTCGGCGAGCGAGGCGCTGGCCACGGACTTCCCCGACCTGGCGGTCGAAGCGGTGGTGGGCGACTTCGAGAAACACCTCGGCTTCCTGCCGCGCCACCCGAACCGGCTCGTGGCGTTCCTCGGCTCGACGATCGGCAATCTCGACCCGGCGCAACGGCGCGACTTCCTCGCCGATGTGCGCGGCACCCTCGCCGACGGCGACGCGTTCCTGCTCGGCACCGATCTGGTGAAGTCGCCCGGCCGGCTCGTCGCGGCCTACGACGACGCTCAGGGAGTGACCGCCCGGTTCAACAAGAACGTCCTCGCCGTCATCGACCGAGAGCTGGACGCCGACTTCGACCCGTCCGCCTTCGAGCACCTGGCCGTCTGGGACGAGCGGGCCGAATGGATCGAGATGCGGTTGCGGTCGACGCGCGATCAGACGGTGCGGATCGCGGCGCTCGACCTCGAGGTCCACTTCGCGCGCGGCGAGCAGTTGCGCACCGAGATCTCGGCGAAGTTCCGCCGCGGCGGCGTCGAGCGCGAGCTCGCTCAGGCGGGTCTCGAGCTCGTGCGCTGGTGGACCGACCCTGCTGGTGACTTCGCGCTGTCGCTGTCGGTACCGGCCTGACCGTCGTGCACCGCACCTGACTTGATCGACGTCGTGCGCGTGCGAAGATGCCGATGTGCTTGTGTGCACGGCGTGCGGGGTGCCGAATCCGGCCGAGCATCGGTTCTGCTCGGGGTGCGGCGCGGGCCTCGGCCTGTCGTGCGGGACGTGCGGTGCGCCCGCCAGCGCGGGGTCCCGCTTCTGCGGCCAGTGCGGGGCTGAGCTGCTCGCAGCCGGCGCCGATGCCGTACGTGGGGACGGGGCCGGCCACTCGGCTCCGGCCACCGAGCGGCGGGTGTGCTCGGTACTGTTCGCGGACCTCGTCGGGTTCACCCCGATGTCGGCCGCGCGCGACCCGGAGGACGTGCGCGAGCTGTTGTCGCGCTACTTCGACGTCGCCCGCACGGTGATCGCGCGCTACGGCGGGACGATCGAGAAGTTCATCGGCGACGCGGTGATGGCGGTCTGGGGTGCGCCGGTCGCGATCGAGGGGGACGCCGAGCGGGCCGTGCGTGCCGCGCTCGAGCTGGTCGACGCGGTTCGCGCGCTCGGCGCCGAGATCGGTGTGGCCGAGATGGCGTTGCGGGCCGGCGTCGTGACCGGCGATGTCGCCGTGAACGTCGGCGCGGTCGGCGAGGGCATGGTGGCCGGTGACACCGTCAACACAGCGGCGCGGGTCCAGACGGCGGCGCTGCCCGGGACCGTCTGGGTCGACTCCACGACCCAGCGACTCGCCGCGGCCGGGGTCGGCTTCGACGATGTCGGTGAGCATCCGCTCAAGGGCAAGGCCGAGCCGGCCCACCTGTGGCAGGCGACGCGGATCCTGTCCAGCGTCGGCGGTCAGCAGCGCGTCGACGGGCTCGAAGCGCCGCTGATCGGCAGGGACTCCGAGCTGCGCACGATCAAGGAGCAGTTCCACGCGTGCGCCGACCGTCGGATCCCGCGGCTGCTGGTGGTCAGCGGACCCGCGGGCATCGGCAAGTCGCGGTTGGGCTGGGAGTTCGAGAAGTACGCGGACGGACTGGCCGATCCGATCTACTGGCACCGGGGACACTGCCTGTCCTACGGCGACGGGGTCGCGTACCGCGCGCTGGCCGAGATGGTCCGGCGCCGATTCGGCATCGCGGACGAGGATCCGGTCGACGTCGCGACGACGAAGCTGGTCGAGGGGCTGCCGCGCTTCGTCCAGGACCTCGAGCAGCGCAGCTACGTCGGCATCCGGCTGGGCCGGTTGCTCGGTGTGGTCCATCCCGGAGACACCGATGCGCCGCTGAGCAGGGAGGAACTGTTCGCCGGCTGGCGGCTGTTCCTCGAACGCCTTGCCGATGCGCAGCCGGTGATCCTGCTCGTCGAGGACGCCCAGCACGCCGATGACGCGCTGCTCGATTTCGTCGACCACCTGCTCGACTGGGCGCGGACGGCACCGATCTTCGTCCTGCTGTTCACCCGGCCCGAGTTGTTCGACCGGCGAGCCGGCATCGGCTCCGGGCGCAATCAGTCGGCGATGGCGCTCGACCCGCTCGATCCGCGCTCGATGCAGGGGGTCGTCGATGCGCTGGTCCGCGACATGCCGGCCGAAGCCGTTGCCGCGATCGCCGGGCAGGCGCAGGGCAACCCGCTGTTCGCGGTCGAGACGGTGCGCTCGCTGATCGACCGCGACGTCGTGCTGGCCATCGGTGGGGAATACCGGTTGGTGGGGGACATCGGCACGCTGTCGGTGCCCGACAGCCTGCACGGCCTGCTCGCCGCGCGCCTCGACGCGCTCGATGCAGCGCTGCGCTCGCTGGTCGCGGACGCGGCGGTTCTCGGCACGAGCTTTCGCGCCGACGCGCTCGTGGCTGTGTCCGCCAGCCCGGCCGACGCGGTGGAACGCGGCCTGGCCGAACTCGTCCGCCGCGGCGTGCTCGAGATCAGTGCCGACCCGCTGTCACCGCAGCGCGGCTCGTACGTGTTCTGCCACGACATGTTGCGGCAGGTCGTGTACGAGATGCTGTCGCGCCGTGATCGCAAGGCGCGACATCTCGCCGTCGCGAGCCGGCTGCACGGTAGCTTCACCGCCGGCAGCGACGAATTCGCCGACGTGATCGCACAGCACTACCTGGATGCGTTCCGGGCCGCGCCGGACGATCCCGATGCCGAGGTCATCAGGGCCAGCGCGATCAGCGCACTGGTCCGGGCCGCGCAACGCTCCGAACGGGCCGGCGCGCCGAACCCGGCGGCGCACTCGTACGCGAACGCCGCCGAACTCAGTGCGCAGAGCCCGCGCCCCGACGCGGTCGCCGACGCCGCCGGCTTGTGGGAGCACGCCGGACGCGCGGCCGAGATCAGCCGTAGCTTCGACGACGGGTTGAGCTACTTCGAGCGGGCCGAGGCCGCGCTGCTGGGTCAGGATCGGCCGCGCGCGGCGGCGGCGGCGCGCGCCCGCACCGGACGGATCCTGCGGCTGCTCGGACGCGTGGCCGAGGCGCATGACGTCCTCGTCGGCGCGCTCGAGACGCTGCGTCCGGACCCGGATGTCGACACGGTGTGGACGCTGACCGAGGCGGCGATCGGCGAGGTGTTCCTCGGGGGCTCGCAGGGCATCGCGCTCGCGGACGAGGCGCTCGTGCTCGGCCAGGACCTCGGCGTACCGGACGCGCTGCTCGCCGAGGTGTTCACGGCCAAGGGCATCGCCGCGGTGTTCCTCGGCCGGCTGGCTGAGGCCACGGCCGCGCTCCAGTACGCGGCGCACGTCGCCGAGCGAGCCGGCGAATCCGAGATCCGGGGCCGGGCGCTGCTCAATCTGTCGGCCGTGCTGGTCAGCATCGACCCGCAGACCTCGGCGTCGGTCGCGCTCGAGGCGTGCGATCTGTGTCGGCGTACCGGCGCCCGGGTGACTCTCGGTTTCGCCGTCAGCAATCTCGCGACGGCCTATCTCGGCACCGGGGAGTGGGACGAAGCCGTCCGCGTCCTCGACGAGGCCGTCGACTCCGACGGCCTGGACGACGAGTACGTGTTCGCGCTGCGGGCGCTGCTCGCTGCGTTGCGCGGCGACACGGAGCAGGCGACCAGCTACTCGGCGCTACCCCATCTGCGGACGTCCGACGACCTGCAGGATGCGTGCATGGTCGCCTGGGTCGACGCGTACCTCGCGGCCGCGTCCGGTGACACCGTCGCCACGTTGCGGCACTGCCGCGTGGTGTTCGCGCGCAAGGACCGGCTGGACCAGGTCCACGAGGCGTTCTTCTGGACGTGGCCGCTGGGTGTCCGGACCGCCTTCACGATCGGTGATCTCGACACCGTCCGGGAGTTGCTGGCGCTGATCGAGGAGGACCTGATCGGTCGGCGGCCGCCGATCGTCCGGGCCGAGGCCGGGCTGGCGGAGGCGCGGCTGGCCGCAGCGGACACCACCGCTGACGCCGAGGCGACCGACGTCCTGTTCGCGGGGGCGGTGGAGCAGTTGCGCGGCGTGGCCAGCCCGTACCACCTGGCGCACGCCCTGTTCGACTGGGCCGAGTACCGGGCGCAGCGGGGATTGCCGAGTGCGGCGCTGGTCGAGGAAGCGACCGGCATCGGGCGCGACCTCGGGGCCGTGCTGCTCCGGGCGCGCGCGGCGCAGCCGAGGGCGGAGTCGGTCGTCGTCGACTGAGCAGAACCTCAGCCGCTCTTCTCGGCCTCCCGCAGCCGGCTGCACAGCGTGAGCAGCAACCGCAGGGCGAAGCTCGGCTGCTGGGTCAGCAGCGTCCGCATCGCCGACGGGTGGATCATGAAGGTCTGCAGGGCGCCCACTGCTTCGACGCTCGCGGACCGTGGCTTGCCGTCGATCACGCTGATTTCGCCGAAGTAGTCACCGACACCCAGAACCCGCCGCGCGGAACCGCCGTGTGTCACCCGCGCCTTGCCGCTGGTGATCAAATGGAAGCCGGTCGCGCCGGCGCCCTCGACGATCACCTCGTGACCGTCGGTGTGCTCGGTCAGCCGCCCGCTGGCGGCGACCTGGCCGAGGGCCTTCTTGGTCAGCCCCTGAAACAGCTCGACGCCGGCGAGATGTTGCTTCAACTCTTTGGAGTTCACGCGGTCCCCCCAGCGTGTCGGGTGTCGATCGACATATCGGCGCCGACCTTAGCCGATCCGGGGGGTCACGGGCGCGTTTGAGAGGCTGACAGTGTGAGCATGGGCGACGCGATCGAAACCAGGTCCTCCCGCGAGGTGTACGCGAACCGCTGGCTGCGACTGCGCGAGGACGAGATCGTCTACCCGGACGGGTCGATCGGGATCTACACCGTCGTCGACAAGGCCGACTTCGCGATGGTGCTGCCGTCGGCGGACGGGGGCTTCTGGTTGGTGCAGCAGTTCCGGTACCCGGTGGGACGCCGCGAGTGGGAATTCCCCCAGGGTGCGTGGCCGACCGGTCGCGACGGGACGCCTGAGCAGCTCGCAGCCGCCGAGCTCGCCGAGGAGACCGGCTTCACGGCCGGGCGGGTCGTGCACCTCGGCCGGCTGTACGCGTCCTACGGCTACAGCTCGCAGTCCTACGACGTGTTCCTCGGCGCGGACCTGACCGCGGGTGATCCCAACCGCGAGCACTCCGAGGGCGACATGGTGCACGCGTGGCGCAGCGAGGACGAGGTCCGGTCGATGATCTCCAGCGGCGAGTTCCGCGATTCGCACAGCGTCGCCGGGCTCGCCCTGCTCGACCAGTACCGCCGCGCGGCCGGCAGTTGACCGGCGGGTTTACCGCGCCGGTCCGGCGTCAGTCACGTGCCGGGACCGAGCCTGGGTTCAGCCCTCGAGGCGAAGGCGCAGCGCTTCGAGTTCGTCCCGCATGGATGTCGGCAGTGCGCTGCCGATCTTGTCGAACCACTCCTCGATCATCGGCAGCTCGTTCTTCCACTCGGCGACATTGACCGTCAGCGCGTGCTGCAGGTCCTCGGCGGACATGTCCAGGCCCGAGGTGTCGAGCGCGTCCGCGGTGGGGACGCGGCCGATCGGGGTGTCCAGCGCGGCGGCCTTGCCCTCGATGCGCTCGAGCGCCCACTTGAGCACGCGGATGTTCTCGCCGAACCCGGGCCAGGTGAACTTGCCCTCGGCGTCGCGGCGGAACCAGTTCACGTAGAAGATCTTCGGCAGCTTGGCCGCGTCCGCGCCCTTGCCGACCTCGATCCAGTGCGCAAAGTAGTCGCCGGCGTTGTAGCCGATGAACGGCAGCATCGCCATCGGGTCGCGCCGCACGACGCCGACCGCTCCGGTCGCCGCAGCGGTGGTCTCGGACGACAGGGTCGCGCCCATGAACACGCCGTGCTGCCAGTCGCGTGCCTCGGTGACCAGCGGGATGGTGTCCTTGCGGCGACCGCCGAAGAAGATCGCGTCCAGCGGGACCCCCTGCGGGTCGTCCCATTCCGGGGCCTTGGTCTCGCACTGCTCGATCGGGGTGCAGTAGCGGGAGTTCGGGTGGCTCGACAGCTCGCTCGAGTCCGGCGTCCAGTCCTGCTTCTTCCAACTGGTCAGGTGTGCGGGCGGCTCGCCCATGCCCTCCCACCAGATGTCGCCGTCGTCGGTCAGCGCGACGTTGGTGAACACCGAATTGCCCTTGGCGATCGTGCGCATCGCGTTCGGGTTGGTGTGAAAATCGGTGCCGGGCGCGACGCCGAAGAAGCCGTTCTCCGGGTTCACCGCGTAGAAGCGACCGTCCGGGCCGATACGGATCCAGGCGATGTCATCGCCGATCGTCTCGACCTTCCAGCCGGGCAGCGTCGGCTCGAGCATCGCCATGTTGGTCTTGCCGCAGGCCGACGGGAACGCGGCGCCGATGAAGTACGACTTGTTCTCGGGTGAGGTGAGCTTGGCGATGAGCATGTGCTCCGCCATCCAGCCCTCGTCGCGCGCCTTCACCGACGCGATGCGCAGCGAGTAGCACTTCTTGCCCAGCAGCGCGTTGCCGCCGTAGCCCGAGCCGTAGGACCAGATCATCCGCTCCTCGGGGAACTGCACGATGTACTTCGTGTCGTTGCACGGCCACGCGACGTCCTCGGCGCCGTCCACGAGCGGGGCGCCGACCGAATGCAGGCCGGGGACGAACGAACGCTCCACCCCGTCCTTGGTGAACAGATCCAGTGCCTTCGTCCCGAGCCGGGTCATCACGTGCATCGAGGCGACGACGTAGGGCGAATCGGTGATCTCGGCGCCGAGCATCGGCTCGTCAGCGGTCAGCGGGCCCATGCAGTACGGCAGGACGTACATCGTGCGCCCCCGCATCGAGCCGCGAAAGCGCTCGGTGAGGATCGCCTTCATGTCGTCGGGGTCCATCCAGTTGTTGGTGGGCCCGGCGTCCTTGGGGTCGCGGCTGCAGATGAAGGTGCGGTCCTCGACCCGGGCGACGTCGGTCGGGTCGGAGGCACACCAGAACGAGTTGGGTTTCTTGTCGGGGTTCAGCCTCGTGAACGTCCCGCTCTGGACGAGCCGATCGGTGATCCTGCTCCACTCCTCCGGCGAACCGTCGACCCACTCGATGCGCTCTGGCTGAGTGAGTTCGGCGGTCTCACGGACCCAGTTCAGCAGTCGCGCATGCTTCGTGGGCGCCGTATCCAACCCGGGGATTGTTGCAGTCATGTAGTGAACTCCTCGATGAGTCAACGCCCACGTCGCGTCCTGGCTCGGAGACTTTGCCCGGCCGAACGCGGTAGTACACGGGATTACCCCGAAATTACCGTCTGGAAGCGTTGCCAGTCTCGCCGAGCAGTTGCGTATCCGCTCACAGCAACGTGGTTGCGACGTTCGTCCCGGGCCGTTGGACCCCAGTGTTTGCCAGTAGTTGCGGCCGCTTCGCGACTCAGGGCGCGGTGCCGAGGTGGCGAATGTCGCCGACGTGGTGGACGCCCTCGTGCAGTGCCTGCCGGGCTAGCCAGCGTGCGGTTCGGTCCTCGCCGGGCAGCCGGGTCAGCACGCGATCCCAATCCTGCACCCGGGTGATTTCGTCGACGAAACCCTCGACCGCGGCGTCCGTTTCGGCGAGGACGGCCTCCGCGTCGGCCGTGTTGTAGCGGAAGCGGATCGCGCGCAGGTCGTTGAACAGCGGTTCGACCTGCGGGCCGGTCTCGGTACGCACCCGGTACAGCCGGATCGTCGCGCTGACGTAGACGTCGCGCACGTGGCACAGGTACTCCAGCGCGGTCCACGAGCCGTCGTCGGGCCGGCGGGTGAGCTGGTCCCGCGACAAGCCGGTGACCAGCCCGCGTAACTCGGCGATCGTGGCGCGGGTTCGGTCGGCGATCGTCGCCATGTCCACGTCGTCGTAGCGCAGTTCGCACGACGGGCAGGCGTGATCCTCAGCCGCCAGTGGCGGCAATCCCACGCGGTCTGTCATCGGCACCGGCTGCGACTCACAGGGCCTGACTGACGGTGGACATGTTGAAGTCGGGGATGCGCAGCGCGGGCATGGCGCTGCGGCGGAACCAGTCGCTCCACTCGCGCGACATGGCTCGCTCGGTGCGGCTGACCTCGCTCGCACGTCCCATCAGCGCGATCGGCGACTCGTTGAACCGGAAGTTGTTCACGGCGCCGCGGACCTTCCCGTCCTCGACCAGGTAGACGCCGTCGCGCGTCAAGCCGGTGAGCAACAGCGTCTGCGGATCGACCTCGCGGATGTACCAGAGGCAGGTCAGCAGCAGCCCGCGTTCGGTCGAGGCGACCATGTCGTCCAGGCTCGCCGTCCCGCCGCCGTCGAGGATCAGGTTGTCGACGTGACGCTGTGCCTGCGCGCCGGTGCGCTCGGCCCACCCGCGCGGAGCGATCAGATTCGTCAGCACACCGTCGCTGATCCAGTCGACGGGCGGGCTCGGTGCACCGTTGTCGAAGACGGACATCAGCCCGCCCAGCGCCTCGGTGACGATCTGGAACGGGGTGCATTCGAGGCCGGGGTAGGCCGGGTCGGAATACAACCGCAGCGGCAGCGGCGACAGTCGCGACCCGATGCGGGTGGCACCGTCGCGCGCGGCGTACACGTTGCGGCCCTCGGCGGCGTCGCGCGCCGAGGCGGTCCAGTAGGCGTAGATCATCAGATCGGCCACAGCGGTCGGCGGCAGGATCGTCTCGTAGCGGCCGGCCGGCAGGTCGATGTGGTTCGCCGCCCAGTCCAGCCGCTGGTCGAGGTCGCCGGTCAGCGCGTCGACGTCGATCTCTGTGTAGTCCGCGCCCTGCCGGCTCACGTACGCCGAGCGGGTGAGGTCGGCGGACTTGCCGTTGATCTCGACCCGGCCGTCGGGCTGGTCGAAGCGGCGCCGCAGGCCGGTCGAGGTGCCGACGAAGGTCGAGCTCAGGTGATGCTCGGCGAACCCGAACAGCCGGCGATCGGCCTTGTGCCAGCGGGCAAACGCGGCACCGAGTGCGGGCGCGAACTCGGCGAAGACCTCGATGCCGGTCGCGACGGGCTCGGCCGACCAGTCGTCGTCGTGCCCGTAGTTCTCGATCAGCGGTGCGGCGTCCTCGGCGGGGGGGTCGGTGCGGCCGGCGTGCTCGGATGCGCGGACGAGGGCGTCCACCTCGTCCGCCGTGCTGACCGCGCGGGTGACCAATCCCGCCCGCGTTCCGTCCGAGCCGTCGAAGGTCGAGATGACGCTGACCGAGCGGGTGCGCATCTGCCCGTTCGTGGTCAGGCTGTTGCCTGCCCAGCGCAGGTTCGCCTCGGTATGTTCGGTGCCGACGACGACGCAGCCGTCCGCATGTGAGGCCGCGAGTGCGGTCTCGACGATCTCCTGCATCGAGCTCATCAGCGACCGCCCTCCGCAACGGTGTTCAAGATCCGCACGCCGCGGAACAGCGCCGAGGGACAGCCGTGCGAGACGGGCGCCACCTGTCCCGGTTGACCCTTACCGCATTGGAACGAACCGCCCAGGACGTAGGTCGACCGATTGCCGACGGCCGCCATCGACCGCCAGAAGTCGGTCGTCGTCGCCTGGTACGCGACGTCGCGCAACTGTCCGGTGAGCTGCCCGTTCTCGATGCGCCAGAACTGCTGGCCGGTGAACTGGAAGTTGAACCGCTGCATGTCGATCGACCACGAGCGGTCACCCTTGACGTAGATGCCGCGCTCGACGCCGGCGATCAACTCGGCGGTGCTCGGCCCGTCGTCCCCGGACGGTTGCAGCGAGACATTCGCCATTCGTTGCAAGGGTATGTGTCCGGCGGAGTCGGCGAACGCGCACCCGTTGGATCGTTCGAACCCGTTCGCGGCAGCCATCTGCCGGTTGAGTTGATAGCCGACCAGCGTGCCGTCCTTGATGATGTCGAACTGCTGGGTGGCCACACCCTCGTCGTCGTAGCCGATACTCGCCAGGCCGTGGTCGACGGTGCGGTCGCCGACGATGGTCATGACCGGACTGCCGTACTGCAGCGCGCCGAGCTTGTCGAGGGTGGCGAAGCTCGTCCCGGCATACGCCGCCTCGTAACCGAGTGCGCGGTCGAGTTCGGTCGCGTGCCCGATCGACTCGTGGATGGTCAGCCACAGATTCGACGGGTCGACCACCAGGTCATACGTACCAGGCTCGACACTGGGCGCCTTGGCGTGCTCCTGCAGCAGTTCGGGCAGCTCGGCGATCTCGGCGTCGAAGTCCCAGCCGGTGCCGGTGAGGTACTCCCAGCCCCGTCCGACCGGCGGCGCCAGCGTCCGCATCGACGAGAACGAGCCGGCGCCGCGATCGACGTGCACCGCCGTGAACTCCGGCGTGAGCCGGATCCGTTGCTGGGTCGTCGTCGTCCCGCGGCTGTCGGCATAGAACTTGTTTTCGATGACCTGCAGCAGGCGCGCGTCGACGTGATCGACGCCGTCCGCGGCCATCAGCCGTTCGGACAGCTCGGTCATCCGGCCGATCCGGTCGCCCTCGGGCACGTCGAACGGGTTCACCTCGTAGGGCGAGACCCAGGTGACGTCGTCGTAGACCGGCTCGGGCGCGAGTTCGACCGGCTCGGAGCTGAGCACGCGGCTGATCCGCGCGGTGGCGACGGCCTGTTCGGCGAGCTCGGCCGCTGCAGCCGCCGTGCGGGTGACGCCGCTCGCGAATCCCCAGGCACCGTCGTGGATCACGCGCACCGCCAGCCCGACCTCCTCGCTGTCGCCGCTCTCGCTCAGCCGCGCGTCCCGAAGCGACAGCGCAGCACTGCGTGAGCGTTCGAGTCGGAAGTCGGCGTGCTCGGCGCCGAGCTCGGCCGCCCGGGAAAGGGCCGCGCCGGCGAGTTCCCGTGCCGGGTAGGCGAGGAACGCAGAATCGAATTCGGGCATGCCGGCCAACCTACGCGGGTCGGCGAGGTGCCTTTTCAGCAGGCGGACAAGCCGCCTTCATAACCGGTGACGAACGCCTGGATCCGCTCCAGACCCGAGGTGGCCCGTCCTCCGAAGGCGTCGCTGCGATCCACGAGAGCCAGCATCGCCGAGGACGCCTCGTCCATGTCCGGCGGCGAGAGGACGAAGGGGTGGTTGGGATCGTGATCGGTCCGGTTGATGTCCTCGGCGTACGCGCCGGAGTAGCAGATCGCGGCCATCAGCGCGGCGCGGTTGCTGATCGAGCCGTCGAAGAACTGGTGGCGAGCGGCCATTCCCCAGGCCACGGCGAGCAGCGAGCCGAGTGCGTAGTCGGCGGGTTGATCGTGCCGGAAAGTCACCTCGCCGGTGGTGGGATTCGCGGTGAGGACGGTGAGGCTGTAGTACGCGTCGTGGGCGAATCCCGCGCTGTAGTAGACGGTGTTGTCGGCCGGGCAGTACCCGAATGCGCTGGCCGGGTCGGTCGATCCGCACCGCGGGTGATCGGCCTGGACGAGGCGGACAGGTGCGAACGTCGACTCGATCTCGGCGCCGGCCGCCGTCCAGAACCGGTTCAGATCACCGACGAGTCCCTCGCCCAGCACCTCGGCCAGTGCTTCGTTGCCACCGGTGTAGTAGTCGTCGTCGGTGTACCCGCGTTCGGTGAAACCCCGATCGTCGAAGTAGGAGCTGGCAAAGCAGTACTTCGCGCCGCGCTGAATGCCGTCCTGCAGGGCGTTGAGCCGGTCGAAGCCGTTGCCGTGCGAGATGTCCTGCGGCGCGTCGGGGGTCGAGTCGCGGATCAGCAGGAAGCCGTCGAGGGCGCGGTCGACCTGCTTCGGTGTCAGCCGGAAATGCGGCGCCTGCCCGGCCATCGCGGTCGCGATGAAAGCCCCCGCCGCGCAGTCGGCCTGCGACTCAGATTCGATCGTGGACGCGGACTCGTCGGTGCCGAGACGCTGCTGGATCGCGTGCCCGAACTCGTGCGCCGCGACCAGCGCGATGACGGCAGTCCCGTACTGATCGCCCAGCGCGGGCAACAGGTGGCCCGCAGCGCGATCCCACAGGATCGAGTCGTCGAGCACGCAGTACGCGGCGTTGTCGACGATGAACAGCATGTCGCGCTTCAGGCAGGCGTTGGACCGTGCGCTCGGTGCCAGCGTGCGAGTCCGCAGCACCGCCGCGCCGTCGATCGAGTACAGCGCGCCGGTGAGCGGGCGCAGTTCGCGGCCGGACGAGATCGACGGGTAGGCCTGCCGCCAGTACGCGCTGATGTCGGCGAGGGCGTTCTTGACCTGGGTGTCGAACGTGTCGTGCGAGTCCCCGCGCACCGCCAGCTGGGCATCTGCCGCCTTGGGCGTCGCGGGTGCACCGTCCACCGCGCGAACGCATCCGGACATCGACGCGATCAGCACGACGGTGAGTACGCAGCCGGTGAGGCGGGAGCGCACCGACCGGCGACCGAACAGCACCACCACGCCACCCTATTCATTGCTCGCGGTCATCCCCCCGATCTGGGCCGGCTTTGGCAAACTCTGCATGTGGGAAGGCACTCGGCACCGGGCGACGACGACGAGGTCGTCGGTCCAGCTCGCGTGCTCGTGACCGACCTCGTTGCCGAGCTGGTTGCCGATCCGGTTGCCGGGCAGGGGACCGAGCAACCGGCCGCTCCCGCCGCGCAACGGCCGTCGCCCCGCGGTCGCCACTCAGCCGAGGACGATGCCGCGCCCGTCACGACGGTCGTGGCCACCGCGCCCGCCGAGGACCACGAGGTCATCGAGCCCGAGATCGTCGAGCGGGTCGAGCCGGCGAACCGGCTACCGGACAACGTCGTCGACGCCGTCGTCATCGAGGACGACTCGATCGTGCGGATGCTCAAGTCCACCGCGCGTCCGTCCGATCTGCTCGACCGACCACGCCCTGCCGTGCAGCCGGTGCCGCCCCCGGCCGGCGCCATCACGCCCGCTCCCGGGCCGGCCGCGGACGTCGCCCCGGCGCTGAAGGCGCGCGAGAGCGAGACCCGGGCCGACCTGCGGTTGCTGCGCGCGGACACGGCATTGCGGTCGCGGGTGATCGCCGGGGCCGTGGTGCCGTTCGTCCTGTACGCGTTGGTGTTGCTGGTGATCGGCCAGCTGAGCGAGTTCCTGCTGTGGATCTGGATCCCGGCGATCGTGGCCGGCGTGCTGATGGGTGGGCTGCTCGACCGGGCGCACCGCCGCGATCATCCCCAGGAGCCGCCTTCCCCCCTGGTGTGACCAGATTTGGGGGGCGCAGATGGTCAGACGAGGGGGGAAGGCGGCGTTGCTACGGGACGATCAGCCCATCCGCGACCGCACCGTAGGCAGCCAGCGTGGTGCGGATGTGCGTGATCGAGTCCTGATAGGCGCGGCGATCGGCTGCCGGCGTCGCCGGGTCGCGCACGGCGAGCCGCAGATCGATCAGGCGCAGCGCGGGCGTCAGCTGCATCAACGTTGGGACCACCTCGGCGCGGCTGGTCCGGAACCGGCCGGTGGCTGACTCGGTGAAGGTGATCAGCGGCATCGCCCCCTCACGGCTGACCAGGATCGGGTCGGCATGCCGCGAGATCTGGTTGCCCATGCTGTAGATCACCCACTTGCCGTGCAGCCGCTCGGCCGGCTGCACCACGTGCGGGTGGTCACCGAGGATCAGGTCGATGTTCGGCGAGGCCAGCAGCTCGTCGGCCTGCTGGCGCTGCTCGGGATCGGCCCGGTCGTCGTACTCGACGCCCCAGTGCAGCGACAGCACGACCACGTCCGCGCCGGCCTGCTTCGCGCGCCGCGCGGCGGCGAGGATGGTCGGGACGTCGGTGAGATTGGCCAGCCAGGGCTTGTCGGACGGGATTGTCAGGCCGTTGAAGCCGAAGGAGTAGGCCAACTGGGCGACCTCGACCCCGTTGGGCATCGTCTCGATCAACGCCTTGGCGGCCTCGGCTGCCGAGCGCGCACTGCCCGTATGCCGAAGACCGGCCGCATCGAGCAGGTCCAGGGTGCGCTTGACCCCGTCGTACCCCTCGTCGATCGAGTGGTTGGACGCGGTCGTGCACGAGTCGTAACCGACCCCGGTCAGGGCACGCAGCACCTGCGGCGGCGAACTGAACTGCGGCCACCCGGTGAACGGGCCACCGAAAGGCGCGAGCGGTGACTCCATCTCGCAGATCGCCAGGTCGGCGCGGCGCACGTCCGGTGCGATCGAGGCGTACATCGGGCCGAAGTCGTAGCCACGGCGCCCGGCCGCGCGGGCGTCGGCCCGCGCCTGTTCCCACAGCGGCGGATGGATGAGCACGTCGCCCGAACCGAGGATGGTCACCGTGCGCGGCCCGGCCGGCGACGCTGACGGCCGGGCCGCGGACTGTGTTGCCGCCGGTGTGCCGGCCGGTGTTGTGGCGGCCGGTGTGGTGGCGGCCGGTGTGGTGGCGGCCGGTGTGGTGGCGGCTGGTGTCGTGCTCGCCGATTGGGCTCCCGACGGGACGCGGACGTCACTGGTGCACGCCGTCAGCGCCAGCGTGAGTGCTGCTGCAGTCGCGAGGACAGCACGCAGCGGCGACGAGCCGGGCATGCCCGGCACGCTACCTCGGCCCGGATCAGCCGGCCGGGAGGTCGACCAGCTCACCGAGGCGGGCCCGGTGCGCGCGGGCGGTGCCGAGCGCGATCGCGTCCGCCTTCGCGCGCTTGAGGTACAGGTGCGCGGGATGTTCCCAGGTGAACCCGATCCCGCCGTGCAGCTGCACGCACTCCTCGGCCGCACGCACGGCGACCGGGCCGCAGTAGGCCTGGGCGATCGACGCGGCGACCGCGGTGTCGGCGTCGCCGCGCGCGAGGCAGTCCGCGGCGTAGCGGGCGACTGCGCGCGCCTGGGTGATGGCCGCCCAGAGTTCCGCGACGCGGTGCTTGAGCGCTTGGAACGAGCCGATCGCCCGGCCGAACTGGTGCCGGGTCTTCAGGTGCTCCAGCGTCAGGTCGAGGCAGCGCTGGGCGACGCCCAGTTGCTCGGCGGCGAGGATCGCGGCACCGGCGAGGAGCGCGGTGTCGAGCACATCCGCGGCCTCCTGCCCGGTGGCGAGCAGCTGTGCCTGCGTCGCGTCGAAGGCGAGGTCCGCCAGCGGCCGGGTGAGGTCGAGGGACGTGACCGGCCGCAGCTGCGCCGCGCCTGCCTCGACGAGGAACAGTGCCGGCTCGCTGGGTCCCATCGCCGGGACGAGGAGCACATCCGCGCCGTGCGCGTCGGCGACCGCGCGGACCGTCCCTGTCAGTGTGTCGCCCTCGTGGCGGACGGCGACCGGGAACCGGCCACCGGCCCGCTCGGCGAGCCCGACCGCCAGCGTGCTCGTCGTCTGCCCGCTCGCGAGGCCGCGCAGCAGCTCGCCGCCCGCGGAGCTGCCCAGACGCAGCGCCGCCGCGGTCGCGAGCACCGCGCTGCCCAGGAACGGGGTGGCCGCCACAGCGGCGCCCAGTTCCTCGGCCACGACAGCCGTCTCGCGCCACGACGCGCCGTGCCCACCGGCGTCCTCGCCGACGGGCAGCCCGGTGACGCCCAGCTCCTGCGACAGCGCCGTCCAGAGTGATTGGTCATACGGATCACCGGACTCGGTGCGGGCGAGGACGTCCTGCCACGGCGCGCGCTTGGCCAGCAGGTCGCGCACCGAGGAGCGCAGCGACTCCTCGACGTCGGAGTACAGCAGGTCGCTCACGTCCGGGGCCTCCGATGGCGTCATTTCGGCAGATCCGTCCACGCCACGTCCTTGTCCACGCGGATCTCTCCGGGCAGGCCGAGCACGCGTTCGGCGATGATGTTGCGCAGGATCTCGGAGGTGCCGCCCTCGATCGAGTTGCCCTTCGCGCGCAGGTAGCGGTAGCCGGGTGAGCGGCCGAGGAAGTCGACCACGGTGGGTCGTTCGGTCGGCCACGTCGCGGTGGACCAGTCGTCGTAGGTCAGCCCGTCCGCGCCGAGCAACTCCAGCTCGAAGGAGGTGACGGCCTGGTTGACGGTGGCGAAGGCGTACTTCGCCGCCGATCCTTCCGGCCCGGGCGCGCCCGCCGCGAGTTGCTGCCGCAACCGGTTTGCGGTGAGCCGCATGGCTTCGGCGTTGACCCAGTGGCCCATCAGCTCGTCGTGCGCGGCGGCCGAGCGGACCTCCGGACGGGTGCGCCACGCCTCGCAGACGGCCGCGATCGCGCCCGCCTCGCGCGGCTGCGCCCCGCCGCCGATGGCGACCCGCTCGTTCATCAGCGTCGTCTGCGCGACCCGCCAACCGTTGCCGACCTCGCCCAGGCGGTACGAGTCCGGGATGCGGACCTCGTCGAGGAACACCTCGTTGAACTCGGCCTCGCCGGTGATCTGCCGCAGCGGCCGCACCTGCACACCGTCGGCGAGCATGTCGAGCACGAAGTAGGTCATCCCGGCGTGCTTCGGGACGCTCGGGTCCGACCGCGTCACCAGGATCGCCCAGCGCGCCTCGTGCGCCATCGACGTCCACACCTTCTGCCCCGACACGACCCAGTCGTCGCCGTCGCGGATCGCCCGGGTGCCGAGCGCGGCAAGGTCGCTGCCCGCGCCGGGTTCGCTGAACAGCTGGCACCAGACCTCCTCGCCGGTCCAGAGCGGGCGCAGCCACTGCTGACGCTGCTCGTCCGTGCCGTGGACGAGGATGGTCGGCGCTGCCATGCCCAGGCCGATCCCGATACGACGCGGCGTGTTGTCCGGCGCCCCGGCGGCCGCGAAGGCGGCGTCGACCTCGGCCTGACGTGCGCGCGGCGCGTCCAGGCCACCGAGGCCGATCGGGTAGTGCACCCAAGCCAGGCCGGCATCGAAGCGCGCCCGCAGGAACTCCAGCCGATCGCCGTGGACGTCGTGCTCGGCGAGGAACTGCTGGACGCGGTCCCCGAGCTCGCTCATAGCTGCTCCTTTGTCTCCGGACCCGTCGGATTGCCGTCGGACTGACTACCGTTGCAACCTACTCAGGCATCTCGGGTCCCAGATCAGGAGCGCGTCAGTGACGATCACCAGCACCATGCAGGACGACTTCCCGCTGACCGTGACCGCGATCCTCGAGCACGGGACCCGCGTCTACGGCGAGGCCGAATGCGTCACCTGGCAGGGCGACGCCCCACCCCGGCGGGCGAGCTTCGCGGAGGTGGGGGCGAACGCGCGCCGGCTGGCTGCTGCGCTCACCCGGCTGGGCATCGGCACCGGCGACCGCGTCGCGACGCTGTGCTGGAACCACCAGGAGCACCTCGAGGCGTACTACGCCGTGCCGTGCATGGGCGCGGTGCTGCACACGCTCAACCTGCGGCTGCCGCCGGCTCAGTTGGCGCACATCGTCAACCACGCCGAGGACCGCATCCTCGCCGTCGACTCGAGCCTGCTGCCGCTGCTCGTCCCGATCGCCGCGCAGCTGAGGACGGTCCAGGCGTACGTGGTGATCGGGGACGGCGACGCGTCCGCGCTCGAAGCGCTCGGCACGCCGGTGCACCGCTACGCCGCGCTGCTCGCAGCCGAGGAACCGGACTTCGAGTGGCCCCGCCTGGACGAGCGGTCGCCGGCGTCGATGTGTTACACGAGCGGCACCACCGGCGATCCGAAGGGCGTCGTCTACTCGCACCGCTCCACCTACCTGCACGCGATGGCGACGCTGGCGAACACGGTCACCGGCGCGAGCGAGGCCGACCGCGGCCTGGTGATCGTCCCGATGTTCCACGTCAACGCGTGGGGCATCCCGTACAGCGCGCTGCTCGCCGGGATGTCGATGATCATGCCCGGCCCGTACATGACCCCGGACCAGTTGTGCGCAGCGATCGAGAACGAGCGCGCCACGCTGGTGTCGGCCGTCCCCACGCTGTGGTCGGGCATTCTGCAGGTGGCCGAGGCGACCGGCGCCGACCTGTCCTCGGTCCGGCTGGGGACGTCCGGCGGCGCGGCGATCCCGCGCACGCTCATGCAGGCGGTCGACCAGCGCCTCGGCGTGCGGATCATCCAGGGCTGGGGGATGACCGAGACCTCGCCCGTCGGCGGCATGGCGCACCCGCCGCTCGGGGTCGAGCCGGGGTCGGACGAGGAGCTGGACTGGCGGCAGAAGTCCGGACGGCTGATCGCCGGCGTGCAGCTGCGTATCGTGGACGACAGCGGGGCCGAACTGCCCTGGGACGGCGAGGCGGTCGGCGAGATCCAGGTGCGCGGGCCGTGGATCACCGGCTCGTACCACCTGGACGCCGCGCCGGAGAAGTTCGACGACGGTTGGCTGCGCACCGGCGACATCGGCACGGTCGACCCGCGCGGCTACTTCCAGATCACCGACCGTTCGAAGGACGTGATCAAGTCGGGCGGTGAGTGGATTTCCTCGGTAGAGCTGGAGAATCTGCTCGCCGGCGCCCCGGACGTGGCCGAGGTCGCTGTCATCGGCATTCCGGACGAGAAGTGGACCGAGCGCCCGCTGGCCTGCGTGGTCGCGCGCGGGGACTCGGTGCTCGACCCGGCCAAGCTGGCCGCGTTCCTCGACGGCAAGGTCGCCGGCTGGCAGATCCCGGAGAACTGGGCGTTCATCGACGAGGTGCCCAAGACCTCGGTCGGCAAGTTCGACAAGAAGGTGCTGCGCGCGCACTACAAGGACGGCGACTACGAGGTGCTGCGCCTGCGCGAATGACCCTCTTGCACGGCCGCGATCGGACGGTCAGGGCCGGAAGCGGTAACCCATCCCGGGTTCGGTGATCAGGTGCCGCGGTCGGCTGGGTTCGGGCTCCAGCTTGCGCCGCAGCTGCGCGATGTAGATGCGCAGGTAGGACGGGTCCGTGTGCTCGGGCGAACCGCGAAGTTCGGTCAGCAGCGCGCGGCCGGTGACCAACTTGCCGGGCCGGCGGACGAGCACTTCGAGCAGGCGCCACTCGGTCGGCGTGAGGTGGATCGGCTCGCCCGCACGCCCGGTCACGGTCTTCGCCTCGAGGTCGACCAGGGCGACGCCGACCGGCACAGCCTCGGCCGGGAGCGCGGGCCCGCCCCGGCGCATCGCCGCGCGTAGCCGAGCGAGCAACTCGTCGATGTTGAACGGCTTGGTCACATAGTCGTCCGCGCCCAGGTCAAGGGCGGTGACCTTGTCGCTGCTGCCCGTCCGGGCCGACAGCACGATGATCGGCGTGGTGGCGTACGCGCGCACGCCGCGGATCACGTCCATCCCGGACAGGTCCGGCAGGCCCAGATCGAGCAGGATCACGTCGGACTCGGTGCTCGCGGCCGCTGCCAGGGCGCGCGTGCCGGTGTCAGCCTCGACGACGTCGTAGCCGCGTGCGGTCAGGTTCATCGCGAGCGCACGCAGCAACGCGCGGTCGTCCTCTACGACAAGCACGCGCGTCATCGTCGCGGCGTTTCGGCCAGATCGAGGCGGACGACCAGAGTCGCGCCCCCGCCGGGGGTGTCCTCGGCGGTGACGGCACCGCCCATCGCCTCGGCGAAGCCCCGGGCGATTGCGAGGCCGAGCCCGACCGAAGCGCCGTCCGCAGGGGCGTCGTCGCGGCGCTGGAACGCGGCGAAGACCGAGTCGCGGTCACCGACCGGTATGCCGGGCCCGCGATCGATCACGCGCAGTTCGGCGTGCCCGCCGTGCGTGCTGCCGGTGATGCGGACCGGAACCCCGTCCGGCGCATGCCGGACCGCGTTCTGAACCAGATTGGCGACGACGCGTTCGAGCAGCCCGGCGTCGGCGTGCACTTCCGGCAGGTCGGCGGGAACGTCGATGTCGAGTGTCGTCCGCCGTGGCACCGCGTGGTCGAGCGCACGCGAGACGACGTCGTCGAGCCCGACCGGTGACAGCAGGACGGGCAGCACGCCCGCCTGCAGCCGTGAGAGATCGAGCAGGTTGGTGACGAGATCGGTCAGCCGGTCGAGCGCCTCGTCCGCGGCGGCGAGCAGTTCCTGGCGGTCCGACTCCGACCACGAGACCTCGCCCGAACGAAGACTGGACACGGTCGCCTTGGCCGACGCAATCGGGGTGCGCAGGTCGTGGCTGACCGCGTTGAGAAGCGCGGTGCGTGCCCGCTCGGCCTCCTCGAGCGGCTCGACCGCCCTGGCCGCCGCGGCCAGTTCCCGCTGGCGGTAGGCGGTGGCGACCTGGGTGGCGAACGCCGACAGGATGCGCTGGTCCTCGGCCGGTAGCGAGTGGCCGGCCAGCACCAACATCTGACCGTCATCGATGTCGACGCAGGCGTCGCCGTCGCCCGGAGCTGTCGGCGGGGTCGGCCCGACGCTCTCGAGCACGACCCAACCCTCGGGCGAGCCGGCTGCCGCGACGAGGCTCACCGCGCGCATCGCGAAGGTCTCCTGCACGCGCGTGAGCAGAGCGGTGACCGCATGCTCCCCGCGCAGCAGGCTGCCCGCAAGGGTCGACAGCGTCTCGGCCTCGGCACCGGCTCGGGCAGCCCGGACCAGCCGCTGCGCTGAGATGTCGACTACACGCGACACGAGGACACCGACCAGCAGGAAGATCACGAGCGCCAGCAGGTTGTCGCGCTCGGCGATGGTGAACGTGTGGAACGGCGGGGCGAAGTAGAAGTTCAGCAGCAAGCTCCCGGACACAGCGGCCACGAGCGCGGCCCAGAACCCGCCGATCAGGCTGGTAATCACGACGATGAGCAGATAGACACTGAGATCGCTGGCAAACGCGAACTGAGACCGGGCAGCGGTGAGCGACACGGTCGCGACGGCCAGTAGCGCGGCTGCGACAACCACCCCGAGGACGCGCCGTCGTCTCGTCAGGCCGTATCCCGCGGCTGGTAGCGCGGCGCGGGCGCGAGCAACGTAGTCGTGCGTGACGATGTGGACGTCGATCGAGCCGGACAGCCGGATCACCGTCTCGTTCGTGCCCGCCCCGCCAAGGCGGGCTACCCGCGATCGGCGCCGCGACTGGCCCAGGACGATCTGCGTCGCGTCGACGCTGCGGGCGAACTCGAGCAGCGCGCGCGGGACGTTGTCGCCGACCACCGAGTGGTAGCTCCCGGCCAGTGACTCGACGAGGGCGCGTTGAGCTTGCAGGGACGCCGGTCCCGGGCCGGCCAGCCCGTCGCTGCGAGCGATGTGGACCGCCAGCAGTTCGCCGCCGGTGGAACGGGACGCGATGCGGGCCGCCCGGCGGATGAGGACGTCGCCTTCGGGCCCGCCCGTCAGCGCGACCACGACCCGCTCGCGGGTCTCCCAGAGACCGGTGATGCCGTGCTGCTCGCGATACCTGCGCAGTCCCTCGTCCACGCGATCGGCAAGCCACAGCAGCGCCAACTCGCGCAAGGCTGTCAGGTTGCCCCCTCGGAAGTAGTTGCCGAGGGCTGCATCGATCTTCTCCGGCGGGTAGATGTTGCCGTGGGCCATCCGGCGTCGTAGCGCCTCGGGCGTCATGTCGACCAGTTCGATCTGGTCGGCGCCGCGCACGACGATGTCGGGCACCGTCTCGTTCTGGGCGACGCCGGTGATCGCCTCGACGACGTCGTTGAGTGACTCGAGATGCTGGACGTTGACCGTGCTGATCACGTCGATGCCGGAGTAGATCAGATCGACGACGTCCTGCCAGCGCTTGTCATGCGGTCCGGAACCAGGGACGTTCGTGTGCGCCAACTCGTCCACGAGCACGACGGCCGGCCGGCGGCGCAGGATCGCGTCGAGATCCATCTCGTCGAACGTCGCGTCCCGGTAGCGCACACTGCGGCGAGCCACGATGGGCAGGGCGCCGATCCGTTCCGCGGTGTGCCGCCGACCATGGGTCTCGACGAAGCCGATCACCACGTCGCTTCCGCGTTCGGCCCGCCGCCGTCCCTCGTCGAGCATCGCGACGGTCTTGCCGACACCGGCAGCCGCGCCCAGGTAGATCCGCAGCGTGCCGCGCGTGCTCATCCCGTCCCTTCGCCGATCGCCCGCCATCAGTGTCCATCAGCGTGCAGCACAGAGCGTGCTGATCGCGCGAATTGAGCGTGACGAACGCGTGAGGATGCCCGGATCGCTTCGACAGCAACATATTCCGGCGCCAAGACTGCACCTCGTCCGATCGAGCAATCAGGGAGATTTCGTGACCGACGTGCTGTTCGTCGTCCTCACGCTGGTGTGCTTCGCGCTGCTCGCGCTCTGCGCGAAGGGCGTGGAACGACTGTGAGCGTGGTCAACGGTGTCGGTCTCGGCCTCGCCACCGCCTTCGTGGTCTTCTTCGTGATCGCTCTGCTCTTTCCCGAACGGTTCTAAAGCGATGAGCAGTGACTACGCGGGGGTCGTCTTCGTGGCGACGCTCGTTGCCGCGTTGCTCCTGACCTACCGCCCGCTCGGTGATTACCTGGCTCGCGTGCTCGCGGCCACCCGGCACCTTCGGGTCGAACGCGCCCTCTATCGCCTGGCGGGGGTCAATCCCGACGTCGATCAGACGTGGGCGACGTACCTGCGCTCGATCCTCGCCTTCGGGGCGATCTCGGTTCTCGGGCTGTACGCGTTGCTGCGGGTGCAGCAGCTCTTCGCCCGCCCGTACGACGTTGCGCAGATGCCGGTCGACCAGGCGTGGAACGCGGCGGTCAGCTTCGTCACCAATACCAACTGGCAGTCGTATTCAGGCGAGAACGCCCTCGGCTATGTCGTACAGATGAGCGGGCTCGCAGTTCAGAACTTCGTGTCAGGAGCGGTCGGGATAGCAGTCGCGGTGGCCCTGATTCGAGGCATCAGTCGCAGCCGCACCGACCGGCTGGGCAACTTCTGGGTCGACGTCACGCGCATCTGCATTCGGGTGCTGCTGCCGCTGTCGTTCCTCGTCGCGATCGTGTTCGTCGCAGGGGGCGTGGTGCAGAACTTCCACCACTACGAGAGCGTCCGGACGATCGCGGGCGCCACGCAAACGATCACCGGCGGGCCGATCGCCAGCCAGGAGGCGATCAAAGAACTCGGTACCAATGGCGGCGGCTTCACCAACGCCAATTCGGCGGACCCGTTCGAGAACCCGACACCGTGGACCAACTGGCTGCAGATCTACTTGCTGTTGTGCATCCCGTTCTCACTGCCGCGCACCTTCGGTCGCCTGATCGGCGATCCGCGCCAGGGGCGGGCGATCGCCACCGTGATGGCAGTCCTCGCCGTGCTCAGCGTGGCGGCCACGGTGATCTTCCAACTGGCGCACCACGGCACCGTGCCGACCGCCGTCGGGGCGGCGACCGAGGGAACCGAGGTGCGTTTCGGTGTGGCCGATTCCGGGGTTTTCGCGACCGCCACGACGCTGACGTCCACCGGCGCCGTGGACAGCTTTCACGACTCGTACACAAGTCTCGGCGGCGCGATGACGTTGCTGGACATGATGCTCGGCGAGGTCGCGCCGGGTGGAGTCGGATCGGGCTTGTACGGAATGTTGGTCCTGGCCATCGTCACCGTTTTCGTTGCCGGGCTGATGGTCGGCCGCACGCCCGAATACCTCGGCAAGAAGCTCGGCGCGCGCGAGGTGAAGTTCGCCTCGCTGTACCTGCTGACCACGCCGCTGCTCGTCCTCGTCGGAACGGCGACGGCGATCGCACTGCCCGGCGAGCGCGCCGGGATGCTCAACGCGGGGGCACACGGCCTGTCCGAGGTGCTGTACGCATTCACGTCCGCGTCGAACAACAACGGGAGCGCGTTCGCCGGGCTTTCGACGAACACGCACTGGTACAACACCGCGCTCGGCCTCGCGATGCTCTTCGGTCGCTACCTGCCGATCATCTTCGTCCTCGGGCTGGCCGGGTCGCTGGCGCGCCAGCGGGCCGTCCCCTCATCGGAAGGGACGGTGCCGACGCACACCATGCTCTTCGTCGGCATGCTCTCGGCAATAACGGTCACGGTCGTCGCGCTCACCTACTTCCCGGCGCTGGCGCTCGGCCCGCTCGCTGAGGGACTGCACCGATGAGCGGGAGCGTCGGTGCCGGCCGGCTGGACCCGAAACTGCTGCTCGCATCGTTGCCGGACGCGCTCGGCAAGCTCGACCCCAGGGCGCTGTGGCGAAACCCGGTCATGCTGCTGGTCGAAGTCGGCGCCGCGTTCACGACGGCCATCGCCATTGCTGACCCCTCGGTGTTCGCCTGGCTCATCGTCGTGTGGTTGTGGCTGACCGTTGTGTTCGCCAATCTGGCCGAGGCGGTCGCCGAAGGGCGGGGCAGGGCGCAGGCGGATTCGCTGCGCCGGGCACGCAAGGACACCATCGCGCGCCGCCTCGCCGTGACCGGTGAGGAGTCGGTGCCGGCGCCGCTGCTGCAGCAGGGCGATCGCGTCGTGTGCGAGGCGGGGGACGTCGTGCCCGGCGACGGTGACGTGGTCGAGGGAATCGCCAGCGTGGACGAGAGCGCCATCACCGGGGAGAGCGCGCCGGTGATCCGCGAGAGCGGTGGCGACCGCAGTTCGGTCACCGGCGGAACGCGGGTGTTGTCCGACCGCATCGTCGTGCAGATCACCAACAAGCCGGGGGAATCGTTCATCGACAGGATGATCGCGCTCGTCGAGGGCGCGTCCCGGCAGAAGACTCCGAACGAGATCGCACTGAGCATCCTGCTCGCCTCGTTGACGATCATCTTCCTGCTCGCCACCGTGACCTTGCAGCCGCTCGCAATCTTCGCGAAGGCGCAGCAGCCGGGGATCGCGGACAGTGCCGCGCTGGACTCGAACGGCATCACCGGCATCGTGCTGGTGTCGTTGCTCGTCTGCCTCATCCCGACAACGATCGGTGCGCTGCTGTCCGCGATCGGCATCGCCGGCATGGACCGCCTCGTCCAGCGCAATGTCCTCGCGATGAGTGGTCGCGCGGTAGAGGCGGCCGGCGATGTCGGGACGTTGCTGCTCGACAAGACCGGGACGATCACCCTTGGCAACCGCGAGGCGACCGAGTTCGTCGCCCTCGGTGCGGTCGGGATCGCCGGGCTGGCCGACGCCGCACAACTGTCCTCGCTCGCGGACGAGACGCCGGAAGGGCGATCGGTGGTCGTGCTGGCCAAGCGCGAGTACGGCCTGCGCGAGCGCGACGACCTCGGGCGCGCCACCTTCGTGCCGTTCACGGCGCAGACCCGGATGAGCGGGGTCGACCTCGACGGTGACCGGCAGGTCCGCAAGGGCGCCGCCAGCGCGGTGTTCGCCTGGGTGCATACCGGTGGCGGGTCCGTCCCGGCGAGCGCCGGCGATGTCGTGGACGCGATCAGCGCGACGGGTGGCACGCCGCTGGTGGTGGCCGAGCGTGTCGGGACCGACGTGCCACGCGTGCTCGGCGTGATTCATCTCAAGGACGTGGTGAAGCACGCAATGGTCGACCGCTTCGCCGAACTGCGCGCAATGGGAATCCGCACGGTGATGATCACCGGCGACAATCCGCTGACAGCAAAGGCGATTGCGGGCGAAGCGGGGGTCGACGACTTCCTCGCCGAGGCCACGCCAGAGGACAAGCTGGCCCTGATCAAGCGCGAACAGCGCGGCGGCAAGCTCGTCGCGATGACAGGCGATGGCACCAACGACGCGCCGGCCCTCGCGCAGGCTGATGTCGGCGTCGCGATGAACACCGGGACATCGGCGGCGAAGGAAGCCGGCAACATGGTCGACCTCGACTCCGATCCGACGAAGCTGATCGAGATCGTCGAGATCGGCAAGCAACTGCTGATCACGCGGGGCGCGTTGACGACGTTCTCGATCGCGAACGACGTCGCGAAGTACTTCGCGATCATCCCGGCGATGTTCGCGGCGGTGTACCCGGGGCTCGACGCGCTCAACCTCATGCGGCTGCACTCGCCCGAGTCCGCGATCTTGTCCGCGGTGATCTTCAACGCGCTGATCATCGTGGTGCTGATTCCGTTGGCATTGCGCGGCGTGCGCTACCGGCCCTCGAATGCGGCGGCGATGCTGCGCCGAAACATCGTGATCTACGGTTTGGGCGGCATCGTCGTCCCGTTCGTCGGCATCAAGCTCATCGATTTGCTGGTCGCGCTCGTTCCCGGGATCGGGTGATCGGCGTGAGGTTCGTGCTGACCTATCTTCGCCAGATGGCTGCCGCACTGCGGATGCTCGTAGCGCTCACTGTCCTGCTCGGAATCGTCTATCCGCTGACGATCACGCTCATCGCCCGACTGCCCGGCCTGGACCACCGGGCCGACGGCTCGATGCTGACGGTGGACGGCCGTGTCGTCGGATCGGCTCTGCTCGGTCAACGCTTCACCGACGACGCCGGACGACCGCTGCTGCAGTACTTCCAGGGCCGGCCATCGACGGGCGGCTATGACCCGACCGCGTCCGGCGCGAGCAACCTCGGTCCTGAGTCGGTCGTGGACGCGCCCGGTGGACCCAGCCTGCTCACCGAGGTGTGTGCGCGCTCGGCCAGGATCGGCCGGATCTACGGCGTCGACGGGTCTCGTCCGTTCTGCACGGCCAGCGGGGCCGGTGCCGTGCTGGCGGTGTTCCACACCGGGCCCGGCTACGCCGGCGCGGTGACCCGCGCGATCAGCGTGAACCAGATGTGCCCGGCGACGCCGTTCCTCGCTGGCTACGAGGGGGTGGCGGTCGGGTGCGCACGTGCGGGCGTCGACTACTCGCGGGGGCAGATCGTGCCCATCCGCGGCGACGCGCCGGCCCGTCCCGCCGTTCCGGCCGATGCCGTCACGGCCTCGGGCTCGGGGCTCGACCCGGACATCAGCCCGGCCTACGCCCGGTTGCAGGAGGCGGTCGTGGCGCGCGTCCGGGGCATTGCCGTCGCGGAGGTCGCGTCGCTCGTGACACGGTACGAGACTGGGCGCGGGCTCGGCTTCCTCGGCGAACCCCGCGTCAACGTCATCGAGCTCAACGCCGCGCTCGACCGGGACTACCCGGCGCCGGTTAGTCTCCGTCCGTGACCCAGACCCCGACGCCGCTCGAGGCGATGAACGGTGCACTCGAGCAGCTCATCCCGCGCGCTCACCAGATGGGCGTCCACTTCGTCGAGCTGCGCCCCGGCTACGTCCGGGCCGAGTTGCCGTTCGAGGGAAACGGCAACCACTTCGGCACGATCTACGCGGGGGTCATCTTCACCCTGGCCGAGGTGCTCGGCGGGGCGCTGCACTTCGCCAGTTTCGACATCACCACGCACTACCCGCTGGTGCGCAGCGTGACCATCGACTTCCTGGCGCCGGGCAAGGGGCCGCTCACCGCCTCGGCCAGCCTGTCCGACGCCGAGCTCGCGCGGGTGCGCAGCGAATCGGCGGACGGTACGAAGGCCGGGTTCCTGCTCGAGGCCGAGGTCCTGGGCGAGGACGGCACGGTGGTCGCGCGTACCCGCGGCGACTACCAGATCCGTCCGTACGGCAGCTGAGCCGACCGCCGCGGCCCCCTCCGCTCGAGTGACGGATCCCCAAGGTCAGAGACGGGAAATTCGCCGTCTCTGATCTTCACGAGTCGTCACTCGACGGGAACCCGGCGCGTCAGCCGAGGCGCAGGGCCGGCCAGATCGCTCCCGCGCCCGCGCCGAGGATGAACAGCCAGCCGAAGGCACGGTTGTGGACGAGGCACACCCGGTGGTACCAGAGCGGCCAGCCGACGTAACCGGACGGGGGCTCGTCCGGGGCCGGGTGCGACATCACCCGCAGCGCCCGCAGCGCGCGCGGAGCGGCGACGAGCACGACCGCGACCAGCGGGCTCAGCGCACCGACGCCCACCGCCACCGCGGTCAGCAGGTACATCAGGACGAGGACGGCGCGGTTCAGCAGCCGGGCACCGTTCTCGCCGAGCAGCACCGGCAGCGTGTGCTGCTGCTGCGAGATGTCGAAGCCGCGCTGGTCGATGTGCTTGCCGATCAGGATCGACGCCACGCCCAGCCCGTACGGGACGGAGGCGAGGAACGCGTCGCCGGACCAGTGCCCGGTGATCACGTAGTAGCCGCCGCCGATCATCAGCGGCCCCCAGACGACGAACGCCGCGACCTCGCCCAGCCCCAGTTCCTTCAGCGCGCGCGGCGCGGCGTCGTAGGCGTAGAGCAGCACCGCCCCGACCAGCACCAGCCACACCGCGTCCAGGCCGCGCAGCGCGACGAAGTAGGCGCCGATCGCGACGGCGACGGCCAGCAGTACGGCCAGGCCGGTGGCCAGCAAGCGCATCGTGAACGCCCCGCTCGCCACCGGGTGCAGCGTGTAGCGGCGGCGCGGCGAGTCGTCGGTGTCGTGCCCGCGGCGGTAGCCGAAGTAGTCGTTGGACAGGTTGCTGATCGCGTGCAGGACGAGGTAGCCGACCAGCACCAGCACGAACGGGACGAGCTCGAAGCGTCGGTCGGTGGCGGCCAGCAGACCGGCGATCGCGGCCGACTGGGCCGAGATCACCAGGATCACGCTGCGCGCGGCGTACAGGAACCGGGCGACCGGGTCGAGCCCGGACAGGTCGTTCGCCGTAGCCGGGTAGAAGCCGGTGAACGCCCCGACCCAGGCCATCGGCCCGCGTTCCGGTTTCTTACCAAGTGAGGGGGTTGCGGGGGATGTGGCGGCCATGTCCCCACCGTACGACTGCCGCGCTGTCGGACCGACACCCGAGGATGAAGCTGTGACGGACAGGACGCTCACCGAGCTCAGCTGGCCGGCGGTGTGCGCGCGGCGGATGGCCCGGCACGGGCTGCTGCAACCGGTCACCGACCCTGCAGCGGCGGTGGCCGCGATGTGCGGAGCGCACGCCCAGATCCCGTCTGCTGCCGAGCTGTCGGTCGCGCTGCGCCTCGACGGCGCAACCCGTACCGACGTGCGCCGCGCGCTCGGGGACGAGGCGACCCTGGTGCGCACGTTCGGTCCGCGCGGGACGGTGCACCTTCTCGCGGCCGCCGACCTGCCGATGTGGACGGGTGCGCTGGCCGCGGTGCCCACCGGGACGAGCATGCCGGCGGGAGTCCGCCTCGACGCCGGACAGATCGACGCCGTCGTCGCCGCCGTCGACGCCGCACTGGCCGAGGCCGACCTGACCCTGGACGAGCTGGACCAGGCCGTCTGGCGGGCCTGCGGGGCGTGGGCCGGCGAGCTGACCATGCCCGCCTTCAACGGCTGGTGGCCGCGCTGGCGGCAGGCGATCGCGGCCGCCGCGCACCGGGGTGCGCTGTGCTTCGGCCCCAACCGGGGTCGCACCGTCACCTACTCCGCGCCGCGCCGGCGGATCCCGGGCTTTCGTCCCGACCCCGCCGAGACCGCGGTTCCGGCACTGCTGCGGCGCTACCTGCACGCGTACGGCCCGGCGACGCCGGCGCAGCTGGCCCGGTGGCTGGCCGTCCCACCCGCGTGGGCCTCGGCCGCGCTGGCCGACCAGGACACCGAGACGGTCGAGCTGGCCGGCACCGAGTCGTTCGTGAACCCGGGCGACGCCGAGCCGGGCGAGGATGCGGTCACCGGTGTCCACCTGCTGCCGTACTTCGACGCCTACGTGGTCGGCGCGCAGCCGCGCGAACTGCTCTTCCCGCCCCGCGCCGCGCAGCGGGCCCTCGCCGGCGGCACCGCCACCGGGCAGGCCGGCAACTTCCCCGTCCTGCTCGTGGACGGCGCGGTTGCCGGTGTCTGGCACCAGCGTCGCTCGGGGCGGCGGGTCGCGATCACGGTCGAGCCGTTGCGGCGCCTCGGTGCGGCCACGCGCAGGGCGCTGGACGACGCGGTCGAGCAGGTCGGGATGATTCTCGAAGGACGCCCCGAACTCACCATCGCCTCGGTGACCGTCGGCCCGCACGCCTAGGAAGGTCCCGCCCGTGGCCAGAGAGCACCGCTACCAGTGCACCGTCCAGTGGACGGGCAACCGCGGCGAGGGGACGGCGAGCTACCGCTCCTACGACCGCGACCACGAGGTACGCGCCGAACACGTGCCCACCATCGCCGGCTCCGCCGACGCGAACTTCCGCGGCAACCCGTCGCGCTGGAATCCCGAGCAGCTGCTGCTCGCGTCCACCTCGCAGTGCCACATGCTGTCCTACCTGCATGTTGCCGCGGTCAACGGAGTGGTGGTCACCGCGTACGTGGACCACCCGACCGCCACGATGACCGAGGACGCGGACCACCGGTGGCCGGTTCACCGAGATCACCCTGCACCCGGTCGTCACCGTGGCCGAGCAGTCGATGGTCGAGGACGCCGAGCGGCTGCACGAGGACGCGAACCGCACCTGCTTCGTCGCGAACTCGCTCGGCCTGCCGGTCGGGCACGACGTGCGCACGATCGTCCAAGGTTGACGCGGGTGCGAGCTTGTCCGAACCCAATGGCACGCTCACGACATGACTGCTGAGAACGCGACGCTGACTCGAGGCGCGGCCTCTGCCGCCGTCGAGGGGATCGGCTGGCGCTACCTGCTCGGCACGCTGTGCAGTGCGGTGCCGGTGACCTCGCTGCACCAGGCGCTCGGCGCCGCCGCCGTCGCCGTGACGGCAGCGGGGCCGGGGGCCGACCGTCACCTGCGCCTCGACGTCCGGCCGGACCGGCTCGAACTGTCGGTGCAGGACCGCGCCGCGGCCGCGGTCACCGAGGCCGACGTCGAGATGGCGCGGCGGATCAGCGACCACGTCGCCGAACTCGGGCTCGAGACCCGCTCGCGTGTCGGCGCCCGGCCGGTGCAGATGCTCGAGATCGCGGTCGACGCGATGGACATCGCTGCGATCCGCCCGTTCTGGCGCGCCGTCCTCGGTTACGTGGACGAGCCCGGACACGACGAAGCGCCGGACGCGATCGTCGACGTCACCGGGCAGTTGCCCGCGGTGTGGTTCCAGCAGATGGATCAGCCCCGGCCGCAGCGCAACCGGATCCACTTCGACATCACCGTCGCCCACGACGAGGCAGACGCGCGGGTACGGGCAGCGGTGGACGCGGGCGGGACGCTCGTCAGCGACGCGGCGGCGAACTCGTTCTGGATCCTGGCCGATGCCGAGGGCAACGAGGTGTGCGTGTGCACCTGGCAGGACCGCGACTGAGCCGCTGACCGCCCTGAGCAGCTGACCGCCCTCAGCAGCTGACCGCGCCGGCCGCTGACCGCCCCGGCCGCTGACAGTTGCCCGGGCACGCGCCCGGCGGTGTCACTCGAGCGCGCGGATCGCGGCCTCGAGTTGGGGCGCGAGCCGGCGGCTCTCGTCGATCGAGATGTGGTCGCCGTCGCGGTAGATCCACCGGCTGCCGTCATTCGTGGCGCACTCGCCGTCCGGGCAGACGTCGCTGCGCAGGTCGAGCAGCGTGACGCCGGCCGCGGTCGCCGCGTCCCGTTCGGCTTTCAGCGCACGCGCCTGCCGTTCGTCCTCGGCCGACAGCGAGACCGACGTCCCGCACTTCGCGACCGAGCGCACCATGGTCGCGAAGGCGCACGTCGACGGATCCCAGCGGGGCCGGGCGTCCGCGTCCTCGCCGCCGGGATGCGGCAACACGGCCAACTGCACCACCGAGTGCCCGGTGGCGGCCACGGCTTTCAGGGAGCGGGTCAGCCCGTCGGTCCAGAGTCGCGCCTTGGCATCGGTGTGGTCCGTCGTGCTACCCGTGGCCGGATCGATCATCGAGACCGTGCCGATGTCGATGTAGTCGTTCACCGACGCGACGAAGACTGCACCGCCGCGATGGTCGGTGAGCCACTTGAGGACGCGGCCGTTGTAGCGCTGGCACTCGTCGGTGTCGTATCCGGGCAGCGGCACGATCACGTCCACCACGGCACACCGTGCCTTCCACAGCAGCACGACCGGACGGTGCAGCGCGGCACCGGCGGCGACCAGTCCATCGGCGTACATGCCGGCGTTCGAGTCCCCGAGCAGGTAGATCGGCTCGCCGGGTTCGTCCGCGCCCGCGGTGCACGAGGTGATGTCGTCGTCGCGGATCGCCCTGTTGACCGCGCAACCGTGCACGGTCCCGGGCGGCAGCGTGAGCACCTGCTCACGCATCGTGGTGATGTCGCCGTTGAACCAGTCGCGTTCGGCAGCCAGGCGAAGGCCGCCGAGCAGCGTCGCCGGCACGAGCACACACACTGCCGCGAGGACAGCGACGGAGCGCACCTGCGCGCCGCCGTGGGCGTGGCGGCTCGCGTCCCGGCGCGGGTACCGGAACCGCTGCTCGACGTAGCGATACGAACCGGTGGCGACCGCGAGAGCGAGCAGTGCCGCGGCGATCGCGGCAACCCGGTTCCCGGGCCAGTACAGGGCCGCGAAGACGATCAAGGGCCAGTGCCACAGATACCAGCTGTAGGACCGGTCACCGATCCACCGCAACGGCTCGACGGACAACACGGTGTGGACGGCTCCCGGCAACTGCCCGGCCGCCACGAGCAGGGCGGCGCCGAGGACCGGCACGACCAGTTCGGCACTGGCCCACTTGTCCGCGCCGTCGAGCAGCACCGCGGACGCGACGATCAACCCGCCGCCGAGGGCGCCCGCGACACCAGCCGCGCGCTGCGGCAACCGGCTGTCCTGGGCATGCCAGAGTGCGACGAGCGCACCGACGCCGAATTCCCACACCCGCGTCACCGGCGCGTAGAACGCCGCCTGCGCGTCGTTGGACAGCAGCGGAAGCTCGACGACGCCGGCGGACAGCACCACGAACAGTCCCAACGACGCCGCGGACACCCCGGCCACCCAGCCGATGGCGCCGAGCAACGGACGGCGGTAGGCGAGGGCGAAGGCACCGGCGAGCAACAGCGGGAAGCCGAGGTAGAACTGTTCCTCCACCGACAACGACCACGTGTGCAGCAGGGCATTCGCGTCCGAGGGCTGCGCGTAGTAGCCGCCCTTCACCGTGTACAGCGCAAGGTTCGCGACGAAGCCGCTCGCATAGAGGCCGACCCTGCCGGTCGTGCGCTGCCCGGTGAACGGTGACTGCAACAGCAGCGACAGCAGCGCCGTCGCCACCAGGACGACGGCCAGCGCGGGCAGCAGACGGCGGATCCGGCGCAGGTAGAACCGGCCGAACTCGAGATGCCCCCACCGATCGCTCTCGCGGACCAGCAGCCCGGTGATCACGTAGCCGGAAATCACGAAGAACACGTCGACGCCGACGAAGCCGCCGCGCAGGCCGACGTCGACGTGGTAGCCGACGACGAGCAGGATCGCGAGTCCCCGCAAGCCCTGGATGTGATCGAGACGCCGGGGCATCGGCGCGAGCGCGAGGTCGGTCACCGCCGAAGATTACAAGCGAGAAGGTCGGGGGCGGGCGGTCGACGCTCGCGTTCCGCCGGATTCCAGTCGGCTCGCCGGGTCAGCCGGGGTGCGAAGGCCCCGGGCCGACGCCGGTGCGGACGACGACGACCGGGCACGGACCGTGGCGCACGCAGTACTCGGCGACCGAGCCGAGCAGCATGCCGGGGAAGGCGGCCCGGCCGCGCGCGCCGACCACCAGCAGGCTGGCACCGGCGGCCTGGGTGAGCAGCGCCGGCCCGGCCGGGCCTTCGACGACGTGCTCGCTGAACTGCACGCTCGGGTACTCGGGCCGCACGTCCGCGAGCACCTCCTGCAGCGTGCGCGCCGTGTCGGTCGCGAGATCCACGCCGGGCGGGATCCGGGTGACGTAGTTCGGCCAGCGCCAACTCGCGACCGCGCGGACGTGCGAGCCGGTCAGGGCAGCCTGGGCGGCGGCCCAGCGCACGGCGTCGCGGCTGCCGTCCGAGCCGTCCACGCCGACGACGATCAACGGGGCCGGATCGGTCATGGCGTGTCCTCCGGCTCGTGGCGCAACGGATTGAGCTTGAGCCACACCAGGAACACCGCTCCGACGACGAGCATGCCGAGGCCCAGCCACAGGTTGATGTTGATGCCGCTCGCCTTGGCGCGATCAGCCGCGGAGGTGAAGAACCCCGCCACCGTCAGCATCACCCCGTAGACGAGGAACAGCCCGCCGATGAGCAGCCGGATGTCGAAGAGTTTGGCCGCGGCCGAGGTCGTGGAGTCGTCGTCCTGTTTCGCGTTCTCGGGCATCAGATCCTCCTCAGACGAAGATCACGGACAGGACGGCGGTGATGCCGAGCGAGATGGCGCCGAGGATCTTCGGCGAGGCCCACCACTTCGGCTTCGGGACGCTGCTCGGATCGGGCGCGTTCGGATCGGGGATGCCCCACACCAGACCACCGAGTTCCTCGACGGGCTTGCGCGCCGTCACCAGGCTGACGATCACGGTGACGACGGCGTCGGCCACGAACGCGACGATCGCGCCGTAGAAGTTCGCCATCTGCGCATTGATCTTGTCGTGCGCCAGCACCTCGCCGCCAGGGTAGAAGTACCCGATGTGGTAGCCCGCGAAATGCATGACGGCGGCTCCGAGCGTGCCTGCCGCCAGGCCGCTGATACCTGCCCACGGTGTCGCCCGCTTCCAGAACATCGCGATGATGAACGTCGCGAACAGCGGCGCGTTGAAGTAGCTGAACAGCAGCTGGATGTAGTTCATGATGTTCGCGTAGCCGGACGCGATGAACGCGGTGAGGATGCCGACGAGGATGCCGGCCAGCGTGACGACGCGACCGACGGTCAGGTAGTAGCGGTCGCGCCGGCCCTTGACGACATAGGTCTGCCAGATGTCATAGGTGAACACGGTGTTGAACGAGCTGACGTTCGCGGCCATGCCGGCCATGAACGCGGCCAGCAGGCCGGCCAGCGCGACGCCGAGCGTGCCGTTGGGCAGGAACTTGTTCATCAGTGCCGGGATCGCGTTGTTGTAGTCGGCTCCCGGCTGGTCGAACCCCTTGACCGTGGCGACCGCGATCAGGCCGGGGATGATCGTCAGCGCAGGGATGAAGATCTTCGGGAACGAGCCGATCAGCGGAGTGCGCTGAGCGGCCGAGAGATCCTTCGCCGACAGGGCGCGTTGGACCTCGGCGAAGTTCGTCGTCCAGTACCCGAAGGACAGGACGAAGCCCAAGCCCATGACGATGCCGATCCAGTCGCCGAGCGGGTTGGTCCAGTGGCCGACGTTGACCCCTGACCAGCTGTTGAAGAAGCTGTCGTCGCCGACCTTCGCCGCGACCTTGGTCTTGAGCCCGTTCCAGCCGCCGACGTTGTCGAGGCCGATGATCACCAGCGGCACGAGCCCCGCGACGATCACGAAGAACTGCAGCACCTCGTTGTAGATCGCCCCGGACAGCCCGCCCAACGTGATGTAGGCGAGGACGAAGGCTGCCGAGACGATGATCGACACCCAGATCGGCCAGCCGATGAGCGCGTTGACGACGAGGGCGAGCGCGTACAGGTTCACCCCGGCGATGAGCACGGCGGCTGCGGCGAAGGACACGGCGTTGAACAGGTGCGTGGCCGGGTTGAACCGCCGCAGCAGGAACTCGGGCACGCTGCGCACGCGTGAGCCGTAGTAGAACGGCATCATCACGATGCCGAGGAAGACCATCGCGGGAACCGCGCCCACCCAGTAGAAGTGCACGGTCGAGATGCCGTACTGCGCGCCGTTCGCGGCCATCCCGAGAATCTCGATGGCACCGAGGTTCGCCGAGATGAACGCGAGCCCGGTGACCCAGGCCGGCAGCGACCGTCCGGACAGCAGGAAGTCCTCGCTCGTCGCGATCGCCCGGCGGGCCATCACGCCGATCGCAACGACCAGCCCGAAGTAGATCGCGAGGATCGCGTAGTCGAACGCGTTGACATCGAGCCGGAGCATCGTGCCACCTTTCGGGGCACGGCCGACGGCGCAGTCCGGACGGTCCCAGTGCGGGGGGTCAGAAACGCTTCAGCGAGCGTCGTACCCCGGGCCGGGTCGGGTAAAACGTCGCGCGGCCGAGTGGGTGCCGTCCGGTCAGCGCACCCGTCGGGTCGTCTGGTCGACGCGCACGGTGACCCCGAGGCCGTCGAGGTGTTCCAGCAGCGGAACCGCCACCCGGCGGGTGGTGTCGAGCACGACGCGCGCCTGGCTGGTGGTGAACGGCTGCTCGAGCGTCCGCAGCCGCTCGAGCGCCGCTGTCGCAGCGGTCGGCAGCAGCACCACGTCCGGGCCGACGCGCACCAGCCGACCGGCCTGCTCGGCCGCTGCCAATTCGCGGCGGCCGAGGCCGAGCGCGGCGAGTTCGCCGCTGTCCGGGGGCCGGAACGGGTGCTCGCGCAGGCGCGCCTCGACCTGCTGGACCGACCGCTCGGCCGGACCCAGGTCGGCGCGCGCGCGCGTCCCGACCCGGCCGTCGATGCTCGGCAGCCCGGTGGCCGCCACGAGGGCGTCGAACAGGTCGTCGGTAGCGTGGTGGTCCGGGTCGCCGGGCAGGTCGAGCGCGTGCCGCAACGCTGCTCGCGGCATGGCGGGGTCGAGCGGGTCGCGCCCGGCCCAGTCGGCGACCGCGGCGCGAGCCGCACGCACCCAGCCGTCCCACGCCTGCTCGTCGACCAGCCAGTCCCCGACGGCACGCAACGTCGCCAGCTCGCCGCCCCGCCAACCGAGCAGCTGCAACCGCTCGCGCCGCATCGCCCCGCGCCGGGCGACTTCGGCGGTGGGGTCGAGCACCCCGGTGGCGGCGGACAGCACGGCCCCGCGTGCCCGGGCCGCCCCGCGCCGGGCGAGCGCCGGCGGGTCGGCGTCGAGCACGAGCGCACCGGCCGCCACCGCCTGCCGTCCCGGATCGCGCAGCACCGCCCGGTCGCCGGCTTGCAGCGGCAGCGCCCGCGGCAGGCTCAACCGCGCGGTGCCGGCGCCGAGCGGGCGCAGTCGCACCGGCACCGCCGCCGAACCGACGTGCAGCACCAGTTCGGCCGGGACGTCGCCGGGGTGGTCGAGCCGGACGTCGACCTGGCGGGTCCAGTGCCAGGACCGCGGGGTCACCAGGACGTCCCCGCGCCGGACGTCGGCAGCTGCGACGCCGCGCAGGTTCAGCGCGACCCGGGCCGGTGCGACGATGCGGTCGACGGGTGCGTCCATGCTCTGCACGGCGCGCACACCCACCGTCCGTCCGTGCAGGTCGAGCTCGTCGCCGACCGCGACCGTCCCGGCCGAGAGCGTGCCGGTCACGACGGTGCCGCTGCCGCGGATGGTGAAGGACCGGTCGACCCAGAGCCGGACGCGCGCAGCCGGGTCCGGCGCGGGGATCGCGGCGACCAGCCGGTCCAGCGCGGCCACCAGTTCGGGCAGCCCCGCCCCGGTCCGGCCCGACACGGCGACCGCCTCGCACGCACCGAGGGTGGTGTCGGCCAGCCGGGCACGAGCCTCGGCCAGCGCGTGCTCCGGGTCGGCGAGATCGCTGCGGGTGACGGCGATCAGTGCATGCTGCAGGCCCAGCGCGTGCGCGGCGGCGAGGTGTTCGGTCGACTGCGGCGCCCAGCCCTCGTCCGCCGCGACCACGAACAGCACGCCCGGCGCCGGCCCGAGGCCGGCGAGCATGTTGGCGATGAAGCGCTGATGGCCCGGGACGTCGACGAAGGCGAGGTCAGCGCCCGACGGCAGGGTCGTCCAGGCGTAGCCGAGGTCGATGGTGAGGCCGCGGCGCTTCTCCTCGGCCCAGCGGTCCGGTTCCTGCCCGGTCAGCGCCCGGACGAGCGTCGACTTGCCGTGGTCGACGTGCCCGGCCGTCGCGACGACGTGCGTACTCACCGGCCCGCGAGCATTGTCGGCTGGGCGGTCACGGCGCGCTCGGCAGTCACGGCGCGTCACGGCAGTCACGGCAGTCACGGCGCGCTCGGCAGGCTGGCGCGGACGGCCGCGAGCAGCGCCGCGTCCTCGTCCGGGTCGACGCAGCGCAGGTCCAGCAGGCAGCGGCCGTTCTCGAGGCGACCGACGACGGCGGGCGTGCCGCCGCGCAGGGGCCCGGCCAGCGCGGCCGGCAGCGCCAGGGCCCAGCCGGGCAGGGCGACACCCGGCGCGCCACCACCACCGACCGCGCCGTCGCACGCGACGACCTCGCTCGGCACCGCACCGGCCAGCGCCGCGGCGAGCGCGGTGCACCGGGCGTGCACGTCGTCCGGGTCGGCCGCGAGGGCGCGCGCCGTCGGTGTGGGCGGGCCGTCCAGCGTCGCTTCGAGCGCGGCCAGGGTGAGCTTGTCGACCCGCAGGGCGCGAGCCAGCGGGTGGCGGCGCAGGCGCGCGATGACGTCGGCGGCGCCGAGCACGAGACCGGCCTGCGGACCGCCGAGCAGCTTGTCGCCGCTGCAGGTGACCAGGGTCGCGCCCGCGCGCAGGGCCGAGGTGGCGTCGGGCTCCTGCGGCAGCGCGGTGCTCGGGGCGAGCAGCCCGCTGCCGATGTCCGCGACGACTGGCACGCCGAGCGCGGCCAACTCGTGCACCGAGGCGGCGCGGGTGAAGCCCTCGATGGTGAAGTTGCTCGGGTGCACCTTGAGGATTGCGCCGGTGTCGGGGCCGAGCGCCCCGGCGTAGTCGGCGGGCGTCACCCGGTTGGTGGTGCCCACCTCGCGCAGCCGGGCACCGGTCGAGACGAGCAGGTCGGGCAGCCGGAAGCCGTCCCCGATCTCGACCATCTCGCCGCGGCTGATCACCACCTCGCGGCCGGCGGCGAGCACCGTCACCGCGAGCAGGACCGCGGCTGCGCCGTTGTTGACGACCATCGCGTCGCCGGCATCCGGGACGGCCCGGCGCAGGGCGGCCAGGGTCGTCGCGCCACGGGGCGCGCGGTGTCCGGTGGCGAGGTCGAACTCGACGTCCACGTACCCGGCCGCGGCGGCGACGGCGTCGCGAGCGGCCGGTGAGAGCGACGCGCGACCGAGGTTGGTGTGCAGCACGACCCCGGTCGCGTTGAGCACCGGGCGCACGCCCGCGGCAACGGCCGGGAGCCGGTCGAGGACGGCCGGGACCGCGTCCGCAGCCGCCAGGTCACCGGCCCGCACCTCGTCGAGGACGTCGGCCACGGCGCGTTTCACCCGGCCGCGGCCGAGACGCTGCTCGGCTGCGGCGACCTGAGCGTCGGCGAGGATGGCGTCGGTGCGCGGGACCTTTCGGCGCGGGTCGCTGTCGGTCATGCGCCTCCTCGCGGTCGTGGCGGAGACGGACGGGAATCGAACCCGCCAAGCCGAGATCCTCGGCTTCACCGGTTTTGAAGACCGGGAGGGCCACCAGGCACCTGTACGTCTCCAGAACGCCTCCGCCGATCACGCTACTGGTCGGCCACGACCCGGCGTTACGGTCGTGGGATGACTGCACTCGACAGCTACCGGCTGACCCAGTACGCCCACGGCGGTGGGTGCGCCTGCAAGATCCCGCCCGGTGAGCTCGAGGACATCGTCAAAGGCCTGCACGGCGGGACCGCCGCCGACCTGGTGGTCGGGCTCGAGGACGGCGACGACGCGGCCGTGGTGCGCATCGACGGCGACCTCGCCGTGGTGGCCACGGCGGACTTCTTCACCCCGGTGGTCGACGACGCCTACGACTGGGGAAGGATCGCCGCCGCCAACGCGCTCTCGGACGTGTACGCGATGGGCGGGCGTCCCGTCGTCGCGGTGAACCTCGTCGGCTGGCCACGCGACCTGCTGCCCGTCGAGTTGCTGCGCGAGGTGCTGCGCGGGGGGCTGGACGTCGCCCGCTCGGCCGGCTGCCATGTGGGCGGCGGGCACAGCATCGACGACCCGGAACCGAAGTACGGCATGGCGGTCACCGGGGTCGCCGACGCGCGCCGGCTGATGCGCAACGACGCTGCCCGACCCGGTCTGCCGATCAGCCTGACCAAGCCGCTCGGCGTCGGCGTCCTGAACAACCGGCACAAGAGCACCGGCGAGGTGTTCACGCACGCGGTCGAGACGATGGTGCTGCTCAACCGCGACGCGGCCTCGGCGGCGCTGGCGGCCGGGGTCGAGGCGGCGACCGACGTGACCGGCTTCGGCCTGCTCGGGCACCTGTACAAGATGGCGCGTGCGTCCGGGGTATCCGCGGTGATCGACGCGGCGGCCGTCCCGTACCTGGACGGGGCGCGGGCGGCCCTGCGCGACGGGTACGTCAGCGGCGGCACGAGGCGCAACCTCGACTGGGTGCGCCCGCAGCTGTCCGCCGGGGTGGACGAGGACGAACTGTTGCTGCTGGCCGACGCGCAGACCAGCGGTGGCCTGCTCGTGGTCGGCGAGATTCCGGGCGCACCGGTGATCGGCGAGACCGTCGCGCGCGGCGAGTACGTGCTCTCGGTGCGATAGCGCCCGCCGACCCAGCCTGCGGACCGCTCAGCCGAGCCGTTCGCGCTGCGGCACGACGGTGTACTTCGGGTCTCGGGCGGATGCCTGACCGGCCTCGAAGACCGCGAAGCGAGTGCACGCCGACCCGGCGAGCAGCGCCGCCCCCGACACCGCCGAGGCGAGCCGGCTGCGCCGCCCGAGCAGCCCGGCCAGCGCGGCCCCGCCGGCGGTCAGGACGTGGCTGGCGTCGGTCAACCGGCCGGCGCGGCCCTGGTGCAGGGTCTCGGCGGCCAGCCCCATCGAGGCCTCCATCCGGTGCGCGGCCCCGAGTTCGGTGACCGCGCCCAGCACCGCCAGCCGCCGCGCCGGACCCGCCTGCGCGACGGGCGCGCCGAGCATCCCGAGCCCACCGGCGGCCGCCGCCGCGGAAGCGACGAAGACGAACGGAAGCTCACGGTGCGCCTCGTGCCAGGCCGGGGTCGCGGTGTCGGAGAGCAACACCGCGGTGTACGCCGCGACGGTCGGTGCGACGAGCGCGGCGCCGACTCCCGCCGGCCGGCCGAGTGCGCGGGCCAGGCGTCCGAGCGGCCGGGGGAGCAGGCCGCTCAGCTCGGCAGCGCCGGCCAGGCCCGCCGCCGGCCCGTACGCCGTGAGTAGCCAGGTGCCGACCGACATCGGTGAGGTCGGCTTGGCGACCCGCAGCATGTTGACGAAGCGGGACGGCCGGCCGAGGTCGTGCACGAGCGCACCGAAGCTGAGCGTGATCGCGGCCAGCGCGCCGAGGCGGCCGGTGCGCCGCAGCGCCGGCCGGTCCGACACGTCGGCTCCGGCCGCGAGCAGGGAGGACCCGGCGGCCAGCCCGCCGAGGAACAGGTAGGCGGGAATGTCGTTCTGCCACGGCGATTGCTTGACCACCGGCCGCCCGTAGTAGGACGTGAACGTTGCGTCCGGGACGACCGGGTCACCGTCGCGCCCGGCCCGCCGGCGGCGCGTCCGCGGGGCGGTCATCGCCGGCGTCCCAGGAACGAGGCCAGCGCACCGGCGAGCAGCCCGGCGGCGGCCAGCCCGGCCTGGCGCCACATCGCGGGCAGGTCGCGTGTCGTGGTGACCGGGTCGGGCGGCAGCCCGTACACCTCGGGTTCGTCGAGCAGCAGGAACATCGCGCCGGCACCGCCGATCCCGTCGTCCGGGTCGGCGCCGTAGAGCCGCGCGTCGGTGACGCCCTGCTCGTGCAGCGCCGCGACCCGCGCCGCGGCGCGCTCGCGCAGCTCGTCCACGTCGCCGAACTGGATCGACTCGGTCGGGCACGCCTGCGCGCATGCGGGCGTTTGGCCGGCACCGAGCCGGTCGTAGCACAGCGTGCACTTCTGGGCGATGCCGACGTTCTTCGTCCCCGCCTCGCCGATGCGGCGGTCGATCACGCCGAACGGGCAGGCCGGGACGCAGTACCCGCACCCGTTGCAGATGTCCTCCTGCACCACGACCGTCCCGAACTCGGTGCGGAACAGCGAACCGGTCGGGCACACGTCCAGGCAGGCGGCCTCGGTGCAGTGCTTGCAGACGTCCGAGGACATCAACCAGCGGAACTCGGTGCGTCCCTCCGCGCCGGTGGCCGCGCCCGGCAACTGCATCGACGGCATGCCGAGTTCGACCGGCGTGCTGCGCGGTTGCTCGATGAACGCGACGTGGCGCCAGGTCGAGGCGCCGAGCGCGCCGGTGTTGTCGTAGGACGAGCCGAGCAGGTTGAAGCCGTCGTCGGGGACTGCGTTCCACTCCTTGCACGCGACCTCGCACGCCTTGCACCCGATGCAGATCGAGGTGTCGGTGAAGAATCCCTTGCGTGGCGGGGGATCGGTCCAGCCGGACTCGGTCGCGACGTTCTCGGTCATCGGGGTTCCTCCCGCTGGCTGCGCCGGCCTTTCCCCGCTATCGGTCGGTTGCGGCGGCCGAAACCGGTCACAGGCGGGGAAAGGGCTGCCGGCGCCGTCCAGCTTTCCCCGCTACCGGTCGGTTGCGGCGGCCGAAACCGGTCACAGGCGGGGAAAGGGCGGCCGGGGACGGTCATTGCGGCGTCCGCTGGGTGTTGCCGGTCTCGACGGTGATGCCGGCCCGGCTGCGGTACTCGGCCACGTAGCGCAGCAGCGCCGGACCGGTCGGCCGGCGTCCCGGCTGGATGTCGCACGAGGCCACCTTCGACTCCTGGATGTGCACGTTGGGGTCCAGCGTGACGCCGAACAGGTCGTTGGCCGAGTCGCCGGTCACGAGCGCGTCCCCGCCGACTCCCCAGTGGTAGGGCAGCCCGACCTGGTGGACGGTGCGGCCGGCCACCTGCAACGGCACGATCCGGTCGGTGACGAGCACCCGGGCCTCGATCGCCGTCCGGGCGGTGACGATCGTCGCCCAGCCGAGGTGTGCCAGCCCGCGCTCGCGCGCGAGATCCGGCGAGACCTCGCAGAAGAACTCCGGCTGCAACTCGGACAGGTAGGACAGCCACCTGCTCATCCCACCTGCCGTGTGGTGCTCGGTCAGCCGGTAGGTCGTGAACACGTACGGGAACACCTCCCAGGACGATTCGGGCGGTGACGGGTTCTGCGGGTTGTCCTTGCGCGGGAACACCTGGCGGGTCGGGTTGGCCTGCTGCCGGTAGAGCGGGTTGCGGACCGGCGACTCGGACGGTTCGTAGTGGGCCGGCAGCGGGCCGTCGAGCAGCCCGGCCGGGACGAACAGCCAGCCCTTGCCGTCGGCCTGCATGATGAACGGGTCGTCGCCGGCCAGGCCCTCGACGCCGCCGGTGCCGGGCTCGGGACGGTAGCCCGGAGCCTTGGTCGGCTCGAAGTCGGGGACGTCGTGCCCGGTCCAACTGCCCTGCTCGGCGTCCCACCAGACGTAGGCCTTGCGCTCGCTCCACGGCTTGCCGTCCGGATCGGCCGAGGCACGGTTGTACAGGATGCGCCGGTTGGCCGGCCACGCCCAGCCCCACTCCGGCGCGACCCAGGACTGCTCGGCACCGGGCTTGCGCCGGGCCGCCTGGTTCACGCCGTCCGCGTACACGCCGGTGTAGATCCAGCAGCCGCCGTCGGTCGAGCCGTCCGCGGCCAGCTCCAGGTACGAGTTCAGCGGCTGGCCGGCCTTCTCGCCGGACAGGTGCCGGCCGTTGATCTCGCGCAGCACCGCGTCCGCGGACGGATCGCCGTGCTCGTCGGTCGGGTAGTCCCAGACCAGATCGAGCAGCGGGCGGTCGCGCTCGAGCGCCGAGCCGGCCAGCCGCTCGCGGATCTTGCGGCCGAGGTGGAAGAAGAAGTGCAGTTCGCTGCGGCACTCGCCCGGCGGCTCGACCGCCTTGTGATGCCACTGCAGCATCCGCTGAGTCTGGGTGAACGAACCGTCCTTCTCGACGTGCGCGGCCGCGGGGAAGAAGAACACCTCGGTGGCGATGTCCTCGGTGCGCAGTTCGCCGGTCTCGATCTCGGGGCCGTCCTTCCAGAACGTCGCCGACTCGATCATGTTCAGGTCGCGGACGACCAGCCACTTCAGGTGTGCCATCGCCAGGCGTTGCATCTTGCCGTGCGCGGAGCCGACGGCCGGGTTCTGCCCGAGCAGGAAGTAGCCCTCGACCTCGTCCTCGAGCATGGCCATGACCGTCGCGTAGGTGCCGTGGTCGCCGGTCAGCCGCGGCAGGTAGCCGAACGCGTAGTCGTTGTCCTCGGTGGCGGCGTCGCCCCAGTACGCCTTGAGCAGGCTGACCGCGAACTTGCGCGCGTCGGTCCAGAAGCCCTTCTGCGCCGGGCTGGTGATCGTGGCGACGTAGTCGTCGAGGCTGTCGTGCTCACCGACCTTCGGCATCGGCAGGTAGCCCGGCAGCAGGTTGAACAGGGTGGGGATGTCGGTCGAACCCTGGATGCTCGCGTGCCCGCGCAGCGCCAGGATGCCCCCGCCCGGACGGCCCATGTTGCCCAGCAGCAACTGGATGATCGCCGAGCCGCGGATGTACTGCACGCCGACCGAGTGATGCGTCCACCCGACCGAGTAGACCCACGCCGTGGTGCGCTCGCGTCCGCTGTTCGCGGTCACCGCCTCGCACACGCGCAGGAACGTCTCGGGCGGCACGCCGCATGTTTCGTGCACCAGTTCCGGCGTGTATCGCGCGTAGTGCCGCTTGAGCACCTGGAACACGCAGCGCGGGTGCTGCAGCGTCTCGTCGCGGTGCACCTGGGCGTGGTGCAGGCTCGCGCCGTGCCCGCCCATCTCGTGACCGGCGCCGCGTTCCTCGCGCGAATCGTCGTGCTCGCCCTGGCTGCGCTCACGCTTGCCGCCGGCTGCGGGCTCGTCCACGCCCTCGTACTGCCAGCTGGACGTGTCGTAGCTGCCGGTCTCGGGGTCGTAGCCGGAGAACACGCCGTCCAGGTCGTCGGTGTCACGGAAGTCGTCGCGCAGGATCATGGACGCGTTGGTGTAGGCCAGCACGTAGTCGTGGAAGTACTTGTCGTTGCCCAGGATGTAGTTGACGATGCCGCCGAGGAAGGCGATGTCACTGCCGGCACGTAGCGGCACGTGCAGGTCGGCCACCGCCGAGGTCCGCGTGAAGCGCGGGTCGATGTGGATCACCATCGCGCCGCGCGCCTTGGCCTGCATCACCCACTGGAACCCGACCGGGTGGCACTCGGCCATGTTCGAGCCCTGGATGACGATGCAGTCGGAGTTCTGCAGGTCCTGCTGGAAGGTGGTGGCGCCGCCACGACCGAAGGAGGTTCCCAGACTGGGAACGGTGGCGCTGTGTCAAATACGGGCCTGGTTCTCGATCTGGATCGCGCCCATCGCGGTGAACAGCTTCTTGATCAGGTAGTTCTCTTCGTTGTCGAGCGTCGCGCCGCCGAGGCCGGCGATGCCGAGCGTGCGTCGCACGATCACGCCGTTGTCGTCGCGGTCCTGCCAGGTCCGCGCGCGGCTCTCGACGACGCGGTCGGCGATCATGTCGGTGGCGGTCTCGAGGTCGAGCGGTTCCCACTCGGTGCCGTGCGGGCGGCGGTACAGCACGGCGGTCTGCCGGCCGGAACTGTTCACCAGTTGCTCGCTGGCCGAGCCCTTCGGGCACAGTCGCCCGCGTGAGACGGGCGAGTCGGGGTCGCCCTCGATCTGGATGACCTTCTCGTCCTTGACGTAGACCCGCTGTCCGCAGCCGACGGCGCAGTACGGGCAGATGCTCTGGACCACCTTGTCGGCGCTCTGCGTGCGCGCGATCGGTTTCTGCGGCGACTGCACGGCCGCGCCGCGTCCGAGCCGGTCCGGCCCGCTCAGCTGCCGTACGACCGGCCACCCGAGCAACGACTTGCGCACGCTCATCGGACCTCCGTTCGCACCGTAACCGATCACGCCATCCAACGATTACCCGCCCGCGGCCCGTCCGAACCAACGGCGCCGCGGGGTGGCGGCCGGCTTCTCAGGTACCGGTTGGCGCTGCGGCGGGGCTGCGGTTGCCCGAGCCGCCCGCCACTTCGTCAGCGCCGCCTCGACGTTGACGGTCCGGACGCGCAACGGCGGGCCCTGCTGCGGCGCGCGGTGTGCCGCCCGGATGCGGTCGTTGAGCTCAAGGACGCACGTGCGGACCCGCGTCTCGGACGCCAGCGCCGCAAGCCGCTCGGGCAGGTCCTCGACCTCCTTGGCCAGCGCGAGCTGCGGCGGCAGGACGGCGGCCACCTCGACCTCTTCGCGGCGCAGGTAGTCGGCCACCCAGTCCAGCTCGCCGCGCGGCTGGTCGATGTCGGGGATCGGTTTGCCCTTACCGGGCAGATCGTCGAACTCGCCGCGGCGCTGCGCGGTGCTGATCTGGCCTTCGATCCAGTCGGGGAAGGACACCTGGCCGGGCTTGCGGGTCGTCACGGCGGGTACCTCCGATCACGATCGAGCCTAGTGGCGGTCCAGCCCGGTGTTCGGTCGCCGTGCTCAGCCGAGGGGGTCGTGGGCGTGGTTGCGTCGGGGTTGTCGGGTGGGGTCGATGTGGGCGGGTGGGATCCAGTGGGGGTGGCCGTGGAGCATGACGCAGGTCCAGCCCATGGCGTGGAATTCGGGGTGGTGGATCAGGCAGAGCAGGGCGGCGTTGGTGATGGCGGTGGGGCCGCCTTTCGCGTGGTCGGTGACGTGGTGGGCTTGGCAGTGTGCGGGTGGCGCGTCGCAGCCGGGGAACGAACAGCCTTGGTCGCGGGCGATCAGGGCCAGTCGTTGGCCTTCGGTGAACAGCCTCGCGGTGGGGGTCCACGCGCGAACGGAGGTGGCTCGGCCGGGCCCGGTGCGGTCGAGGATGACGCCGAGGTGGCGGGCGTCGCGGGCGGCCCAGTGTTGGGCTTGGGTGGCGGGGATGAGGGCGCCGTGGCGGTGCGGGCCAGGCCGGTGCCGGTGGTGAGTTGGTCGCGGGTCATGGTGAGGATGACGGTGGTGGCGATGCCGCCGCAGGTGGGCAGGTCGCCGGCGGCCAGGGTGCGGTGCAGGACGTGGTGCAGGGCGTCGTGGCGGCGTTGGCCGGCGGTGCGCTGGTCCGGGACGCGGATGCCGTCCTGCTCGACGGGTCGGGGTGCGGCCAGGGTGTCGAGCACGGTGCGCAGTTTTTCGGCGCATTCGGCGTCCAGGTCGCCCTCGAGGTGGGCCGAGCCGTCCGGGCGGGGGTGCAGGTCGAGGTAGCGGTGCCGGCGCCGGTAGGCGTAATCCTTGAGCGTGCCGTCCGGGTCCAGGGTGTCGCTGATCCGGCGGGCGATGGTGGCCAGCGTGGCCGGGTCGAACTGGCGCGCCTGCTCGACCAGCACCTGCTCGACCGTCTCTTCATGGGCGACGCGGACACCATCGGGCAGGTGCTCGATGGTGTCGATGATGAGCGCGGCGTGCCGTTCGGAGATCTCACCGGCGCCCTGCGCGGCGGCGACCTGCGGGTAGATCGGGGCGAGCGCCTCACCGGACAGCGCGCGGCGCGGCCCGGCCGCCTCGGCGGCCCGCACCCGGGCGCGTGCCTCACCCGGCGGCACCCGCAGCACCTGGCGCACCAGCGCCGTCATCGACGCCGCCCCGCAGGTGTGGTCCAGGTGCCGCGCGGCCGCTTCGCTCACCACGGCGTGGTCGACGGCGGCGAGCCGGCGCCGCACGGTCTCGGCCCCGCGCCACAGCTCGAGCAGGTGGTCGTCCGAGAGGCCGATCACATCGGCGCCCAGCAGGTCGTCGATGGCCGAGTGCAGCCGGGCCAGCAGCGCCGCCCCCGCATCCACCACCGCTGCACTCATACGTTCTAATCTAGCTGTCCGATCAGACACCTGTCAAGGCGGTGACAGCGACCCAGACCTACGGGTTCTGGGCCAGGCCGATCACGTTGCCGTCCGCGTCCTGGACGGTGGCGATCCGCTTGCCGCCACCGACGTCGGTCGGCTCCTGGACCGTCTTGGCCCCGGCGTCGACCAGCGCCGCCAGCCCGGCGTCGATGTCGTCGACGTCGAAGTAGCCGACCGGTCCGGTCATGCCCTTGGCGTGCCCGTTCGGGTCGAGACCGACGTCCTGGCCGTTGATCCGGTACCCGACGTAGTAGGGCTCGTCCATGATCGGATCGGTGCCGAGCAGGGCGCCGTAGGTCGCCTTCGCGCTGTCGATGTCGCGCACCGGGAAGATGATCGTGTTCAGGATGGGGGGCATGGCCGGTCCTTTCGTCACAACGTCCCGCACGGGATCGTCACTGCTATGACGGACGTCAGGCGAAGGATGTGACCGTGGACCAGGACGACTGGCTGGCACAGCAGTTCGAGACGCACCGGCGTGACCTGCGCGCGGTCGCCCTGCGGATGCTGGGTTCCTCGAGCGAGGCCGACGACGCGGTCCAGGAAGCCTGGTTACGCCTGCACCGCAGCGACTCGGAATCCATCGAGAACCTCGGCGGCTGGTTGCGGACCGTGGTGTCGCGGGTGTGCCTGGACCTGCTGCGCGCGCGGGCGAGCCGGCGCGAGGATCCGTTCGACGAGGTCCCCGAGCCCGCGGCGGGCTCGGATCCGGAACACGACGTGCTGCTCGCCGACTCGCTCGGCCCCGCCCTGCTCGTGGTGCTCGACACGCTGGCCCCGGCGCAGCGGCTGGCGTTCGTCCTGCACGACCTGTTCGCCGTCCCCTTCGACGAGATCGCCGAGATCGTCGACCGCACGCCCGCCGCGACGCGCCAGCTCGCCAGCAGGGCGCGGCGCCGCGTGCAGGGGGCGTCCGCGATGTCGGCCGAGACCGGCCGGCGCCGTGAGATCGTCGCTGCGTTCCTTGCGGCCTCCCGTGACGGTGATTTCGGTGCGCTGCTCGCCCTGCTGGACCCGGATGTCGTGCTGCGTGCCGATGCCGCGGCGGTGACCGCGGGTGCCGAGGCGATCGTGCGCGGGGCGGCAGCGGTCGCCGAGACCTTCGCCGGCCGGGCCCGGGCGGCTCGTCCGGTGACGATCGACGGTGCGGCCGGCCTGGTATGGACGCGTGGTGGTGCGCCCCAGGTCGTGTTCGAGTTCGCCTTCGACGGCGACACGATCGCGGCGATCGACCTGGTGGCCGATCCGGGCGTCCTTGCGGCGATCGAGCTCGACTACGCCTGAGGCCGCTGCCCGGTGACGACGGTCGCGCCGCGCTCGTCGTCGCGCAGCACCGAGGCGTCGAGCCCGTCCCCGGCGAGGATCGCCGCCGCGGTCCGCGCCTGAAGCAGGCTGGTCTCGGTCAGCAGCCGACCGCCGGGCGCCAGCCACTGCGCCGCCGCTGCGCTCACCCGGCGCAGCACATCCAGCCCGTCCGAGCCGCCGTCGAGGGTGGCGCGCGGTTCGTGCTCGCGTGCCTCCGGTGGCATCAGCGCGATCTCGTCGCTCGGCACGTACGGGACGTTCGCGGCGAGCAGGTCGATGCGCCCGCGAAGCTCTGCGGGCAGCGCGGCGTACAGGTCCCCTTCGTGCACCCGCGTCCCGGGTGGCACGTTGCGCCGCGCGTAGTCGAGCGCGGCCGGGTCGACGTCCGCGGCGTGCAGGCGCACGTCCGGCAGCCGCGCGGCGATCGCGCTGCCGATCGCTCCCGCGCCGCAGCACAGGTCGACGACGACCGAGCCCCCGAACGCGACGGCCTGGTCGACGAGGAACTCGGTGCGCCGGCGCGGCACGAACACGCCCGGGCCGACGGCCACCCGTGCGCCGCAGAACTCCACCCAACCGAGGACGTGCTCGAGGGGCTCACCGCGGACCCGACGACGGACGAGGGTCTCGACGTGGCCCGGCGCGGTTACCAGCAGCCGCGCCTCGTCCTCGGCGAACACGCAGCCCGCCGCTCGCAGCCGCGTCACGATCGCCTCGATGTCCGTTGAAATCCTCCGCGTTACCAAGTTGGTGCAGTCCGAATCTGCACGTTAGCCGCGAAAGTGCGCACCGGCGACGGGATTGGGTCGCCGTGCTGCCGACCGTGCACGCCGCAGGGCAGACAATGTCGATGTGCCCCAAGGCGATGCGGTCCACCGACTGGTGCGGCACCCCGATTCGCGACCGACCGATCTCGACCACCTGCTCGAGACCGCGATCCGGCAACTGCTCGCGTCGCGGGCCGGGACGATCTGCCCGTCCGACGTCGCCCGCGCCGTCGGGACCGCCCAGTCGTGGCGGGTGCTGATGGAGCCGGCCCGCCAGGCTGCCTGCCGCCTCGTCGCTTCCGGGGAGGTCGAGATCACCCAGCGCGACTGCGTCGTCGACCCTGCCCTCGCGCGCGGGCCGGTCCGCATCCGCCGCGTCCACTGATCGCGGCTTTCAGGTTCTGGTTCGGTGCCGGCGCTTGTCAGCCTCAGCCCAGCCGCCGAGCGTGGAGCAGGGCGTGCGTGTGCTCGTCGTGCCAGCGTCCGTCCCCGTATCGGTGCGACGCGCGATGCCGCCCCTCGAGCGCGTAACCGGCGGTCGTGGCGGTGCGGCACGATCCGGCGTTCTCGACTGCGTGGAAGAGTTCCACCCGGCTGACGCCGAGTTCGGTGAGGGCGTAATCGCTGGCCAGCTGCAGGGCGGCGCTGGCAACCCCGTGCCCCCGGTGCGGCGGCGAGACCCAGAAGCCGACCTCGGCCGTCTCCTGCACGTGGTCGAGATGGAACAGCGAGATCGATCCGAGGACACCGGCCGGGCCGGTGGCCGCGACGACCGCCCAACTCGCGTGCGTGCCGTCCGACCAGTCTGCTCGGGCGAGACACCAGTCCGCGGCGGAACCGGTGAGCGGGTTCCACAGCGCGATCAGCGGATCGCTGCAGGCGGCGGCGACCTGCGCTGCGTCCGCCGAGGTCCATCCCCGCAACGTCACGTGCTCGCCTGCGACGGTCGTCGGTGTTCGCGCAGGTGTCGGTCTCATCGCCGCCCCTCGTGGGGTTCGCTCTTGTTACGGACGTCGACATTCTCACCGACGCGGCGGCGCCGCAGGTCAGCTGGGCATGTCGGCGAAGCGGCTGTAGCGACCCTGGAAGGCCACTGGGCAGGTCGCAGTCGGCCCGTTGCGGTGCTTGGCCAGGATCAGGTCCGCCTCGCCGGCCCGTTCGGTCTCGGGCTCGTACAGGTCCGGACGGTGCACCAGCAGCACGACGTCCGAGTCCTGCTCGATGCTGCCGGATTCGCGCAGGTCCGACAGCAGCGGCTTCTTGTCGGTGCGCTGTTCGGGACCACGGTTGAGCTGCGAGAGCGCGACCACCGGCACTTCGAGTTCCTTCGCCAGCAGCTTCATCGCGCGGGAGAACTCGCTGACCTCCTGCTGGCGGGACTCGACGCGCTTGCCGCTCGTCATCAGCTGCAGGTAGTCGATCACCACCAGTTGCAGGTCGTTGCGCTGGCGCAGCCGCCGCGCCTTGGCCCGGATCTCCATCATCGTCAGGTTCGGCGAATCGTCGATGAACAGCGGCGCCTCGGCCAATTCGCTGGAGCGCCGTGCCAGCCGCGTCCAGTCCTGGTCACTCATGTGCCCTGAGCGCATGTTCTGAAGCGACACCGTCGCCTCGGCCGAGAACAGCCGCATCATGATCTCGACCTTGCTCATCTCGAGGGAGAAGATCACCGTCGGCTTGCCGTTCTTGATGGCCGCAGTCCGGGCGAAGTCCAGTGCCAGCGTGCTCTTGCCGCTGCCGGGTCGGCCGGCGATGGTGATCATCTGTCCCGGGTGCAGGCCGTTGGTGTATTCGTCGAGCTGCGCGAACCCGGTCGGGATGCCGGTGCCTACGCCGCCGGTCGAGGAGATCTTGTCGATCTCGTCGAGGGTCGACTGCAGCAGTGACTGGATGTGGACGTAGTCCTCGCTCATCCGCCGCTCGGTCACGTCGTAGATCTCGGCCTGGGCGCGGTCGACGACCTCGTCCACCGTCCCGACGATCTCGGTCGAGCCGGACGCCGTCTCGTAGCCCATCTGCACGATCCGGGTGCCTGCCACGACGAGGCGGCGCAGCGTCGCGCGTTCGGCGACGATCTGCGCGTAGTAGGCGGCGTTGGCCGGGGTCGGCACGATCGAGATCAGCGTGTGCAGCCCGTCCCCACCGCCGACCCGGGTGAGTTGCCCCGAACGCGTCAGTTCGTTGGCGACGGTGATCGCGTCAGCCGGCTCACCGCGTGAGAACAGGTCGATGATCGCGTCGTAGATCAGCTGGTGTGCGGGCCGGTAGAAGTCCCCCGGACGGATCACCTCGACGACGTCGGCGATCGCGTCCTTGGACAGCATCATCGAGCCCAGGACCGACTGCTCGGCCTCGATGGACTGTGGCGGAGTGCGGTCGTACCCGGACGGATCGGATGCCGGAGGGCGCGCCTCGCTCGCCAGCGTCATGGACGCCCGCCCTCCTGGTCTTCGCTTCGCCGTCGCACGCTCGTACGGTGACACCGCCCCACGACAGTTTCACCGGTTCCACCGGATACCGTTCCGCTCGACCCCGGCGCTCGCGGCAACTCGTGCACGTTAGAGGTGCGCACATTGGCTGGGCAAACCCAGCTGTGGGCACCGTTGTGGGTATCCGGTGGGTAAGCGAACCGCCTCTGTCTACAACCGGTGGACGACGCTGTGCATAGGTGATCTGCGCAGGCCTGAGCTGCGTCCGGAGGCCAGGATCGGTCAGCCGTCCGTCGTCCACGGGCTGTGTACAACAGAAAAACTCGCGAGGTGCGGCGTGTCGCGGAAGCGGAGTCGCGGCGGGTCCGCTCGAGTGACGGATCCGGGTGGGCTCGGCGCGGGCTCAGCTTCGCTCGAGTGACGGATCCGGGTGTTGGGAGACGGGGTATTCGCCGTCTCTGATCTTCGCGACTCGTCACTCGACGCGGCGAGCCGTCACTCGACGCGCGGAACCGTCACTCGACGCGCGCGCTGGGAATCGGCCCGGGACGAGCGCCGGCCCGGGCACCGCTCCGTGCGGGAGCGGTACCCGGGCCCAGAGTGCAGCTCAGCCGGCAATCCAGCTCAGCCGGCAATCCAGCTCAGCCGGCAATCCAGCTCAGATGGCGGTGACGGTCAGAGGGACCGACGCGACCACGTCCGGGTGCAGATCGACGGTGACGACATGCGCGCCGGCAGTCTTGATGTGTCCCGGCAGCTGAATGCGCTTCTTGTCCAGCACCGGCCCACCGGCGGTCTTCACCGCGGCCGCGACGTCGGTCGTGGTGACCGAGCCGAACAGCCGACCGTCCTTGCCCGCACGCGCTTCGAGCGACACCGACAGCTTCTCGAGGTCGGCCTTGATCTCGCGTGCGTGCGACAGGTCGCGGATCTCGCGGGTGTCGCGCGCCCGCCGGATCTGCACGATCTGCTTCTCGGCACCTTTGGTCCACAGGATCGCGGCACCGCGCGGGACGAGGAAGTTGCGCCCGTAGCCGTCGGCCACCTCGACAACGTCCCCGGCCAGGCCGAGGCCTGCGACCTCTCGGGTCAGGATGAGTTTCACAGCAGTCTCCCCGGTCAGCGCGTGGTCGAGGTGTACGGCAGCAGGGCCATCTCACGGGCGTTCTTGATGGCCCGGGCGAGCTGACGCTGCTGCTGCGAGGTCACGCCGGTAACCCGGCGTGCGCGGATCTTGCCGCGGTCGGACACGAAGCGGCGAAGCAGCGTGGTGTCCTTGTAGTCGATGTACTCGATCTTGGCCGCGAGCAGCGGATTCGTCTTCTTCTTGGGCTTGCGAATGGGTGGCTTGGGCATGGTGTCGTCTCCTGGATTACCGGATTAGAAGGGGGGCTCGTCGGAGAAACCGTCGCCGCCGCTGGCACCAGCGGCGCTACCGGCGCCTCCGGATGCGGGCGGGGCCGATCCCCACGGGTCATCGTTGCCGCCGCCGGACGAGGCGCCGAAGCCGCCACCGCCGCCGGAACCGCGCTGGGTCTTGTTGACCTTGGCCGAGGCGTACTTCAGCGACGGGCCGACCTCGTCGACGTCCAGCTCGATGACCGTGCGCTTCTCGCCCTCACGGGTCTCGAACGAGCGCTGCTTGAGCCGGCCGGATGCGATCACGCGCATCCCCCGGGTCAGCGACTCGGCGCAGTTCTCGGCCGCCTGGCGCCAGACCGAGCAGCGCAGGAACAGCGCTTCGCCGTCTTTCCACTCGTTGGAGTTGCGGTCGAACGTGCGCGGCGTGGACGCGATCGTGAAGGACGCGACCGCGGCGCCGGACGGGGTGAAGCGCAGCTCAGGGTCGGCGGTGAGGTTGCCGATCACGGTGATGACGGTGTCGCCTGCCATCTCGCCCCCTTACCGCTGGTCCGGGCGCAGGACCTTGGTCCGCAGCACCGACTCGTTGAGGTTGAGCTGGCGGTCCAGCTCCTGGACGGCGGCGGGCTTGGCCTGCAGATCGATGACGGCGTAGATGCCCTCGACGTGCTTGTTGATCTCGTAGGCGAGCCGGCGGCGTCCCCAGATGTCGACCTTCTCGATCGACCCGCCGTCGGTCTTGACGACGTTGAGGAAGGCGTCGAGCGAGGGCGCGATGGTGCGCTCCTCGAGGCTCGGGTCAAGGATGACCATGACCTCGTAATGGCGCAGTGCAGCAGCTGGTGAACTCAAGAAAAGCCCCCTGTGGACTGATCGGCCACGGACTCTCCGTGGCAGGAGGTGGTTCGACTGCGGACGGCACCGGGCACGCGAGGCAATCCTCGGCGGCCGGACACTGCAGGCGAACAGCCTCAGGCTACCGGTCGGGACCGACGATTCAGAAATCGCGCGCGGTACGGGGCCGGACTAGCCGCGGCGCAGCAGGTACATCCGTGCGTACGTCGCCGTGACCAGCGATAGCGCGATGATGGCCACGATCGCCAGAAGGACGGGCAGTTGTGAACCGGCGAAGCTGTCGGTGGACGCCGCCTCGACCGTGGTCGCCGGCTTCGCCTTGGCCGGTTGTGCGGTCGGTGGCGCCGCGGCCGTGCTGGTCACCTTGGGCAGCGGTTGCGCAACGAAGCCGCCGGTGTCGGGCAGCGGGGCGACCGTGCCGCCGGAACCGCCGAGGTAGGCCGAGTCACCCCCGGTACCCGGGTGCGGGACTACCCGCTCCGGGACGGTTGTCGGCGGCGGGGTGTAGGTGTAGCCGCCGCTCGGTGCCTGGCTACTGCCGGAGGAACCGCCTGCACCGCCACCCGGCGCGCCAGGCAGGTGCGAGGTGATGCCGCCGATGTCGGGGACGGTCACGGTCGGGCCCACGATCGGGGGCAGCGAGAGGTGGATCGGTCCGACGGTCACGCCGGCACCGGGAACCTCGATCGCCACGCCGCACTTGGTGTCGTTGGTGGCTCGCAGCGAGCCGATCCAGTTCAGTTTGCCGCCGACCGGAAGCGAGGACGGAAGCACCGTGTCGCCGTTCAGCGGCACCGTGACGCCGAGGACGGTCACCGAGTTCGCGGACCAGGCCAGCTTGTGACTGCCTGCCGAGACGTTCTTGAGCACGAACGGCTTCTTGCCAGTAACCAGGTGCGGGTGCTTCGTCCGGCCGTCGATGACCAGCTTGAAGTTGAACGAGGTCGCGGGGGTCGAGCTCAGGTCGACCGCGCCGATGAGCGGCAGCTTGACGCTGATGCCTGCGAGTTCGGCCTTGAAGGTGACGGTGCCACCGGGCTTGACGTGGACGACGCTGCCGCCGGTCGAGAAGTCGCAGGACGAGTCGCGCACGCCGGTCAGGGTCAGCGTCGCGGTGGTCTTCGCAGCCTCGGCGCCGGCAGGGGCGACCGCCAGCAGCACGGCAGCGGCCATGGCAACGAGAGCCCCGCCAGCCAGCCAGACCGGACCGCGCGACCGCCTGACGACGACCCGCCGACGTGCCACCATATGCTCAGACTCCTGAAATGCTGTGAAATTCCCGAATCGTGCCGATCTGCGCCGGGCTCGACGCACGCTGCTCACCGCGACGTTCTGCACACAGCGTAGTTTGCCCGGCCGGTTACTGCATTAAACGACTGTCGGCGCTGTCCGTTACTCCGTCGAAGCTGTGAAGGTCGTGCTTCTCTGATCGGCGGGAAGGCCGGGCGAAATAGTCCGGCGCATTGTCGAACTCGCCGCCGGATGGGTCGTCGCTGCCGTCGGCGCGGACGATGTCGAGCTCAGGGCGCCACATCTCGCGCACGATCAGCGCGGCCAGCCCGAGCAGCAGCCCGTCCCGGATGAGTAGGACCACGATCACCGCGCCGTACCCGACACCGTGCGCCGGCGTCCCGAGCCCGAGCAGCAGGGTCAGTGTCATGAACCAGACCGCGATCTCACTGAACTGCCAGACGAGCGAGAGCCGCCAGCGGGGCCGGGCGAGGGCGAGCAGCGGCACCAGCCACAGCGAGTACTGCGGGCTCCAGACCTTGGTGGTCAGCAGGAACGCCAACACGGTGAGGAACGCCAGTTGCGCCAACCGGGGCTTGACCGGTGCGTACAGGCCGAGCCAGGCCACGAGCAGCAGCGCCGCGATCAGGGCGAGCGCGACGGCCGAACCCGGTGGCACCCAATAGGTCGCGTCGGTCGGATTGGTGCCGTCGGTGACGAGCGTTTTCGCGATCGCCCACACCGTGCTGCGTTCGGTGGGGCGGTCGATGCTGAAGCTGTAGAACTTCCACCAGCCGTCGTAGTAGGCCATCGCGACGGGGACGTTCACCGTGATCCAGGTCAGGGCCGCCGCGCCGGTGGCCCAGGCGAGGCCGCCGCGACGCCGGGTTCGGATCGCGAGGATCGCCAGCGGGACGAGCAGGAACACCGGGTACAGCTTGGCCGCCGTCCCCAACCCGATGAGCACCCCGGCGGCAACCGGACGGCCGCGGGCCCAGGCCCAGATCGCCCCGGACGTGAGCGCCATCGCGAGCAGATCCCAGTTCGAGAACGCGTGGAAGACGAGCAACGGCGACAGGGCGAACAGTGCGGCGTCGTAGGGCCGCCGTCGCGACGACAGCGCCGTTCCCGCGGTGACGACCAGGCCGCAGGCAGCCAGCAGCACGGCGGTGATGGCGCCGAAGATCACCACCGGGGTCCAGGCCGAGTCGAGAGCGTGCACGCCGCGGGTGAACTCGGCGCTGAGCCACATGAACGCGCCGGTCAGGACGGGGTACTCGACGCCGGTGTCGCGGTAGGGCACCTGGCCGATGTCGAGCCGCTCGTCGCCCCACAGCGGGACGATGTCGGAATAGCACATGTGCGTGTACTGCTTGGTGCCCGTCCAGTCACCGGTGGCGCACGGAGACTTCTGGGCGTAACCCAGCAGCAGCGTGAGCAGGGTCAGCGCGAGCAGGATCCGCACCGGCGTCCACCAGCCGGTCCGGCGCACGGCTGCGCGAAGCCCCCACCTGCCGCCGATCGCCTCGGCGGCCTGCGCCGAGAAAGCATCGGATCGGCTCGGAACGCGCGGTGCGGCCGGGGGAGCGTCGGCCGGCGTCACCCGAGCATCCTCGCAGCCGTCCCCGCGCCCGTGGTCGCAGCCCGATGAGCAGCCTGGGTCGGTGCCGCCGCTAGCCCGACGGGCATGGAAGGTTGTGCAGCGGGCCGCAGGTGTTGCCAGGTGGCGACGGGCCGCTCGACGACGCGCTCGACGAACTCGGCGGCGGTGAACTGCTCGACGCGCTCGACGAACTCGGCGGCGGTGAACTGCTCGACGAGAACCCGGTCGAGATGCTGAACGTCGGCGACGGTGACGCCGAGGACGACGCCGAGCTGGACGCGGACGACGACGCGGACGGGGTCGGCGTCGTCCCGGTGTCGGTACTGCTCGTGATCATCTGCTTGGTCGCCATCGGCAGGTTCGGCTTGCCGGTCAGGTAGGTGTCCATGAACAGCTTCCAGGCGCGCCCGGGCAGATCCCGGCCGTATTCGGGGCGGCCGGACGAGCTGACGATCGCGTGGGTCGAGTCGCCACTGCCGACCCACACCGCCGTGCTCACCTGCGGGGTGTAACCGACCATCCAGGCGTCACTGTTGCCCTTGTTCGCGTCGCCCTGGATGCCTTCGGTGCCCGTCTTCGCCGCCGAGACGCGCCCGCCGGCGAGCGGCACCCCCGACCAGGCCGCGATCGGCTCGAGGGTGAGCGTGACGTCGTTGGCGACCTTCGGGTCGATCGCGCGCTTGCTGTGCGCGCCGTAGTCGAAGATGACGTCACCGTTGGACGAGGTCGCCTTCGTCACGAAGTGCGCCGGGTTCATCGTGCCGCCGTTGGCCAGCGTCGCGAACCCGACGGCCTGGTCGATCGGGTGGACGGGGAAGTCGCCGATGCCGATGCCGAAGGTCGTCACGCCGTTCGAGTTCGTCAGCGACGGCTTGCCGTTGATGGTCTTCGAGATGCCCATCGCCCGCGCGGTCGTGGCGACGTTGCTGGGACCCACCCGTTGCGCCATCTGGTCGAAAGTCGTGTTCAGCGAGTACTTCATCGCGTTCGCGACGGTGATCTGCGAACTGCTGTAGCTCAGGTCGCTCGGGTCGTTGCAGATCTTGGTGCCCTCGATGGACACGCAATAGCTGCCGTCCACGATCGCGTTGATCGTCAACGGCACGCCGGTGATCTTCTTCTCCAGCGTCTGGCTCAGCGCCGTCGCGAGCGTGTACGGCTTGAACGACGAGCCCGGCGACGCGAACCCGAGACTCGCCCAGTCGTAGAGGTCGCGCTTGCCGGCGTAGTTGGTCCCGTAGGGGCCGCCGTAGTAGGCGAGGACGCCGCCGGTGGCCGGATCGACCGCGACCAGGGCGTTCTTCATGTTGCGTTGAGCCTTGGTGAGCCCCTTGAACGTCTGTCGGACGGCCGACTCGGCGGCCCGTTGGGCGCGTTTGCTGATCGTCGTGCGGATCGTCAGGCCGCGCGTGTAGATGTCGTCCTCCGAGATGCCGTTCGCCTGCAGCTCGGCGATGACCCGCTGGACGATCAGTGCCCTCGGCCCGCCGATGCCGAGCGTGGTGCCGTCGTTCTTGATCGGGACGAAGTTCGGGTACACCATCGCGTCGGCCTGGGCCTGGGTGAGGTGTTTGGTCTGGACCATGCCGTCGAGGACGTAGTGCCAGCGGGCCTTCGCCTCGCTGAGATGGACCGCCGGGTCGTAGTAGCTGGGCGCCCGCAGCAGCGCCGCCAACACCGCGCCCTGCGCCGTGGTCAGCTTGCTCACGTCCACGCCGAAGAAGGCCTCGGCGCCGGCCTGGATGCCGTAGGAGTTCCGGCCGAAGTACACGGTGTTCAGGTAGAAGCCGAGGATCTGGTCCTTGGAGTACTCGCGCGAGAGCTTGACCGCGATCGCGAGTTCGCGCATCTTGCGCGAGAGGGTCCGGGCGTCGGACAGGTAGGCGTTCTTCACGTACTGCTGGGTGATTCCCGAGCCGCCCTGCGTGTCGCCGCCGGTGAGGTCGTTGAGGGCGGCGCGCAGCGTGCCGGTGATCGAGACGCCGGGGTCGCTGTAGAAGTTGCGGTCCTCGGCCGCGAGCACGGCCCAGCGCACCTGCTGCGGCACCTGGTCGAGGGCGACGATGCTCCGGTTGACGCTGCCGATGCGCGCCATCGTGGACCCGTCGGCCCATTGGATGGTGGCGACCTGGGGTAACGGCAGCGTGTCCGGGCGGGGGACGTCGCTGAGGGTGTAGAAGAGCACGACCGCGGCGATCGTCATCGTGGCCAGGGCGCCGAGCAGCCAGGTGCCGGCGACGCCGACTCGGCGCAGGATCCGGCGGGGACGGGTCATCGCGGCGATCCGGCGCTTCTTGGCCGCCCGCCGCCGCTTGTACCGCGCCCACAGCCGGGCAGGCAGCGACGCGTCGTCCTTCGCAGTGGGGCGGCGGCGTTGGCGGCCGAACTGAAGTTTCTCGGGCACGCGTCAGCAGCCCCTCGGCCCGGTCATGTCGATGTGCCCCACCGGAGCGAGGTTACGCGAGGCGCGCCCCGCCGGCCTGTCGGGCGGGGCGCGCACCCAGCGCGCTGTCAGTCGTCGTTGAGGATCGTTCCCTGGCCTTGACCGTCGGTGATGGTCGCGTTGGTCGTATTGATCGGATCGATATTGACGAAGAACGTCTCATTGCTCTCGGGCACCACATCACCCTTGACCTTGACCGTGAACGTGGCCGAGGTATTGCCCACGGCGATGTTCACGCTGGCCCCGTTGCGCGGGGCGTAGTCGCCCGGCGCAACGGCCGTGCCGTTCGCTGTCCCCACGACGGCGTGCACGAGCTTGCCGGACGGTGCCGAGAGGCTGAGCGTGAACACGAAGGACGTGGTCGAGGAGTTGCCCTCGGTCGCCGACACGTCGTTGATGGTGAGGTTCGGTGGCGGGTCGTTGTTGACGATACTGGCCAGGCGCGTGCCCGTCCCGATGGTCGCGTTCGTCGGCGACAACAACTGCGCCGAGTAGTTCTCGGTGCCTTCGTAGAGCGTGTCACCGATCACCGCCACGACGAACGTCTTCGACGTCTGGCCCGGGTTGAAGCTCAGCTGCGCCGCGTTGGCGACGTAGTCGACACCCTCGCTCGCGGTACCCGGGACCGTGTGGATGATCACCGTGATCGGCAGCGAGGATGCCGCCGACAGGGTGACGGTGAACGTTTGGTTGACGGTGCCGGTGTCGGGCTCGGTCACCGGCGGCGCGGTGACGATGCTGATCGCCGGTGGCGCGTCGTTGTCCTGGATGGTTCCCGTCGCGCTGCCCTGCCCGGGCATGATGAGCGCGTTGGTCGGGTTGGACAGCGTCAGCGTCATGGTCTCGTCCGGCTCGTCCAGGGTGTCGTTGTTGATCGGCACCGAGACGGTCTGCGTCGTCTGCGAACCGGTGAAGGTCACCGTCCCCGACACGGCCGTGTAGTCAGCCGGCGCGGTCGCTGTCCCGTCGCTGCTCTGGTACGCGACCGTCACCGGTGAGAACAGCGGCGCCGACGACAGGGTCACCGTGAAGACCAGGTTGGCGGCTCCTTCGGACGCCGAGACGTTCGCGACGGACGCGGCGGGAAGCCCGCCCTGGTTCGCGGTGCACGCCGAGAACTCGGACGTGTCGCCGAGCACGATGTCGGTCGCGGTCGCGGTGACCGAGGAACCGGCCGGTGCGGACGTGGCCATGCTCGCCTGGAACGTCACGTTGCCCGCCCCGTTGGTCGTCACGGTCGTCGAACCGAGGTAGGTCGCACCCTCGCCGTTGCCGGACGCGTCACACGCGGTGTTCGCGTAGAAGTCCAGCGCGTACTGGCGGTTCGGCCGGCTGTTCAACGACCCCGAGACCTGGGTGCCATTGGCGTTGGACGCCGACGTGGACAGGACGGGGTAGTTCTGCAACCGGTTGCCCCCGAGGTCGGGGTCGCCCGGGTCGTTCAGGGTGACACCGTCCTGGTTCAGGTCGATGCCGAGCGCACCGTTGGCCGTGATGGAGTTCCCCCGGATCTGGTTGCTTCGCCCGTTGACGATGACAGCGGCATCGGCGTTGTTGGCGATGATGTTGCCCTCGCCGGCCCCGGTCCCGCCGACCTGGTTGTCGTTGCTGTTCGCGTCGAGGTAGACGCCGGCCCAGTTGTTGGGCAGGGAACCGCCGGTCGAGCCGACCCCGATCCGGTTGCCCAGGATCGTGTTGTCGTCCCCGTCGCCCAGATAGATCCCCGCCTCGCAGCAGCCGAGACCGCTGGCGACGATGACGTTGCGCGCGCCCGGTGCGCTTCCGCCGACTGCCATCCGCGCGGTCCCGATCAGGTAGATGCCGGTCAGGCCATTGTCGAGCGCGACGGTGCCGGACTGGTCGGTGCCTATCAGGTTGCCCTGGATCGCGCCATGGTCGGAATAGGCGAACTCGACCCCGTACGCGTCATTACCGGAAATGAGGTTGCCCGCGCCCGGCTTGCCGAACTGTGTCTCGCTCGCACTCGAGAAATACACGCCGATGTAGTTCCCGCGGTCCAATGTGCCGCCGGAGTCGGTCCCGATCTTGTTGTTGGTGACGACGACGCCGTCGGTCTGGTCTGCGTACAGGCCGTAGGAGCTGCCATTGCTGATCGTGTTGGCGTCGATGGTCGCGTTGGTGGTGGCGTAGAGCGAGAGGCCCACCGAACTGGTGCCGAGAGGGGAGCTGCCGTTGGCCGCCAGGCCAATGGTGTTGGCCGCGATCACCGCATCGATGCCGTAGTCGAAGCGCGCCTGGTCCCCGTTGGTGAGAACGCTGTTGCCGGCGATGACGTTGTGGTCGAGGGTGAAGCCGTCGGAGTTGTACACATAGAGGCCCCCATAGCCGTTCCCGACCGCGCTCGTCCCCGTGATGTCCGTGCCGACGTAGTTCCCCTGGACCGTCGACGGCAGCGTCGGTCCGGACAGCTCGACGCCCTCCTGGCCGTTGCCGGAGACGACGTTGCGGCTGGCCGCCGTCGGACCCCCCACCACCAGTTTCGTGGTTGCGCCGTAGGCGTAGATGCCCGCAGTGCCGTTGTTGGGGACTGCCGCAGCCCCGGTCGCGTTGAGGCCGACAATGTTGCCGAGAATTGTGGTGTCACCGGCCGAGATGTCGACGCCGTTGTTCGAGTTACCGGAAATCACGTTGCCCGCACCGCTGGCGGTGCCGCCGATGACGGTGCCGGTCGGGTCCGTCCCGCCCCCGTTGTTGATCACGATGCCGTACCCGTTCGCGAGCGTGGCCGAGCCGGCGGCATTGGTGCCGATGTAGTTGCCCTTCACCACGTTGCCGCCGGCCGATCCGGCCGACGTCGTGATCTGGACGCCGTAAGCGGAGTTGTTGGAGATGACGTTCCGGTCGGCGGGCGTCGTCCCACCGATGGTGTTTCCCGACCCGTCCGTGATGAGCACACCGACCTGATCGCTGCACGAAACGCCAGAGGCGCAGTTGAGCGCGTTCGCCGCAGTCGAGCCGATGTAGTTTCCGGCCACGACGTTGCTGTTCGACGAGAGCCGAATTCCGGCCGACGCCATGCGGTCGATCTCGAGGCCCTTGATCGTCGTCCCGTCGCCGCCGGGCTGAACGTCGAAGCCGAACTGGACGCCGGTCGTGTTCGAGGCGCCGTCGACACGCACGATGGTGGCACCGCTCGGGTTGTAACCGGGCAGCGAGGTGCCGTTGATCAGGACCGGGCTGGTGATCGCGGGCAGGGCGCTCGCCGTCAGCGTGACCCGGAACGGTGAGGCGAGGCTGAAGGTGATCGTGTCCGCGCCGGCGTTGCCGTTCGCCTCCTGGATCGCGCCGCGCAGCGTGCACTGCAACCCGGCCGCGGCACTCGTGTCGCAGTTGCCGTCGATGAACGTGTCCGAGGCATTGCCGGCCGTGTTGACATCGAAGGTCAGCGGTGCCGCGAACGCGGTGCCGGTGAGCGGGCCGACCAGCAGCCCGACGGTCGTGATCGCGACAATTCCTGCCGATTTCCAGACACGACGAAAAGGAACGGACACTGTCATGGGGGTATTCCCTCCTCGAGCAGGACCGCGATTTCGACCCGCTGTTGGCGGGAGAGTATGTGTCCCGATCATCGCAGTCAATGGGGCCGATGTACGTGGTGTCAGAAGCTGCCATGATCGTCACGATGATCAACAAATCGGGCGAATAGCGACACCGCGCGACTAATGGGCGCTATTTGCCACTCGCCTTTTCACCGCTTGCAAGCATTGACATATTTCGTCGGCTGCAAAGGTCGGTGCTAATCAATTCCTGCCCCGGGCGGATCAGTCGACGTCGGCGGGCTCGGGCGCTGGTTGCGGTGCACGCGTGGGCGGGCCGCCGAGGGACTGCTGCAGGATCTGCGCGACGTCGAGCACCTGCACGTCCTCGCGTGCCTCGCCGGCGGCGATCTTCTGGGTGACCGCGTCGGACAGCATGACCATGCAGAACGGGCAGCTGGTGCTGATCAGGTCGGGATCGAGCCCGAGCGCCTCTTCGGTGCGCTCGACGTTGATCCGCTTGCCGATCTTCTCTTCCATCCAGAACCGGGCACCGCCGGCGCCGCAGCAGAACCCGCGGTCCTTGCAGCGGTGCATCTCCTGCGACTTCAGCTGCGGGATCGCGGCAAGCACCTCGCGCGGGGGTGTGTAGACCTTGTTGTGCCGGCCCAGGTAGCACGGGTCGTGGTAGGTGATGTTCTTGTCGACCGGCTCGATCGGCGTCAACCGCCCGTCCGCGACGAGCTTGGCGAGCAGTTGCGTGTGGTGGACGACCTCGAAGTGCCCGCCGAGTTGCGGGTACTCGTTGGCCAGCGAGTTGAAGCAGTGCGGGCAGGTCGCCACGATCTTCAGCGGCTCGGCGCGCGTGATCGAGTTCAGCGTCTCGACGTTCTGCATGCCGAGCATCTGGAACAGGAACTCGTTGCCCAGCCGGCGCGCCGGGTCGCCCGTGCAGGTCTCACCCGAACCGAGCACCGCGAACTCGACGCCGGCCACGTGCAGCAGTTCGGCGAAGGCCCGGGTGACCTTCTTCGACCGGTCCTCCAGCGCACCGGCGCAGCCGACCCAGAACAGGTAGTCGACGTCGGCGTCGAGCTTCGTCCCCGGCTCGGCCCGCCGCACGTCGAAGGACAGCGCCTCGGTCCACTCGTCGCGGCCCTTGTCGGCCATGCCCCACGGATTGCCCTTGTTCTCGAGGTTGCGCAGCATCACGCCGGCCTCGGACGGGAACGCCGACTCGATCAGCACCTGGTAGCGCCGCATGTCGACGATGTGGTCGATGTGCTCGATGTCGACGGGGCACTGCTCGACACACGCGCCGCAGGTCGTGCACGACCACAACACGTCCGGGTCGATCACGCCGCCGGCGGCGAGATCACCGACGAGTGGACGGGTGGCCTGGTCCGGGCCGGATCCCTCGATGCGCGCGAAACCGGACTCGGGGATGTGCCCCGCCTTGCCCTCGACGGTCGCGTCGGTGGGGATCTGCATGCCGCCGATCAGGTACGGCGCCTTCGCGAACAGGTGATCGCGCAGGTCCATGATCAGCAGCTTGGGTGAGAGCGGCTTGTCGGTGTTCCACGCCGGACACTGCGACTGGCAGCGACCGCACTCGGTGCAGGTGGCGAAATCGAGGTAGCCCTTCCAGGTGAAGTCCTCGATCTTGCCCTTGCCGAACACGGTGTCCTCGGACAGGTTCTCGACGTCGGCGAAGTCGATCGGCAGGCCGCTGTCGTCGGTGACCGGCAGCAGCGGGCCGAGCCCGTCCGGCTCGCGCTTGGTCAGCACGTTCAGCGGCGCGGTAGCGATGTGCAGGTGCTTGGAGTAGGTCACCAGGATGGTGAAGCCGAAGATGACGGCCATCTGCCCGAGCAGGAAGAACGTCTCGATGCCCTGGTTGTAGGCGCCGGTGCCGAGCAGTTTCGCCACCGCGTAGGACGCGAACGGTGCTTTCGACTCGCCCCACGGGAAGTGCCCGGTGTTGTACTGCGCGCCGCGATAGAGCAGCAAGCGTGATGACGACCAGACCGATCATCGCGAGCACGGCCCAGGCGGGACCGGTGTGCGAGCCGTAGAAGCGACTGGCCCGCTGCTTGCGCTCGGGCGCGTTGCGAAGCCGGTTGATCGAGAACCACACGATCGCAAGCAGGACGGCGACGGCGAAGAAGTCCTCGGCGAAGCCGAGCACCCGCGAGTGGCCGATGATCGGGAAGGCGAAGTCCTGGCTGATCACGAGCGCACCGAAAGCTTCGACGATCGTCAGGCCCAGGATGATGAAGCCCCAGAAGGTGAAGAAGTGCGCGATGCCCGGCGCATTCCACTTGAGCAGCTTCTTCTGGCCGAGGACCTCGACGACCTGGGCCTTCGCGCGCTGCTGGATGTTGTCGGTGCGGCCCAGCACGGGTCGTCCCGACCGGATCAGCTTGATCAGCCAGGCGATCCGCCGTCCGGCGACCGCCGCGGTGACCAGGAGCATGCCCAGGGTCAGGACGATCCGCAGCGCTCCCGGGCCGGTGTATTCCCAGTCGAAAATCACGCCGTACGCGATCGGGTGCGCGGTTGAGGCGGCGAGAGCGCTCAGCGCCACGTGGTCGTCTCCTGTCGTGCGGCTGTCGGTGAGATGAGACTATTCGGTACTACTGGCCGGTAACCAACCGGCTGGCCGGGGGAGTGGCCCGATGCACCACGGCGGGTCTGCTCCCGGCGCGCACTGGGGACGGGTAGGAATCTCTCGTGGCACAAGGCACTCGCGGAACAGGCGACGCTGCCCCCCGGGGTGCGCGTTCCGGTCGCGGTTCGCGCGTTCCCGCAGCGGTGGGCTCGATCCCGGTCGTCGGCGGGCTGGTGCGCCAGGCCGACAGTCAGGCGCGCTGGCTGCAGGAGGTGCTGGAGCAGAACGCCCGCCTGGTCGGCCAGTTGCCGGCAACGCTGAAGGCCTTCAACGACACGCTCCAGCGGTTCAACGACACGGTCGGCCGGCTCGACCGCATGGTGGAGCGGGTCGAAGTCATCGGCGGGCAGCTGCTCGGCCCGCTGGAGGACCTGGCCCCGCGGCTGGAGCGAGTGCGCGACCTGCCCGAGCTGATCGACACCCTGCGTAAAGAGGCCATTCCCGCGCTGCGCGCGGCCACCGACACCCGCAGCCAGGTCGCGGTCTTGCAGGCGACGCTCGACCGGATGCTCGAGTTGATAGCAGACCTGCCCGGGGGCGGCCTGGTCCGCCGGCTCACCAACCCGGCCGCCGGGCCGCGCCCGAAGCCGCCGACGACCGGCTGAGACGGCCGGTCACGAAGGCGTGTCGAATTACCGCTCGCCGCACCGCTGTCAGACACCCGTGGTTCGATGAGGGTGTTGCCGTGCAATGGCAACCAGGTGCTATTGCGTGGAACATCGCCATCCGGTGGAGGGACGAGTGCCCGACCTGGCGCAGGGCGGAACGACCCGCACGGTCGAGCGCGCGCTCGACCTGCTGGCCGAGGTGTGCACGGCCGGCGCGATCACGCTCTCGGAGTGCGCCCGGCGCACCCAGCTGCCCCCGAGCACGGCCCTGCGCCTGCTGCGCACCCTCGAGGGCGTCGGCTACGTCACCCGCTCGGCTGACGGGTCGTTCGGTCCCGGCACCCGGGTGGTCCAACTCGGCGCGCTTGCACTCGGTCGGCAGTCGCTCGTCCGGTGGGCCCAGCCGGCGTTGCAGCGCATCGTCGAGCAGACCGGTGAGTCGGCCTACCTGGTCATCGGCGGCCCCGGCGACACCGCGCTCTACCTCGCGATGGTCGAGGGGACGCACGCGATCCGGCACACCAGTTGGGTCGGCCGGGCCATCGACCGCGAAGATCTGGCCGTCAGCCGGGCCCTGGCCGGTGCCGTCCCCGCCGCCGGCTACGTGGCCGAGCGCGACCGCATCGAGCCCGCGGTCACGGCCATCGCCGCCCCGATCCGGTGGGCGGCCGGTGTCGTCGGCGCGCTGAACCTGCTCGGCCCGACCTACCGCATCGACGAGGCGACCATGCACGGCTACGGCGAGATCGTCGCCCGCGAGGCTGCCGCGCTCGCGGTGCGCTTCGCTGCCGTGCCCGCGGATGCCGTGCCGAACACCGTGCCGAACACCGTGCCGAACACCGTGCCGAACAGCGTGCCCCCGAACACCGTGCTGCAGGAGGTCCCGTGATCCGCTTCGACGCCGTCGGCAAGCAATATCCGGACGGCACGGTCGCTGTCGATGACCTCAGCCTGGAGGCGCCGACGGGCAAGATCACCGTGTTCGTCGGACCGTCCGGCTGCGGCAAGACGACCACCCTGCGCATGATCAACCGGATGATCGACCCGACCTCGGGCCGCATCTTCCTCGACGACCGCGACACGGCCACGATCAAGCCCGCCCAGCTGCGCCGCGGCATCGGCTACGTCATCCAGCACGCCGGGCTGTTCCCGCACCGCACCATCGTCGACAACGTCGCGACCGTGCCCCTGCTGCTCGGCGAGGACCGGCGCACGGCCCGGGCGCGGGCACGCGAACTGCTCGATCGAGTGGGCCTGGCCCCGAACCTCGCCGACCGGTACCCGGCGCAGCTCTCAGGCGGGCAGCAGCAGCGCGTCGGCGTCGCGCGAGCGCTCGCGGCCGACCCGCCGGTGATGCTGATGGACGAGCCGTTCAGCGCGGTCGACCCAGTCGTGCGCGAACAACTGCAGAACGAGTTCCTGCGCCTGCAGGGCGACCTCGGCAAGACGATCGCCTTCGTCACGCACGACATCGACGAGGCGATCAAGCTCGGCGACCAGGTCGCGGTGCTGCGTGTCGGCGGGACGCTTGCGCAGTTCGCGCCGCCTGCGCAGCTGCTGTCGCATCCCGCCGACGCGTTCGTGGCGGGCTTCGTCGGCCGCGACCGCGGGTACCGAGCGCTCGGGTTCGCCGCGGCCGGCGACCTGCCGTTGCGGCAGGAGAGTGCGGCGAAGCTCGGTGAACGGCTGCGCGTCGCGCGCGATCGCGCCGAGGACGACTGGGTGCTGGTCGTCGATGCCGAGAACAAGCCACAGGGCTGGCTCGCCGTCGGTGGTCTGCCGGACTCGGCGTTGGACGGCGACGTTCGTCCCGACCTGCTCAACCTCGGCGGCACGCTCGCCGACCAGTCGGGGACGTTGCGCGAAGCCCTGGACGCCGCGCTCTCGTCGCCCAGCGGACGCGGCGTGATCGTCGGCGAGGACGGCGCCTTCGCCGGGACGGTCGTGGCCTCGCAGGTGCTGGCCCGCATCGAGTCGCGGGCCCAGGCGATTCGCAACGACGCGGTCGGCGCTGCGGCCCGCGAGGTGAGCGGGTGAACGAGGTCTGGCAGTACTTCCAGAACCACCGCGACGACGTCCTCAGCTGGACGTGGACGACGGTGTGGCTCTCGGCCGTCCCGCTCGTCATCGGCCTGGTGCTCGCGCTGCCGATCGGGTGGGTCGCCAGCCGATACCGGTGGACCTACCCGCCGATCGTGTCCGGCGCCGGCATCCTCTACACGATCCCCTCGCTGGTGCTGTTCCTCGTCCTGCCCGGAATCATCGGCACGAAGATCCTCGACCCGGTCAATGTCGCGGTGGCCCTGACCGTCTACACCGTCGCGCTGCTCGTCCGCACCGTGGCCGACGGGCTGTCCTCGGTCGCCCCGGACACGCTGGCCGCGGCCTCGGCGATGGGCTACACCGCGCGGCAACGCCTGTTCGCCGTCCAGTTGCCGATCGCGATCCCGGTGATCGGGGCCGGCCTGCGGGTCGCCGCCGTGTCGAACGTCAGCCTCGTGTCGGTGGCCTCGATCATCGGCGTGACGCAGTTGGGGCAGCTGTTCGTCGAGGGGAACTCGACGAACTCGGTGCCGCCGACCGTCCTCGGCCTGATCCTGTTCGTGGCCCTGGCGCTTGCCCTCGACCTGCTGATCCTGGTCGCCATCCGGCTGCTGACGCCGTGGCAGCGGGCGGTGTCGGCGCGATGAGGGCGCTGGCCGGCAGCGGGCTGCCCGGGCTGGACCGCGTCCCGATCTGGTTCAACGACCCGGCGAACTGGTGGGGCCCGGACGGCCTGGTGGTGCGGATCCGCGAGCACCTCGTCTACACCGGGATCATCCTGTTCATCGCGATCCTGATCGCGCTCCCGCTGGGCCTGCTCATCGGGCACACCGGCCGGGGCGTCGTGCTGGTGGCCGGCCTGGCGAACGGGCTGCGTGCCGTGCCGACCCTAGGTTTCGTGATCCTGCTCGTCACGATCATCTCGCCGAAGATCCACATGATCGACGCGATCCCGTACGTCGTGCGACGGGGCGGCCTGCCGTACTTCGTCCCGATCCTCATCGTCCTGGTGTTGCTGGCGATCCCGCCGATCCTGACCAACACCTACGCCGGGGTGCAGAACGTCGACCCCGCGGTCCGCGACGCCGCCAAGGGGATGGGCATGCGGGGCGGCCAGATCGTGCGCCGGGTCGAGCTGCCCTGCGCGCTGCCGCTGATCCTGTCCGGGATCCGCAGCGCGACGTTGCAGGTGATCGCGACGGTGACGGTGGCCGCGTACATCCCGTTCCTGGGCGGGCTCGGCCGGTTCATCAAGGACGGTGCCGGGCAGATCTACGACCTGCAGGTCGGGTACCCCGCGATGGTGGCAGCCGGGCTCGTCGTCGCCGTCCTCGCCGTCGTGATCGACGCGGCGCTGAACCTGTTGCAACGTTTCGTGGTCTCGCCGGGGGTGTCGGGTCGCTTCGCGACCGGGACCTCCCGCTCGAGTGCCGTGACCGAGGGATCCGTGGAGGCGCAACTGAGCACTGCCTGATGCCTCACCGGCGCGACCAGGCGGGATCACTTCCCGCACCACTTCGCATCACGATCTAGGAGAGACATGAAGCGCATCTACCTCGCGGTGCTGGCGGTGTTCGCACTGTCGGCGCTGGCCGCGTGTGGCAGCAGCGGAAGTTCAGCCACGAACGACACCACGCCGACGGCTGGCGGCGGATCGACCGGCGCCTCGGCGTCCGCCCCGCTGCCGTCCGAGCCGGGTTCGGTGAAGATCGGCTCGGCGGCCTTCCCCGAGAACGTACTGCTCATGCACCTCTACGGCGACGCGATGGCGGCCAAGGGGGTCACCGTGACCAAGCAGCCGAACATCGGTGAGCGCGGTGTGTACATCGCCGCCCTCAAGGACGGCTCGATCGGTGCGATCCCCGAGTACACCGGCTCGATCCTGAGCTTCCTCGACCAGGGCGCCACCGCCAAGACGCCGGACGAGGTCTACGCAGCGCTGCAGACAGCCGTGGCCGGGCAGGGCTTCGCGCTGGCCAACTTCGCCGCGGCCCAGGACAGCGACACCATCACCGTCACCAAGGCCACGGTGGACAAGTACAGCCTGACCAGCATCGGTGACCTGAAGGATCACGCTGCTGATCTCACCCTCGGCGCACCGGCCCAGTTCAAGACCCGTCCGGACGGGGTGCCGGCGCTCAAGTCGGTCTACGGCGTGGTGTTCGGCAACTACACGGTGACCGAGGCCGGGGGGACGGTGACGGTCAACGCGCTGAAGAACGGCAGCATCGACGCGGCCGACATCTTCTCGACCGACCCGGCCATCGTGAACAACGGGTTCGTGTCGCTGCAGGACCCCGACAGCATGTTCGCTGCGCAGAACATCGTCCCGATGTTCGCGGCGAAGGTGCTCACCCAGCCGATGAAGGACGCCTGCGACGCGGTGTCGGCCAAGCTCGACACCAAGACCCTGGCCGAACTCGTGGCCAAGGTCGCCGGTGGGTCCGACCCGCAGAAGGTGGCCGACGACTGGCTGAGCGCGAACCAGTTGAAGTAGCCCGAAACCCGCGCTTTGACCCTGCGGTGGCCGCTGCACAGCCGTGCTGGCGACCACCGCAGGGTCAAAGCCGGGCGTGGCGGGTGCAGCTAGCGCCGGCCGAAGCGGCGGTGGGCGACTTTCGAGCCCGACGAGCTACGCCGCGACGGCTCGCCGGACCCATTGGTTGAGCGGTTGCCGGCCAACCACGCCGGTTCGTCCGCTGGCGGGTCGGTGAGGGAGTCGCGCTGATCGACGCCGTCGTCGTTGGCGTCCGACGGCGCGTCGAGCGTCACGAATTCGGGCTCCTCCGGATCGCGAGCGGCGACGGTCTGGCGCCCGCGCACCGGACGGTAGGCGTAGTAGTAGCCGTACGCATCGTCGTAGTTGCCGCGCTTGCGGGTGATCATGTTCAGCACCACACCGACAGCGCTCACGCCGACCTTGGTGAGCGTGTCGAGCGAGCGCAGGGCCTGATCCCGGGTTGTCTTACCGGCCCGGTGCACCAGCACGGTGGCGTCGGCCAGCGAGGCCACCTCGGCGCCGTCGGCGACGGGGAGCAGCGGCGCGCAGTCGATGATCGTGTAGTCGAACATGTCGGCGACCTTGGCGACGACGCTGCGAGCCTGGGTCGTGATCAGCAGTTCGCTCGGGTTCGGGGGCACCCGCCCGCAGACCAGGACGGTCAGGTTGCGGCCACCGCTCTGCAGCACGTCCTCGACGGCGGCCTGGCCGATGATCGCGGTCGTGAATCCGACGTCAGGGGCGAGGCCGAGTGTGGTCGCGAGATTCGGTCGCCGCAGGTCGGCTTCGATGAGGCAGACCCGGAAGCCGGCCTCGGCCAGTGCCGCGGCAAGGTTGAGCGCTGTCGTCGTCTTGCCTTCCCCAGGGATGGCGCTCGTGACGGCGAGCACCCGCGGCTTGGCGTCGACATTGACGAACTGCAGGTTCGTGCGCAGTAGCCGGTAGGCCTCGGAGCGTCCGCTGTGCGGATCGCCGCGGAACGCGATCGGCGATTTGGGGGTTCTCTTGTCGAACGGCACCAGGCCGAGCACCGGCACCCCGAGTTCCTCGAAGTCCTGGGGGGACTTCACGGTGTTGTCGATGATTTCGCGCAGCACGACGATGCCGAAGCCGACCAGCAGGCCGAGCGCGATACCGATCCCGATGTCGGCCGTCTTGTTGGGTTTGATCGGGGTTGTGGGCACGGTCGCCGGATGCGTCACCGTGAGCCGGACGACCGGCTTGCCGCCGGTATCAGTCTTCTCGGTCTCTTCCACGGCAGTTGCGAACTGCGCGGCAACCGCATTCGCGAGCGTCGCCGCGGTGGCCGGGTCGGTGTCGGTCACGTGGAGATTGATCAGCACCTTGTTCTGCGGCGCGTCGGCCGACACCTTGGCGGCCAATTGCTGGCTGGTCAGTTTCAGGCCCAGGCGCGCGACGACGGGCTCGGTGACCGTCGGGCTGGTCGCGAGGTCGGTGTAGGACTGGACGCGGTCCTGGGTGAAGGTGTTGCCCTGCGCGAGATCGGTGGGGCTGTTGTTGGTCGACGTGGCGACGAACAACCGCACGCTGGCCATGTAGACCGGGGTGGTTCCGATCGCCAGCGCGACGCCGAGTGCACAACCCAGGACGGTCAAGGCCACGACGACGGCCCAGTCCCGCCGGATGATGCGTAGGTATTCGGCTAGCTCCACGGTGTCCCCTTTACCGGCTTGCCTGCGCAGGAATGGTAGCTGGCCGGATCGAGCCCGTAGGAGGTCCGGGCGCCACCCACCGGCGAATTCGCCCCGTCACCCGACCACACACGACCGGAGCCGGGTCACGGCGGCGGCCTGGCGGCTCAGAGCGAGCGCGGCCCACGGATCACTGTCGACCGCCTGCGGATCCATTCGAACGACCGGGACGTGCGAGATCATCGGGTGCAGCGGACGCTCCCCGACCTCATCCGAGCCGAACAACCGCTCGTGCAACTTCTCGCCCGGGCGCAACCCGGTGAACACGATCTCGACCGGCTTGCCCGACATCGAGATCATCCGCTGAGCGACGTCGACGATCTTCATCGGCTCGCCCATGTCGAGGACCAGTGCCTCGGCCCGCCGTCCGATCGCGCCGGCCTGGATGACGAGCTGACAGGCCTCGGGGATCGTCATGAAGAACCGGGTCACGTCGGGGTCGGTCACGGTCACCGGACCGCCCGCTTCGATCTGTGCCGCGAACGAGTGCAGCACCGAGCCCCGCGAGCCCAGCACATTGCCGAAGCGCACCGAGAGGTACCGACCGTCCGTGGCCTGGTCCGCGAACCAGGCGGTGACCTGCTCGGCCAGGCGCTTCGAATTGCCGAGCGCGCTGACCGGGTTCGCCGCCTTGTCCGTGGAGATGTTCACGAATCGATCGACCTCGTGCCGGGCGGCCGCCCGAAGGACGTTGACCGTGCCATAGACGTTCGTCCGTAGTGCCTCGTACGGAAAGCGCTCGAGCAGGGTCAGATGCTTCAGCGCTGCCGCGTGAAAGACGACCTGCGGCTGATGGTCGTGGAAGACCTGCTCGACCGCGTGCTCGTCCCGGATGTCGGCCAGCACAAGTTCGGCGGACTCGAGCAGCGCCCGGCCGTAGATCGACAGTTCGACGGCGTGCAGCGCGGACTCGTCGCGATCGAGCATGACCAGTTCGGCCGGGCCGAACTTGTACAGTTGCCGGCACAGTTCCGAGCCGATCGAGCCGCCCGCGCCGGTGACCAGTACCCGCTTGTTGGTGATGTACTCGGCGATCGCACGAACGTCGGTATCGACCGGCCGCCGCCCGATAACGTCCTGGACATTGACCTCGCGCAGGGTGGACAGCTGGATCTGCGCGGCACGCAGGGTGTCCGACAGTGCGGGCAGCACCAGGCACGACAGCCCGGCCTCCTCGGCGAGGTCGGTGACCCGGCGCAGGAAGGCGGCATCGGCATTGTTGATGGCGATGACCAGCCGGCGCACCTCGAGGCGGGCTGCGATGCTGGGCAGTTCGTCGAGCGGCCCGAGCACACGCACGCCGTACACCGACAGCTTCTGCTTGGACCTGTCGTCGTCGATCAGGCCCACCGGGGTGAACGGCGATGCCGGATCGCGCAACATGCGTTGGATCAACGCACTGCCAACCCAGCCGGCACCGAAGACCAGGATGCGTTCGCTGTCGTCGGCCGGGCGTCGCTGGGTTTGCCTGATCAACCGCTTGGCAAACCGAATCGCGGCCATTCCCATCAGCGTGAGCGGCCAGATGAGGAATGGCAAGCTACGCGGAACGCCGACGGGCCGCGCGATAAGGACAACTGCCGTCGCGACGACCGATTCCGCGGTCACCGATACCGCTATGGCTCGCATCTCGTCGAAACTGCCAACGACATACCGTCCGCCGTAATGCATTACGACAGCACTTATGACGAGTTGACCGGCGGCCAACAAGAATGCGGTTGCCGTGACGAGTTGCCAGCGGACCTGGTCGGCGTTGAAGTCGAATCGGGCCAGCGCGGCGAGTTCGGTGGCGACCAGCCAGACGACGATGTCGGTCAGAATTGCCGACGGGCCACCCAAGGCGGCTAGTCGGCGTATCGAGCCGAGCGCAGCCGAAGAAGCGCGCACGCGAAGTGGCATCCGAGCAGGTCCCCCGAAACTACATGCGCGTTAAGCGCAACTGCCCCACGTCCTGTGCGGGACGGCACCGAACCTAGATCCTTGACGATCAACGTGGCAAGGACGTTCGGCCAGAAATTAGCCTGCGCATTACTCGGGGGATTGCAAAACGACTTTCTGAGACTAACCCTGAGGAATTCTCAGGTCGGCAGCAACTTCGTGAGCTCTGGCGCGAGCGCCGAGGCGATCGCGACATATCCCTTCTCGTTGGGGTCCGCGGCGTCAGCCATCCACTCGGAGTGACCCCGCAACGGGTCGGTGAGCGCCAGGTAGGTGCCGCCGGCGGCCTCGACCGCGGTCTGCACCGCCTTGTCAACGGCCGTGAGATCCGCGGGATGCGCGCTGTCGCCCCAGAACGGTGCCACCGCGACGAGCTTGGCCTGGGGCAGTTTGTCGGCGAGCCTGGCGAATAGGGCCTTCGTCGCCGACTGGAGCGTGGCGGCGTCGTCGGACACGTCATTGCGCCCGCCACTGACCACGACGATGTCGGGGTTCTTCGCGACCACCGCGTCGACGAGGTCGCGGTAGGTGTCACCGCTCGCCGGTGACGGCTTCGCGTACCCGGCACCATCGCGGGCCGCGACGACGAGCTGCACTCCGAGCTGGGCCGCCAGCAGGTTGGTGAACCGCTTCGACTTGTCGACGCCGGCGCCGAGGGTCCAGTCATCGCCGATGAAGGCGATCGTCGCTGTCGATGCCGGGGGGGATTGGGAACCCGTCGGCGAGAGGCCGGACGACGGGGCGCCGGAACCGGTGGCGGACTCGGTGCCCGAGGGCACGGCGTCGATCGGCGAGACGGTGAAGCCCGGGGTCTCGCCGGCTTGGGGGACGGGGGAATCGTGGACGAGGACGTAGACCACCGCGCCGGCGACGAGAACGCTCGCGGCGAGCAGCAGAATGGTGAGGACGCGATTCACATCTGACATCGTAGGGCCGGGTGCTTGCTGGCACTCGTTGGAGCCGTGCGCGGCGGCGCCGCGCAATTCTGGAATAGTCGGGGTGTGGCGACTCCGAACGGTGCACCATTTCGCGTGCTCTTCGTGTGCACCGGAAATGTCTGCCGCTCACCGGTCGCCGAAAAGTTGTTCGGGCATCGCGCGGCAGGTTCCTACATCGCCTCGGCGAGTGCGGGAATTGCCGGGCTGGCCGGCTACGGGATCGATGAACCGTCCGCGCTGGCGCTTCGCGAACTCAATGGTGACCCGTCCGGGCACGTCGCCCGACGGGTGACTCCCTCGCTGGTCGCGGCCGCAGATCTGATCCTCACGGCCGACGGCGACCACCGCTCGTCCATCGTGCAAACGGCGCCGAAGACCTTTCGCCGCACGTTCACGTTGCGCGAGTTCGGCCGGCTCGGTGCCGGGCTGCCCCAGCGGACCGGCGCGGCGACGCCGCAGGCATTGCGCGCGCGGGTGGCCGACGTCGCCGAGCAGCGCGGTCTCGTCGACGTGCCCGAGCCGGGCGAGGACGACATCGGCGATCCGTTCGGGGCCGGCCTCGAGGTGGCGCGGCTCACCGTCGCCCAGATCTCGACGGCGATCGACGCTGTGATCCAGGTGTTGGGCTTGCGTGATCTGTCGCGTCGCCTGGCGTGAGCATGAAAGCATGAGCGGCGTGACTGTCAGCGACTCGAACGAGACCTCGGCCTCGTCGAGTGAGACGCCGTCCTCGAACGAGCTCCCGGGCTCGTACGAGACCGTGTCGCGGCGGTCGAGCAGTCGCGGGCCTCGCTCCTACCGGCGGCTGCGACGCTGGATGCGACACACGCCGAACGGCACGATCGCCGTCAATCTCGTCGCCCTCGGCCTTGCCCTGGTGCTGATCGCCGGCGTGCTGGCCGTGACGATTCTCTGAGCCCTCTCGACTGAACTACTGAGGGTCGGCTGACCTATTGAGGGTTCCTCAGCGCCGCTGATCGTCGGCGTGGACGCGGTACTCGTCGTACTCGTCGTCGGAGTCCTGAAGCGGCAACTCGTCCTGACCGTCGACCAGCACGGGGATGTCGTCGTCAGACTCGTCGACGATCGCCGGCGGCAGCAGGACGTAGTCGTCGTCCTCGTCGAAGGCGTACGGCGGGTACTCGTCGTCGAACTCGGGATCGAACTGGAATCCGCCGCGATAGTCCAACGGGTCGCCACCGAGCGCGTCGAGGATCTCGGCCGGAGCCTCGTCCGTGTCGCCCGGGAAGGGGCCGAACTGTGCCGTTGCATGTTCCGGGTGGCCGTTGGGCACCGAGCCGTTGACCGCGACGGTCGCGCTCTCGCCCGGCTCGTCGGTTGCCAGTTCGTCGGTTGCCAGTTCGTCGGTTGTCGCGGCGGGGTCGATGGAGGCCTCGTCCGCGAGGGTCTGCTCTGAGGTCGGCGCCAGGTCGCCGGAGGCATCGCCCGGCTCGACCAGCGACTCACCCATGTCCGCCTCGCCGAGTTCACCCTCGACGTCGAGTTTCCGCCCGACGGCGGGTGCCTCGGCCGAATGGCCACTCAACGGCAAGGACCAGATCGCGTCGTCGTCCAGCACGCCGCCAGCGCCGACAGCAAGCTCTTCATCAGGGCTGCCGTGCCGCGCGCGCCTGGGACGGCGCGATTCCTTGCGGTCTTCGCGGGCATCCTCGCGGGACGCTCTGCGCGACCGTTTACGCGCGGCGCGCGGGCTCGACGCGCCGACGACGATCTCGTCGGTGCTCGTTGCGTCGTCGAGCAGTGTCGCTGCGGTGCCAGCTGATGCGGTCTCGGCCGCGGCGGAGCGGCGTTCACTGCGGGTCGAGCGCTCCCTGCCGTCGCCGGAACCGTTGGGCCGGTATGCGTAGTAGTAGTAGCCGTACTCGTAGTCGTACTTGCCGCCGCCACCGCGCGTGATCATGTTCAGGATGACCCCGACCGGCCGTCGGCCGACCTTCTCGAGGGCGGCGATCGAGCGGATCGCCTGATCCTTGGTCGTCTTGCCCGCGCGGTGGACGAGCACGGTGGCGTCGGCGAGTGTCGAGATCTCGGCGCCGTCGGTGACCGGAAGCAGCGGCGGGGTGTCGATGATCGTGTAGTCGACCTTGGCCGCGACGTCGAGGATGACCTGCTTGGCGTGCTGGCTGATCAGCAACTCGCTCGGGTTCGGCGGAATCGGCCCGGACGTCAGCACGGCCAGGTTGTGCCCGGCGTTCTGCAGCACGCTCTCGACCGGCGTCTTGCCGATCACCACGGTCGTGAACCCGACGTCCCCGACCAGGCCGAGCGATTTGGCGATGGACGGCCGGCGCAGGTCGGCTTCGATGAGGCAGACCCGGGACCCGGCCTCGGCCAGCGCGGCGGCCAGGTTGATGGCGGTCGTGGACTTGCCCTCGCCGGGGATCGCGCTGGTGACCGCGATGATGCGCGGCGGGTTGTCGACGTCGACGAACTGCAGGTTGGTCCGCAGTTGCCGGTAGGCCTCGGAACGCGCGCTGTGCGGGTCGCCGCGGAAGGCGATCGGCAGCCGGGCGGTGCGCTTGTCGAAGGGCACTGTCCCGAGCAGGGCGACGCCCATCTGCTCGAAGTCCTTGGTGTTCTTGACGGTGTTGTCGAGCACCTCGCGACCGAGCGCGAACGCGATGCCGCCGAGCAGGCCGAGGATGAGCCCGAGACCGATGTTGACGATCTTGTTCGGCTTGATGGGCGTACCTGGGACGGTGGCCGGCCGGATTTCGGTCAGCGTGACGAGCGGGCTTCCCTTGGCGTCGACGTCGGTGGCCTGAACCGCCTCGATGAACTGGGCGGTGACGGCGCGGGCAAGGGTCGCCGCCTGGGCTGGGTTGTGATCGGTGACGTGCAGGTTGATGAGCACCTTGTTCAGCGGCGCGTCCGCGGTGATCTTGGCTGCGAGTTGCTGGTCGGTCATCGTCAGCCCGAGTGAAGAGATCACCGGCGTCGTGACCTTGGGGCTGTTGGCGATCGCGATGTAGGACTGCACGCGCGACGTCGCGAACGTGTTGCCCGAGTTGATCGTCGCGCTGTCAGCGATGTCGACCGACGATGCGACGAAGACCTGGGCGGTCGCCTGATAGACCTTCTGGGTCGCCAGTGTCAGCGCTAGGCCGACGCCGATCCCCACGACCACAACGGCCAGGATCAGTGCCCAACTCTTGCGCAGCACTCGGATGTAGTCCCGCAGATCCACAATTCGCCCTCTCGACTACGGCTGGCGGAGGTTAGCGTACCTGCCGCCCCGGGACCTCGCGGCTCTCACGGTGCCTGCGGAGGGTCGAGCGGCGAATCGAGCCTCATCCTCTTCGCAGCTTTGCCGGCTGCCAGCTTATGCGCTGAATACGTAATTTGTCGTGAACACACTGTCTGTCTGGTGCGTCCCGGCAGGGCTCAGCACCAGACCTTTCCCTGGTGGAAACCGATGTGTCACGATTCGGCGGAAACCTTGCCCGAACACCTCGCGAGGGACGATCTGAACGGAGGGCAGCGCGCATGACCGGTCAGTTGCCGAACAGCGCGCGCGTCGTTGATCAGTAAGCGTCCTTGAACAGCGAGCACGACACATCAAGACCGATCGGACCGGAGCTAAACCTGTGACCCGCCCCGCCAGCCAGGAGATCGAGACTCCACCAGCGGCGCCGGTCTCGCCTGCCGAGTCGGCCCCACGCGATCACAGCAGCCCCGACGCGACGATAACGGCGGCGTTTGCGCCGCTGTGGTCGGTGCGATACCGAATCGCGTTGGTGACGATGGATCTGTGCTGCATCATCATCGCGACCGTCGTCGGCTACCAGTTGCGTTTCGGCATCAACGGCACGAGCGCGTCGTTGAGCTATCTGGGGACCGGGCTGCTCATCGCCGCCGGGTGGATCGTCGCGCTCCAGGCGGTCGGCGGCTACGAGATCCGGCACCTCGCGACCGGTCCGGAGGAATCCAAGCGGGTGCTCCGGGCGAGCGCGGTGACCGTCAGTGTCCTGGCCATCTACTGCTACGCCACGCGGACCGATCTGGCTCGCGGCTACGTCATCGGCGTGATCCCGGCGGGAATCGTGCTTGTCCTGCTCGGCCGGACGGCCATGCGCGCCTACGTGCGCGGGCACCGGCGGCGTGGCGAGTGGGTGCATCGCATCGTCGCCGTGGGGACGACTGATTCGGTGCGGCACCTGCTGTCGGTCACCGAGCGCGCCAAGGGCGCAGGACTGCTGATCGTCGGCGCGTGCGTCGAGGACGCCCCCATCGGGACCGAGATCGCCCCGAACGTGCCGGTCGTCGGAGGCGTGCGGGACGCCGCTGCCGCCGCCGAACGGGTCGACGCCGAAGTCGTGGCGGTCACCGGCAACGGACTCGGGCCGGTCGGCGTGCGCGAACTCGGGTGGCAGCTCGAGGGTTCCGGACGGGGGCTGGTCATGGCACCGGCGCTCACCGAGATCGCCGGCCCACGCGTGCACGTCAGTCCGGTCGAAGGGCTGCCGCTGTTCTGGCTGGAGCAGCCGCGGCTCGGCCGGCTGCCCCGGGTCGTCAAGCGCACCGTCGACCTGGTCGGGGCGAGCGTGCTCATGCTGCTGGCGCTGCCTGTTCTGATCATCACCGCGACAGCGATCAAGCTGACCAGCCGCGGGCCGGTGTTCTTCCGCCAGATCCGCCTCGGCACGAACGGGCGCGAGTTCTCGATCGTGAAATTCCGCTCGATGTACGCCGACGCCCACGAGCAGCGCGACGTCTATCTCGAGCAGAACGAGCAGGACGGCGGCGGCGTGCTGTTCAAGATCCGCCGCGACCCGCGCGTCACCCCGGTGGGTCGCTGGATCCGGCGGCTGTCCATCGACGAATTGCCGCAACTGGTGCACGTCCTCACCGGCACGATGAGCCTCGTCGGTCCGCGCCCGCTGGCAGCCGAGGACTCGGTCTACACCGGCTCGGCCAGGCGCCGGCTGCTCGTCCGGCCGGGCCTGACCGGCCTCTGGCAGGTCAGCGGCCGCTCCGAGCTCAGCTGGGAGGACGCGGTCCGCCTCGACCTGTACTACGTCGAGAACTGGAGCCTGGGTCTCGACATCAGCATCCTGTTCCGCACGATCGTCGTCGTATTGGCACGAAAGGGGGCCTATTGACACCATTGGCCGACGTCAGCCTCAAGTGAACGGTGACGTAGCCCTGTCGCGACTGCGTCCGCGACGTTTCGCGTAGGTTACGGCCGAACTATGTGGAGCATTCGACTTCTCATCCGGCGCCAAACCGGCTACCGTTCCAACGAAGCAAGATCCGACGTCCACCGTGCAAGCACCCGACAAGAAGCAGCACGAACCCCGGAGGGACCTCCAATGTCAGTAACGAAGCGGCTTTTCGCCGCTGTACTCGCGGTGATCGGACTGGTCATTGCGGCCGCCTCCCTTGGGATGCCGGCCTCGGCGTACCCCACCGGAACTGCGCCGAAGATCGCCCTGAGCACCGACACCATCCCGGCCGGTGACTCGCTCACCGTCACGGGCCAAAACTTCACCCCGAACTCTTCGGCTGACCTGTCGCTGCACTCGAGCCCGGTTTCGCTCGGCTCGGTCACGACGGACGGCAACGGCGAGTTCTCGGCCGTGGTGACGATTCCGTCCGACACGACCGTCGGTGCGCACACCATCGAGGCCGTCGACACCCCGACCGGCGACGTTGCGGTTGCACCGCTGACCGTCACCGCCGGCGGCGGCGGCACCCCGCCCCCGCTGGGCGGCACCGGTGTGGCTGTCATCGGGATCGGCGCGCTCGGCGTGGTCCTGCTCGTCGGCGGTGGCCTCATGCTGATGGCCGGCCGTCGTCGCAAGGTCACCATCTGACCGAGTTATGAGCTAACGCCTCAGGGCGGCCCGCGACTGCGGGCCGCCCTGAGCGTGTGTAGGGGCCGATGAGCGACGACGAGCAACACCACGAATTGCCGGCGGATGCGCAACCGCCCGATCCGGCACCGGCCGACCCGGACCCGCGGACCGCTGATCCCTTCGAGGGACCGGACTGGTCGCGGCCTCGGCGGCGGCGGCGGTCGAGGCCGGATGTCGGCGATCTTCCCGCGGCCGACCCGTCCCTCGGCGCTGCCCCGGCGCGGCCCGAAGCAGCCGATGCGGGCGACGCAGCCGATGCGGGCGACGCAGCCGATGCGGGCGAGCGTGAACTGGCCCCGGAAGCACCGCGCGCAGAGGTACCGCGCCCCGATGTCGCGCAACTCGCCGAGCCAGGTCTGACCGACGGCCCCGCAGGCCCCGACGAGGCGGACGGGTCCGGACCTGACGCTGTCGAGATGGAACGAGTCCGGGTGCGCCGGCGCTCGCGCAAGCGGCGGAAGCGGCGGCGCCTGCGCCGCGTCCTGATCGGCTCGGGTTTCGTCCTCGGTGTGCTGATCATGATCGTCGGCTGGTTGCTCTACACCGGGCTTCGGGCCCGCACCGAACTCGAGGCTGTGCGCGCTGAGGTGCACACGCTGCGCGCCGAGATCGCGGCCGGCGATCTTGCAGCAGCACGTGACACGGCGGGCGTGCTGCGCTCACACGCGCAGAAGGCCTACGACCTCACCAGCGATCCGCTCTGGGCGGCCACGGCCCACCTGCCGGCCATCGGCACCCCGCTCAAGAGCGTCCGCACGATCACCAATGGGGTCGATCGGATCGCCACGCTCGTGCTGCCGGATCTGATCGACGCCACCGACAAGATCGACCCGAAGACGCTGCGCCGTCCCGACGGCAGCATCGACCTGGCGTCCATCCAGGCAGTCACACCGACGTTGACCGCCGCCGACGGTGAGCTGCGAACGGCGCTGACCCGCATTGCCGGCGCGCCGACCTCGACGTGGATCAGCACGGTCGATACCGCCCGGGTCGATCTGCTCGATCAGCTCGGTGAGCTGTCCAAGACACTCGACACTGCTCGAACTGCCGCCGCGGTGCTGCCGCCGATGCTCGGTGTCGACGGTCCGAAGAACTACCTGGTCAGCTTCCAGACGGAGGCGGAACTGCGCGGCACCGGCGGGCTTCCCGGCGCGTTCGCAATCCTGACCGTCGACCACGGACGCTTCACGTTCAGCAAGTTCAACAGTGACACCGAGCTGAACCGGGCAACGGCGTCGGTCGACTTCGGCACCGACTTCAACCAGCTCTACGCCGGCGACAACGCGACGACCGAGTACGGCGACAGCAATGTCAGCCCGCACTTCCCCTACGCCGCCCAGATCTGGACGCAGATGTGGCAGCAGCACACCGGCCAGCACCTCGACGGCGCGATGACGCTCGACCCGACTGCGGTCAGTTACCTGCTCGCGGCAACCGGCCCGGTGACGCTGCCGGACAAGACCCGGGTCACGGCGCACAACGTCGTCGCGCTGACGCAGAACACCGCCTACCTGCGCTATGGCAACCGCAACGCCGAGCGCAAGGCGTTCCTGGTAGAGCTGGCCAAGGCCGTCAGCAAGCACCTGATCGACACGCGCGCCGACACCACCGCGTTGGTCAAGGCGGCCGCTCATGCGGCCAGCGAGTACCGGCTGCTCGTGTGGTCGACGTCGGCGGAGGTCGAGGACCAGCTCGGGCACACCAAGATCAGCGGCGTCGTGCCCGACGGCTCGGCACCGTATGCCGGTGTTGCCATCAACAACGGCGCCGGCAACAAGCTGGACTACTTCCTCGACGCCTCGTTGACGCGCCAGAGCATCGGGTGCGGCGCCGTGCGGGATGTCACCGTGACGCTGCGGCTGTCCAACGACTCGCCGCCCAACCAGCCGCGAGCCGTACTCGGGCTGACCAACCGGCCGAACGTGCGCCTCAAACCCGGCGACAACATCCTGATCGTCAACTACTACGCGAGCCGGGGCGCCCAGCTCGCCGCGGTCACGCTCAACGGTGAGGTCTCGACGTCGGGCACCGGACGCGAGCGGGGGCATCCGGTCTACTCGGTGCGGATCTATCTGCCGCGCGGGGTCCCGCAGACGCTCGTGCTGCACCTGCGTGAGCCAGCCTCTGCCGAGCCGCTCACGGTGCGCCCCCAGCCGATGGTCCGCCCGATGACCGTCAAGCTCGGCGAGACCCCCTGCGGGTGAGGCCCGGCGGGCAGCCGGCTCGCGGGAAACGACCCGAAAGCACTGGGCTGCTGTGGGACAATGGTGGACCAGTGAACGAGCTCGTGAGTCGACCCCCGCGCGCGCACCTGGCGTTGCTCGCATCGATGCTCGTCGCCGTCGTGAGTGCGGTGTGCTTCGTCGTCATCGCCCCGAACGTCAACGACATCTTCGCCGGGCTCGCCCGTGAGTCCGCCGTGCAGCACGGTGTCGGGCTCACCTACTGGTTCTCGTGGTACGGCGGGGGGACGACACCGGGCAACTACTCGATCATCACCCCGTACCTGTCGGCGGCGATCGGGGCGGCGGTCCTGATCGGCATCGCGACGGTGGCCATCACCCCACTGGCCTGGCTGGCGATGCGGGGCACGCGGCACCCCGTGGCCGGTGTCTGGGTGGCGACGTTCACGGCGGGGCTGAACCTGTGGTCGGGACGGGTGCCGTTCGCACTCGGCAGCGCGTTCGCGCTCGGTGCGCTGATCGCGGTGCGGCACCGGCGAACCGGTTACGCGGTGCCGCTGGCCGTGCTCGCGGTGCTGTCGTCGCCGGTCGCGGGCGTCTTCGCCGGGGTCGTCCTGGCCGGGGTGTTCCTCGTCCGGCCCGACTACCGCCGTACCAGCGTGATCACCGGCCTCGCGATCGGGGCGACGCTGCTCACGGTGGCCGTCGTCTTCGGCTCACCGGGGCCGCAGAGCTTCGCCTTCACCGCGCTCCTGCAACTCGTCGCGACGCTCGGCCTGTTCTTCCTGGCCTCGCCCCCCGGGTACGTCCGGGTGAGCATGTGGCTGGTGCTCCTCGCCGCGCCGGTGGTCTTCCTCGATCCCGAACGGGCTCGGCGACAACCTGCTGCGCCTGGGCTGGTACGTGCTGCCCGCGGCCATCATCGCGACCGCCGCGCGCAGCAGGGTGGTGGCGGCGCTGGCGATCTCGGCCGCACTGTTCCTGTCCACGAACCAGACCGTGGGGGACGTGCGCGCCGCCGCCGACGAGACCGCGGACGTCGCCTACTACCAAAGCCTCATCGACCAGGTCGACGGCATGCAGGACGAGCTGAGCCAGTACCGGCTCGAGGTGGTCGAGAACGGCACGCACACCGGCGCCTTCGCGTTGCTCAACCACGCGATGCTCGCCCGCGGCTGGGAGTACCAGGACGACTTCGCGCTCAACCGGCCGATCACCAAACCCACCCTGGACGCGACGACCTACAAGATCTGGCTGCAGGACAACGCGGTGGGTTTCGTCGCGATCGCCAGCGGCGCCCGCAAACCCACGCCCGAGTACCTGCTGGTCTCCGAGCACCGGCCCAGCTACCTCAGCGAGGTGTGGCACGACCAGCGGTGGACGCTGTACTCGGTCACCGATCCCAACCCGATCGTGAAGGCACCGATGTCGGTCGCCGAGCACAGCCAGTCCGAACTGGTGCTGCGCGTGCCCTGCGTGTGCACGTTCACCGTCCGGGTGCACTTCTCGCGCTATCTGGGGGCGCAGCTGCGTCCGCCGGAGCCCGATCCGAGCGGCACGACCCGCGACCGGGTGCCCGCCGTGCTCGAGGACGACGGGTTCGGCTGGACCCGGATGACCGTCACCGAAGCCGGCGATTACGTCCTGTCGGGCGATCTCACCCACGGCCTGCTGGGCTGACCCAGCCCGGTGGTCGGATGTGAGCCCCCGCACATCGGGAACTTGAGCGGCCTCGACTCAGTTCTTTTGACAGAGCCCCTGTCCGGCAGGCACCATGGCCGGCGGACCGGCACATCACGCTGAATCAGAACAACACCGATAGAAGGAGCCAGCAGCCATGGCACGAGCGGTCGGAATCGACCTCGGCACCACCAACTCCGTCGTCTCCGTCCTGAGCGGCGGCGAGCCGGAGGTCATCGCGAACTCCGAGGGTTCGCGCACCACGCCCAGCGTCGTCGCGTTCGCCAAGAACGGCGAGGTGCTCGTCGGCGAGGTCGCCAAGCGGCAGGCCGTCACGAACATCGACCGCACGATCCGCTCGGTGAAGCGCCACATGGGCGACCCGAGCTGGAAGGTCGACATCGACGGCAAGTCCTACAACCCGCAGGAGATCAGCGCGCGCGTGCTGCAGAAGCTCAAGCGCGACGCCGAGAGCTACCTCGGCGAGCCCGTCGAGGACGCGGTCATCACCGTCCCCGCGTACTTCAACGACGCCCAGCGGCAGGCGACCAAGGAGGCCGGCCAGGTCGCCGGCCTGAATGTCCTGCGCATCGTCAACGAGCCCACCGCGGCCGCGCTCGCCTACGGCCTGGACAAGGGCGCCACCGAGCAGACGATCCTCGTCTTCGACCTCGGCGGCGGCACCTTCGACGTGTCGCTGCTCGAGATCGGCGAGGGCGTCATCGAGGTCAAGGCGACCAGCGGCGACAACCACCTCGGTGGCGACGACTGGGACCAGCGCGTCATCGACTGGCTCGTCGACAAGTTCCGCGCCGGGCACGGCATCGACCTGGCCAAGGACAAGATGGCCATGCAGCGCCTGCGCGAGGCCGCCGAGAAGGCGAAGATCGAACTGTCCTCGTCCAACCAGACGAGCATCAACCTGCCCTACATCACGCAGGACGCCGAGAAGAACCCGCTGTTCCTGGACGAGTCGCTCTCGCGCGCGGAGTTCCAGAAGATCACCGCGCGACCTGCTCGAGCGCACCAAGGCGCCGTTCCAGAACGTGATCAAGGACGCCGGCATCAGCGTCAGCGCAGATCGACCACGTCGTCCTCGTCGGCGGCTCGACCCGCATGCCGGCCGTCGGCGAACTGGTCAAGGAACTGACCGGCGGCAAGGAGCCGAACAAGGGCGTCAACCCCGACGAGGTCGTCGCCGTCGGCGCCGCGCTGCAGGCCGGCGTGCTCAAGGGCGAGGTCAAGGACGTCCTGCTGCTCGACGTCACGCCGCTCAGTCCTCGGCATCGAGACCAAGGGCGGCATCATGACCAAGCTGATCGAGCGCAACACCACGATCCCGACCAAGCGGTCGGAGATCTTCACGACGGCGGACGACAACCAGTCCAGCGTGCAGATCCAGGTCTATCCAGGGCGAGCGCGACATCGCGGCCTACAACAAGAAGCTCGGCATGTTCGAGCTGACCGGGCTGCCGCCGGCGCCGCGTGGCGTGCCGCAGATCGAGGTCACCTTCGACATCGACGCGAACGGCATCGTGCACGTCTCGGCGAAGGACCTGGCCACCAACAAGGAACAGGGCATGACGATCACCGGCGGCTCGGGCCTGTGCAAGGACGAGATCGACCGGATGATGAAGGACGCCGAGGCGCACGCCGAAGAGGACCAGAAGCGCCGCGACGAGGCCGAGATCCGCAACTCCGGCGAGGGCCTGCAGTTCGCGACCGAGAAGTTCCTGGCCGAGAACGGCGACAAGCTGCCCTCGGACAAGAAGACCGAGCTCACCGACGCGCTCGCCGAGCTGAACAAGACCCTCGAGGGCGCCGACTTCGAGGCGATCAAGGCCGCGCAGGAGAAGGTGTCGCGCATCGCGTCCGAGGCCGGTGGGGCCATGTACGAGGCCGCGCAGGCCGCACAGGGTGCCGACGGTGAGTCCGCTCCCGGTGCCGAGGCGTCCGACGCCGGCGACGACACCGTCGTCGACGCCGAGGTCGTGGACGAGGGGACCGCCGAGGACCCCAAGTGAGTAGCAAGAACAAGCCCCGTCCCATCGAGCCGGAGCATGTGGTGATTCGCGACAACCGCAAGATCGATCGGCGAAGGCTGCCGCGCCCGACCCGGCTCCGGCCGGGTCCGGGTCCGGTGCCGAGGTGGCGCCCGAGACCGGTCAGGTGCCGATGGTCGAGGCGAGCGCTGCTGGAGGAGCGCACTCACGACCTGCAGCGGTTGCAGGCCGAGTACGCGAACTACCGCAAGCGCGCCGAGCGTGAGCGGCTGGCCGCGGGCGACTCCGCGGTCAGCCGGGTGCTCGCCGACCTGCTGCCCGTCCTCGACGACATCGACCGGGCCCGCGCAGCACGGGATCTGACCGGCGGGCTCAAGGCGGTGGCCGACCATCTCGACTCGGTGTTCACCAAGCTCGGGCTGGCGGCGTTCGGCGAGGTCGGTGACCGCTTCGATCCCGAGATCCACGAGGCGGTCATGCACGACGAGAGCGCCGAGGTCACCGAGCCGACCTGCACGATGGTGATGCGGCCCGGCTACAAGCACAACGACCGGCTGCTGCGTCCGGCGATGGTCGGCGTGAGCGACCCGGCCGACCCGCCGTCCGCTGTTGCCGAGCCGAGGTCGCAGCAGTTGGGCCAGACTGAGCGACGGGCCGGCTGACGCGGATCCGGTGGTGGTCGACCCGGACGTCGAGAGCTGATCGGGGAGGTGACGCCGTGAGCGCGAAGGACTATGTCGAGAAGGACTACTACGCCGCGCTCGGCGTCGCCAAGGACGCGAACGCAGCGGACATCAAGAAGGCCTACCGCAAGCTGGCCCGCGAGCTGCACCCGGACAAGAACCCGGGCGACGCCAAGTCCGAGGCGCGGTTCAAGGAGGTCTCGGAGGCCTACGACGTGCTCTCCGACGCCGCGAAGCGCAAGGAGTACGACGAGGCGCGGACGCTGTTCGGCAACGGCGGCGGGTTCCGGCCCGGGCGGTTACGGTGCCGGCTACGGGGGCGGCTCGAACTTCGACATGAGCGACCTGTTCGGCGCCAGCAGCGGGCTCGGCGACCTGTTCACCGACCTGTTCGGCGCGAACCAACCCAGCGCCGGGCGGCGTAGCAGCCCGAGCGGCGCCGCGACGCGCGGCCAGGACGTCAGCGCGGAGGTCGAGCTCGGCTTCGACGAGGCGGTGCGCGGCACGACGCTGCCGCTGAAGCTGTCGGGCCCGGCGCAGTGCCGTACCTGCCTGGGTCGCGGCGCGCAAGCCGGGCACGTCGCCGCACCGGTGCGCGACGTGCGGCGGCAGCGGGTTCGTCAGCCGCAACCAGGGCGCGTTCGGGTTCAGCGAGCCGTGCCGCGATTGCCGCGGCAGCGGCCAGGTCGATCGACGACCCGTGCCCGGACTGCCACGGCAGCGGGTCGACCACGCAGATCCGCACGATCAGCGTCCGGGTGCCGGCCGGGCGTCCGCGACGGGGCGCGGCTGCGGGTGCCCGGCCGCGGCTCGCCCGGTCAGCGGGGCGGGCCGGCCGGTGACCTGTACGTGACCGTGCACGTCGGCGCGCACCCGCTGTTCCGGCGCAGCGGGGACGACCTGACGCTGACCGTCCCGATCACCTACGCCGAGGCGGCGCTGGGCACGACGTTGCGCGTGCCGACGCTCGACGGTGCGGTGTCGCTGCGGGTGGCGCCGGGCACGCCGTCCGGGCAGACGCTGCGGGTGCGCGGCCGCGGGGTGACCACGGCAAGAACGTCGGCGACCTGCTCGTCACCGTCGAGGTGGCCGTGCCGAAGAAGCTCGTCGCACGAGGCGCGCGAGGCGCTGGAGAAGTACGCGGCCACGCAGGCCGAGGACCCGCGTCCGGAGATCACCGCGGCGTTGGGGCGTGGCGATCATGGCTGAGCGGCGCCCGCGCCCGAGACGTGCCCGAGGACGCCGCCGTCTTCGTCATCTCGGTGGCCGCCGAACTCGCCGGCATGCACGCGCAGACGCTGCGGCAGTACGACCGGCTGGGCCTGGTGACGCCCGGGCCGCACCGCCGGCGGTGGCCGGCGCTACTCGCCGCGCGACGTGGCGCTGCTGCGCGAGGTGCAGCGACTCTCGCAGGACGAGGGCGTCAGCCTGGCCGGCATCAAGCGGATCATCGAACTCGAGTCCGCAGGTGGACGCACTGCGCCGCGAAGGTCGCCGAACTCGCCGCCGAACTGGACCACGCGCACCGCGAACTGATGGCGCGCCGCGGCCCGACGACCTCCCTGGTCGTCTGGACGCCCGCAGCCCCGCCGCCGCTGACGATCAGCCGGGCTTCGTCCTCCCCGTCCGCGCCAGCTGCTGCACCGTTCCGCGAGTCACGGTTCCGTGCGCCGGAATCGAGCGTCGTGGTCGCACGGAACCGTAACTCGCTCGAAGTTGAGCGGAACAGACTCAAGTTTGGCAGCGTTGCTGTCAGCAGGACTCCGAACGCGAAGGATGGACCCATGGACCTGACGACCCGTAGCCAGCAGGCGCTGTCGGCCGCCGTGAAGGCGGCCGCCGAGCGTGGCAACCCGGCGACCGAGCCCGCCCACGTGCTCGTCGCGCTGCTGGACGACGCCGAGACGCTGGTCCGCCCGGCGCTGCAGTCGATGGGCGTCGACCCGCTCGCACTGCGCGCGTCCGCGCAGCAGCTGGTCGACGAGCTGCCGTCCGCGTCCGGCGCGTCGGTCGGCGCGCCGCAGAGCTCGCGCGGACTGCTCACGCTGCTCGGTGCGGCCGAGCGCGAGGCCCGCAACCGATCCGACGAGTTCGTCTCGGCCGAGTCGCTGCTGCTCGGCCTGACCGAGCAGGGCGGTGACGAAGGAGCTGCTCGACGAAGTTCGGCGTCACCCACGACGCGCTCGACAACGCGGTCAGCCGCGCTGCGCGGGTCGAAGCGCGTGACCAGCCCCGACCCGGAGGGCACCTTCCAGGCGCTGGCCAAGTACGGCGTCGACCTCACCGCCGCCGCCCGCGACGGCAAGATCGACCCGGTCATCGGCCGCGACAACGAGATCCGCCGCGTCGTCCAGGTGCTGTCAGCCGCCGGACCAAGAACAACCCCGTCCTCATCGGCGAGCCCGGCGTCGGCAAGACCGCCGTCGTCGAGGGCCTCGCCCAGCGCATCGTCGCCGGCGACGTCCCCGACTCGCTGCGCGGCAAGAAGCTGATCGCGCTCGACCTCGGCGCGATGGTCGCCGGCGCGAAGTTCCGCGGCGAGTTCGAGGAGCGGCTCAAGGCGGTGCTCGACGAGATCAAGGACTCCGACGGCCAGGTCGTCACCTTCATCGACGAGCTGCACACCGTCGTCGGCGCCGGCGCGACCGGCGACTCCGCGATGGACGCCGGCAACATGCTCAAGCCGATGCTCGCGCGCGGCGAGCTGCGCATGGTCGGCGCGACCACGCTGGACGAGTACCGCGACCACATCGAGAAGGACCCGGCGCTCGAGCGGCGCTTCCAGCAGGTGCTGGTCGGCGAGCCGTCCGTCGAGGACACCATCGCGATCCTGCGCGGCCTCGCCGAGAAGTACGAGGCGCACCACAAGGTGCAGATCAACGACGGCGCGCTCGTCGCCGCCGCGACGCTGTCCGACCGCTACATCACCTCGCGCTTCCTGCCGGACAAGGCGATCGACCTCGTGGACGAGGCCGCGTCGCGGCTGCGCATGGAGATCGACTCCAGTCCGGTCGAGATCGACGCGCTCCAGCGCACGGTCGACCGGCTGACGATGGAGGAGATGGCGCTCGCGAAGGAGACCGACGACGGCGTCGAAGGAGCGGCTCGGCGAAGCTGCGTGCCGACCTGGCCGACGCACCAGGAGCAGCTCGACCGCGCTCAACGCCCGCTGGGAGCGGGAGAAGTCCGGCCTGAACCGCGTCGGCGATCTCAAGGAGCAGATCGACGAACTGCGGGGTCAGGTCGAGCGTGCGCAGCGCGAGGGCGATCTCGGGACCGCGTCGCGCCTGCAGTACGGCGCAGATTCCCGCGCTGGAGAAGGAACTCGCCGCCGCGGCGGCCGCCGAGCCGCGAGGACGGACGTCCTGGTCAAGGAGGAGGTCACGCGCCGACGACATCGCCGACGTCGTCGCGGCGTGGACCGGCATCCCGGCCGGCCGGCTGCTCGAGGGCGAGACCGCGAAGCTGCTGCGCATGGAGGACGAACTCGGCGCGCGGGTGATCGGTCAGAAGCGAGGCCGTCCAGGCGGTGTCCGACGCGGTGCGCCGCGCGCGCGCCGGCATCAGCGACCCGAACCGTCCGACCGGCTCGTTCCTGTTCCTCGGCCCGACCGGCGTCGGCAAGACCGAGCTGGCCAAGGCGCTCGCCGGCGTTCCTGTTCGACGACGAGCGGGCGATGATCCGCATCGACATGAGCGAGTACTCCGAGAAGCACTCGGTCGCGCGCCTGGTCGGCGCTCCGCCCGGCTACGTCGGCTACGACGAGGGCGGCCAGCTCACCGAGGCGGTGCGGCGCCGTCCGTACAGCGTCGTGCTGTTCGACGAGGTCGAGAAGGCGCACCCGGACGTGTTCGACATCCTGCTCGCCGTCCTCGACGACGGCCGGCTCACCGACGGTCAGGGCCGCACGGTCGACTTCCGCAACACGATCCTGGTGCTGACGTCGAACCTCGGCTCGCACGCGCTGGTGTCGGACGCTGCCGGACGAGCTGAAGCGCGACGCGGTCATGGCGGTCGTGCGCGACCACTTCAAGCCGGAGTTCCTCAACCGGCTCGACGACATCGTGATCTTCACGTCGCTGTCGACCGAGGAGCTCACCAAGATCGTCGACATCCAGGTCGGCGGCGCTCGCGACGCGGCTCGCCGCGCGCCGGCTCACCCTCGAGGTCACCGACGCGGCCCGCGAATGGCTCGCGCTGAACGGGTTCGACCCGCTCTACGGCGCGCGCCCGCTGCGCCGGCTCGTGCAGACCGCGATCGGCGACACGCTGGCGAAGGAGCTGCTCGCGGCGAGATCCGCGACGGCGACACCGTCCGGGTCGACGCGAACGACCGACCGCAGCGGGCTGACCGTCACCGGCGGCGCCGTCGCGACCACGGTGCAGACCACGGCGTAGCTGGATCATCGACCCGCAGAGTGCGACCATGTGGCGCGGCGCCGGATTCGGCGCCGCGCCACGTGCGGCCAGGGAGGGACGTCGAGTCCCGGCGCGCCTGCCACGTTGTTCGGGAGATGCGATGACCTACTCCGGGGACCCGTTCCGCAAGCCCGACGACGGTCCGTCGTACGGCAACGAACCCCAGCGGGCGCACCAGTACGGGCCGCCCGCCTACCCGCAGCCGCCGTACGGCTACGGGTACCCACCGCCGCCGCGGGCAACGAACGGGTTCGCGATCGCCTCGATGGTGCTCGGCATCCTGTGGCTGTACTGGATCGGCAGCATCCTCGCGCTGATCTTCGGCTACGTGGCGCGCAGCCAGATCCGTGAGCGCAACGAGGGCGGGGACGGGATGGCGATCGCCGGCATCGTGCTCGGCTGGGTCGGCATCGCGACGTTGATCCTGTTCTTCGGCGTCTTCGCGTCCATGTAGGACGTCAGCCGCGGAACGCCGCCGTGTAGGTGATCAGGACGCCGGGGATCAGCCCGATCACGCCGAGGATCAGCCCGCACACCGCGAACATCCACGCCGTCTCACCGGGCGGCGCGCCGGTAGCGCGGTGCAACTGCACGCCGCGTCCGGCGATCGCGAGGCCGAGCAGCGTGAGCATCAGGTCCAGGAACGGGACGAAGAACAGCAGCAGCCCGAGCGCGGCGGCAGCGCATCCGGCGACGCCGTAGCCGAGGGCGAGCCGGCGCGGGTCCGGCCCGTCCGTCCCGCCCGCCGGCAGTCGCTCATAGGGCGGCCTCGCTCCGCTCGGCTCGTGATTCGCATGCTGCTGTGCTGAATGATTCGCTCGCAAGCTCGCTCATGCCGGCGGACGCAGCCAGTTGGTGACCGCGCGGGTCCAGGCCAGCGACAGCGCGACGATCGCGAGCGCGGCGTAGATCAGCGCCCAGAACACGGCACCGCCGTCGAAGTCCGCCGCGGATCAGCCAGTACAACGACTCGGCCACGACGATCCCGCCGCCGATGCTCAGCAGGATCCGCCCGGTCGGATTGCGTCCGGCGAACGAGACACCGCCCGCGATGAGCAGCCCGCCGGACACGAAGTTGAGCACCCCGTCGAGGGCCACCTCGGCGGTTCCATCGAGTGCGAACCGCCGGTGAGGTCGTCGAGTTGGTCGAGTTCGGAGGCGAGGATCAGCAAGCGCGATGCCGGCGGCGATCAGCAGGCCGGCCGCGACGTAGCCGAGCACCGCGGCCGCCGTCGCCGTCGCGGGGCGCCGGCTCCCGGGCGCCGGCGGGTAGCCGTACGGATAGGGGTACGGCGGCGGGTACTGCCCGTGCTGTGGCGGGTAGGCCGGCGGGCCGTACTGCGGGTAGCCGTAGCCCGGCTGCGCTGCGCCCGACGCGTACCCCTGGTTCGGGTCGTACGGATCGCCCGGCTGCATGACGACGACGATATCTGCCGCGGTCGCCCAGCACCCTGCCGCGGCGACCGAGGATCAGCTGATGAAGTCGCGCACGCAGTCCTCGTACTGGCTCGTCGCGCTGTCGTACTGCCCGCAGGCGTTGTTGACGTGGACGTACAGGACGGTCATCAGCACGGCGAGGACGGTCCCGACCGCGGCGCAGGCCAGACCGGCGATCGCCAGGTTGCGACCCTCGCGGTACGGCGAGCGCTTCGCCTCGTTGAGCGCCAGGACGCCGAACACGACGGCGAGGACGATCGGGACGACGTCGATCACGCTCGCGAGCGACACCACGATCGAGGCGATGCCGAGGCACAGCGAGGCCACGGCCTTGCCGGTGCGGCGGCGCGGTGGCGGGGCGTACGGGTAGGGCTGGCCGTAGGGCTGCTGGCCGTACGGCTGCTGGTACGGCTGGTACTGCGGCGCCGCCGGCGTACGGCGGCGGGGGCGACGGGGTGTAGGTCGGCCGGTCGTGGCTCGGCGGCTGGTACCCGCCGCCATAGCTGCCGCGGACGCACGGACGGGGGCGGCGGCGTCGCGGGGCCGGCTGCGCCGGCGGCTGGTAGCCCTTGTAGCCCGGCGGCGCGTACTCCGGCGGGATCGGGTGGTCGGGTGCGCCGAAGCGGTACGGGTCGAAGTCCGGTTCGGCCTCGGGCTCCGGCCGGCTCTCCGACTTGTCGAACGAGACGGGTTCCGCGTCGCCGTCCGGTCGCTCGGGCGGCACGGTCATCGCGGGCGTCCCTTCAGTCGTCCCAGCCGGTTGCGGCTGGCTCCCGCACTCTAACCAAGGCGGTTGTGCTGTCCGGAGCGTCGAAGGCGCCGTGTTCCGGCACGTACACTCCGCCCGTGAGCGAGATTTCCTTGGACAAGTCGGCTCCGCGCGGTGGTGAGTCGCGTACCGGCCGCGCCCGCCCGCCCCGTCCCGCCCGTCCGGACGTGCCGAAGGTGCCCACGACCCGCACCATCGACCTCGCGGGGATCGCCCTCGGCGTCATGGCGCTGGCGCTCTGGGTGCGCGTGCTCTCGCTGGCGGGCAACACCGACACGCTCGTCGCGTACCTGACCAAGTCCAACAACGACGCCGACAATCCGGTCAAGGACTACGCCGCGCAGGTCATGAACGACGTGCACCGGCTGCGCGTCGGCAACCTGATCTCGGCGATCGTGCCTCACAGGCGTCACCGCGCTGATCATCATGCTGATGCGGCGCACGCGCACCGCCTCGTCGTCGCGCTGGGCGCTGCTGATCATCCTCATCCTGACGAGCACGCCGTTCTACGTCATCCCGATCACGGGCTTCCCCAGGTCTGGCGCAAGTCGCCGGCGTGGTCGCCGGCATCGGCTCCGTGGCCGCCATCGTGCTGGTGTTCCTGCCGCAGTCGACGCAGTACTTCCGCGCCTGCCGCGAGGCAAGCGTCCCGCCGGAGCTGCGCGGCCAGCCGCGTCCGTCGCTCGGCTCGCTGTTCCGTCCGAAGTCCGCGCGCACCGCCGCCGGTGCGACCGCGACCCGGCCGGCTGCGGCCCGTCCGTCGATCGCCGCGTCCTCGGCGAAGGCGAAGGCCAAGGTGCGCAGCGACGCGGAGGCGGTCGCCAAGGGCGCGGAGCTCGCCCGCGCCCGCGCCAAGTCGAGCAAGTCGCGCCGGTCGGTGTAGCCCGTGCCGGCGGCAGTCGTCACCGGCGCGAGCGCCGGGCTCGGTGCGGAGTTCGCACGCCAGCTCGCCGCGCTCGGCTACGACCTGGTGCTCGTCGCGCGTGACGCGGAGCGGCTCGCGGCGTCCGCGGACGAGCTGACCCGCAGCACCGCGTCGCGGTCGAGGTCCTGCCGGCCGACCTGCTCACCGACGCCGGGTGTGCCGGCGGTCGCCGCGCGGCTCGCGGATCCCGAACGTCCTGTCGACGTCCTGGTGAACAACGCCGGCTTCGGGATGTACCGCGCGTTCGGCGCCGGCGACCTCGGCAGCCGAGGAGCGCCAGCTCGACCTCAACGTCCGCACCGTGCTCCGGCTCAGCCACGCCGCCGTGCGGCAGATGACGGCGCGCAACAGCGGGCGCATCGTCAACGTCTCGTCCGTCGCCGGGTTCGTCCCGCGCGGGTCGAACGCGACGTACTCGGCGAGCAAGGCGTGGGTGACGATGTTCAGCGAGGGACTGTCGGTGCAGCTGCGCGGCACGGGCGTGACGGTGACCGCGGTCTGCCCGGGCTTCACCCACACCGAGTTCCACGAGCGCGCGAACGCCGACATGAGCCACGTCCCGGACCGGATGTGGCTGTCGGCCGAGCAGGTCGTCCGCGAGGGGCTGGCCGACGCGTTCGCGGGACGGCCGATCAGCGTCCCGTCGCGGCAGTACCGGCGGCTGGTGCTGCTGTCGCGGCTGGCGCCGCGCACGCTGCTGCGCAACATCATGGCGCGGCGGGCGTTCTAGTCTGGCTGCCGTGTCCGATCGCGAGCGGCTGTTGCAGCTGATCAAGGACCTCGCCGTCGTCCACGGCAAGGTCACCCTCTCGTCCGGGATCGAGGCCGACTACTACGTCGACCTGCGCCGCGTGACGCTGCACCGCGAGGGCGGTCCGCTGGTCGGGCGGGTCATGCGCGACGCTGACGGCCGACTGGGACTACGACGCGGTCGGCGGCCTGACGCTCGGCGCCGACCCGGTCGCGTCGGCGATGATGCACGCCTCGGACGGCGCGGTGGACGCGTTCGTGGTCCGCAAGGCCGGCAAGGCGCACGGACTGCAGCAGCGCATCGAGGGCCCGTCGATCGCCGGCCGGCGGGTGCTCGTCGTCGAGGACACCTCCACCACCGGCGGCTCGCCGCTGACCGCGATCGAGGCGGTCGGCGAGGTCGAGGGGACGTCCGTCGTAGGCGTCGCGTTCATCGTCGACCGCGGCGGGTCTGCAGGGATCGAGGCGGCCGGGCACGCAGTGCCGCGCCGCGTACTCGCTCGCCGATCTGGGCCTGGCCTGACCGGACGCTGACATGGCGAGCCGGACGCGAGGTCGGCGTCGGGCCGCATCCCGCAGCCCTGGCCGGACGATCCGCGCCTGGACCCGGAACTGCTGCGCGACGGCGACCGGCGCAATGTCGCCGACCGGTACCGGTACTGGACGGTCGACGCGATCGTCGCCGACCTCGACACCCGCCGGCATCCGTTCGCCGTCGCGATCGAGAACTGGCAGCACGACCTGAACATCGGGACGGTCGTGCGCACCGCGAACGCCTTCCTGGCCCGCGAGGTCGTGATCGTCGGCCGGCGCCGATGGAACCGCCGCGGCGCGATGGTCACCGACCGCTACCAGCACGTCCGGCACGTCCCGTCCGTCGCGGAACTCGCGGCGTACGCCGCGGAAGCGGGCTACACGATCGTCGCGATCGACAATCTGCCCGGTGCTGTTCCACTCGAATCCGCTGTGCTGCCGAGGGATTCGCTGCTGCTGTTCGGCCAGGAGGGTCCCGGGCTGACGGACGAGGCGAAGGATGCCGCGGCGCTGGTCTGCTCGATCGCGCAGTACGGCTCGACGCGGTCGATCAACGCCGGAGTCGCGGCCGGCATCGCGATGCACGCCTGGATCCGGCCGCACGCGCGCCGCCGACCTGACGTCGGTCGACGTGTGAACACGATCGCAACTGGCTGATCCTGCAGCAATCCTGAGCATTCGGGTAGGTACGGCTCAACTCGGACCGCTTCGCGTCGATCTGAAGGGGGAGTCGATACCCGGGAGTCCCCCATGTTCGTTCCCCGTCGGCGTCGGTCGTTCCGCGCCGTTCTGACCGTCGTCACCGCCCTGGTGGCCGGCCTGCTCGTGTCCGCCACGTCCTCGGACGCCGGCGCGAGCACGAGCCCGAAGAAGCTGCTGTGGAGCGACGAGTTCAACGGCCCGTACCTCGGCCGGATCATCCCGAAGTGGGAGGTGCAGACCGGCGGCGCCTGGGGCGACAACGAGCTCGAGCAGTACACCGGCCGCCTCAACAACGTCCGCCTCAGCGGCACCGGCAAGTTGCAGCTGGTAGCCCGCCGCGAGAGCTTCACCGGCCGCGACGGCATCCACCGCAACTGGACCTCGGCCCGGGTCATGGGCACGCACGCGTTCCGCTACGGGTACCTCGTCGCCAACATGAAGATCCCGAAGGGTCAGGGCCTGTGGCCGGCGTTCTGGACGCTCGGCGCGGACATCCGCCACGGGGTGGAGTGGCCCTACACCGGTGAGATCGACGTCATGGAGGCGATCAATCAGGTCAAGTTCGTCGGTGGCAACCTGCACGGCCCGGACACCAAGACCAACAGCTACTACAGCGTGAACAACGCCGGGCACGGTGTGGACGGACTCGAACTGGACCGAGCGCTGGCACCAGTACGGCGTCTACTGGACCGAGTCGGCGATCACCTGGTACGTCGACGGCACGGCGATCGGCACCGTGCGCAAGGCGGACCTGCCGGCGGCTACGGCTGGGAGTTCGGCAAGCCGCACGTCCCGATCCTGAACATCGCGGTCGGCGGGGCGTGGCCGGGCTCGCCGAACTCGTCCACGCCGAACGCGGCGTTGATGTCGGTCTCGTCGATCCGGCTCTTCAACCACCCGTAACAGGGGCTGACCCACGCTTGCCGGCCGGGGCTGCGCACTCCGCAGCCCGACATCAGGGCAGCTCGGCTTGCAAGCGGGTCAGTCCTGGGCGAGCAGGTAGCGGCCGAAGTGCGGGACGGTGAACGCGATCCGGCCGCGCTGGCCGGAGTAGACGAGGCCCTTCTTCAACAGGGCGTCCCGGGCTGGGGACAGTGACTGTGGCGGACGTCCGAGCTTGCTGCGACGTCGGCCGTCGGCACTGCTTCGACTCCGGTTTCCCCGCCGACGTCCGCCATCGCCCGCAGGTACTCGCGCTCGGCGGGCGTCGCGCGCTCGTAGCGCGAGCCGAAGAAGCCCACGGCGAGCTCGGCCTCGGCCTCCGGCGCGGCCATCGCGACGTCCGCCGCGGTGATGGGGGAGCGGGGCGCGAGGTCCCAGGCCGTCTTGCCGTAGGCCTGGACGAAGTACGGGTAGCCGCCGGTCGCGTCGTACATCGCGGCGAGCGCGTCGTCGTCGAACTCGGCGTCCTCGCCGCGGGCCGGCAGTTGGAGTGCCGAGTCGGCGGCCTCGCGGTCGAGCCGGTCGATGCGGGCGTAGCGGAACAGCCGCTCGGAGTAGGACTTGCTGGCTGACAGTACTGCGGGCAGGTGCGGCAGACCCGCGCCGACGACGACCAGCGGGAGGCCCTGCTGCGACAGCTCGTGGCAGGCTGCGCAGAGCGCCGACACGTCCGCCGGCCCGAGGTCCTGCAGCTCGTCGAGGAACAGCGCGATCCCGCGGCCCTGCTCGGCGGCCAGCCCGCCGACGTCGCCGAACAACTCGACGAGATCGATCTCCATGTCGCCGGAGTCCGCGCGTCCCGCTACGGCAGGGACGTCGATGCCGGACGACCAGCGCTCGCGCAACTTCGTCGCGTCCCGCTGGGCGAAGGACTTCACGACGCCGAGCACGTGTGCGGCGTCGTCGGGACGGCCGAGTTCGCGGATCGCGAGGTGCAGCGCGGCGGCGAGCGGGCGGCGCAGCGAGTGGTCCGGACGGAGCTCGAGCTTGCCGGTGCCCCAGCCGCGCCGCACCGCCGCCGAGCGCATCGCGTTGAGCAGGACGGTCTTGCCCACGCCGCGCAGTCCGGTCAGCACGATCGAGCGCTCCGGCCGAGACTTCGCGACCCGCTCCAGCGCGATCTCGAAGGCGGTCAGCTCGGCGTCGCGGCCGGCGAGTTCGGGCGGGCGTTGCCCGGCGCCGGGAGCGTACGGGTTTCGGACGGGGTCCATTCTCGGACACTATCCGGCTCTCTAGCGGATACCTGAGATTCGCGTAGATACCCCGATCGTGTCGCACCCGGAACTCCGCTTCCCACCCGAGATGGTCGCGATACAACAGCCACCCTGGGTGGAAGCGGACGTCGGGTCGTCAACGTCATCGCCGTTTGCCCCGCGCAGGGCTGCTCCGCGAGGTCGACTGCTGCCCTGGTCGGGGAAAGCGGTGCCGTCGGCGGGGCAACAGCGGTCAGTCGCCGGCAGGGTGAGGATCTCGACGCCGTCGTCGGTGACGACGACGCGTGTGCTCCCACTGCGCCGCCCACGAGCCGTCGCTGGTCAGGATCGTCCAGTCGTCGTCCCACGCGTACCACTCGTGCGTGCCGAGGGTGAGCATCGGCTCGACGGTGAAGGTCATGCCGGGTTCGATGCACGTTGTCGCGCGGGGCTCGTCGTAATGCAGGATCGTCGGCTTGGTGTGGAAGCTCGGCCCGACGCCGTGGCCGGTGTAGTCGCGCACGACGCCGTAGCCGAAGCGCTTCGCGTAGGACTCGATGACGCGTCCGATCACGCTCACCGGGCGGCCCGGACGGATGGCCTTGATGCCGCGCAGCATCGCCTCCCGCGTGCGCTCGCCGAGGTCGCGCACCTCGTGGGCGACGTCGCCGGCGTAGAACGTCGCGCAGGTGTCGCCGTGCACGCCGCCGATGTACGCGGTGATGTCGACCTTGACGATGTCGCCGTCCTCGAGCGGGCGGGTGTCCGGGATGCCGTGGCAGATGACCTCGTTGACGCTGGTGCACAGCGACTTGGGGAAGCCCTTGTAGCCGAGCGTCGACGGGTAGGCGCCGCGGCGATCAGGAACTCGTGGCCGACGCGGTCGAGTTCGTCGGTGCTGACGCCCGGGCGCGACGTGCCGGCCGACCTCGACCAGCGCGTCGCCCGCGATCCGGCCGGCGATCCGCATCCGCTCGATCGTGTCGGCGTCCTTGACCATCGGGTCGGCGAAGTCGGCACGGCTGGACCAGGCTCGCGTCGACGTAGTGCGGCCGGACGATCTGCGGCGGAACGGCGCGCCGCGGCGAGATCGACGCCGGGCGCGCGGAGCGGTACTGGTGGTCACCTGTCCATTGTGCGCGTCAG
>CAVVPY010000006.1:0-171536 GCA_963750295.1 uncultured Actinomycetota bacterium
GACCAAGCGCGCCCCGTCCAGGTCCAGACGCTGGCCCTGCGCCGTCACGGATAAGCGCCGCCGCGTCACTCAGCGGAGTCGCGGGCGGGGGGCAACGTGGCCCGGTGAGCCGTTGCTTGTGACTCGACAGCGCGGTGCGCAACTGCTCGTCGGTCAACGCTGCGACCGGAAGCGGCGAACCTGACCGCTGTCCCTCGACCAGGTCCTCGATCGCCCGTGCCGGGATACGCCGGTAGCTACCGATGCGCACGGACACAAGCTCTTCCCGGCGGAGCAGGTCGTAAAGCTTCCAGCGGCTGATGCCCAGCCGGTGGGCGGCCTGTTCGTGGGTGGGCAGGACCTGTTCGATGTTCTTCTGAGATGTGTCGTCAGGCATCGCGCCCTCCTGTCAGATGGCCTTCGTCCTGACGGTCCGAGGGTCGGGCAAGCGAGCGCGCGATGCCGATCCGGACGCCCCAGTACGTGTGACACCGGGCGCCGAGGAGCGAGCAGGCGTGTGTGGACGTTGCTGGCGGCGTTGCTGGCGGTCTGAACCATTCCGGGGGCTCCCTCAGTCTCTGGAGGCCCCGGAATCCGGTACCTTCAACCACCTGGAGGGCTCGCATAGTGGCCGAGTGCGGCGGTCTTGAAAACCGCTGTCGGGTGAACCCCGACCGAGGGTTCGAATCCCTCGCCCTCCGCTCCGGGGGTGGTTTGGCCAACGATTCCGGGGTTTCAGGCGTCGGGGGCTTTCTGCTGTTCGATTGGGTTGGTTGGCCTGTGGGTTGTGGTCGGGGAAACCGCTGCGCTGTGGGTGAGGCTCACGAATCGAAGGGGGACGGGGGCGGACACCGTGTGCATTGGGGCGTCGTGCCGCGGGCGGTCTTCATGTTCTGGCGGTGAGGTGTGCGGATGATGCCGGGCGGCGTATCGGATGGGGCACGGCGCGAGGGTCTGCTGCACGAACTGGTGACAGGTTCGGTTAGGCCGCCTGGGTGGCGGTTGGGGTCATGATCGCTTCGTATTCGACGGGGGTCAACCGCCCGAGTGCGTCTTGCCTGCGGCGTCGGTGATAGGTGCGTTCGATCCAGGTGACGATCGCGATCCGCAGCTGCTGGCGGGTGCGCCAAGACTGTCGGTTCAGGACGTTCTTCTGCAGCAGCGAGAAGAACGACTCCATAGCCGCGTTGTCGGCGGCGGAGGCGACCTTGCCCATCGAGCCGACCAGGCCGTGACGCGCGAGCGCGCGATGGAACTTCCTTGATCGAAATTGCGACCCTCGGTCGGCGTGAACGATGCAGCCGGCCACGTCAGCCAGGTCGGAGCCGGTCGCGGCGCGGCGGGCGACGGCGTTCTCGAGCGCTTGCACCGCGAGGCGTGCTTTCATCCGCGAGTCGATCGAGTAGCCCACGATGCGGTTCGAGTACACGTCCTTGATCGCGCAGCAGTACAGCTTGCCCTCGCCGGTGGCGTGTTCGGTGATGTCGACCAGCCACAACAGGTTCGGCGCTTCGGCGGTGAAGTTGCGTCTGACCAGGTCATCGAATGCCGGCGTTCCGGGCTTGCGCTTCTTGCCGTTGCGGCCGCGCGGCTTGCCGAACACAGACCACCAGCCGTTGTTCGAGCACAGTCGCCACGCGGTCCGCTCGGCCATGCGCTGGCCCTCGTTGCGGGCCTCGTCGAGCAGGAACCGATAGCCGAACTCCGGGTCATCGACATGAGCATCGAACAGGGCGTTCGCCCGGTGCGCGGCGATCCACTCCGCCTCGGTGACGGGCTCCTTGAGCCAGCGGTAGTACGGCTGCCTTGCGATCTTGAGCACCCGGCACGTCACCGTCACGGGGATCCCGTCGACGGCCAGCTCGCGGACGAGCGGGTACATCATTTTCCCGGCAGGTTCGCCTGCGACAGATACGCCGCAGCGCGTCGCAGCACCTCGTTCTCCTGCTCCAACAGGCGAATCCGCTTCTTCGCCTCCCGCAGCTCAGCCAACTCGCCGACGCTCGGCCCGGGACGCAGGCCGTCCTCACGGTCCGCTGTCGTGAGCCAGTTCGCCAGACACGACTCGCTCACCCCGAAATCGGTGGCAACCTGCTTGATCGTCACGCCGGGCTCGCGGCTGCGGGCCACGCGGATGACGTCCTCTCGGAACTCCTTGGGAAACGGTTTCGGCACGGTCGACATCCTTCCAGCGGAGCCTGCCGACTCCACAGATCAGATGTCACCTATCCGTGCAGCAGACCCTTGTGACGTACAGCGTGTTCGTGAGTGGGTTGACGGCCACACCGTAGTCGGGTCCGTCAGGCGTTCAGTAGCCGGGTCGAGTCAATGGTATTCGTCGCACCGTCGACCACCACGAGATAGTTGTCGTTGGAGTACAAGCTGCCCGCGCTCACGTACACCTTGTTCGTCGTCGGATTGACTGCCACGCCGAAAAGCTTGACGCCATCGGCGAGAGTGATCGTTCCGGTGACCTGATTCGTGGCGCCGTTGATGACGGAAACAGTGTTGGTGCTGCTGTTGGACACGTAGACAGCACCCGTCAGCGGGTTCACCGCGGACCAGGCAGCGCCGCTGCCCGCCGTGATGGTGGCCGTCACCGCGTAATTCATGGTGGATGCGGCCGATTCAGGCGCGGCGACCACGGTCGCCAGGGCAAGGGCTGTCACGGCGGTGACGGCTGCTGCGAATGGGCGGGATGTCGGGAAGCGGCTCATCGGTGACCTCACCTGGTAGGAACGCGATCAGCGTTGCCCTTCGTGCCGGCATCGGCCGTCACGAAATACTCCGAACAAGAAATTGAATACGGATTTGCGTAGCGCGCATCGGTGCCACGCTTCGCCTTAACGCCAGCGGTCTCGGTTCGACTGCGCCCGATGCCGACCGCGCGTAAAGCCTCGACGCCCCGCCAGAAATAAACAGGCGTCACGGCCGCCCGAAAATGCACCCGTCCGGACACCGCACCCATTCACACCGCACCCATTCACGGCGCACACTCGCCCGTCTGATGAGTCGATATCGCGGAACGGGTCGCGGAAATTCGCGCGCGAGTGCCCACTGGGATCACCTTCACAGAAGTCGACCGTCGATACATTCGTGAAACGGTCATAAAGGTATTTGGTCGTCCGCCTCGGTGACCCGCGAATAGGGCTGGAAATTCCTGTCCCGGCCAGAAGCTAACACAAGTTCTTTACCGGTCAAGCCCGCCGACGATCTTGCAGGGAAGAAATTGATGCCGCCCGCGCGTCAGCTTGATACCCCACTCAGGCATCTTAACAACCCGCGGCCACCAAGAATGCGCACAGCACCGCAAATGGGGCAGCGAAATCAGCGCCCCGGTGTCGGCGGCCATGAAAAAGTCCCCGCTGGTGGCCGGTAACTGGTCCCCAGTTTTGGCCAGATAGAAGTCCCCACTCCTCGCGTGTCTTGTCCGGGGTGAGTGGCCCTGTGCGGCGACGGTGTCGGTGCCAACCACAACGCCGAACACCGCACAGGGGACGTCTATTGAAGACTGCGAGGGAACGTATGGACGTATTGGCCGCCTATCGAGAGGTGGGCAGCTTCAGGGGGTGCCGCAGTTGTCTGCGGCACGACGCACAAGACGGTGCGCCGGATCGTGGGGGCGCACGAGGCCGCGAGTACCGGTCAGAAGCATCCGCCGGTCCGGAAGGTTCGGGGTCACAACTACGACGCGGTGACTGATCTGGTCGCCAAACGGGTGGAGTCGAGCAAGGGCGGGATCAGCGCGAAGCGGCTGTTGCCGGCGGCGATAGCGGCCGGGTATGTCGGTCGCCGCGGAACTTCCGTCGGCTGGTCGCTGACCAGAAAGCGTTATGGCGGAAGGGTAATCCTCGTGGTCGCCGTCCGGCGGTCTGGACGCCGGGTGACACGTTGGTCATCGACTGGGGCGTGCTCGCGGGCGTGCATGTGTTCTGCGCGGTGCTGGCCTGGTCGCGGATACGTTTCGTGCGCTTCGCCGACAACGAACGCGCCGACACCACTCTGTCGATGTTGGCGGAGTGTTTCGAGGTGCTCGGTGGGGTGCCGAAGATCGTGCTGGCTGACCGGATGGGCTGTCTGAAGGCCGGCGTGGTTTCGTCAAGTTCTTCGGCCCCACGGATCGGCGCGAATGTTGGCCCGGGCTTTGGGGCTGATGTGGCGGAGGCTCAGGAGCCTGCCACCACGCGGAAGGTGATGGTGTAGGTGAACGTGCTGCCGTCGACTTGCCAGGCGTAGCAGCCGGGTCTGCGAACGCGGACGTAGGTGTCGGTGTAGCGGGCTGGGCCTGCTGCGGGCTCAGGTGGTAGTCGAACTTCGAGGCGCAGTGGGCCATCGGTGGTGCTGAACCAAACCGGCGTTGTGTTGTGCAGGCCGATGCCTCGGATCAGGACTGGTCCGTGGTAGGAGGCAGCGACCAGCCAGAGGATCTTCTGACCGCTGAAGGCGCTGCCGGCGAAGACGCTGCGTCGATCCGGGGGAAACGTCATTGTGACGGTGCTGCGGTGGCGCGGGTCGCCGGTGACGCTGAACACCGGTCCAGCACCTCCGGCGGCACCCACGGTCGGATCGACTATTCGTTCTGGCGTAGGTGAGCACTCGCCGTTGATCGCGGCTGGGCGGCGGACAGGTCTGCGTAGTACTGCCGGGATGCTGCTGGCGGGACACGTGAGTTGGCCGATGCAATACGCGTTGTACTCGATCGTCGCCGGGCGGGTCGTTGAGGATGAGGGTCGGGGCGTGGTCGCTGCGGCAGCCTGACGTTGCGCGTGGTCTGTTCGCTGTGTCATGGCGAACGCTGCCGCGCCGATGGCTAGGGCTGCCACGATGATGAGCACGAGCTTTGATCGCGCGGCTAGACGGCGGCCCGGCTCGGGGCCGATCCGAAGGACGTCTTCGGGCTCGGTGATGGCGTGATTATCTGCCCGGATCAGTTGGGCGCGCCACTCGACTTGCGCTCTTGCTGGTGCGCAGGCGGTAGGACTGGGTGCCGGTTCTGATCCCGTGGACCACGCGGGACAATGAGGCACGAAGCACGAGGTTCGTCACGGTCCGGCGGGTGGCGAGGTCGCGACTTGCGCGAGTCAAACAAGTTGCCGATTAAGGACGGCTCGGGGTCGTTCGCACCGAACCTGCCGAGCGTCGATATGCGCTCCGAGCGCTCCCGGACATGCAAGCGTTCCGCGTCTGTGATGTAGCTACGTCCCGGTGAGCGTCACCCGTTGGGACGAATGCCTCTGCGCCCGGGTCGTGTCATGATCCAACGGTGCTGATCTGCGCCGGGTGTGGTGCGTCGAATCCGGCGGGGAGCCGGTTCTGTAGTCAGTGCGCGGCCGCCTTGGTGTGCCCGGCGTGTGGTTCGCAGGCGGTGGCGGGTGCGAGATTCTGTAGTCAGTGTGCGGCGCCGCTGGGTGGGCCGGCGCCGGCTATGGCGCCGGCGGTTGTGCCACCGCCGGGTGTCGTGCCGGTGCCAGCGCCGGCGGTGCAGCGGCGGGTGACGTCGGTGCTGTTCGGTGATCTTGTCGGGTTCACGGCGCTGTCCGAGGCACGTGACGCGGAGGATGTGCGCGGGCTGCTGACGCGGTATTTCGACTCGGCCAGTCAGGTGGTCGCCCGGTACGGCGGGACGATCGAGAAGTTCATCGGTGACGCGGTGATGGCGGTCTGGGGTGTCCCGGTCGCGCACGAGGACGACGCGGAGCGGGCGATCCGGTCCGGGCTGGAGCTGGTGGCGGCGGTGGCCGCGTTCGGGGAGTCCGTGGGCGCGCCGGAGTTGTCGATGCGAGTCGGCATCGTCACCGGCGAGGTCGCGGTGACGGTCGGTGCCACCAACCAGGGCATGGTGGCCGGCGACGCGGTCAACACCGCGGCGCGGGTGCAGTCGATGGCCGAGCCGGGGACCGTCTGGATCGACGGGCTGACCCGGTCGCTGACCGCAGGGTCGATCGACGTCACCCACGCCGGGGCGCACGAGCTCAAGGGCAAGGCCACGGCGGTGGAGTTGTTCGCGGTGACGGGGGTACGCAGTGCTGCCGACCGCGATCGGGGTGTCAACCTGCTGCAGGCGCCGCTGGTCGGGCGCGATGTCGAGCTGGGTGTGCTGAAGGAGGCGTTCGGTCTCGTCGAGCGGGAGCAGCGGCCGCGGTTGGTGGTGGTGTGCGGTGAGGCGGGGGTGGGAAAGACCCGGCTGTCTCGGGAGTTGGAGGACTACCTCGACGGGTTGCCGGCGCCGGTGCTGTGGCATCGGGGGCGGTGTCTCGCCTATGGCGAGGGGGTGGCGTTCTCGGCGTTGACCGCGGCGGTCCGTGGGCGGATCGGATGGAGTGAGACCGATTCGCCGGACACGACGCGGGCCAAACTGGACGAATCGTTGACCCGGTTCGTCGCCGATGCGCCGAAGCGGGCCCGGGTGGGGCCGGCGTTGGCGAGCTTGCTCGGCCTGCCCGATGCCGGCCCCGACCCGTCGCGTGTAGACCTGTTCGGTGCGTGGACGGCGTGGTTCGAGCAGCTGTCCGCCGGTGGCGGGAACGCGCCGGTGGTGTGGGTGGTCGACGACGCCCAGCATGCCGATGAGGGCCTGCTGAATTTCATTGAGCACCTTGCGACGGTGGCGGCCGCAGCGATCCTGATCGTGGTGATGACGCGGCCGGAGCTGCCCGCCGGGCGGCCGGGGCTCACCGGGTTGCGACGGGCCCTCACGATCACTCTGGAGCCGCTGCCACGCGCTGATGTCGCGGCGCTGCTCGACGGGCTGGTCGAGGGGCTTCCCGCGGACGTACGGGAGGCGTTGGTCGAGCGTGCCGAGGGCAACCCGCTGTATGCGGTCGAGACCGTGCGGGCCCTGCACGACCAGGGCCTGACGGTGACCGGGCCGACCCGCGCACCCGGCGCGGTCCGGCTTGCGGGCGGGGTCGATGCTGCGGCCCTGGCCGCGCTCGCGGCACCGGCCAGCCTGCAGGTGCTCATCGCCAGCCGCCTGGACCTGCTGGCGGCGCCCGCGCGGGCGGTGCTGGCCGCCGCGTCGGTGCTGGGCCACACGTTCAGCCTGACCACCCTGGCCGTTGTCGTCGACAGCGGCCACGACCTGTCCTCGGCGGTACAGGTACTGGTCGGCCGTGAGCTGCTGGCGGCGGTGTCGGACCGGCTGTCCGCAGAGGACGGGCAGTACACGTTCGTGCAGAACGTGGTGCGCACCGTGGCCTACCGCACCCAGTCCCGGCGCGACCGGCTCGACCGTCACCTCAGCGTGGTCGCCCACCTCGAGGCGCAGGCCGCGGGTGACGGCGATTTGGCCACCGTCATCGCCCAGCACCTGCGCGACGCCCTCGACCTCACCGGACCGGGCGGGACCGGACCGGACTCGACGGGGCGCGACGAGTTGGTGCGCCGGCTCGGGCGGTGGCTCGAACTGTCCGCGCAGCGCTCGATGGCCGTCGGGGCCCCGGCCGCTGCGATGCACGCCCTGGAGGAGGCGCTGCGATCGGCCACCGAGCCCGCCGAGCAGATCCGGCTGCGGGTGCTGGCCGCCGAGGCCGCCCGGGCCGCCGGCGCGCTGGCCGAGTGCATCGAGTTTGCGATGCCCGTCATCACCGGTGAGCTGCCCGCAGACCGGGCCGCGGTCGGCGGGGCGGTCAGCCACGCGGCCGGGGCACTCGTCCGCACCGGACGGCACGAGGACGGCTGGTCGTTGCTGCAGCCCTACCTGGCGCAGGGCGCCCTCGAGGGCCTGCCCGGCCTGGTTGCGTCACGGCTGGCCCACGCGATCCTGCTCGCGCGGTTCGAGCGCGGCGAGGTCGCCGAGGCCGCGGCATGGCAGGAACGTGCGCTCCGGCTGGCCGAGGACAGCACAGCCCCACGCGAGCTCGCCCTCGTGCAGATGCTCATCGGCGTCGGCCACGACTTGCGCGGCGACACCGACACGGCGCTGGAGGTGCTCCACCGCACCGCCGACCTCGCGCGCGAGCACCACCTCGGCGCCGAGCTGGGCCAGACGCTGATGAACCTCGCGGCGATCGAGGTCAACCGAGACCTCGCCGCGGCGGTCGACATCGGCCGCGACGCACTTGACGTACTGGAACAAAACGGCAGCACCTACGGGTGTTGGATGTCCGCTGTCGTCCAGGTCGTGGCGCTGAGGCTGACCGGGAGGTGGGACGACATCGCCGGCGTGCTCACCCGGCCGCTGCTTCAGGATCGGCCCCCGAACCAGCTGCACCGGGCCGACATCGGGCTGGGCCGCGCCGTGGTCGCGTCCGCCCGCGACGAGGCGACGGACCTCGCCCAGCTCGCCGCGACCGGGGAGCTGGGCCTACGCGGGCTGCCCGAGTCGGCCGACGACACGTTGTTCGCCGCGAACCGCGCGCTGCACGCGCGGCTGCGCCGAGATACCGACACCCTCGCAGCCGCCGCCCGGCACACCGTCCAGCTGTCACTCAGGTTCCATTCCCTCAACGACGAGTTTCCCGACCTCTGGGCGCTCGTGGTCGGCTGGCTGATCGACCTCGACGACCTCGCCACCGCGCGCGACCTGCTGCGGCCCGTCACCGACGCCCCCGCACACCACCGGCCCCCGCTGCTCACCGCCCAACTGCACCGGCTGCGCGGCACGCTCAACTCCCTCGACCTCGACCTCGACCCCGACCTCGACCCCGACCCCGACGCCGACCCCGGCCCTGAGGCAGGCGTGGAAGCCGACCTCCGCCGGGCGATCACCGCACTCGACCAGATCGGCGCGGTGCCCGACCGCGCCCGCGCACAGGCCACACTCGGCCTCTGGCTCACCCGCCAGCACCGTCACGCCGACGCCGAACCCGAACTCGCCGCCGCACGCCACACATTCACCGCACTGCGCGCGACCGCCTGGCTGCGCGACCTCGACACCGCACTGTCACTCACTGCGACGGGCTGACCGACGCCTGCCGACTCTCGGCAGATGAGTCACGTTCCGATGCGCGCGCTATTGAGATCCATATGCGCTCGGCTCAGGAACCCAAGCAGTCGCGCAGACCGGTTCAGGAGCGCCGCGAAGTTCGATTGCACTTGAAGCTTGGTTCGACCGGTGCGTCCAGGTTCCCGTCGAGTGACCAACCCTCCGCTGCGTAGGTCAGCAGACCTTTGCCGCGACCGACATCCGTCCAGACCCAGGGTCCCGTGCTGATGTGGCGTCGCGCCGGGTCATCAACGAACGAGCGTGGCCGGTCTCGACCTAAAGGATGACCGACTTGCCAAAAAACCATCCGCTTGGTGGATGCCCAGCGGTGTGGCGCAGATCGATGCTGCCCGCATCACCCGTCCCGATCTCGCAAAGGAGTCACAGATGATCACAACCACTCGCGCGCGACGCTCTCTTACCGTCGCCGCGTGCACGCTCGCCGCGGCAATCGGCACAGGCGGCCTCGGCACGTCCGCATCGGCCGCAAGCAGCAACTTGTTCGCCAAGATCGCTTCCGACGGCTCGGCCATCGCCGGCAACGGGGTGTCCTCGTAGCGTCCGGTTGGGAACCGGGCGGTACGAGGTGACCTTCAGCCAGGATGTCAGTGGCTGCGCATACGTGGCAACCACGATGAACTCGTACTCGCAGGCGATCCAGGTTTTCACCGCGGGCGGCCGCTCGTCCGCGGACGGCGTCTACGTCGAGACCAAGAACCAGGGCGGCGGGCTGACCTCAGCGCCGTTCGATCTGGTCGTCGACTGCGGGAGTGCGACGACGCCATACGCCGTCGTCGGCTACTCCGCTGATCTGGTCCGGTCGTCCCCCGGAGTTGCGCTCGCGAGCCTCGGAGCCGGGCGCTACACCCTCACCTTCCCGAGCACCGTGAGCAGCTGCGCCGCGATCGCGACCGTCGGCGACCCGGGCAACGCGCTCGTCTTCGCGCCGTCGGGCGTGTACACGGGTGAGAAGACGAATGCCCAGACCATCTACGTCGAGACCAAGAACCCCGGCGGCGGGCTGCAGAGCGGCGTGCCGTTCCATCTCGCGGTGATCTGCCCGACGACCGCAAACTCCGATGCCCTGCTGGTCAATGCCCAAGGCGTGACGGCGCGCGGATCGAAGCACATCGCCAGCTACGAGACGTCGACCGGCAACTACCTCGTGGTCGGCTGGAACGCACTCACCTCGTGCGCCACTGTCGTCACTCGCGGTTCGCTCAACCGGGCAGTGCCGTTCACCCCGTCGACTGTCGAATGGGTCCCCGGCCCGGCGTCCAACACCGTGGCCGTGCAGGTGCGTTCGCTGCTCGGCTTCGGTGGCGGCTTCGACGAGCAGTCCTTCCACGCAGCACTCGTGTGCTGAACCGCGGGGCTCCTTGGGATCCGGGCCACCTGGCTCGGACCCCTCGCTGCCTGATGGGACTGTTCACGAGGTCCGTACATCGCCGTCCGTCCGATCGGGTCCTGTACGTCGTCCGAGGGCCGAGGTCACCAGCCGCCGATGGAGACGTCGGCGGTGCCGTCGGTGACTGCGTACGGCCTGCGCTTCCCCCGCCGAGCAGGTCGTTCGCGTACTCGGGTTCGGCGTAGTGCGAGAGGACCACAACGCCGATGTCCGGATGCGTGTGACGCAGCTCCACCGCCATCCGGATGCTTCGTCGGTGAAGCTCGGGGGCATGCGGACGTCGGTCACGACCACGTCCGGTTCGTCGATGGTGAGCACGTGTAGCAGCGTGGGCAGGTCGACGCACTCCGCGGTGACCTCGAGATCGGGCTGCAGGTTGATCACCTGGCAAATGCCCTCGCGCATGAGCAGCGAATCCTCGGCGACCACCACCCGCAGGCCCATACCGCGGAGCCTAACGGCGGGCGCCCCGGTGCGCCTGCGGAGTGGATGTTGGGCCGGGCCGCGCGGGCCAGGCTCGTATCGGCCGTAACCAGAGCGCGACCGCGCTCAGAACCGGTGGCCGTATCTCATGCGAATCGGACGCCCGTCGGGGTCGTACACGAGCCGGTAGAGCGGGGTTGCCCAGGCGAGCGTCGCTCGTGACAGACGCCGGGCTCGATATGGGCGAAGCCGGCCAGGTGGGCGTGGCCCGCGCCGGCCGTTGTCGTGCCAGCCCTGCAGGCGGTCGGCGCTCTCGGCGAATGCGGCGAACGCTGTTGCCGGGTCGAGCAGGTCGGTGTCATCGCCGGTCGCCCGGTCGAGGTGTTCGCGGGCGAGTTCGAGGCGCAGCTGGCGGGCGAAGCGTCGGGCGCCGTGTCCGAACCCGTCGAGGGTGCGGGGCGCACGCTGGTCGAGTGAGTCGTCGACGACTGCGCTGGACAGCTCCGAGTCGTGGGTCCACGACCTTCGGTTGATGTTGTCCGACCCGACCGAGGCCCACACGTCGTCGACCACGCAGACCTTGGCGTGGACGTAGACCGGGGTTCCGGCGTGGTTCTCGATGCCGTAGACGGCAACCCGCTGCGCGGCGGCGGCGCGCAGCACGTCGAGGGCCTGCTGGCGGCCGACGAGGTTCGGTGGCATCGACACCCGACCGTCCTGGTCGGGATGGTGCGGGACGACCGCGATGAGATGCAGGTGCTCGTTCGCGCGCAGCGCCTCGGCGAAGCAGTGCACGATCTCCGGTGACCAGAGGTACTGGTCTTCGACGTAGATGATGCTGCGAGCGCGAGCGAGGACCTTGGCGTACCCGCGGGCCACGCTGCGCTCCCCGTTGGGCGCGAAAGGGTAGCCGGGGTGCCGGTTGCCGTAGGTACGCAGGATCTGGATGTTCATGCTGCCGACCGGCGCCGGGTCGGGCATCGGTGCCGGCAGCCGGCCCGGCCGTTGATCGTCGCGGTGGAGCCGTTGACTGAGCAGGTTCACCGGGTTGCGGGTCAGCGGCGCGGGGTCTTCCCACCGTTCGCGAAAGGTGGTCTCGACGTCGGCCACGACCGGTCCGCGCAGCGCGAGTTGCACGTCGTGCCACGGCGGCCGCTCACCGTAGACCTGCGCCATCGGCTGTCGTTGTGCGTCGCCGTGATGATCGCTGCCGTCACGGCGGCTGTGGCACAGGTCGATACCGCCTGCGAAGGCGACGTCGAGATCGGGTCGGCCCGGATGGCGCAGGACGACGAACTTCTGGTGGTGGGACCCGCCGGGACGCACCCGCATGTCCAGCAGACATTCGCCGCCGGCCGCCTCGATCTTCTCGCCCAGATGACGATTCTGTTGCTCGCTGAAAGACAGCCGGTCCACATGCGAGCGCCAGATCAAACCCTTGACCGTCACGCCGCGCGCGGCGGCCGTGCACAGCGCGTGCGAGATGTCGGTACCCAGGTCGTCCAGGTGCTGGTCCGGATCACCGCGCCAGTCGGTGAACATGACCAGGTCACCGGTCCGCACCTGCTCGATCCGGCGTAGCAGTTCGCCGAAGTACCGATCGCCGTGCACCAGCGCCACCGCGTCGTTTCCGGACGTCCATGCCCTGCCGTCACCGCGTCGTCGATCCAGCCGGGTCGCCCTGTTCCCGCGCTCCTCGGCAGTGAGGAACCAGTCGGTTGCGGTCATCATCCCATCGAACGCGGCCGCAAACGCTACGTCCAGGCGGTCCGGCCGACCGCCGTCAGGCCACGTCGCCGGGATACGTTTCGAGGGCGGCGGTGTCGGGATCCGGTCCGCCGTCGTAGCGGCAGCGAAGCGCGGGCTCGGCCACCGGTTCCACATGCCGGGTGCGCCGACGTACGCCGGAGGAAACGCCTTGCTTCACGACAGCCTGAACAGGCTCGCCGCACCCGATGCAGGTCGTGGGTCGTTGCGGCTTGGACATAGTCTGTAGCAAACCACGGAACGTGCACCGCCCGAGGCTCATCACGGCCAGCGCGCGGCGCGGCCGGATACCTCGTGCACGACCAGTGGTTCGGACCTTCCGTACGAATGGGCCTTCGCAGTACAGTTCGCCCGAACTCTGCATTGGGCGTGAGCAGGGCTACGCCTTCCGGGAGGTTGCGATGGCGATCGCTGTCGTGGGCGCGGGCCTCGCAGGACTGCACCTTGCCCTGCGGCTGCACCAGTCCGGAGTCGACGTGGTGCTCTACGGCGACAGGACACCGGATGACCTGCGGGCCGGTCCGATGCTCAATACGGTGGCCAGATTCGGGCACACCCGGCAGCGTGAGGCGGCGCTCGGCCTGCCCGCGTTGCCGGCGCGAACGTCCGGTGTGCAGTTCTCGATCCGCACCAACCCCGATCTCGGCAACCCAGAGCTGTCGTTTCGGGGAGCTCCGCGCGATCCGTGGAGCTTTGTCGACATGCGCATCGTGCAGGCGGACGCGCTCGAGAGCTATCTCGCCCGCGGCGGGCGCTACGAAGTCCGCACGCTGAGCAACGACGACATCGTCGCGCTCGGCGACACGGCGGAGCTGGTGGTCGTGGCCGCCGGTCGCCGTGGACTCGACGACCTGTTCGCCGTGGACGAGCAACGCTCGCCGTTCGCCGACCCGCAGCGCCAACTCTCGGCGATGTTCGTCGACGGCTTGCAGACCTTGCCGGGCGCGGATTTCGGCTACCACGTGATCCCCGGCGTCGGCGAAGTGTTCCAACCGGCATTCACCACGGCCGACGGCGACGTTGCCGGTCTGCTGTTCGAGGGCGTGCCCGGATCGGCGTTCGCCGGATTGGCCGCGACGGACTACGCCAAGGATCCGGCCGCGTACAACCAGGACGTGCTGGCCCTGCTCGATCGCCATCTACCCGACGTGGCTGCGCTCGCAGATCGCCGGGCATTCGGGGTTCGTGGACCACGAGATGTGCTGCGAGGGGCGATCACTCCGCGGGTCAGACGCGCGGCGATCAGCCTTCCGTCCGGCACGTGGGCGCTGGCGGTCGGTGACGCCTGGGTGACGAACGACCCGGTCACCGGCCAGGGTGCGAACACTGCGTCCCACTGCGCGTGGGTCGCGGCGCGGGCCATCGAGGCCGGCGGTCCGTACGACGCGGCCTTCTGCGGCCGCGTCGCAGACGCGATGTGGTTGTTCGCCGGCGCGGTGACCGAATGGACGAACGCCACGCTGCGCGAGCCACCCGATCACGTGCTGGGATTGTTCGTTGCCGCGGCCCAGGACGACCGAGTGGCCGACGCCCTCATCGAGAACTTCAACGATCCGCCGTCGATGTGGACTGCGCTGAGCTCGCCTGAGGGTGCAACCGCGTTTCTTGACGCTGTGCCGCATCGGAGCCGGGAACGCGTGTGACACCGGCTGTCACGCCTTCATTGCCGGGTCTGAAGCAGGCCGCGATTTCCACGCGTGAGGCCGAGGTGCTGGACGCGCTCGCCGACCGTCTGACGAATGCCGAGATCGCCGGGCGCCTGGTCATCTCGATCCGCACTGTCGAGCACCACGTATCCGCGCTGCTCCGCAAACTCGGCGCGGACAATCGGCGCGCGCTCGCGACGATCGCGCGGTCCCGCCAGGAATCCGCCGTACCGGCCGAACTCGCGCGCCGGCTACCGGCCGCGCTGACCTCCTTCGTGGGACGCGAATCCGAACTCGCGTCGGTCCAGACTGCGCTCGCCGGAGCCCGGCTGGTGACGCTCGTCGGGCCCGCGGGTGTGGGCAAGACCCGGCTCGCGGCCGAGGCGGCGCGTCACGCGGACGCCACGGCCGAGGTCTTCTTCGTCGACCTGACCGCTACGAGCGGCGCCACCACGGTGCTCGCCGCGATCGCGACGGCCGTCGACCTGAGCGAGCAGCAGGACCGGTCACTGCCCGCGGCGCTCGCCCACCGATTCGGCACGCGCGAAACCGTCCTCTTGCTCGACAACTGCGAGCACGTCGTCGACCACGTGGTCGACGTGGCGACGGCGCTGCTTGACGCTGCACCTCGACTGAGCGTGCTGGCGACGAGTCGCGAGGCGCTGGCCGTCCCCGGTGAACGAGTCGTGCCCGTCCCGCCGCTGCCCATCCCGGCGGACGGCAGTGCGACGGACGCGGTGCGGGCCAGCGCGTCGGTGCAGCTGTTCAGCGATCGCGCGACTGCATCCGGCAGCGGCTTCTGTCTCGACGAGACCACGGCGGCCGCTGTGGCGTCCATCTGCCGTCGGCTCGACGGGATCCCGCTCGCGCTCGAGTTGGCTGCTGCGCAGGTACCGGCTCTGTCCCCGCAGCAGATCGCGGACCGACTGCGCGACCGGTTCGGTCTGCTGCGCGCACCGGCACGCGGCCGTTCTGGTCACCATCAGACATTGGAAGCAGCGATCGCATGGAGCTACGACCTGCTCGATGCTCGTGAGCGGGCGCTGCTCGACCGGCTCTCGGTGTTTCGCGGGACGTTCACGCTCGAGGCGGCAGAACTCGTCGCCGCGGGCTCGCCGGTCGACGTCGTCGACGTCGTCGACCTGGTCGTGCGCCTGGTCCGCAAGTCACTCGTCGTCGCCGAGACGGTCGGCGACGAGATGCGCTACCGGATGCTCGAGACGATGCGGGAGTACGGCCAGCAGCGCCTCGTCGACGCAGGTGAAACGGCGACGTGGCGCGAACGGCATCGAGGCTGGATGTTCACGCGCATGCGGGACGCGAGCGTCGGACTGTCGTGCGGCGTCGTCCCCACCTGGCTCGACGTGCTCGACGACGACCTCGACAACATGGAGGCCGCTCTCGAATGGAGCATGACCACGCCGGAACGGGCAGCTGAGGCACTCGTGGTGGTGCGCGGCCTCGAGCGTTATTGGATGGCCCGCGGTGTCCGGCGCGCACATGGCGTCCGCTGGTCGACAGCAGCCGCCGAACGGGCCACGACCGTGGCACCGGCGGCGCGCGTCGAGGGTTTGCTCGGCGCCGTCCTGCTCCTGATGTGGAGCGACCTGCAGGCCGCGCGGCTGCTCGCCGACAAGGCAGCGCACCTGGCCGACACGAGCGGTGACCCGGTCGCGCGCGGGTATGCCGCCCTCGCCCGTGCGTGGGTCGCCCTGTTCGCCGGCGCAACGGACGAGGCCGCGGCGCGCGCGGCCGATGCAGCCGCGTTGATGGATCCAGCCGATCCGATCTCGCCGTGGGCCGACGTGGCCCTCGCGGTAGTGCGCGGCTGTGCCGGTGACCACGAGGGCGCCGCCACCCGGGTGCGTGAGCTGGCCGGGGTGTTTCGCGCGAACGACGATCCGCACCTCTACGGCTCGTGGCGGGGCACGGCCGCCGACTTCGCGGTCGTCTCCGGTGACCTCGCCGCTGCCCGAGCGGACGTCGAGGAGGCGCTGCGCGAAGCCCGGTCGGCCGACTGCGCGTCGTGCGAGTCGCAGGCGCTCGCGTCCGCCGCCCTGCTCGACGCCGACCCCGCCGCCCGCCTGCGCACCGCCCGGACAGCGGTGCGGCTGGCGCACGACATCGGCGAACCGTGGGGTGTGCTGTGTGCCCTCGAAGTCACCGTCGGAGCCCTCGCCGGCGTCGGGGCGGTCGAGGACGCCGCCCTGCTGTCTGGTGCCACTCGCGCCGCGCGCGCCGCGCTGGGGCTGGTGGCGATCCTGCCGGGACGGTCGGCTGCGCTCGTCCGCGGCGAGGAGGTCGCTCGCCAAGCGCTTGGCCCCGATGCGTTCGCTGCGTTCACCAAGGACGGTCGGGGGCTCGGCTACACCGCTGCCGTCGCGCAGGCGTTGTCCTAGCTGTCACCGCACTCACGGCACCTGGCCCGCAGCGACCGTCCGGTGAGGATGGGTGGTTTCTACCGATGTGCCGGCGACACGCGGGTTGCAAGATCCGCTGAGACAAGACTTTGCCGCACAAGCAGTGGAGGAAACATGACCGCATCGACTGAGACCCAGGTCGACGCCGCCGAGGCGCTGGGCGAACGCCTCTTCACCGAAGGCATCGGCGCATTCCATCTCACCTGCGTCTACCTCGGCGTCCGGCTCGGCCTGTTCGGCGCCCTGGCCGAGACGCCCGGTCTGAACGCCCGCGAACTCGCCGCAGCGACAGCCATCGATGAGCGGTACGCCGTCGAATGGCTGCAAGCAGAGACGCTCGCCGGGCTGCTGGTCGCCGACGCCACGGACTACACGACCGCCCGGTTCACCCTCGCGGACGGTGTCGAGGCGACCCTCGTCGACGAGATCAACCCGGGCTATGTCGGTGGTCTCCCGCTGGCCGTCGCGGCCATCGGCACTGCCAGCGCCCACCTGGTCGATGCGTACCGCACCGGGTCCGGCGTTCCGGTCGAGGCCTACGGACCCGACATGGTGCCGGCCCAGGCGGCGTTCAACCGTCCGGCGTTCGTGAACGAACTGGCGGCCTCGTGGCTGCCCGCGATTCCCGATGTCTACGAGCGCCTCCGCGACGCGGGCAACCCGGCACGCGTCGCGGACGTCGGCTGCGGCTGCGGCTGGTCGGCGATCGAGCTGGCGAAGGCGTTTCCGCACATCACCGTGGACGGCTTCGACGCCGACGAGGGATCCATCGAGCAGGCCCGCCGCAACGCCAAGGAGCACGGCGTCGACGACCGGGTGGCCTTCAACCTCGTCGACGTGTCGAGCACGACGTACGGGTCCGGTGACTACGACGCGGTGTTCTTCTTCGAGTGCGTGCACGACTTCGGCCGTCCCGTCGAGGCGTTGGCCGCCGCGCGCGCTGCGGTCACCAGCACCGGCTCGGTGATCGTCATGGACGAGCGCACCGCCGACCTGCCCCAGCCCGGGGATCCGGTGGAAACCTTCTTCGCCCTGGTCAGCGCGACCTGGTGCCTGCCGCAGAGCCGGGTGGTTCCGGACTGTGAGGCCCCCGGGACGGTCATGCGGGCCGCAACCATGGAGGCGTTCGCCCGGCGCGCCGGCTGGGCCGGCGTCGAGGTACTGCCGATCGAGAACGTGTTCTTCCGGTTCTACCGCCTGGTCACCTGACCCGGCGGCTGACCTGCGGCTGACCCGCGACTGAACTGTCGGTCGGCGCTGGGACGATGCTCAGGTGATCGTGCCAGCGCCGACGACCGACCTGCGCGAGTGTGCCGAGGAGTTGCTGCGGGCCCTCGCCGGGCCGTCCGCCGAGTTGCGGGCCGACCAGTGGACGGCGATCGCGGCGCTCGTCGAGCAGCACCGCCGCGCGCTGGTCGTCCAACCGACCGGGTGGGGCAAGTCGGCCGTCTACTTCATCGCCACCGCGCTGCTGCGCGCGGCCGGTGCCGGGCCGACCGTCATCGTCTCGCCGCTGCTCGCCCTGATGCGCAACCAGATCGAGGCCGCCGAACGGGCCGGCATCCGCGCGGTCACCGTGAACTCGACCAACGCCGAACAATGGCAGGACGTGTACGCCGCGGTGGCGGCGGGCGAGATCGACGTGCTGCTGCTCTCGCCCGAGCGGCTGAACAACCCGTCCTTCCGCGACGAGGTGCTGCCGCACCTGGCGCGCAACTGCGGCCTGCTCGTCGTGGACGAGGCGCACTGCATCTCCGACTGGGGTCACGACTTCCGGCCCGACTACCGACGGCTGCGCACCCTGCTCGCCGAACTGCCGGCCGGCATCCCCGTCCTGGCGACGACCGCGACGGCGAACGGACGCGTGGTCGCCGACGTCGAACAGGTACTGGGCCTCGGCACCCACGACGACGTCCTGGTGCAGCGCGGCAGCCTCGACCGCGCGTCACTGCATCTCGGCGTGCTGCGGTTGCCTGACGACGCCGCTCGGCTGGCCTGGCTCGCGGACCGGATCGCGACCACGACCGGCTCCGGCATCGTCTACACGCTGACGGTGGCGTCCGCGCACGATGTCGCCGACTACTTGCGCGGACGCGGTCTCGCGGTCGCCGCGTACTCGGGCCAGACCGACCCGGCCGAGCGCCTGGCCGCCGAGCAGGCGCTGCTGGCGAACGAGGTGCGGGCGCTGGTCGCGACGAGCGCGCTCGGGATGGGATTCGACAAGCCTGACCTGTCCTTCGTCGTGCACTTCGGCGCGCCGTCCTCGCCGATCTCGTACTACCAGCAGATCGGGCGAGCCGGCCGCGGCGTCGACTACGCCGACGTGATCCTGTTGCCGGGGCGCGAGGACCAAGCGATCTGGGACTACTTCGCGTCCTCGTCCTTCCCGCGCGAGCCGCAGGTCCGCTCGGTTCTGGCCGCGCTCGAAGCCGAGCCCGCCCCGCTGTCGACGGCGACGCTGGAAACCCGCGTCGAGCTGTCCCGCTCACGGCTCGAGGCGATGCTCAAGGTGCTCGATGTGGACGGCGCGGTGCGCCGCGTCCGCGGTGGCTGGGAGCGCAGCGCCGCCGACTGGGTGCACGACCACGCGCGCTACGACGCGCTGGACGAGGTGCGCCGCACCGAGCAGCACGCGATGCGCACCTACCTCGACACCACGGCATGCCGGATGCGGTTCCTGCGCGAGCAACTCGACGATCCCGAGGCCGAGGACTGCGGACGTTGTGACAACTGCGGCGGTCTCGTGCTCGACGCGGCCGTCGACGCAGCGACGGCGACAACCGCGCGCGAGGCCCTGTCGCGGCCCGGCGTGAACCTGGACGCGCGCCGGCTCTGGCCGAGCGCGATGCCTGCTCTGGGGATCGAGCTCAAGGGCAAGATCGCCGCCGGCGAGGTGGCCGAGACCGGCCGTGCCGTCGCCCGCTACAGCGCACTGGGTTACGGCCCCCGCGTCCGCGAGGTGATCGCCGCGGGCGACGCCGAGGTGCCCAGCGACCTCGTCCGCGCCAGCGTCGCGGTGCTCGCTGCCTGGGACTGGGCGCAGCGGCCCGAGGTGATCGTGAGTGTCGGGTCGCGGGCACGGCCCCGGCTGGTCAGCAGCTTCGCCGGGCGCCTCGGCGAGCTCGGGCGATTGCCGGTGCTCGGCGAGGTGGCACACGACGGGCCGACCGCCACCGGGCGGTCCAACAGCGCGCACCGGCTTCGTGCGCTCTGGGGGACCTTCGTCGTCGCCGACGGTGTGCAGGCAGCACTGGCCGACGGGTACGCGGGGCGGCCGGTGTTGCTGATCGACGACTACTCCGACAGCGGCTGGACGATCACGCTCGTGGCCCGGCTGCTGCGCCGCGCGGGTGCCGGCCCCGTCTACCCGCTGGTACTCGGATCGACCGGGTGAGAGGCGGTGGTAATTGTCCGATAAGGATGAGTGAGGGCTGAGCGGGCGCGGTGCGCCGTCCGGGTAGGCCTATTGCCCCCGATGTGCAGTCGGACCACCATGGGCCCACTCGTCGTCGGGTCCGCCGGGCTCGACCGGTTACGCCTGGGGGGACCAGATGCCTCGACCACGCCAGCTCATCACCAGCCTCGCCGCGGTGGCGATCGGCCTCGCCACCGCCGCCGTCGCCACGGCCGCACCGGCAGGTGCCGCGACCCGCCCGGTGACGAACGTGTACGTGAGCAAGGACGGGCACATCTCGATGCCGACGACGCTCTACCCCGGCCGGGCCCACTTCGCGGTGATCGGGCCCAGCGTGCACAACATCCAGCTCGTCAAGCCACGGCACGGCGCGGGCAAGGCACAACTCATCCGCGACGTCGACGCCGCCAATCGCGGCGCACCCCCTGTGGCCCTCGAGCGGGACTTCCGGTTCACCGGCGGCGTCAACGGCAACACGACGATGTACAAGACGCTCTACCCCGGCACCTACTACGTCGCGGACACCCGGATCAGGGACTTGACGCCGGATCGCATCGTGACACTGACCGTGCGGCCCGGGCCGGTGATCAACGCGCCCGCGCCGACCGTCGGTGGCGAGATTCGGGCGGTGGGCGAGGCGAGCTGGCCGGACGGGCCGATGCCGCTGCCGCACGACGGGTTCATCAACTTCGTCAATGCCAGCGACGAGACCCACTTCGTCCTGCTGCTGCAGATGCGGCATGGCAAAACGATCCGTGACGTTCGCGACGTGCTGCACGATCGCGCGAGCTTCCCGTCGGTGTTCACGGGTCGAACGGCCAGTACCGGCGTCTTGTCCGCCGGGGGTGCGATGACCTTCCACGTCCATGTGCCGTCGGGGCGGTACGCGCTGATGTGCTTCTGGACCGATCTCGAGACCGGCATGCCGCACGCCTTCATGGGCATGTACCGCGTGGTCTACCTCTACTGACAGTGGGACGACCGGCGGGCAGCCGTCACTGGTGGTTGCCGGCTCGCGGCGGGGCGGACTGGCTGTTGTCCGACTTAGGTGTAATAGTCGTGGTAGTCCATATTTGAGCCACGTCGAGGTGCGCACATGTCTGTACAGATTCGTCGCCCGGTCCGCCTGCTCGCCGCCTGCGCGGCGCTGCTCCTGCCGGTGAGCGCCGGGGTTGCCGCGGCCGCGGCCGACCCGCCCGGTTCGCCCGTGGTAGCCCATTCCGGCATGGTCACCCGCCAGGACATCCCGTCCCGGCTGGGTTCCGAGACCGACACCGTCGTCGAGCCGGACGTCGCGGTCTCGCCACTCAATCCTGATATCGCGGTCGCGGCGGCACACGATTCGCGCTACAGCAACGGCGGCGCGGTCACGATCACCGCCGCCTGGACGCACGACGGCGGAGCGAGCTGGCACCACTTCCCGGTGCAGGGGATCACCAAGGCGACCGGGGGAACGTGGGACCGTGCCTCCGACCCGGTCCTTGCGTTCGGCCCGGACGGCTCGGTCTACCTGTCGGTGCTGGAGATCAGCGTCGACTGCCCGAGCGCGGTGGTCGTGTTGCGCTCGACCGACGGGGGGATGAGTTACGGGCGCCCGCACTACGCCCACCGCAGCACCCGGTGCGAGTACTCCGACGACAAGAACTGGATCGTGGTCGACCGGTCGCCGTCGAGCCCCTACTACGGGCGGCTCTACCAGTTCTGGACGCCGTTCCGCTACACGACTGCCGGCGATTACCGCAGTTCCCCGCAGGCCCTGCGCTGGTCCGACGATCACGGTCTCACCTGGAGCCGGACGTCCTACGTCAGCGCCCTCAATCACTCGACCCAGAACTCGCAACCGATGATCATGGCCGACGGCACGATCGTCGACACCTTCTACGACTTCGGCGCGGGCGGCATGGCCCCGGACGCCGTGCCCGGCCTGGCCCCCGACCGGCAGGTCGGCCGCGCCTCCGCGGCCGCGTCCCCGGCCACCATCGACGCGACGGGGACGATCTACGCCACGACCTCCACCGACGGCGGGAGCACCTGGAGCAACGAGATCGAGGTCGCGAACAACGCCTACGGTTACTCACCCAATGTGCGCTGCTGCCTGTTCGCCGCCGACATCGATCCGGCCACCGGGATCATGTACACCGCCTTCGAGGGTGGCGTCGGCAACACCGACCCGGTGTACGTGTCGTGGTCGCGCGACGGCGTGTTCTGGTCCTCACCCGAGCGGGTCAGCCAGGGTGACGTAAACGGCGTGACGCGGGTCAACGTGGACGTGGTCGCCCTGCACGGCACGGTGTACGTCAGCTACGGCACCCGGACCGACCCGCAGGACCACGGCGGCTACGTCCAGCAGCAACTCTCGGTGTCGACCGACCGCGGCCGAACCTTCGGCGTGCCCAGCTCGATCGGGCCGAGGTCGCAGTTGAAGTACGCCGCACGCTCGCGTGGCTACTTCCCCGGCGACTACATCGGCGAGGCGCTGACCCCCGGTCGCCTCTACGTCGTGTTCGCGGTCTCGTCTCGGCCACCACCGGAGTCCACGTCCCGCTTCCACCAGGTGATCTGGGGGGTCACGCTGGACGTGTGAGCCGCCCCGACGGGAACGTCGCAGCGCGTCGGGCTCGTCTGTCGGGTGTGAGCCGTCGGCGGGGTGCGTTCGGTGCCGTCGCGTTCGCGATCCTGGCAGCCGTGCTGGCTGCGTGCGCGTCCGCGAGTTCGGGTGGTTCGGTGACGGGTGGTGCGTCGGCGCTCGTCGAGATCCGGGTGACGGTGGTTGCCGGGCCGTCCTGCCCGGCCGAGCCGATCGACTCGTCGTGCCCGCCGTTCCCGGTGTCCGACGCGATGGTCACCGCTGTTCGGACGAGCGCCGCCGGTGCCGGGACGAACGCGGCCACGCTCGCCGCGCGCACCGACCCGACCGGTCGGGCGGTGCTGAGGGTGCCTGCCGGCAGGTACACGGTGACCGCCGTCGGCCCGCCACCGATGCGCTCGCACGACTCGGCACAGGCGCTCGTCGGCTCGACCGCGGTGTCGGTGCACCTGACGATCGACAGCGGCATCAGGCTGCCGATCCCCGGCAACACCAGCTGAGGACCGGCTGAGGGCCTGCTGATTTCGCCCGGACCGAACGATTTGTGAGCCGGGTCGGATGATCTCTGGAAAATCAGCGGCGATTTGTCACCCACAAGCGGCCGAGTTGGTGCCATTGTGTGCGCCATGACGGCTACTGCTCTCGACCCTGTGGTCAACGATCCGAATCGTCACTACGGCGACCGCGTCGTTGCCGTGGAGCCCGGCGGGGTGGAGTTCATCCCCCTCAACGAGCGCCACGGGAAGCCCCTGCAGCTGCTGTGGACCTGGACCTCGCCGAACATGGAATTCGCCACCATCGGCGTCGGCATCCTCGGCCCGCTGTTCTTCGGGCTGAGCTTCTGGCAGTCCGCGCTCGCCATCGTGCTCGGGACCGGGCTCGGGTCCGTCTCGCACGGCATCCTGTCCAGCTGGGGACCCGGGCACGGGTTGTGCCAGATGGTGATCAGCCGCACCGGCTTCGGCTTCCTCGGCAACATCCTGCCGGCAGGGATCAACGCACTCGTCGCGGGTATCGGGTGGTTCGCCGTGAACAGCGTGAGCGGGGCGCTCGCCCTGCACGCGCTCGCCGACAGCATCCCGAAATCGGCGTGCCTGATGATCGTGGTCGCCGCCCAGATCCTCATTGCCTTCTTCGGGCACAACCTCGTGCAGGCCTTCGAGAAGTACGCGTTCCCCGTCCTCGCGGTGGTATTCGCGATCGCGTGCGTCATCGTGTTCAGCAAGGCCCACCTGAACGCGGCGGGCGGGGGCGGCGGTATCGGCGGCTTCCTCGTCCTCACCGGCGCGACCTTCGGCTACGCGGCCGGGTGGAACCCCTACGCCTCGGACTACACCCGCTACCTGCCGCCGGACACCGACCGCAAGAAGGTCGCGCTCAATGCCGGCCTGGGCGTGTTCCTGTCCTGCGTGGTGCTCGAGGTGGCCGGCGCGGCAGCCGTGACCGCCGGCGCCGCTGACCTCGCCCCCGGCGAGTTCACGAAGCTGCTGCCCGACTGGCTGGGCAAGCTCGTCCTGCTGTGCATCTGCCTGGGGGCAGTCGCGGCCAACGCCATCAACATCTACTCCGGCTCGCTGTCGGCCATGGCGATGGGCATTCGCCTGCCCACCCACGCCAGCCGGGCAGCGGTCGCCCTCGTGTTCGGCGTGGCGGGCTTCTTCGTCGCGCTCAACGGGCTGCACGACGCCGGCCATGCGTACGAGAACTTCCTGCTGGTGATCAGTTACTGGATCGGTCCGTGGCTCGGCGTGGTCTTCGTCGACCGCTGGCTGCGCCGGGGCACCGCCGTCGACGCGGTGATCGCCGCGTCGGGGCGCCGTGGCTCGTCCGAACAGGCCGGGGTGATCCCGATGTTCGTCGGCATCGTCGTCTCGATCTGGCTGTTCTCGAACCAGAGCGAGTACGTCGGCCTGGTGCCGGAGCATCACCCCTCGTTCGGCGATCTCACCTTCGAGGCGGGGTTCGTCATCTCGGCCGTCCTCTACTGGTTACTCGTCAGGCTCGCTGCGACGCGCGCCGAGCCCGATGGCGTCGACCCGGTCGAGGGCCCACCCGTCGTCGGATCGCTGCACAAGTAAGTCGGCACCCGGGTGAGCTCCTACGCGGACTGGCTGGCCGTCGCCGTCGACGAGGCGAGGGCCGGCCTGGCCGAGGGCGGGATCCCGATCGGCGGGGCGCTGATCGGCCGGGACGGCGAGGTGCTCGGCCGCGGCCACAACCGCCGCGTCCAGGACGGCGACCCGTCCATGCACGGTGAGACCGCGGCGTTCCGCAATGCCGGTCGCCAGCCGTCCTACCGCGGCACGACGATGGTGACGACGCTGTCGCCGTGCTGGTACTGCAGCGGACTGATCCGGCAGTTCGGCATCACCCGCGTGGTGATCGGCGAGGCCCGGACGTTCTACGGTGGACACGACTGGCTCGCCGAGAACGGGGTGGACGTCGTCCTGCTCGACGATCCGGGATGCGTGCGGATGATGACCGACTTCATCGAGGCTCATCCGGACATCTGGAACGAGGACATCGGAGTCGACTGATGGGGCATGTGCCGGTAATCGACATCGCACCGTGGCTGGCGAGAGATCCCGACGCGCAGCAGGCCGTCGCCGCGCAGGTCGACGCGGCGCTGCAGGACGTCGGGTTCTTCCTCATCACCGGGCACGGCGTTCCGGCCGATGCGCGCGCCTCAGTCCGGCGTGCTGCGCGTGAGTTCTTCGCGCTGCCGCCGCAGATCAAACGCCGCTACGCGGTCACGGTGGCCGGCAGGGGGTGGCTCCCTGCCGGGGTCGAGGCGAACGGCTATGCCGAGGGCACCGAGACGCCGCCGGATCTGAAGGAGTCCTTCGCCGTCGGCGCCGACTCACGGACAGGTGAGCTGGACGGGTACTGGTTCCAGCACAACGTGTTCCCGGCCGAGGTGCCGGGTCTCGAACCGGCAGTGACGGACTACCTCGCGCGGATGAAGGCACTGTCGGACGAACTGCTGCGCCTGTGCGCGGCCGCACTCGGCGTGGACGAGGATTTCTTCACCCGGCACACCGGGCACGCGACCCACACCATGAACATCAACTGGTATCCGCCGATGACCACGGTCGGAGCGCCCGAGGAAGGCCAGTACCGCATCGGCCCGCACACCGACTTCGGCACGGTCACCGTCCTGGACCGCGAGCCCGGCAAAGGCGGGCTGCAGGTGTGGACGGAGTCCGACGGCTGGGAGGACGCGCCGTTCGTCCCCGAGGCGTTCACGATCAACACCGGGGACCTGCTCGCCAGGTGGAGCGGTGACCGGTGGAAGTCCAACCGGCACCGCGTCCTGCCGCCGCAGGCCGATGCGCCCGACGAGGATCTGGTCTCGCTCGTCTACTTCTACGAGGCCGATCGCGACGCGGTGATCGAGTCGCTGCGCCCGCCCCTCGGCCGCGAGGGCAACTACCAACCGGTGGTGTCCTCGGCGTTCCTGCGCGAGCGACTGGACGCCATCACCGTCGGTTGAGCAGGTCGTGAGCCGCGGAACGGGTCGTTTCGCTCACAGCTCCCACGCGAAGGCGTTGATCTGCCACGCCCGAGTGGCCTAGGTTGTCGCGGACAGCCCTGCACGTCTTGGTCGTCCTGGCCTACGCGGGGTGGTCCACGTCCATTGGGAGGGAACGTGCGTATGTACCCGTCTGCCGTGAGGCTGACAGCTGCTGCTGCCACGGTCATCGTGATCGCCGGCGTCATTGCGTCCACCGCCGCTTCGGCGAGCACGCACACCAAAGCCGCGAAGGCGGCCCCGGCCGCTACCGCGCGCCCGGCAACATCGAAGGCGTGCGCCGCCGCCGCCCCGGGGCACGTCCAGTGCTTCGCGATCAAGCGCACCGACGTCGTCCAGCCGCACGGCAGCGGTGCGCTGCCTGCCGGCTACGGACCGGCCGACCTGAAGCGGGCTTACAACCTGCCGAACGCCGGCGCGGGACAGACTGTCGCCATCATCGACGCGTACGCGAACCCGAACGTCGTCGGCGACCTGAACGCCTACCGTGCCAAGTTCAAGCTGCCGAGGCTCGCGCCCGGCCAGTTCCAGGTGCTCAACCAGAACGGGGCGACGGCGCCGCTGCCAGCCTCCGACGCAGGCTGGGCCGGCGAGATCGCGCTGGACGTCGACATGGTGTCCGCGACCTGCCCCAAGTGCAACATCGTGCTCTTCGAGGCGAATTCGAGCTCGTTCGCCAACATCACCACCGCGGTGAACACGGCGGTGGCGATGGGCATCAAGTACATCTCCAACAGCTACGGTGCGGCTGAGTTCTCCGGTGATTCGGCCTATGACTCGGCCTACAACCGGCCGGGCGTGGCGATGACGGCAAGCACCGGCGACAGCGGGTTCGGCGTCTCGTACCCGGCTGCGGCCAATCGGGTCGTCGCCGTGGGCGGCACGTCGCTCTACCCCGACAGCTCCGCGTCGCGCGGCTACACCGAGGACGCGTGGGACGGCGCGGGTTCGGGCTGCTCGGCGTTCACTGCGCGACGCCCGCATCAGGTCCCGGTGCCGACCGGCTGCGCCAAGCGTGCGGTCGCGGACGTCTCCGCCGTCGCCGACCCGGCCACCGGCGTCGCGATCTACAACACCTTCAGCGACTCGGGCTGGAACGTCTACGGCGGCACCAGTGCCTCGGCGCCGATCATCGCCGCGGTCTACGCGTTGGCCGGCAACCCTGGCACCGACCCCACCGTCGATCCGTACCAGACGCCGAACGCGCTGAACGACGTCGTGGGCGGCAGCAACGGCTCCTGCTCACCGGCCCAGCTGTGCACCGCCGGCTACGGGTGGGACGGTCCGACCGGGCTGGGCACGCCGAACGGGGTCACGGCGTTCGCACCGGGCACCCCGCCCAGCGCGTGCACCGGGCAGATCCTCACCAACCCAGGGTTCGAGAGCGGTGACACCGGCCGGTGGTCGAACAACGACTCGATCATCACCGACGGGCCGTACACCACGCCTCGGACCGGGTCCTGGTACGCCTACCTCGGCGGTTACCCGTTCGCGAACACCGACTACCTGGTGCAGACGGTCACGATCCCGGCCGGCTGTACGGCGACGCTGACCTACTACGAGCGCATCGACACCGACGAGACGGGGACGACCGCATTCGACACGCTCAAGGTGGCGGTCAACGGCAGCGTGCGGCAGACGCTGTCCAACGTCCAACACTCCACGACGTGGAAGAAGCGGACGATCGCACTGTCCACCTACGCGGGCAAGCAGGTGACGCTGTCGTTCACGGGAACCACCAACGCGTCGCGGGCGACGTCGTTCTTCGTCGACGACGTGGCGCTGACACTGAGCTGATCGCTCGGTCGGCAGGCGGGCAGGTCCACCGCGACCCGGCCGCCTGCCGTGCGTCAGAGCCAGCCGCGGCGCTTGAACGCCCGGTACAGCCCGAACGACAGCAGCAACATCAGGGCGAGCGCGAACGGGTAGCCCACCCGCCATGACAGTTCGGGCATGTCGTGGAAGTTCATGCCGTAGACGGACGCGACGAAGGTCGGGGCGAAAAAGATCGCCGCCCACGCCGAAATCTTCTTGACCTCCTCGTTCTGCGACAGGCTCATCGCCGTCATCGCCTGCATCTCTTCACTCTGCGCCTGCCCGACCAGCGTGGTCTGCACCGTCAACGCGTTCTGCAGCAGGACACGGAAGCCGTCGGCGCGCTCGCACACCCGGATCGCGTGGTCCTTCACGTCCCGCAACCCGCGGCGCAGTTCGACGTCCACCTCGTACTTGTCGAAGCCGGCCTCGAGCGCCTTCAGGATGTCCAGCAGCGGATGGGTGGCGCGCTGGAACGCAATGACCTCGCGGGACAGTTCGTAGATGCGTCGCGAGACCGCGGGATCGCCCTTGAACAGCTGGTCCTCGATCTCGTCGATGTCGTTCTCGAGACCCGCGACGACGGGCAGGTACTCGTCCACGACCTGGTCCATGATCGCGTAGAGGATCGCCTCCGGGCCAAGGCAGAGCAGGTCCGGTGAGCGCTCGAGCCGAGCGCGGACCATGCTCAGATCGGGCGACTCCGCGTGCCGCACGGTGACGACGAAGTCGGGACCGGTGAACACGTGCAGTTCACCGAACTCGACCTGTTCGGTCTCGTCGAGGTAGCGGGCCGGACGAAGCACGGTGAAAAGCACATCGTCGTAGCGCTCCAACTTGGGCCGCTGGTGCGCCGCGACCGCGTCCTCGACGGCCAGCGGGTGCAACTCGAACTCGCGCGCGACCGACATGATCTCGCTCTTGTCCGGCCGGTACAGCCCGATCCACGCCATCCCCTTGCGCTCGCGCAGCAGTTCATAGGTCTCGTCGAGGCTGGCCGGATCGGCAGTGCGGCAACCGTCGACGTAGACGGCGTTGTCCCGGAGCGACATCGGCTCAGCCCAGGGCCGAGGCGACGATCGCGCGCGCCTCGTCCTGGATCCGGGCCAGATGCTCGGGACCGCGGAAGGACTCGGCGTAGAGCTTGTAGACGTCCTCGGTGCCGGACGGACGGGCGGCGAACCAGCCCATGTCCGAGGTCACCTTGAGCCCGCCGATCGCCGCGTTGTTGCCCGGTGCGGTGGTGAGCTTGGCGGTGATCGGGTCGCCGGCGAGCATGTCGGCGGTGACCGCGGACGGGTCCAGCTTGCCGAGTGCCGCCTTCTGGTCGCGGGTCGCCGGTGAGTCGATGCGCGCGTAGGCCGGATCGCCGAAGCGCTCGGTCAGCTCGCGGTAGAGCTGGGAGGGCGAGGACCCCGTCACCGCGGTGATCTCGGCGGCGAGCAGGCACATGATGATCCCGTCCTTGTCGGTGGTCCACACCGTGCCGTCGCGCTGCAGGAACGAGGCGCCGGCGCTCTCTTCGCCGCCGAAGGCCACCGAGCCGTCGCGCAGGCCGGGGACGAACCACTTGAAGCCGACCGGCACCTCGAGCAGTCGCCGGCCGAGCGAGTCGGCGACCCGGTCGATCATCGACGAGCTGACCAGCGTCTTGCCCACCGCGGCCTCGCGCGGCCACTGTGTGCGGTGCTCGAACAGGTACTTGATGGCGACGGCCAGGTAGTGGTTCGGGTTCATCAGCCCGGCGTCCGGGGTGACGATGCCGTGCCGGTCGGCGTCGGTGTCGTTGCCGGTCGCCACGTCGAAGTCGTGCTGACGTGCGATCAACGATGCCATCGCCGACGGGGACGAGCAGTCCATCCGGATCTTGCCGTCCCAGTCGAGGGTCATGAACCCGAAGGTCTTGTCCACGGTGGGATTCACGACCGTGAGATCGAGCCCGTACCGATCGCCGATGGCCCCCCAGTAGTTGACCGCCGCGCCGCCGAGCGGGTCGGCGCCGATGCGCACGCCGGCCGACTTGATCGCGTCGATGTCGATGACGCGCGGCAACGCGTTCACGTACGCCTCGAGGAAGTCGAAACCCTGCGCGATCGACCGTGCCCGCGCGTGGGGGATGCGGCGCACCCCCTGCAGGCCGCTCGCGAGCAGCGCGTTGGCACGGTCCTGGATCCACTGGGTGATCTCGGAGCCGGCCGGCCCGCCGTCCGGTGGGTTGTACTTGAACCCCCCGTCCGTCGGCGGATTGTGTGACGGCGTCACGACCACGCCGTCGGCGAGGTGGGCGGGGCCGGACGCGTTGTAGACCAGGATCGCGCGGGACACCGACGGCGTCGGGGTGTAGCCGTCGCGCGAGTCGACGAGGACGAGGACGTCGTTGGCCGTGAACACCTCGAGCGCGGATGCCGTGGCGGGCTCGGACAGCGCATGAGTGTCGGAGCCGAGGAACAGCGGGCCGTCGATGCCGTTCGCTGCGCGGTACTCGCAGATCGCCTGGCTGGTCGCGACGATGTGGTCCTCGTTGAACGTGGCGGTCAGTGCCGAGCCGCGGTGACCCGACGTCCCGAACGACACCTGCTGCTCGGGCACCGCGACGTTCGGATGCTCGGTGAAATAGAGCGTCACGAGACGGGCGATGTCGACGAGGTCTTCCGGTGCCGCGGGTCGGCCCGCTCGGGATTCGGCCATACCTGCAATCCTGGCACCTGGCCGACCCGTTGGGTGTTGCCACTAGCGTTGGCTGCCATGGACCTGACCGCACGTGCCACGGCAGCCGACACCGCTGCCGCCGTCCGCGCCGGGCAGCGAACGGCGCGTGAGCACGTGCAGGACGCGCTCGATCGGATCACCGCCACGGACCCGGCGATCGGCGCCTTCCAGGTGGTGCGGGCCGACGCTGCACTCGCCGAGGGCGACGCGATCGACGCCCGTCCCGACCGCGACGCGTTGCCGTTGGCCGGCGTGCCGATCGCTGTGAAGGACAACGTCCCGGTCGCCGGTGAGCCGATGCGAAGCGGGAGCCTGGCAACCGACCCGTCCCCCCAGCCCGCCGACCACGAGGTCGTGCGCCGCCTGCGCGCGGCCGGTGCGGTCGTCGTCGGGCTGACCCGCACGCCCGAACTGTGCGTGTTCGGCTCGACCGACTCGCCGTTCGGCGTGACCCGCAACCCGTGGGACCCTTCCCGGACTCCAGGTGGTTCGTCGGGGGGTTCGGCTGCCGCCGTGGCGGCCGGCATGGTCGCCGTCGCGCACGGCAACGACGGGATGGGGTCGATCCGGATCCCGTCCGCGTGCTGCGGGCTGGTCGGGATCAAGCCCGGCCTGGGGGTCGTGCCCGCCGGTCTCGGCGACGGATCGTGGTTCGACATGGCCGAGAACGGACCTCTCGCGACCACGGTCGAGGACTGCGCCCTCGTGCTGTCCGTCCTTGCCGGCGACCCGGCCCTGGCCCTGGTCGGCGAGCCGGGACGGATCCGGATCGCCGTGTCGACCCGATCGCCGATCGCCGGGATGCCGGTTGCCAGTGAGTGGGCCGGTGCGGCCCGGGCGACCAGCGCGGTGCTGCGCGCGGCCGGGCACACGGTGCGGCAGGCCGGCCCGCCGTACGGGCAGCGCATCGGTACCTCCGGTGTGGTGCGCTGGGTCGCCGGCACCGAACTCGACGCGCGGACGGTCGCTGACCGCAGCCGGCTCCAGCGCCGGACGCGCCGGCACGCGGCTGCCGGCCGGCTGGCGCTGCGAGCCGGGCTGCCCCGGCCGGCCGGGCGGACGAAGTGGCAGGCGAAGGCGGCGGGCTTCTTCGGTGAGCACGATGTGCTGCTCACGCCGGGGCTGGCACAGTTCCCGCCGGCGGCGCAGTGGCACGAGCGGGGCTGGCTGGCCAATGTCTGGTCGAGCGCGCGCTACGCGCCGTTCGCCGCGCCGTGGAATCTGGCCGGTTGGCCGGCGATGGCCGTCCCCGCGGGCGTTGCCGCGAACGGGCTGCCGCTGAGCGTGCAACTGGTGACCCGGCCCGGCGGTGAGGCGCTGCTGCTGGCGCTCGCTGGGCAGCTCGAACAGCTCCAGCCGTGGCCGCGCACCGCGCCGTGATAGCGGGTGCGCCCCCGGTTAGTCCGGGGGCGGACCGGACAGGTCGATCGGGGCGACGTCGTCGACGACGTTGAGGTCGATGACTGGCCGGGCCGGTGCGTTCGGCGCCACGCGTGGCACCGCAATCGGCGCGGTCCCGGCGGGGACCGGACGCAGGGTGTGCAGCCGGACGTCTGCCACCACGTGATTGGCCAGCAGTTGTTGGCGCAAGGTCTTCAGCGTCAGGTCGTAGACGACCCTGCGCACCAGGCCGGGTGCCAGCGAGCCGGCAATGCCCATGACCCGCCCCCGAGCCCCGGCGACCTCGAGCGGGTTGAGGATCTCGATCGAGATCAGCCGCCGCGGGTGCCCCGTCACGCCGGCCGGACGCGGTGCGCTGAACACCTCGGCCCCGTCGGGCATCTCGTCCGGCCGCTGGGTTCGGCGCACCACCAGCACCAGGACGGCGACCCAGGCGAGGTTCGAGACGACCAGCAGGACCAGCAGCACCCGTCCAGCCTCTCAGCCGCGGGGGTCAGCTGTTCCCGGAGGTGTCCAGGTGGCCGGCGCGCGCCGCGATCACCCCGGCCTGGAAGCGGCTCGAGGCCCCGACCAGTGCCATGTAGTCGGCGATCTGGCGCCGGCAGGTGCGTACCGAGATCGACAACCGCCGCGAGATGGCCTCGTCCTTCTCGCCCTCGGCCATCAGGCGCAGGATCGCGGCCCGCGTCTGGTCCAGTTCGTGCTCGTCGGTGTGCCGGCTGAGCGCGTCCTCCAGCGGCTGCGCCTCTGCCCACAACTGCTCGAACGTGGCGATCACCCAGGCGATCACGTTCGGCTCGCGCACGACCGCGAGCCCCATCCGGGACGGGTCGCTGCCCGGGATCGGCAGGAGCGCGATGTCCCGATCGATGACCAGGCTGCGGCCTGGCACCGAGGTCGCGAACCGGACCTTGCCGCCGTTGTCCGCGCACTCGATGAGATAGCTGCGGGTGTGCCGGTCGCGCAGGGCAGCGTGCTGGTACAGCGCGCGCAGCTTCAGCCCGCGCCGCAGCGAGTACAGGTTCGCGATCCGGGTACGGCTGTCGATGCGGGTCTTCGGCAACCGGCCCGGCGCGACCGACAGCAGTTCGTTCTGGCACCGGTCGGCGTAGTGCATGAGGACGTTGCCGACCTGGCTCGGGTCGGAGATCACGTCCACCGCGCTGTCGGCGGCCAGCGGGGTGAGCGCCTCGTTCCAGTCGACGACCAGCCGGCGGATCGCGTTTCGGCGAGCTTCGACCGAGGCACGGCGGGCGCCGAGCTCCAGATCCTCCGCGCCCAGGACGATCGCCTCGGCGAGCATCGGGCTCACCGCGGTGGCCCGCTCGTGCTCGTCGATCCGTAACAGCCCCATCTCGGCCAGCCGCTTGGCCGGCTTGTCCAGATCGGCGTCGGAACACCCCAGCGATTCGGCCAGTTCGGCCAGCGGTGTGCCCGGTACGGCGAGCGCGGCGCGGTAGAGCGAGACCTCGGTGGGGCCAAGCTCATCCAAATCGCCCATTTCGCCTTCCGCAGTATCTGCCAGGCAGGTTGCTGCCACGACTCTGATTTGAAAGCCTGGGCACTTGCCTGAATCCTAGGTCTAACGAAACAGTGGTTCGCGTGGTGCGCGGGGTATTATTTGCACTTCTCGAACCTCAATGCGACGAAGGGGATATAACGGTGAGTTCTCTGGTGCGTCGCGTGGCGATAGTGGTCGCGCTCGTCGCCGGCATCGGACTCGGGGGCAGTTCGATCTCGGCGGCAACCGCGGCTTCACAGTCCGGCTCGTCGGGCTCGTCCACCGCGGCTAGTGACCAAACGTCCAGCCCGAGCAATGGCTCGGCGAGCAACAAAGACTGGTGGTGGTAGTCCACCGCTCCGCCTTCGTGGCGTTGCGACCGTAGTCCTGGCGGCCGCAACTCCCTAGAACCGATCCCGCCTCGGCACAACTGTCGCGCCGCGAACACCGCGCCGCTGACCATCGAGGCGGGATCGGCGTTTGTCATGGGCGCCTGCACGATCGGCCATTCTGCTCTGCGAGGATCGCGCGCATGACCACGGCTCCGGACGATCTCGCCGCGCACGGCCTCGAGCTTGTTCATCGAGGCAAGGTCCGCGAACTGTACCGCCGTCCCGACGGTCGGCTGGTGATGGTCGCCAGCGACCGGATCTCGGCCTTCGATCACGTCCTCGACACCCCGATCCCCGACAAGGGCCGCATCCTGACCGCGATGTCGGTGTGGTGGTTCGACCTGCTCGCTCCGATCGTCGCCAATCACGTGCTGGCCGTCGGTGACCCGGACGGGCCGGCCGAGTGGCGCGGGCGCTCGCTGGTTTGCCGACGGCTGCAGATGGTCCCCGTCGAGGCCGTCGCGCGGGGGTATCTCACCGGCTCGGGCCTGCTCGACTACCGGGCCACCGGCGCGGTGTGCGGGATCGCGCTTGCGTCCGGGCTCGTCGACGGGGACCGGTTGCCCGAACCGATCTTCACACCGGCGACGAAGGCCGCGCTCGGCCAACATGACGAGAACGTCTCCTACGACGCCGTAGTCGACGTGGTCGGCGCCGAGGTGGCCGGCCGGCTGCGCGACCTCACCCTCGCGGTGTACCGGCGCGCGACCGAGGTCGCTGCCGAACGCGGGATCATCCTGGCGGACACGAAACTCGAGTTCGGCCACGACCACGAATCCGGGGACCTGGTGCTGGGTGACGAGGTGCTCACGCCGGACTCGTCGCGGTTCTGGCCGGCTGACCAGTGGCAGCCCGGACGATCCCAGCCGAGTTTCGACAAGCAGTACGTCCGCGACTGGCTGCTCTCGCCGGCGTCCGCGTGGGACCGCGCGTCCGGTGCCGCGCCGCCGCCGCTGCCTGCCGAGGTGGTCGCCGCGACGCGCGCGCGCTACGTCGAGGCCTACGAGCGGCTGACGGGGCTGCGCTTCGCCGATTGGCCAGGGTAGGCGGCCGGCTCGGCGGTGCCCTCGGCCGCGCTGTCGACGATTTCTTCACCGAAGTGCGCGGCGACCTTGTCACTGATCGAGACGAGTGCCGTCAGTTCCTCGGGGGTCAGCAGGTCGATCAGGTGTGCCCGTACCGACGTCACATGCTCCGGCGCGGCGCCCCGGATCGCGTCCCAGCCCCGCTCGGTGAGCACGATCCACGCGCCGCGCAGGTCGTCCGCGCATTCCGCGCGGGTCACCAGGCCCCGTTGTTCCATCCGGGACACGTGGTGTGAGAGGCGACTGGCCGACCACTGCATGCGGGCCGCCAGCCCGGTCAACCGGCGTCGCGCGCCCTCGCTCTCGGACAGTGTCGAGAGGACGAGGTAGTCCGGCATCGACAGCCCGCTGTCGCGGGTCAGGTCGCGAGCGACGGCCGAGTCGACGAGCAACACGATGCGGCGGTACGCGCGCCACGCCCGCTGCTCGCTCACGCTCAACCATCTCGGCACCAGAGCAGCATAGCCGTCTGGTAGTTGACATGTCATCATAAGGCGCCGTAGCGTATTGACACGTCAACATTTCACTGCTGTGGAGGATCACATGTCTCGACTCTTGGTTGTCGTTGCCAGCACCCGGCCGGGCCGGTCCGGTCGCGCCGTGGCGGACTGGTTCGTCGACGAGGCGCAGCGGCACGGCGGTTTCGACGTCGACGTCGCCGACCTCGCCGAGCTCAACCTGCCGATGTTCGACGAGCCGCACCACCCCGCGCTGGGCCGGTACGAGCACGAGCACACCAAGCGGTGGAGCGCGATCGTGGACGCAGCCGATGCGATCGTGCTGGTGATGCCCGAGTACAACTACGCGTTCAGTGCCCCGCTGAAGAACGCGATCGACTACCTCTACCGCGAGTGGGCCTACAAGCCCGTCGGTTTCGTCAGCTACGGCGGTGCCTCGGGCGGTCTGCGCGCGGTGCAGATGCTCAAGCAGGTCCTCACCACGCTGAAGATGTTCCCGCTGACCGGCCAGGTCGCCTTCAGCAACTTCCGCCGGCACCTGGCCGCGGAGGGCTTCACGCCCGGTCCGGACGCGAGCGGCGAGGCCAAGCAGATGCTGGACGAGCTGGTGCGGGTCGCGGACGCGATGGTCCCGCTGCGGGCAGCCTGACGGTCGGCCGTCCCAGCCGGCGGCAGCCTGCCCGGGCCGGCACCTGCTGATCGCTAGGCTCTGCGGCATGGCACGCGTGGTCGTCGACGTCGTCCTCAAGCCCGAGATCCTCGATCCCCAGGGTCAGGCGATCGTCGGCGCGCTGACGCGTCTCGGAATCCACGGCGTCACCGACGTCCGCCAGGGCAAGCATTTCGAACTCGAAGTGACCGAGGAGGTCGACGAGCAGGCCCTGCAGCGACTCGCCGACACCCTGCTCGCCAACCCGGTCATCGAGAACTTCACCATCCACCGCTGACGGCCGTTGCTGACGGCTGCGCCCGGGCTCCGGCTCGTCGCCGAACGACGGGCGTGAGCGGCCGGTAACCTTTCGTCCGTGCCTGTGCGCGTCGGTGTCGTCACGTTCCCCGGCAGCCTTGACGACCGTGACGCGGCCCGCGCAGTGCGCCTCGCCGGTGGTGAGGCTGTGCCGTTGTGGCACGCCGACCCGCTGCTGCACGACGTGGACGCGGTCATCCTGCCCGGCGGGTTCTCCTACGGCGACTACCTGCGCTGCGGCGCGATCGCCCGGTTCTCCCCGGTGATGGAGTCGGTGATCTGGGCGGCGCGCGACGCCATGCCGGTGCTCGGTATCTGCAACGGGTTCCAGGTGCTGTGCGAGTCGCACCTGCTGCCCGGTGCGCTGATCCGCAACGATCACCGGAAGTTCTTCTGCGGCATGCAGCGGCTGCGTATCGAGAACACGGCCACGTCCTGGACGTCGGGCTACGCCGCCGGTCAAGAGATCGTCATCCCCATCAAGAACGGCGAGGGCGGCTACGTCGCTGACGAGCGCACGCTCGACGAACTCGAGGCCGAAGGGCGCGTGGTGTTCCGCTACGTCGACGGCAACCCGAACGGCAGCTATCGCGACATCGCCGGGATCACCAATGCGGCAGGCAACGTGGTCGGGCTGATGCCGCACCCCGAGCACGCGGTCGAGGACCTGCTCGGCGCCGGGACGGACGGCCTCGGCTTCTTCCTCGGCCTGACCGGGGCGCGCCGGTGAGGGTCGACACCGTCGAGGCCGCGGCCGCGAGCCCGGACCAGAGCCAGCCCTGGGCCGAACTCGGCCTCGCCCATGACGAGTACCAGCAGATCCGCGAGATCCTCGGCCGCCGGCCGACCAGCGCCGAACTGGCGATCTACTCGGTGATGTGGAGCGAGCACTGCTCCTACAAGTCCTCCAAGGTGCACCTTCGCCAGTTCGGTGAGAAGCAGCCGGTTCCCACCAACGGTGCACCCGTGCTGCTCGTCGGCATGGGCGAGAACGCGGGCGTCGTCGACGTCGGTGACGGCTGGGCGGTGACGTTCAAGATCGAGTCGCACAACCACCCGTCCTATGTCGAGCCGCACCAGGGCGCGGCGACCGGCATCGGCGGCATCGTCCGCGACATCCTGACGATGGGCGCGCGCCCGATCGCAGTGATGGACTCGCTGCGCTTCGGCCGCTTCGAGGCCCCTGACACCGCGCGCGTCCTGCCCGGTGTCGTCGCGGGTATCGGCGGGTACGGGAACTGCCTCGGACTGCCGAATGTCGGCGGCGAGGTGTACTTCGACGACTGCTATGGCGGAAATCCGCTGGTCAACGCCCTGTGCGTCGGGGCGCTGCGCGCGGACGCGATCAAGCTGGCACGTGCCGACGGGCCGGGCAACCACGTCGTCCTGTTCGGCGCCCGTACGGGTGGCGACGGCATCGGCGGTGCGTCCGTGCTGGCCAGCGCCACCTTCGAGACCGAAGGCGCGACCAAACGTCCGGCGGTGCAGGTCGGCGACCCGTTCGCCGAGAAGGTGCTCATCGAATGCTGCCTGGAAATCTTCGCCGCTGACCTGGTCGTCGGCATCCAGGATCTCGGTGCCGCCGGCCTGTCATGTGCGACGACGGAATTGGCCGCCGCCGGGACCGGCGGGATGGAGGTCGACCTCGACCTCGCGCCGTTGCGCGACCCCACGCTGGCGCCCGAAGAGATCCTGATGAGCGAGTCGCAGGAACGGATGATGGCGGTGGTGACGCCGGAGCATCTCAAGCAGTTCCTCGCGGTGTGCGCGAAGTGGGAGGTGTCGGCCACCGTCATCGGGACCGTCACCGAGGTGACCCCGGGCGAAGCTGCTCGCGGGGGACGGCTGCGCATTCGCTGGCACGGCGAGACGATCGCCGACCTGCCGCCGCGCACCGCCGCGCATGACGGCCCGGTGTACCAGCGTCCGCTCGAGCGGCCACTGGACCAAGACGTGCTCGTCGAGCACGACGGGCGCGACCTGCCGCGCCCGCGCAACAGCGCCGAACTGCGGTCCACCGTGCTGCGCCTGTTGGGCTCACCGAATCTCGCGGACAAGTCCTGGGTCACCGATCAGTACGACCGTTTCGTCATGGGCAACACCGTGCTCGCCCAGCCCGAGGACGCGGGGATGCTGCGCATCGACGAGTCGACCACGCGTGGCGTCGCGATCAGCGTCGACGGCAATGGTCGCTACACCCGCCTCGATCCGTACCTGGGTGCGCAACTCGCGCTCGCGGAGGCGTACCGCAACGTCGCGACGACCGGCGCCCGGCCGCTCGCGGTCACCGACTGCCTCAACTTCGGCTCGCCGGAGGATCCCGCGGTGATGTGGCAGTTCGCCGAAGCCGTGCGCGGGCTGGCCGACGGGTGCCAGGTGCTGGGCACGCCGGTCACCGGGGGCAACGTCAGCTTCTACAACCAGACCGGGACGAGCGCGATCCTGCCCACGCCGGTCGTCGGCGTCCTCGGTGTCATCGACGACGTGGCGAAACGCACGACGCACGCGTTCAGCACCGACACCGCCTCGATCCTGCTGCTCGGCGAGACCAGGGACGAGTTCGGGGGGTCCGAATGGGCGCACGTCGTCCACGGTTTCCTCGGTGGCCTGCCGCCGGCGGTCGATCTCGAGCATGAGCGTGCGCTCGCCCGGGTGCTCGTCGACGCCGCCGCGTGCGAGCTGCTCGACTCGGCACACGACCTGGCCGAGGGTGGCCTCGCCCAGGCGTTGGTCGAGTGCTGCCTGCCGGGCCGCGCGGGCGCGCGCGTACGCCTGCCCGCTGATCTCGACCCCTTCGTGGCGCTGTTCAGCGAGTCGACCGGCCGGGTGCTGGTGTCGGTGGTGCGCCGGCGCGAGGACGACGTCCTCGCGCTGTGCGGCGAGCACGGCGTGCCCTGTTCGCGGATCGGGACCGTCGACGTGCTCGACGGCGGCCTGGTCGTCGAGGAGCACTTCTCGATCCCGCTGCGCGAACTGCGGGCCACCTGGTCGACGACGCTGCCCGCGCGCTTCGAGTCGTGAGCGCCACGCCGGCGCGTTGCCGCGCCGCGGCCGCGCGGTGAACGTCGCTGCCGGTGGTGAGCCGGTGCTCGAGCAGTCGGCGGCGATCCTGTCGTGGCTCGTCGAGCTACCCGACGCCGACTTCGCGCGAGCGTCCGTGCTGCCGGGGTGGGACGTGCGCACGCTGGCCGGCCACGTGTTGATGGTGAACCGGGGCCTGGTGCGCGGGCTGGGCCGACCGACCACGGAGTTACCGGTGCCGGTGGCTGAGTTCGTGCGGCGGTACCGGCCGGCGGCCGCCCAGCTGGACGCATCCACCCGCGACACGGCAGGACCGCTGACCCCGGCCGGCCTGCGGGACGAGCTCGCTGGGGCGCTCGCCGAGGTTCGCAGCGCGCTGTCGGCCGACCTGCCCAGGGTCGTCGAGACCGCACGCGGGCCGTCCACGGTGGCGGACTACCTGGCGACGCGGGTGATCGAACTCGTCGTCCATGCCGACGATCTGTCGCGCTCGGTGCCCGAGCGCGCGGCGGTCGGGTTGCCCCGAGCGTCGCTCGCCGGCGCGGTCCGGACCCTGGCGCAGATCCTGGCCACGCAGGCGCCGGGACGCTCGGTCGAGATCCGGGTGCCGCCGTTCGTCGCGGTGCAGGCGGTACCCGGCCCGCGACATACCCGTGGCACGCCGCCGAACGTGGTCGAGACCGACGGCCTGACCTGGGTGCGACTGGCGTGCGGGCGCGAGACGTTCGCCGGGGCGGTGCGTGCCGGATCGGTGCGCGCGAGCGGGAACCGCGCCGATCTCAGCGGCTACCTGCCCGTCCTGTCCTGATCGCTCCCCGCTTTGACCCTGCGGTGGTCGTGATCGGACCGCCGCAGCGGCCACCGCAGGGTCAAAGGCGGGGAGTGCGGCGCGGGTGCGCGAACCTCCGCGGACGGAACGTAGACTCGACAGCGTGGCGACCCGAGGCGACGGCCGGCTGAACCACGACATCGACCCGCACGACAAGGGACCGCAGGACGCCTGCGGCATCTTCGGCGTCTGGGCACCCGGCGAGCAGGTCGCCAAGCTGAGCTACTTCGGGCTCTACGCGCTGCAGCACCGCGGGCAGGAGTCGGCCGGAATCGCGGTCAGCGACGGCTCGTCCCTGCTCGTCTACAAGGACCTCGGCCTGGTCTCGCAGGTCTTCGACGAGTCGACGCTCGCGACCCTGCAGGGCCACATCGCCGTCGGGCACACCCGTTACTCGACGACCGGTTCCACCACCTGGGAGAACGCGCAGCCCAGCTTTCGCACCACGTCCGCCGGCACCGGCCTCGCGCTCGGGCACAACGGCAACCTGGTCAACACCGTCGAACTCATGGCCGCCGCGCGGGCCGAGGGCATCATCGGCGAGGCCGGGCTGGTCCAGGGGCCGGGAGCCACCACCGACTCCGACCTGCTGACCGCCATGCTCGCGGCCCGTCCCGACGTGAGCGTCGAGCAGGCCGCCATGGACGTGCTGCCGAAACTGCGCGGTGCCTTCTCGCTGGTCTTCATGGACGAGCACACCCTCTACGCCGCGCGCGACCCCCAGGGTGTGCGCCCGCTCGTCCTCGGCCGGCTCGAACGGGGCTGGGTGGTGACCTCCGAGACGGCTGCCCTCGACATCGTCGGGGCCAGCTTCGTGCGTGAGATCGAGCCCGGCGAGCTGCTCGCCATCGACGAGGACGGCCTGCGCTCGCAGCACTTCGCCAGCGCCGACCCGAAGGGCTGCCTGTTCGAGTACGTCTACCTCGCCCGTCCCGACACGACGATCTCGGGCCGCAGCGTGCACTCGGCGCGGGTCGAACTCGGCCGGCGGCTGGCGAAGGAGCATCCGGCCGACGCCGACCTGGTCATCCCGGTGCCCGAATCGGGCACGCCTGCCGCGATCGGGTACGCCGAGGAGTCCGGGATCCCGTACGGCATGGGCCTGGTGAAGAACTCCTACGTCGGACGGACGTTCATCCAGCCCTCGCAGACGATCCGCCAACTCGGCATCCGGCTCAAGCTCAACCCGCTGCGTGATGTCATCCGCGGCAAGCGCCTGGTCGTCGTCGACGACACGATCGTGCGCGGCAATACCCAGCGTGCGCTCGTGCGGATGCTGCGCGAGGCCGGCGCACTCGAGGTGCACGTCCGGATCTCGGCGCCGCCGGTGAAGTGGCCCTGCTTCTACGGGATCGACTTCGCGTCCAAGGCCGAACTCGTCGCCAACGGCCTGGACGACGAGGGCATCCGGCGCTCCATCGGGGCCGACTCGCTGGGCTACGTCTCGCTGGACAACCTGATCGCCGCCAGCGAGCAGCCGCGCACCCGGCTGTGCCGCGCGTGCTTCGACGGCGAGTACCCGATCGCCCTGCCCGACCTCGTCGGCAAGCACGTGCTCGAAGGCATCGAGCGCTCCGTCAGCGGTCGCGAGCCCGAGCACACGCCTGCCTACAGCGCCGAGGATGCGCTCAGCCGCCCGTGAGCGTGGTCCGGTCATGACGAGCTACGCGGCCGCCGGGGTCGACGTCGTCGCGGGCGAGCGGGCTGTCGAGCTGATGAAGGCCTCGGTCGCACGCACCACACGGCCCGAGGTACGGGGCGGTCTCGGCGGGTTCGCGGGCTTGTTCGAGCTCGATCTCGTCAAGTACCCGCGCCCGGTCCTCGCCAGCTCGACCGACGGCGTGGGCACCAAGATCGCGATCGCGCGAGCGGTCGACCGTCACGACACCATCGGCATCGACCTCGTGGCCATGGTCGTCGACGACCTGGTCGTCGTCGGCGCCGAGCCGTTGTTCCTCACCGACTACATCGCGACCGGACGGGTCGTGCCGGAGAAGATCGCCGCGATCGTGGCCGGGATCGCCGAGGGCTGCGTCCAGGCCGGCTGCGCGCTGGTGGGTGGCGAGACCGCGGAGCACCCCGGCGTGATGGCCGAGGACGAGTACGACGTCTCCGGAACCGGGGTGGGCGTGGTCGACGCCGACTCGGTGCTCGGTGCCGAACGGGTCCGCCCGGGTGACGTGCTCATCGCGCTCGGGTCGTCCGGACTGCACTCGAACGGGTACTCGCTCGCCCGCGAGGTGCTGCTGAACCGCGGCGGCCTCTCGTTGGACGCCACCCCGGAGGTCCTGGACGGGCGCACGCTGGCCGAGGAACTGCTCGTGCCCACCCGGATCTACGCGCTGGACTGCCTCGCGCTCGTCGCGGAGGCCGGGGCGCACGCCTTCGCGCACATCACCGGTGGCGGCCTGGCGGCGAACCTGGCGCGCGTCCTGCCAGCGGGTGTGGAGGCGGTCGTCGACCGCGCCAGCTGGGCGCCGCAGCCGATCTTCGACCTGATCGCCCGGACCGGTGCCGTGGCGCGCGCCGAGCTGGAAATCGCGTTCAACCTCGGCGTGGGCATGGTCGCGCTCGTACCGCAGGAACGGGCCGGGGACGCGGTGCGGCTGCTCACCGCACGGTCGGTCCCGGCCTGGGTGCTCGGTGAGGTTCGCGTGAGCGTTGCTCCTGGCCCCGGACGGGTGCAGCTTTCGTCCGCTTACGCGGGCTTAGCGGCCAACTGGCGTTAGCGTGCCAGGGGGGCATCCTGGCGATGGTCGCAAATTGGACGGATCTGCACCCGGCTAATTTACGACGCAACTATCTCGCCTCGGACGGCGCCGAACGGCCCGCCGAGTGCGGTGAGTGTGGGTCGGTCTACCGCCGGGCGTGTGCCCAGTTCCCGCCGTCGTCCTCGAGGTCGTCTGCGTCCTCGGTGTCGCCCGGGGAGTGCGGCGAACCGGCGAGCTCGCGCTGGAGTGCGTCGAGATCGGTGAATTGCGAGCTGTACTTCAGCTCCCGGGCCACTTTTTGCTGCTTTGCCTTGGCACGGCCGCGCCCCATCGGCTCGACCCCCTCGCTCACCAGGTCTGCCGGCTAGAGCGTCGATCGGGCGGTTACAGCGGGCACCGAACGGCTCTGCCGGGGAAGTTGTCATCCTCGTAGGTCAAGACTACCTCGCGCAGATCGGTCCCGGCACGCGGGCGCGGCATGTCTGCGTGATGTCCGGAAGCCGCCTCTTTCATCCGAATTAGTGCCTGGGACGAACCGGACACCGCCAGCGCGGTGGCACACAGTGGACAGATCGGTATCGTCGAGTGGGAATGGGACCACCCGGTATGGATACTTTGCGGTGTAGCGCGGACATTAGAACCCGCGTTAGACCTCGGGGAAACAGGACGCCTCGGGCTGATCAGTCCCAGAAAGGGAACTCACCATGACCACACCACGTCAGCGCCCGGAATCCGAGCCGCTGCTCACCCCGTCCGAGGTCGCGACGCTGTTCCGCGTCGACCCGAAGACGGTCACCCGTTGGGCGAAGGCCGGCAAGCTGACCTCGATCCGCACTCTCGGCGGCCACCGTCGCTACCGCGAGTCCGAGGTTCGTTCGCTGCTCGAAGGCAACACGGTCGCTACGATCGAGAGCTGAGTTCTCACCTGATCCACAGGCGCCGCCTCGACTTCGGTCGGGGCGGCGCTGTCGTGTCCGCAGCCGTTGGTAGCCCGGGTCGGCAAGGGGTGGGCCGTCCTCGCGGGGCGTCCTAGAGTTGATCCATGACCGCGGCCACGCTGTCCTACACCTCAGCCACGTCGGATGTGCCACTGCTGGGCGAGACGATCGATGCGAATCTGCGTCGAGCCGTCGCCCGGTTCCCGGACCGCGAGGCCGTCGTCGACGTCTCGACCGGTGCCCGGCTCAGCTACGCCGAGCTTGATGACGCGGTCGACGCCGTCGCCCGCGGGCTGTTCGCCCGAGGCATAGAGCGGGGCGACCGCGTCGGCATCTGGGCGCCGAACTGCATCCCGTGGCTGCTCACCCAGTACGCGACGGCGCGCATGGGCGCGATCCTCGTCAACATCAACCCGGCCTACCGCACTCACGAACTGAAGTACGTGCTAGAGCAGGCCAGTATCGGCACTCTCGTCTCGGCCGTGGCCTTCAAGACCAGCGACTACCGCGCCATGATCGATGAGGTCCGTGGCGGGTTGCCGAGCTTGCGCGATGTGGTCTACCTCGACGATCCGAGCTGGGACGACCTGCTCGCCGCCGGTGCCGGGGTGAGCGCGGCGCAGGTCGCCGAGCGAGCGGGATCGCTGAGTTTCGATGACCCGATCAACATCCAGTACACGTCCGGGACGACCGGCTTCCCCAAGGGCGCGACGCTCTCGCACCACAACATCCTCAACAACGGGTACTTCGTCGGTGAGCTGTGCGGGTACACCGAGCACGACCGGATCTGCGTCCCGGTGCCGTTCTATCACTGCTTCGGCATGGTGATGGGCAATCTCGCGTCGACCTCGCACGGTGCCTGTGTCGTCATCCCCGGGCCCGGGTTCGATCCGGTGGCAACACTCGAGGCCGTCCAGCAGGAGAAGTGCACCTCGCTCTACGGCGTGCCGACGATGTTCATCGCCGAGCTGGGCACGCCGACGTTCGGCGACTACGACCTCGCCTCGCTCCGGACGGGGATCATGGCCGGGTCGCCGTGCCCGGTCGAGGTGATGAAGCGGGTGGTGTCCGAGATGCACATGCCCGACGTGACGATCTGTTACGGCATGACCGAGACCTCCCCGGTGTCGACGCAGACGCGTGCCGACGATTCACTCGACCGCCGCGTCTCGACGGTGGGCCGCATCCACCCGCACCTCGAGATCAAGGTGGTCGATCCCGAGACCGACCTGCTGGTGCCGGTCGGCGAGCCCGGTGAGCTGTGCACGCGCGGCTACTCGGTGATGTCGGGGTACTGGGACGAGCCTGACAAGACCGCGCAGGTACTTCGTCACGGCTGGATGCACACCGGTGACATGGCGGTGCTGGACGAGGAGGGCTACCTCACCATCGTCGGCCGGATCAAGGACATGGTCATCCGCGGCGGCGAGAACGTGTACCCGCGCGAGGTCGAGGAGTTCCTCTACACCCATCCGGACGTGGTGGACGCCCAGGTGATCGGGGTCCCGGACGAGAAGTACGGCGAGGAACTGATGGCCTGGGTGCGGTTGCGCGAGGGTGCCTCGCTCGATACCGCGAGCTTGCGCGAGTACTGCCAGGGCAAGCTCGCGCACTACAAGATCCCGCGCTACGTCCACGTCGTCGACGAGTTCCCGATGACGGTGACCGGCAAGGTCCGCAAGGTGCAGATGCGCGAGGAAGCGCTGGCCCTGCTGGGATTGCCGACGACGACGCGCTGACCCGCCCGCACGTCAGGAGCGGTGGTGGGTCTCCTGCAGGGCGTAGACGGGCGTGTCGATGCCGACCTCGCGCGCCTTGAGTTGCAGCGCCAGGTACTGCGAGTAGAAGCGCGACTGGTGCAGGTTGCCGCCGTGGAACCACAGCGCCTGTTGTTGCGTCGGCTTCCACATGTTGCGTTGCTCGCCCTCCCACGGACCCGGGTCCTTCGGGGTGTCCGAGCCGAGACCCCACACCTTGCCGACGCGATCGGCAACCTCCTGCGAGATCAGGTCGGCGGCCCACCCGTTCATCGAGCCGTAGCCGGTCGCGTACACGACGAGATCGGCCGGCAGCGACGTCCCGTCCGACAGCACGACCGAGTCGGCCGTGAGGTGGTCGACCTGGCCGCGGACGAGCTTCACGTCCCCGTTCGCGACCAGATCGGCCGCGCCCACGTCGATGTAGTAGCCCGAACCGCGGCGCAGGTACTTCATGAACAGCCCTGACCCGTCCGCGCCCCAGTCGTGCTCGAAGCCGGCCTTCTCGAGCCGATCGTAGAAGTCCTTGTCGCGCTCACGCATCTGGTCGTAGAGCGGGATCTGGAACTGGTGCATGATCCGGTACGGCAGCGACGCGAAGATCAGGTCGGCCTTCTCGGTCGTCACCCCGCTCGCCACCGCCTGCTCGGAGTAGAGCGCCCCGAGGCCGATGTCCATCAACGTCTCGGACCGGACGATGTGCGTCGAGGAACGCTGCACCATCGTCACATCCGCCCCGACCTCCCACAGCGCACCGCAGATGTCGAAGGCGGAGTTGTTCGAACCGATCACCACGCAGCGCTTGTCCTTGTACGCATCCGGGCCCGGGTGCGCGGACGAGTGGTGCTGGTCGCCGCGGAACTCGTCCATGCCCGGCAGCGACGGCAGGTTCGGCTTGCCCGACATCCCGGTGGCGAGGACGAGGTGCTTGGGCCGCAGCACGAGCGGCTTGCCCTCGCGCTCGATCTCGACGGTCCACTCACCGGTGGCCTCGTCGAAGTGTGCGGACTTCGCCTCGGTACTCGGCCAGTAGTTCAGCTCCATCACCCGGGTGTAGGACTCGAGCCAGTCGGCGATCTTGTCCTTGGGTGAGAACACCGGCCAGTTGTCCGGGAACTTGATGTAGGGCAGGTGGTCGTACCAGATCGGGTCGTGCAGGCACAGCGACTTGTAGCGGTTGCGCCACTGATCGCCCGGCCGCGGGTGCTTGTCGATGATGATCGTCGGGATGTCGAGCTGACGCAGCCGCGCCCCGAGGCCGATGCCACCTTGCCCGCCACCCACGACGAGGACGTAGGGCTGGGTCTCGTACCCGAGTTCGCGCTGCTCACGCGCGCGTCGCTCGGCCCACGTCTCGCGGCCGCGGTGGGCGCCGTGTTCGGCCCCCATCGGTCGACGCTCGCGCCGGCGCTCCTCGTGGCCCTTGAGCTCGTCCAGCGTCGTGAGCAGCGTCCACGCCTTCCCGTCGCGCAACCGCAACTGCCCCGAGCCACGACCCACCGCGGTCTCGAACGTGATCCAGGCCTCGGTCACGCCGTCGGCCTCGGCCGGCTCCTCGGCGATCGTCCAGTTCGACGCCTGGACGCGAGCCGCGGTGGTGTCGACGAGGTCGCGCACCCCGTCGCGTCCCTCGACCGTCTTCAGATTCCACGTGAACGCGACCAGGTCGCGCCAGAAGCAGTCCTCGACGAACAGCTCGGCCGTGGCGGCGCCGTCGCCGGCGTCGAGCGTCGCCGCGAACTGGTCCAGCCAGGTCTGCACGGTCGTACGTGCAGTGGTGTCTTCGAGCAATCCGGTCATCGTCGGCCCCCTTGTCCCCGTATGCCACTGTGCCGCGACTGGGTGCGGTCGGGAAGAGTCGGCGGCGAACGGCTGCTGAGAAATTGCCTGAGCTCGAGTTTGCATCTCGCGATTCGACGGTAGATGCTTGCGTCCAGCAACTAGTTGCGTGAGGCATGCAAGTGGAGGTTTCAGGCCGGATGAACGCCGATGAGCCGGTGGCGGTCCCCACCGAGGTCGCCGAGGTGGCGGACAACTTTGTCGCGCTGATGCGCTCGTTCCAGCGGGCGCGGGCCCGGATGCTCGCCGCTGCTGCGCACGACGTCGAGTGGTCGGCGCACGTCCTGCTCAAGTGCGTGGCGACCGAAGGGCCGATGCGGGCGAGCGCGGCTGCCGAGGCCCTGCAGTCGGACCCGTCCACCGTCAGCCGGCAGGTCGCGGCGCTGGTCAAGGACGGCTTGCTCGAGCGGCGTGCCGATCCGATCGACGGGCGCGCGAGTCTGTTGGTCGTCACGCCGCAGGCGGACGAGGTGCTCGCTGAGCACGACAACATCCGGATGCGTCACTTCGCCCGGATGCTCGCCGATTGGCCCGAGCGCGACCTGCGACGATTCGCGGTGCTGCTGCACCGCTTCACCGACGATTTCGAAAGTGCGAACCACTATGCGATGACCGACCCGGTACCGGCTCGGTCAGTAGCCGCTGGAGGTAACCGCTGATGGCGTCCGCAATCACCGAACCGGTGTCGACGCCGGCCGATCCGGACGGGCTCACCCACAAGCAGATCCTGACGATCCTGTCCGGCCTGATTCTCGGCATGTTCCTGGCCGCACTGGACCAGACGATCGTCACGACCGCCATCCGCACCATCGGCGACGATCTCAAGGGCCTCTCGGTCCAGGCCTGGGTGACCACCGCATTCCTGATCACCTCGACGATCACCACGCCGCTCTACGGCAAGTTGTCGGACATCTACGGGCGCAAGCCGCTGTTCATGTTCGCGATCACCGTGTTCATCCTCGGCTCGGCACTGTGCGGGCTGTCGTCGTCGATGTACATGCTCGCCGGCTTCCGCGCGTTCCAGGGCATCGGCGCGGGCGGCTTGTTCTCGCTCGCGCTGGCGATCATCGGCGACATCATCCCGCCGCGCGAACGGGCGCGGTATCAGGGTTACTTCATGGCCGTCTTCGCGACGTCGTCGGTCCTCGGCCCGGTGGTCGGCGGGTTCTTCGCCGGTCAGTCCGGCATCCTCGGCGTCGCCGGGTGGCGGTGGATCTTCTACATCAACGTGCCGATCGGGATTCTCGCGCTGGTGGTCGTCAGCCGGGTCCTGCACATGCAACACCAGCGTCGCGACCATCGCATCGACTGGATGGGCGCCACTGCGCTGACGGCCGGCCTCGTTCCGCTGCTGATCATCGCCGAGCAGGGCCGGACGTGGGGGTGGTCCTCGCCGGGCGCGTGGACGTGTTACGTCATCGGCGTGCTCGGCATTGTCGGCTTCATCCGGGCCGAGGCGATCATGGGCGATGAGGCGCTGCTGCCGCTGCGGCTGTTCCGTGGCAACGTGTTCCCGTTCGGTGCTGCGCAATCGCTCGTCGTCGGCATGGGGATGTTCGGCGGGATGGCCTCGATTCCGCTGTACCTGCAGATCGTGAAGGGTTCCTCGCCCACCAAGGCCGGCCTGCTGCTGCTGCCGCTGGTGTTCGGGATCATGTCCGCGTCGCTCCTGGCGGGGCAGGTGACCTCGCGGACCGGCAGGTACAAGATCTTCCCGATCGTCGGCTCGGCGTTGCTCGTGCTCGGCCTGGGCTTGATGACTCGGATCGGCGTCGACACCCCGCTGTGGCAGACCGACGTGTTCATGCTGATCTTCGGGGCCGGGCTGGGCATGAACATGCAGACGATCGTGCTGGCGATGCAGAACGCGGTCGAACCACGCGACATGGGCGTCGCGACGGCTGCCGTCACGTTCTTCCGCCAGGTCGGCGGCACGCTGGGCACCGCGGTGTTCCTCTCGATCCTGTTCACCTCGGCCGGTAACAACATCAGCAGCGAGTTGGCCAAGAGCGGGGTGTCGATCCCGGCGGGCAGCTCGTTCGACCTGAACGACACGGCTGGGCTCTCGACGTTCCCGGCTGCCGTCCAGCGCCCGATCCTGATCGGGTTCAGCAATGCCATGGACACCGTCTTCGCCGTCGGCGCAGTTGTCCTCGTCCTCGCGTTCGTGCTGTCGATCTTCATGAAGGAAGTTCCGCTGCGGACGATGTCCGGCAACGCTGCCCGCGCTGCGGCGGAGGCCGAACTGGCCGCGCAACCGACGGACGTTCCAGCGACACGCTGATCGTCCGTCGGTCCGCGGTCAGTCGACAGCCGGGGTCACTGCGGGCACCCGCACGCCGATTGGTCGCGTCGTGCGATGAGTGGTGGTGGCCAGGGGCGGGATCGAACCGCCGACCTACCGCTTTTCAGGCGGTCGCTCGTACCAGCTGAGCTACCTGGCCGGGTGGTACTGCCGGGTGGAACCCGCCGAACTCTACCGGACCCTGCGACGGCGCTCAGGCCCTCTGCTCCGGGCCGCGGAGGCGGGCGGCACGGGGCCGGAACCGGGCTACCGGGCGACGGACTGGCCGAGCGCAGCGTCGTACCGCGCCCAGATCAGCCCGACCAGGGCCGAGTGCACGCCGATCGGGTCCCCGACCACCACCGGCCCCGCCGCGCGCAGCGCGTCCAGGAACCCGCCGTCGGCCAGCAGGTAGGTGGCCACCTCAACCGGCCCGCGCAGTGCGGCCAGGTCAAGTGCAGGGTCCGCGCTCAACGCCAGCACCTCGACCGGCCGCCCGAGTCGCGATGCCAGCAGCGCCGCCGCGGTGGCCACCTCGGCGCGAGCGCCGGCACGCGAGGACGCGATGGCGGCCAGGGCGGTCGTCGCCGCGACGGCATCGCCGCGCGCGCTCTCGAGCCGCTCGGCGACCGCGGCGACGATCGCCGGGTCGGGCCCGAGATGCGCCGCCACGCGGACGCGGGGGTACCCCAGCACGGCGGACGGGATATCGGTCTCGACGTGGTACCCGGCCGAGAGCAGGAGCGGCACGACCACCACGTCCACGTCCGAGAGCGAGGCCAGCGCGTCCGGTAGCGACGGCGCCGCGACGTCGAGGAAGCAGACCGCGACCGGCACGTCGGGACGGGTCGCCGCGACGGCGTCCACGAGGTCCCGCGTCGTCGCGGACCCGCGCTCCGAGCGGGTGCCGTGCGCGGCGACGAGGAGCGTGGCGGGCACCGGATCACGGTACGCGGCCCGATACTCGACGCAGCCCGACCGAACCCGTGGAGGCGGCACATGACGGTCGTCGACCGCGTCGACAAGTTCCAGCAGCGGCATCCGAGGCTCGGCCTGCCCATCGCCGTCGTCTACAAGTTCTTCGATGACCAAGGCCCGTACCTGGCGGCGTTGATCACCTACTACGGCTTTCTGTCGCTGTTCCCGCTGTTGTTGCTGATGTCGACCGTCCTCAACTTCGTGCTCGCCGGCGACCCCCGGTTGCAGCAGAGCGTGCTCGACTCCGCGCTCGGGCAGTTCCCGATGGTCGGGACGCAACTCACCGACCCGAACGGGGTGTCCGGCAGCGGGGTCGGCCTGGTCATCGGCGTCCTCGGGACGCTCTACGGCGGGCTCGGCGTCGCGCAGGCCGGGCAGAACGCGATGAATACGGTCTGGCGGGTGCCGCGCAACGCACGCCCCAACCCGATCAAGAGCCGGCTGCGCAGCCTGGTCCTGCTCGGCGTGGTCGGCCTGTCGATCTTGGGCACCACCGTGCTCTCCGCGCTGGGTGCCAGTGCTGAGTCCTACGGGGCCAACGTCGGTGGCGGGCTGAAACCGGTGCTCGTGCTCGGGTCGCTGGCCGTCAACGTGGCCGTCTTCACCCTCGGGTTCAAGCTGGCCACCGCGCGCGAACTCACCTGGCGGGAAACCGTGCCGGGGGCCTTCGCCGCGGCGCTCGCCTGGCAGGTGCTGCAGTTCGTCGGCACCAGCTTCGTGGGCAGCGTGGTCAAGCACAGCTCGGTCGCCAACAGCCTGTTCGCTCTCGTGCTCGGGCTGATCGCCTGGATCTACCTCGAAGCGGTCGTCGTGGTGTTCGCCGTCGAGTACAACGCCGTCCGGGCGTTGCGGCTGTGGCCCCGCGCCCTGCTCACGCCGTTCACCGACAATGTCGAGCTCACGGCGGCCGACGTGGCGGCGTACACGCAGCAGGCGCGCAGCCAGCGGGCCAAGGGATTCCAGAACATCACGGTCACCTTCGACCGGACCGGCGCTGACGAGAGCGCCGAGAGTGCTGGGAGCGATGGCGACCCCGACCGGACTTGAACCGGCGACCTCCGCCGTGACAGGGCGGCGCTCTAACCAGCTGAGCTACGGGGCCGAGTCGACTGCGTGCCCCCAACGGGATTCGAACCCGTGCTACCGCCTTGAAAGGGCGGCGTCCTGGGCCTCTAGACGATGAGGGCGCGAACCGCATCATGCTAGCCCCGTTGGTGGACCCGCTCAGCATAGGGGACGGGTGGAGGCCGATCCAAAACGCTCAGCGACGCAGTTTCGCGCGGCCGGTGTCGACCAACCGCCAGGCCCCCAGGATCAGGACGGAGCCCGCGACGGCGCCGATGAACGTGGACGCCTTGCGCAGGTCGAAGGTGTCGTAGAACAGCACCGCCCAGAGCGACCCGCCGGCGTAGGAGCCGATGATGCCGAGCAAGGCGGTTCCGAGACAGCCCAGCCGCACCGGGCTGCTCACGATCAAGCGGGCGAGCGCTCCGGCGAACAGGCCGACGAACAGCAGGCCGAGGATGTAGAACATCGCCCCTGCCTACCGTGTCGGCCGCATCCCGAGCAACCGCACGCCGTCGTCGTCGCGCAGCACAGCGGTGACCCAGCCGCCCTCACGGCCGTGGTCGCACAGCGTCGCCTTGTCGACCGGCACCTCGACCGGCTCGAAGCGACGGTGCTCCCAGTCCATCCGCGCGCGATGACCGGCCTCGGCCAGGGGCAGGACGGACGCGTCCGCGGCGAGGGCATCGCGCGCCGCGCCGAGGCGATCGACCACCGCGTCGATCGCCTCGACGAGCGCGGCGTTGCCGTCACACCAGGTGGCGACGAGCTCCGGACGCGTGCGGGCCACCCGCGAACCGGACATGTACGAGCCGGCCGCGAGCGAGAGACCGAGCGGGCCACCGTCCAGGCCGATCAGGGCGAGCGCCTCGGCCAGGACGTGCGGCAGGCCGATCACCCGCGCGACGGCTGCGTCCTGCTCGGCCGCGGTCGCCGGTACCGGCTTCGCGCCGAGGTCGCACACGAGCTCGGCGACCCGCAGCCACGCGTCGAGGTTGGTGTCGGCCTCGATCGTGAGCGTCCACGGGGCGTCACGGAACAGCAGCGGATCGGTGGCACCCCAGCCGCTGTCCTCGGTGCCGGCCAGCGGGTGACCGCCGACGAACTGCACTCCCGGTGCCAACGACCGGACCGCAGCGAGGACGGGCTGCTTGAGCGTGCCCACATCCGTGAGCAGGGCCTGCGGCGACAGATGCGCAACGAGCGACGTGAGCGCACCGCGGACCTCGGGCAGCGGCATCGCGAGCACGACCAGGTCGGCGCCGTGGACCGCCGCCTCGACGGTCGGCGTGACCGGGAAACCCGACGCGCTCGCCGCCGCGGCCGTCGCCACGTCGGTGTCGTAGCCCACAACGTCGAGTCCGCTGTGCCGCATCGCGCTCATCAGCGAGCCGCCGATGAGCCCCAGGCCGAGCACGGCAACGCGGTGGAACGGCGGGATCATCGCGCGCGACCGCGGGGCACATTCACGTCCTGGACGCTAGCGTGCGGACATGTCAGGGGGAGAACCGCTTTCCGGCACCGCTAGATCCGTGTCAGGATCGTCACCGCGCATCAGCGCAAGACCGAGTCATTGCTAGGGACGGTGGGAGCGATGGCACAGCGTGGCTTCGCAGTCGCGGCGTTCCGCGACGGTGGGGTCTGGCGCGTCGAGCCGTTGCCACCGTCGGTTCTCGGCGACCTCAGCTCGCTGCTGCAGGCCCTTCGAGGGCAACCGCCCGAGGGCGGCCCTTTCGTGGTTGCCTGCGTGGACGACGAGTTCTTCCTGATCGCGCGCCAGAACGGTCCCCGTACCTCGCTACTGCTGTCGGACCTGACCGCATCGGTGGAGTACCCCCTCGCCGGGCAGGTACTGGCCCGGCTCGGCGAGGATCCACCCGACGACGACGAACTCGATGACGTAGTGCCGGTCGGCGATCTCGACCTTTTCGCCGACCTCGACCTGGCCGAGGATGAGATGGAGCGCTTGTTCGACGACGATCTGGACGCCTACCCCGACGAGATGCTCGAGTCGATCGCCGAGCGGATCGGGATCTCGGAGGCGTACTCGCGTGCCTCTGAACTCGCACAGGCGGCACGATGAGCTACTTCGCGTGCGTGCTGGCGAGATCCGCTGACCGGTGGCGCGCCGCCGAGGTGACGCTCGAGGACTGCGAGAGCATCGACGACCTTGCCGATGTCGCGCGTGACATGGCCGGCGAGGTGCGGCTGCTCGTGATCGAGCAGGACGACGAGTACGCGGCGATCGTCCGGGCCGACGACGACGGCGAGCCGCTGGCGTTCCTGTCGGACGGGCACTCGGCCGACTCGTACCCGATTGCCGCGATCGTCGCCGAGGATCTCGTCGAGATCGGCGAGCGACCCGCTGTCCGACGACGAGGACGCACCGCCCGCTCACGACAGTGCGCCGTTCGGCGACGCCGGGATCGTCGAGGACCTCGGGACGTCGGCCGCCGATCTGCTGTCGATGTGCGCCCACGAGGGGACCTTGCCGATCGACGTCCTCGTGGCCGTGTGCGAGAAGGCCGGCTGCGGGAGCGAGTTCGACGACCTTCGTGCCTGAGGCCGAGACGGCTGCGATGCGGCTGGCGCTCGACGAGGCACGGCGCGCTGCCGAGGCCGGCGAGGTCCCGGTCGGCGCCCTCGTCCTCGGCCCGGACGGTGCGGTGGTGGCACGCGCCGGTAACGAGCGCGAGTCCCTCGACGACCCGACGGCGCACGCCGAGGTGCTGGCGCTGCGCCGGGCAGGTGCTGCGCTGGGCACGTGGCAACTGGCCGGGTGCACGCTGGTGGTCACGCTCGAGCCGTGCACGATGTGCGCGGGCGCGCTGGTGCTGGCGCGGGTCGAGCGGTTGGTGTTCGGTGCGTGGGACCCGAAGGCGGGAGCGGTCGGGTCGCTATGGGACGTCGTGCGCGATCGCCGCCTCAATCACCGTCCCGAGGTCGTGGGCGGCGTGCTGGCCGAGGAGTGCGGGGCGCTGCTCGAGGGGTTCTTCACCGACCGCCGCTGAGGCGGCCGTGCCTGGCCAGGCTCGGGTACCCTGTTCGACGGTGGCGTGTCCGAGCGGCCAAAGGAGCACGCCTCGAAAGCGTGTGTGGGTAACACCACCGTGGGTTCGAATCCCACCGCCACCGCCAAGTTTCCCCGAAGTTGCTGGCTCGAGCGAGAATCGTCCCAATGGATCGACCCGATGCTGCGCTAGCGACGTCGCCGGGACCGGGCGACGCTGATGCTCAACTCGGACAGGCGCACGTCGTGACCCTGGGCGCAGGTCACGTGCACCTGTGCGTCGGCGCCGCAACCGGTGTGCCGGACGGCGAGGGGCGCTCCGTCCGGCCCGCTGAGGTACTGGTCGCCCCACTGCATGAGCGCGAGCATGGCCGGGACGAGGTCGCGTCCCATCTCGGTGAGGTGGTAGTCGTAGCGAGTGCGCTGACCGGGCTCTTGATAGGGCTCGCGGCGCAGCAGGCCAGCGGTGCACAGGTGCTTGAGGCGAGTGGCGGTAACCGCGTCGGTGATGCCGACGCGGCGCGCGAACTCGTCGAATTTGTGCGCGCCGTAGTAGGCCTCGCGCATGATCAGCATCGCTGACCGGGTGCCCACTACGCCAAGCGCCCGATCGACGGAGCAGCGTTTGGCCGTCCAGGCGTCGCGGTCGGCGAGCGCTCCTTCGAGATGGGCCGGCTCGACTGTCATGCCCTGAACTCTAGCTTGTGCTCGGTATAGTCAGCCAGCTACGGTGCTGACTATGTCGATGCAAAGCCAGCAGGTCGCCCGACCTGGCGCCGTGCTCGCGGTCCTGGCTCTCGCCGCGTTCATGGCGAGCCTGGACGTGTTCATCGTCAACGTCGCGTTCGACGCGATCGGCCAGGACTTCAGCGGTTCGTCCATCTCGCAGCTGTCCTGGGTGTTGAACGCCTACGCGATCGTCTACGCGGCGCTGCTGGTGCCGGCCGGCCGCATCGCCGACAGGTACGGGCGCAAGGGCGGATTCATGGCGGGGCTGGCGGTGTTCACGGTTGCCAGTGCGGCTTGCGCCGTGAGCGAGGGTGTCTGGTGGCTTGTGGCGTTCCGGATCGTCCAGGCGGCCGGTGCCGCGCTGCTGACACCGGCGAGCCTGGGGCTGGTGCTCGCGTCGGCTCCGGCCCAGCATCGCGCGCGGTCGGTGCGGATCTGGGCCGCGACGGGCGCCATCGCAGCAGCGTTCGGCCCGGTCGTCGGAGGCGTGCTGGTCGAGGCGAGCTGGCGGTGGGTGTTCCTGGTGAACGTCCCGGTCGGGCTGGTCGCGTTGCTCGCATCGGCGCGACTCGTGCCCAGCTCCCGCGACGATGCCGTGACACGCATCCCCGACGTCCTGGGCGCCGTGTTGCTCGCGGTCGGCATCGGCGCGTTGTCGCTCGGGCTCGTGCAGGGACCGGACTGGGGCTGGGCGGCGGCCCGGACCGACGCGGCGTGGTCGCTCGCGCTGATCGGTGTACTCGGCTTCCTGCTGAGCTCGGCGCGGCACCCGGTGCCGGTGATCGAGCCGGCACTGCTGCGGGTGCGGGCGTTCGCGTGGTCGAACGCGACGGCGTTGCTGTTCGCGGTCGCGTTCGCCGCGTCGCTGCTGTCCGTCGTGTTGTGGCTGCAGCAGGTGTGGGGCTACTCGGCCATTAAGACCGGCCTGGCCATCGCGCCCGGGCCGCTGATGGTGCCGCTGTTCGCGGCCCTGGCCCATCGCTTCGCCGCCCGGCTGCCGGTCGGCATCGTCGTCTCGGTGGGCTGTGTGCTCTTCGCGGCAGGATCGCTGATCACCGCCGCGCGGGTCGGACCCGTCCCGGACTACGCCGCGGATCTGTTGCCCGGCTGGCTGGTCGGGGGAGCGGGCGTCGGCCTCGCGCTGCCCTCGATCCTGTCCTCTGCGACCGCCGACCTACCAGCGTCCCGGGCCGCAACGGGCAGCGCCGTGGTGAACATGAACCGGCAGATCGGCACGGCACTCGGCGTGAGTCTGCTCGTCGCCGTCCTCGGCACCCCGGTCGGCTATCTGGCGGCACATCAGGCGTTCCAGCACGGCTGGTGGGCGCTGGCCGGCGTGGCGTTGGCCGCCGCGATCACCGCACCGCGCATGACGCCACGCACTCAGGCCGCGGAACCGAGCGTCGTGCGGGCCGCGGCGCTGGCCGCGGATGCCCGATGACCGAACGCACCCGGCAGGTCAGCTGGGACGATCCGATGACGACGGCGCGCGCGGCCGTGGCACTCGGCGGGGACCGTGAACCAGCCCCTGTTGCGGCTGAGGTCGTCAGCGGTACCGGCCCGTCATGATCCAGTGCGGCAGGGGGCGAAGCTAAGAACGGTCGCGAGCGGAGAAGCGCGGTAACGCGAGCCGCCGCGTGTCAGCCGCGATTTCCCCGCTCACCATCGGTGTGGCTGTCGCCAACCGAACGTGAGCGGGGAAATCTGCGGGTGCTGCTCGCTCAGTCTGACTTGACGGCCGAGATCTCGAACTCGAGGGTGACCTTCTCGCTGACGAGAACGCCGCCGGCTTCGAGCGCAGCGTTCCAGGTGACGCCCCAGTCCTTGCGGTTGATGACGACCGAACCCTCGAAACCGACGCGCGAGTTGCCGAACGGGTCCACGGCTGCGCCCTGGTACTCGAGCGGGATGGTGATCGACTTGGTGGTGCCACGAATCGTGAGATCGCCGGTCACCGTGAACTCGTTGCCGCTGCGGTGCTCGACGGAGGACGAGGCGAACGTGATTTCGGGGTAGGTGGCCGCGTCGAGGAAGTCGTTGTTGCGGATGTGGTCGTCGCGCTGGGCATTGCGCGTGTCGATGCTGGTGACCTGAATCGTCAGTGACACCGACGAGTCGGCGGGGTTGTCACCGTCGAGGTGGGCCGTCCCGGTGAAATCGTTGAAGCTGCCCCGCACCTTGGTCACCATCGCGTGCCGGGCGACGAAGCCGATCCGGCTGTGCGCGGGATCGAAGGCGTAGGTGCCGGTGAGGGCGCTGAAATCGGTCAGGGTGGCGGTCATCCGAGTCTCCGTAGGTAGGTAGTTGAATCTTCAATTAATACGATAGCCCGCGGATGGTGATATGTCAACAAGTTGATACGAGATCGATTCGGACCGTCGGAGGGGTAGGTTCGGCGCTCGTGAGCGACGCACCGGTCTGGTGGACGGGACAGCGATGAGCGTCCCGGTCCCGCGCGTGCTGCTGGTCGAGGACGACGAGGGCGATGCCGTGCTGGTGCGCCAGTGCCTGCTCGAGGCCGGTGCGGCCGGTGACGACGTGATCTGGGTACGGACCCTCGCCGACGGCATCGCCGCGTTGGACACCGATCCGGTGTGCGTGCTGCTCGACCTGGGCCTCCCGGATGCCAACGGCCTCGATGCCCTGCAAACGCTCGTCGGCAAGGCCGGGGACGTCCCGGTAGTCGTGCTCACCGGACGCCATGACAACTCGGGCGATGACGCGGTGGCCGCGGGTGCGCAGGACTACCTGGTCAAGGACGACATCACCCCCGACCTGCTCGCACGCGCCCTCCGGTACGCGGTGGAGCGACGCCGGGCGCAGACAGCCGAGCTGCAACTGCGCGCCGAGCAGCTCCACTCGGCCGAGAACTCCCGCCTGGAGCGCGGCCTGTTGCCCAAGCCGAAGCTGCGCAGCGAGCTGATCTCGTGCACCACCTACTACGAGCCCGGACGCGACCTCGCGGTGCTCGGTGGCGACTTCTTCGATGTCATCGAGACCGCCGACGGGCGGATCCGCGCGGTGATCGGTGACGTGATGGGGCACGGGCCCGACGAGGCTGCGCTCGGGGTGCACCTGCGCGTCGGCTGGCGCACCCTGGTGCTGTCGGGCGTCCCGGACGAGCAGATTCTTGGCAACCTGGTCGGGCTGCTGAAGGCCGAGACCGGTGACCAGCGCGGCTTCGTGACAGCCTGCGACGTCACGATCGACCCGGATCTGGAGCTGACGATCCGGGTCGCCGGCCATCCCGCCCCCCTGCTCTGCCAGCAGGGCAGCGTGGCCTACCTCGACGTGGCGATCGGCCCGCCGCTGGGCGTCGAAGGCACCCCTGCCTGCCATCGGGTGGCCTGCGGTGGCTGGCCGGTTACCCGGTCCCACCTGCGGCCGAGCGCGTCGCTGATGCTCTACACCGACGGCCTGTTGGACGCCTACCGAACCGGTCGTTCGACCAGCGTGGGCGTGGACGAACTGGTCACCGCGACCCAGACGCTGGTGCGAGCCGGCGGATCGCCCGCATCGTGGATCCCGGCGCTGGTCAGCCAGGCGCCGACCCGATCCGCGGACGACACCGCCGTCGTCGTACTCACGGCCGGCACGCCTCGGCAGTGATGACGGTCAGCGCCGACGAGGCTGCGCCTGGACCGCACCTGGATGCTCCGGCGGGGCTGAGCCTGCGGCAGCGGACCGGACGCAGCGTGCTCGCCCTTGCTCTCGTCCAGGCCGTCCTCTTCGCCGTCGTGGTGTTCACCCTGGTGGCCTTCAAACACCGCGGTGACGACCTGATCAACAGGTGGCAGCCGGCCTACACCCTGAGCCAGGATCTGCTCAGCGACATGGTCAACCAGGAGACGGGGCTGCGCGGCTTCGTGCTCGGGCGCCGTGCCGAGTTTCTCGACCCCTACCTGCGGTACCGCGACCAGCAGACGCTCGACGAGCGGCGGCTACGGCGGATCCTGGTCGGACGCGGCGATCTCACGGGGCTGCTCGACTCCTTCGACGCGGCCGCGCGGGCGTGGCGCGCCGGCACCGCCGAACCGTTCATCGCGCGTGCCCGCGCGGGCGACACCTCCGTCGCCGACGCCGTCGGTGCCGCACCGGCCACGTCGGCATTCGACAGCGTCCGCACGGCCGCGGCCGCGCTGACCGCGCGGATCACGGCCGCGCGCGCGACGGCGAAGGACGAACGCTCGCAAACCGGCTTCTACCTCGTGGCCGCCCTTGCCGGCACCGCGCTGGTGCTGATCGTTGCCGTGACGCTGTACTGGCGCCAGTTGCGCAGGTCGGTGCTGCTTCCGGTCGAGCGGCTCGCTGATCAGGCCAGAAAGGTCGTCGCGACCGGGGAATTGCACACCCCGATCGTCGCCTCGGGGCCGATCGAACTGGTTTCGCTGGGCCAGGACGTGGACGCGATGCGAGCCCGGATCGCCGACGAGCTGGAGCGCGTCGAGCAGGCGCGCACGGTGCTGCTCGCCCGCAGCGAGGACCTCGCCCGCTCGAACGCCGACCTCGAGCAATTCGCCTACGTGGCCTCGCATGACCTGTCCGAGCCGCTGCGCAAGATCGCCAACTTCTGTCAGCTGCTCGAACGGCAGTACGGCCCGCAGCTCGACGACAAGGCACGGCAGTACATCGACTTCGCCGTCGACGGTGCCAAGCGCATGCAGGTGCTGATCACCGACCTGCTCGAATTCTCGCGGGTGGGGCGCGGCACGGAAGGTTTCGCCCAGGTCGACATCGGCGCGGTAGTGGCCAGGGCGATGGTCAACCTCGACCAGCGCATCGTCGAGTCCGGCGCCACGGTGACCGCGCACGACCTGCCGACCGTGCAGGGCGACGCCTCGTTGCTGATCGCGCTGTTCCAGAACCTGATCGGCAATGCGCTGAAGTACCGCAGTGAACAGCCGCCGCGCATCGACATCGCCGCAACCCGGATCGACGCCGGCTGGCAGTTCACCGTCTCGGACAACGGCATCGGCATCGACAAGAAGTACGCGGACCGGATCTTCGCGATCTTCCAGCGACTGCATCTGCGCGATCAGTACGGCGGCACCGGGATCGGGCTCGCACTGTGCCGCCGTATCGTCGAGTTCCACGGGGGCCGAATCTGGCTGGCCCCGTCTGACGGTCAGGGTGCTAGCTTCCAGTTCTCGCTGACTCGACGACCACGGGGACGCAACGACCCGAGTGGCAGGTACGTCATGAGCTCTGAGCCGCCCGACGAGCCGGCCCGCCCACTCGGCATCCTGCTGGTCGAGGACGATCCGGGCGATGTGCTGATCGCCCGGGAGGCGATGGCGGCGGGCCGACTCTCCTCCCAGCTCAGCGTCGTCAGTGACGGAGCGGAGGCAATGGCCTACCTACGCCGGGTCGGCATGTACAGCGACGTCCCGCGGCCCGACTTGATCCTGCTCGATCTCAACCTGCCGCGGATGAGCGGGCACGAGGTCCTGGCAGAGGTGAAGGCCGATCCGGACCTGCGGCGGATCCCCGTGGTAGTCCTCACGACGTCCAGCACGAGTGCGGACATCGCCAAGAGCTACGACCTGCACGCCAGCGTGTATGTCACCAAACCGGTCGATTTCGACTCGTTCACCGACGTCGTGAAGCAGATCGACAGCTTCTTTCGCAACGTTGCCGAACTGCCCGAGGGCTAGCGGTTACACCTGTTCTGGCGGTGGGAAGGAGTCCTGCCATGACCGGACACATCGCGGCGACAGCCCTGGACGGGTCGCCCATCTCTGACACCGACCTTGCGCGCATCGCCGCGGAGGAACGTCTCTACACCGAGCGCAAGCGGCAGACGGTGCGGGTCGTGGCGAGCGCGGCTCGCGACGTGGACGACTGCCGCATGCTGCTCTCGATGCTCGGCCTGGACGGCGAGATCGCGGCAGCCGCGCATCGCAAGGGCCCTGCGCGCGCTGATCTTCCCGCTGCCTGACCACGCTCGCCGCCGCCACCATCGCGTCGCCGAACAGGCGTGGCGCCGCTACGGTAGCTGCGTGCCCCATGCCGACCACAGTGCCGCCGGCCTGATGCACGTTGCGACTCCGCGGTGACAGCCGGCACGGACGGAATCACCGCGGCGAACCTGCGTCACGAAGGCGTGCCGTACACCGGTCATGCCGCCTTCGTCCCGTCCGCCGCGCAGTTCCTCAGCGACGGGAACCGTCAGGGTGAGGCTTGCCTGATGCTCGCCGAGCCGGACAAGATCGACGCCGTCCGCACCGAACTCGGCTCCGACGCCCGCTCGGTCACCTTCGTCGACATGTCCCTGCATGGCCGCAATCCGTCCCGTGTCCTTCCGGCGATGCAGTCCTTTGTGGACACGCACGCCGCGCGCCGCGTGCGCGTGCTCGCCGAACCGGTTCACGCCGGACTGTCCCCGGCCGCGCGCAGCGAGGTCAGCCTGGCCGAGCTGGTCTTGCGCCGGCCCGAGTACCGCCGTTGGTCCGGCTGGCTGTGCTGCTTCTACGACGAATCCGCACTCGACGCGTCGGCGGTCGCGTCGATCCGGGCCGATCACGAGCCGGAGGCCCCGGACGGTGTGCTCGCGCAGCGGTTCACGACCGAACTGCCGGCCGCGCCGCGATCGGGCGACACCATCGGTGCGGACCGGACCAACCTCGGTGTCCTCCGGCGGATGGTCAGCTCGTTCGCGCTGCGGTCGGGGCTGGACCCCGAACGCACCGACGACCTGGTGTACGCGGTGAACGAGGTGGTCACCAACAGCATCTGCCACGGCGAGGGGCGGGCGGCGGTCCGGCTGTGGACCGAGGGACGCAGCGTGCTGTGCGACGTGCGTGACCGGGGGCGGATCCGCAATCCACTCGTCGGGCGCGTCGCACCCCGGGCGGGTCAGGAGAGTGGCCGCGGGCTGTGGCTGGTCAACCAACTCTGCGATCTCGTCCAGATCCGCTCGCCCGAGTCGGGCACGGTCGTTCGGATGCGCGTCGACCTCTGAGTCGCGCCCGGGCCGCGCGCCCTTTGGTGCGGTTGCGGTGAATTTCCTGTGGATGCGGGCATAACGGCTATCGACCGACTGTCCGCGTGATCGGGCTGCCCGTCCTACCGGGTGTCCGCTCGCCAGGAAGGGGCCCCGATGACCACCACGACGGAAGCGCGGACCACTCCCGTCCGCAGCCTCGTGCCCGCCCGGATGGACCGGCTGCCCTGGACCCGCTTCCACTGGTTGGTGGTCGTCGGGCTCGGCGTCTCGTGGATCCTCGACGGACTGGAAATCCAGATCGTCTCGTTGGTCTCGCCGATCCTGGGCAAACCCGAGACCTTGGGATTGAGCGCTGGCCAGATCGGCTTTCTCGGCTCGGGCTACCTGATCGGCGAGGTGGTCGGTGCGCTGTTCTTCGGCCGGCTCACCGACAAGCTCGGCCGCAAGAACCTGTTCATCGCCACGCTGGCGATCTACCTGATCGGCAGCGGACTCGGCGGATTCGCCTGGGACTACTGGTCGCTGCTCGTGTTCCGCTTCATCGCCGGCACTCGGCATCGGGGGTGAGTACACAGCGATCAACTCCGCGATCGACGAGTTGATCCCGTCGCACTACCGCGGCCGCATCGACATCGCGGTGAACGGCACCTACTGGGGCGGCGCGGCGATCGGCTCGGCTCTCGGCCTGTACCTGTTCTCGAGCCACGTGCCGATCGAGTGGGGCTGGCGGATCGGGTTCTTCATCGGCCCCGTCCTCGGCTTGATCATCATCTTCCTGCGGCGGACGATTCCGGAGAGTCCGCGGTGGCTGATGACGCACGGTCGCAACGACGAGGCCGAACGAACGGTGGACGAGATCGAGGAACGCGTCGAAGCCGAAGGGCGCGACCTCGAACCCGTATCCGAGGACAAGGCACTCGAGGTGACCGACCGCGCCGCGCCTCGGGTTCGTCGAACTGACCAGGGTGTTCTTCGGGACCTACCCGAAGCGGTCCGTCTACGGCTTCACGATGATGGTCACCCAGGCCTTCTTGTACAACGCGATCTTCTTCAGCTACGCGCTGGTGCTCAGCGTGTTCTACAACGTCCCGGCCGGCAGCCTCCCGTACTACTTCTTCCCGTTCGCGATCGGCAACCTGCTCGGCCCGCTGCTTCTCGGGCCGCTGTTCGACACGGTCGGCAGACGCAAGATGATCTTCGGGTCGTACGGCATCTCGGGTGTGTTGCTGCTCGTCTCGGCGTGGATGTTCCACGCCGGCACCCTGTCTGCGGTCACCCAGACATCTTCTGGTGCGTGATCTTCTTCTTCGCCTCCGCCGGTGCGTCCTCGGCGTACCTGACGGTGAGCGAGATCTTCCCGCTCGAACTGCGCGGACAGGCCATCTCGTACTTCTTCGCGATCTCGCAGGGTGCCGGCGGCGTCGGTGGCGCCGTGGCTGTTCGGGCACCTCATCGGCGGGCAGAACAACTCCCATGTCAGCCGGGGTCCGTTGACCGTCGGCTATCTCATCGGGGCGGCCATCATGATCGTCGGCGGCCTGGTGGCCTGGTTCATCGGCGTCGACTCGGAGCGGAAGTCGCTCGAGGACATCGCCGATCCGCTGTCGGCGGTCAAGAAACCGGCGGAGGGCGTCACGCAGGCGGCGGCGAGGTGACGGCGTCGGTCGTGGTCGGGGTGAGCCCGACGACCGGGTCCCCGGTCGCGCTGCGTTGGGCGGCGGACGAAGCGGCACTGCGGTCGGTGCCGCTGCATGCGGTGATGGCGTGGCGCCCGCCGCGCCCACCCGGCGCGCCCGGCGGACGGCCGCCGATCGGACTCGTCTCCGGCGATCCCGCTGCCGAGGCTGAGGAAGCCCTGCGCGAGCACGTCCGCACCGCGCTCGGGCCGGCCGCCGACGTCGAGTGTTCGGTCGTTCGCGGCAGCGCGGTGAGCGCGCTGCTCAGCGCCGCGGCGGACGCGCGGCTGCTGGTGATCGGCGAGCCGCGTCCCGGCCGGTTGAACTCGGTGCGTGCCAGCCTGGTGGCGCCGCAAGTCGTGCTGCGTGCGAGCTGTCCGGTGGTCGTGATGCCCGCGTCCTCGCCCCTGGGCACCTGAGGCGCTCCCGTACCGTCCTCGCTGTGAGCTCAGTGGTCCTGGACGTGGCGCGGCGGTCCACCACCGTCGGCGGCCACCGAGCCAGCTACCAGGAGGCGGGGCCGTCCGACGGTCCGTTGGTGCTGCTCATCCATGGACTGCTGTCGGACAGCGAGACGTTCTCGGCGACGATCGCGCCGCTGGCCGCGCGCGGCCTGCACGTCATCGCCGTCGACCTCATCGGCCACGGGGACTCCGACAAGCCGCCGGGGCTCTACCTCCTCGATGACTTCGCGCTGTTCCTGGACGCGTTCCTCGAGACGCTCGGCCATGACTCCGCGACCATCTGCGGGCACTCGCTCGGCGGCGCGATCGCCGTGCACTTCGGCTACCACTACCCGAACCGCGTGCAGCGTCTCGTCCTCGTCTCGGCCGGCGGGTTGGGCAAGGAGGTCAGCCTGGCGCTGCGCGGGCTCGCCACGCCTGGCGCGCAGGCGCTGACCGGTGCCGTCCTCGGCCGGCGGACCGTGCAGCGGTTGCTGCGGGCGCCATCGATTTACCGGGTACTGCGCGTCGGACCGGCGCGGATGGGCAATCTGCAGCGGGTCGGGCGCAGCCTGATGCGCGCGGACATGCGGGCGGCGTTCTTCGCCTCGCTGCGTGGCGTGGTCGGCCCGTTCGGGCAGCGCGGGTCGTTCATCGAGATGGAGTACCTCGCCGCGCATGTGCCCACGCTGCTGGTGTGGTCCGAGCGGGACGGCATCATCCCCGTCCGGCACGCGCAAGCCACGCACGCGCACCTGCCGGGCAGCACGCTGGTCGTGTTCGACGGGCGCGGGCATGAGCCGCACCGGCGCAACGCCGAGGCCTTCGCCGACGCGCTCGCAGGCTTCGTCTCCACGGATACGCCGGGTGCCTGACCGGGCGTGCACCCGGTCGGCCATTCTTGGCGGAGGATGCGGGATTTGAACCCGCGAGGGGTCTCCCCCAACCCGCTTTCCAAGCGAGCGCCATAGGCCACTAGGCGAATCCTCCGTCGCAGAGGATACGGGCAGCGACGAAGTGGCCGGGACGAGGACCCGTAGACTTCGATCCTGACCCCCCGCGTGGCGCTCACCCTGCGAACCTCCCCAGGGCCGGAAGGCAGCAAGGATAAGCAGGCTCTGGCGGGTGCGCGGGGGGTCCTTTCGCGCCCGCGGCCCTTTCCCCGCTTGTGTGCGGGTGGCGGGGGCGGAACCGACCGAACGCGGGGAAACCCGCGGCCGTTTCCCCGCTTGTGTGCGGGTGGCGGCGGCGGAACCGACCGAACGCGGGGAAACCCGCGGCTCAGGTCGCGGACGGCGCCGGGAAGACCGGGTAACCGCGCGCGGCGTACGGGAAATCGCCCAGCTCGTGCGTGAGCGCTGGATCGGGCGCCGGGCAGGCGTAGTACGCGCGGATCTCGCTGATCAGGCCCCGTTCGCTGAACCGGTACCACTCGTCCCCGCGCAGATAGCTGCCCGAGCCCGGCTTGTGGTGGGTCCATTCGATGACCGCCTCGCGGCGGGACGCGTCCACCAGGACGTGGTCGACCGTCCACCGGGAGCCGAGCCGCGCCACGAACGAGGCCCAGCCGGCACCGATGGCGTCCGCCCCGGCGAACGTGCCCTGCGGCGCGCCGGCCGGGAAGTAGTGGACGGCCTCGGGTTCGAAGTGCGTCGCGATGCGCTCGGCATCCCCGGAGTTACAGGCCGCGAAGTATTCGCGGATGCGCTGCTCCAGCGCACTCGGGTCAGCATTCACACCGGCGAGTAGAGCACGTGGCGACGTGTCAGCGCCGCTGGCTAGTGTCGTCGGGTGGGCGAAAATCTGGCGCTGTACCGCAAGTACCGGTCGGCGACCTTCGCCGAGGTGATCGGGCAGGACCATGTCACCGTTCCGCTGCGCCAAGCGCTGTCGGCCGGCCGGATCAACCACGCCTACCTGTTCAGCGGTCCGCGCGGCTGCGGCAAGACCTCGAGCGCGCGCATCCTGGCCCGCAGCCTGAACTGCGCCCAGGGCCCGACACCGGAGCCGTGCGGCGTGTGCGACTCGTGCAAGGAGCTGGCGCCGAACGGCCCCGGGTCGATCGACGTCATCGAGATCGACGCGGCCAGCCACAACGGCGTGGACGATGCCCGCGAACTGCGCGAGCGGGCGTTCTTCGCGCCCGTCCGCGACCGGTTCAAGGTCTACATCATCGACGAGGCGCACATGGTGACGACGGCGGCGTTCAACGCGCTGCTGAAGCTGGTCGAGGAGCCGCCGGACTTCCTGGTCTTCGTCTTCGCCACCACCGAGCCGGACAAGGTGCTGACGACGATCCGCTCGCGGACCCATCACTACCCGTTCCGGCTGATCCCGCCGGGCGTGCTGCGCGCGCACCTGGAATCGATCTGCGCCGCCGAGGGAATCACCGTCGAGCCGGCCGTCCTGCCGCTCGTCGTGCGCGGCCGGCGGCGGTCAGCGCGCGTGACGCGCTGTCGATCCTCGACCAGTTGCTCGCCGGTGCCGGCCCGGACGGCGTGACCTACGCCCGCGCGGTCGGCGCTGCTCGGCGTCACCGACGCCGCGCTGCATCGACGACATCGTGGACGCGCTCGCGGCCGGCGACGCCGCCGGCGGTCTACGGGACGGTCGACCGCGTCGTCGAGGCCGGGCACGACCCGCGGCGATTCTCCATCGACCTGCTCGACCGCTTCCGCGACCTGATCCTGCTCGACGCGGTCCCGGACGCTGCCGGTCGCGGGCTGGTCGACGCGCCGCGAGGACCAGGCCGAGCGGATGGTCGACCAGGCGGCGCGGCTCGGCGCGGCGACGCTGACCCGCTACGCCGAGATCGTCCACACCGCGCTGATCGAGATGCGCGGGACGACCTCGCCGCGGCTGGTGCTCGAACTGCTGTGCGCGCGGATGCAGCTGCCGGACGCCGCGGCCGACTCCGCCGCGCTGCTGCAGCGCCTCGAACGGCTCGAGCGGCGCGCGACACTGTCCGGCGCGACGGTTCCCGCCGAGATCCCGGTCATGACCAAGGCGCAGGTCACTGCACCGACGAGGGCAGCCGGGCCAGGCGAGACAACCGAGCCGAGGAAGGCGGCACAGCCGGCCCAGGCGCGGGAACCGGCCCAGGCGCGGGAACCGGCCCAGGCGCGGGAACCGGCCCAGGTCGGCCCGCCCCGCGAACCGGCGAAAGCCGGCCCGCCGCGCAGGGCCGCAGCACCGCCGCCCCCATCAGCCCAGCCCACGACGTCGCGTTCAGCCCCGGCGGTGGCCACCGAGCGCGCAGCGAGCGCGCCGGCCGAGCCGCCGCCTGCGGAACCAGTCGCACCGCCCGCGCCTTCGCCCCCGGGCACCCTGGACGCGGCGGCGCTGCGGCGGCTGTGGCCTGACGTCCTCGAGATCGTCAAGCAGTCCAGCCGCCGTACCCGCGCGCTGCTCGACAATGCGCAGATCGCGACGGTGGACGGCGAGCTGGTCACCCTCACCGCTCCCGCGGCGCTGGCGAAGATGATCGCCGAGGACAGCAATACCGCCGCGCTGAGGGCGGCGCTGACGCAGCAGGTCGGTGGCAACTGGCAGATCGCCGTCGACGAGGGCGCCCGCGAGGCGGCGCCGTCCGGCCCGGGCGCGGCGCGGCACGAGCCCGATCCGCGCGACGACAGTGAACCCGAGCCGGACGGAGCCGCCGTCGACCCCGAGAAGCAGGCGCTGCAACTGCTGCACGACCGCCTGGGCGCCCGCCCGATCGAGTGACGTCCTCCCACCTCGAGTGACGTCCGCTCCCTGGGAGTGACGGATCGCAGTGATCAGAGACGGCCGGACAGCCGTCTCTGATCATGAGAATCCGTCACTCGACGCAGGAGCCCAGCCCGTCGCTCGACGCGGGAGCCCAGCGCGGAACCCGCGACCTCAGCGGCCGAGGTAGGCCAGGATCCCGGCGGCGAGCGCGGCCGCGATGCGCTGCCGCCCGGCCGACGAGGACTGCAGTGCGGCGTCCCCGCCGTCGCGCATGTTGCCGATCTCGAGGAACGCGGTCGGCTTGGTCGAGAGGTTGAGCCCGGCGAACTCGGTCGTGGGCAGGTAGCCGTTCGAGCCGATGTAGTTCGCGGTCGTCATGCCCGATCCGGACACCAGCGCGTCGTGCAGGGCGACCGCCAGCGAGTGCGAGCGCGCCATCGTCGTCGCGGTGGCGCCGTCGGGCCGTCGGGACGCGGTGCAGATGAAGAACCCGTGGTCGCCCGCGGGCGCGCCGTCGCCGTGGATCGCGACCGCCGCCGCCACCCCCGCGCGGCTCTGCATCGCCGCGCGCTCGTTCACACACGGCCCCACGCCGGTGTCGCTGCTACGCGTCAGCAGCACCCGCACGCCCTGCGCCTGCAGGATCGAGCGGGTGCGCAGCGCCACGTCCCAGGTGTAGGCGTGTTCGGGATAGCCGGCGTTCGTCGCCGTCCCGGTCGTGTTGCACGCCTTGTACCCGCCGAAGCCGGCGGGCACCTGACGGTTGATCTCGTCCGGGTGCGACGCGTTGCCGCCGTTGTGGCCGGGGTCGAGGACGACGAGCGGTCCCGACCCGGTGGGTGGCGGCGGTGCCGCTGTGGACGGCGGGCCCGGGTTCGGGCTGGGCGTCGAGCGCGGCGCGGAGGTCGGCGGCGCGGTGGTACCCGGGGCGGAGGTACGCGGTGCAGACGGTGTGGGCACTGCAGGCACCGAGCTCACAGGGGGCACTGAACTCGACGAGGTGCTCGCCGGCGCCGCGACCGGCGTGGACGTCGACGGCTGACCCGTGATCCCGGACGATGAGCAGGCGCCGAGCACGAGGCACGCCCCGACAGCCAGACCCGTCCGACGCATCGGGCCAGCCAATCACACCAGCGCGTTCGCGGCGGGACCCGTCGCTCCCGCAAGTTAGGCTGGACGCCGCGACCGAGGTTAGGACGGATCAGTGACTCAGCACGGCGGTGGATTTGGCGGCGGCCAGCCGAACATGGCTGCAGCTGGCGAAGCAGGCGCAGAAGATGCAGCAGCAGCTGCAGGCTGCGCAGGAAGAACTCGCGGCGGCCGAGGTTCATGGCAGTGCAGGTGGCGGGCTGGTCAGCGTGACTGTCCGCGGTTCCGGCGAGCTGACCTCAATCACGATCGACCCGAAGGTGATCGACCCGGACGACGCCGAGACGCTGCAGGATCTCATCGTGGCCGCCGTCCGAGACGCCAGCCGGGCGGCCGGCGAGCTCGCGACGGAGAAAATGGGACCGCTGGCCAGCGGCCTCGGCGGCCTGGGCATCCCCGGTCTCTGAGGACGAATGTACGAAGGCGCGGTCCAGGATCTGATCGACGAACTCGGCCGGCTGCCGGGAGTCGGTCCCAAGAGCGCGCAGCGCATCGCGTTCCACCTGCTGGCCGCAGAGGCCGACGACGTCGAGCGGCTGGCCAAGACGCTGATCCGGGTGAAGAACGAGGTCAAGTTCTGCTCGATCTGCGGCAACGTCGCCGAGGCCGACGTGTGCCGCATCTGCAGTGACCCACGGCGCGACCTGACCGTCATCTGCGTCGTCGAGGAGCCCAAGGACGTCGTCGCCGTCGAGCGCACCCGCGAGTTCCGGGGCCGCTACCACGTGCTCGGTGGCGCCATCAGCCCGATCGACGGCATCGGGCCGGACGACTTGCGCATTCGGGAACTGCTCGTGCGGTTGCGGGACGGTGTGGTGACCGAACTGATCCTCGCCACCGACCCCAATCTCGAGGGCGAGGCGACCGCGACCTACCTCGCGCGGATGATCGCGCCGATGGGCCTGACGGTGACCCGCCTCGCCAGCGGGCTACCGGTCGGCGGCGACCTCGAGTACGCCGACGAGGTCACGCTCGGCCGGGCCTTCTCCGGACGGCGCCGCGTCGACTGATGCCGGGACGCAGGGCACCGAGGCTGTTCCGGGGGGCGGTTGCTGTCGGGATCGCGTTGGTCATCGGCGGCGGCACGTACGCCTACCTCGGCTACCAGCACACGTCCGGTCCGGCAGGGACGGTCCGCGGCTACTTCGCGGCACTTGCCCGATCGGATGCCGCGGCCGCGCTCGGGTACGGCGACCTGCCGCGCGGATCGCACGCCTTCCTGACCGCGGACGTCCTTCGCGAACAGCAGGACACCGCGACCATCACCGCCGTCCACGTCGACGAGGTCAGCCGGACCGGGGCGAGGGCCACGGTCCGCTACTCGTACCGGCTCGACTTCCCCGGGCGCGGGCTCGACATGACCGGCAGCATCGGGCTGCACGAGCGGGACGGCGCCTGGCGGCTGGACGCGGCGGCGGTCCCGGTCGCGCTGACCGTCAGCCAGGCGTCCAGCCGGGTGACGCTGGCCGGCGCGGCGGTGCCGGACGGACCCACCCTGCTGTTCCCGGGGGCGCTGCCGGTCCGCATCGACTCTCCCTACCTGGGGGTGGCTCCCGCGAGTGCCGCGGTGGGGTTCGCCGACCCGGTCGAGCACGCGGTCGACCTCGAGGTCAGCGCGGCGGGCCGGCGCACGCTCCAGGCCGCACTCGCCAGCAGGCTGCACCAGTGCTTCCCCGGCGCTGGCGCGTCGCTGCCGGACTGCCCGCTGCCCACCGGCGTCCGCGCCGTCCCCGGCAGCTTCCGTGGCACCGTCCCGGCCGATCCGGCCGGCCTGGAGTTCAGCATGAGCAGCCTGGCCTCGGGCGTGATCCGGGTCGAGGGGCGCGTGCAGTTCACCGGCAGGTACCGGGTGCTCGACTTCCAGAACCTCGCGCAGCCGCGATCGGGCAGTCGCTGGCTGCGGGTCGTTGCGCAGATCCCGGCGCGGGGACCTCTCGTCGTGCACTTCCAGGACGAGACGTGAGGACGGCCGCGCTCGCCGCCGTGGCCGCGCTGGTGCTGGCCACCCCCGGTACGGCGGCGGCCGCGCCGGGACCGGCGGGTGCGCCGCAGTACTGGTTCGACGAGTGGCACGTCCAGCAGTTGTGGGACGGCGGGGCTCGCGGCCAGGGCGTGACGATCGCCGAGATCGACACGGGCGTGAACGCGGTGCTGCCGGAACTGCGCGGCAGAACGTCCTGGCTGGCCGTGACTTCGGCTCGGACGGCGGAAACGGCCGCGTCGACCGCGACACAGACCGGTTCGGGCACGGCACCGCGATGGCGTCGATTCATGGTCGCCCGGCCGGGGACGCTCGACATCACCGGTCTCGCGCCGGACGCGAAGCGTGCTGCCGATCGCGATTCCGCTGGACGGGACGTCCGACGCAGGCGAGCAACGACCATCTGGCCGAGGCGATCCGGTGGGCCGCCGACCACGGCGCGAAGATCATCAGCATGTCGCTCGGTGGCGAGCGGACGGTGTCGGCAGGGACGCCGTGTGCCGTGGACGAACAGGACGCGATCCTGCACGCGCTGAGCCTGGGCGCGATCGTGTTCGCCTCGTCCGGCAACGGCGGGCCGGGTGACGCGGTCGAGGATCCCGGCGTGTGCCTCGGCGTCGTCTCGGTCGGCGCGGTCGACCGCGACGGGATCGTTGCCGACTTCTCGTCGCGCCACCCGTACCTGACGATGACCGCGCCGGGCGTGAACATCGCGACGCTCGGCCGCGACCCGCAGACCGCCTTCGGCGGCGACGGCACCAGCCAGGCGAACGCGATCGCCTCGGCGGTGGCTGCCCTGGTCTGGTCGAAGTACCCGCGCCTGACCGGGACGCAAGGTCGTCGCGCGACTGCTCGCGACGCTCGACAACCGCCGGCCGACCCGCGACCCGGCCTACGGCTTCGGCATCCTGAATGCCGAGAGCGCGGTGACGGCGGATGTCCCGGCCGGGGCGCCGAACCCGGTGGCGGCCGCTGCTGCACCGTTCCTCGCGCGCGAGAAGGCGCTGTCGGTCGTCCCACGAGTACCCGCCGCGGTCGAGGTGACTGCCCCGCCCGGGCATTTCCGTGTCGGATCCGCGCCGCGGCTGGTGGCCCCGCAGGTCGTGCACGGGCTCGTGATCGCCGGCGTCGGGGTGCTGCTGCTGGCTGGGCTCACCGTCCTCGGGATGGCCCGCCGACGACAGTCGGCCACACTGCCGACGTGAGATCTACGCGCCCGACGCGTCTGTAGGGATGTGACCGAGCCGATGGTGCGCAATGGGCAGGCCGCCGACGAGTTGTTCGCTCGGCACTACGTCGCGCTCGTGCGCCTGGCCGCGCAGTTGGTCGACGACACCGACAGTGCCGAGGACGTCGTCCAGGACGTGTTCGCCGCGCTCGACCCGTCCGGGCCGCTGGAGGATCCGCAGCGCTACCTGCGCACCGCCGTGGTCAACCGAGCGCGCTCGGTGCTGCGCCGGCGTCGGGTGGTGCGGACGTTTCTCGGCCGGGCCACCCGCGAGGACCTTGCCGAGCCGGCCGACGCACCGGCCGTGCGCTCGGCCGAGCGTGCTCGGATGCTGTCCGCGATCGACACGCTGCCGCGGCGCGAACGCGAGGCAGTGGTGCTGCGCTACTACGAAGACCTGCCCGTGCACGAGATAGCCACGGTGCTCAACGTGTCGGCCGGTGCGGTGTCATCCGCGCTGCACCGGGCGCTGGGCAGGCTCGCGACGACGATGGGGGACACCGATGCCGGCTGAGCTGGAACAGACGATCCGGGCCGCGCTGCGCGAGCGGGCGGAGGCCGTCGTGCCGTTGCGTACCGAGCCGGAAAGCCGTCACCGGCGGCGATGGCTGCCCGCCGCGCTCGCGGCAGCAGCCGTGATCGTCGTCGCGGCCACCGTCTCGTTGGCTGCGAACCGGGATTCGACACCGTCCCAGCCGGCGGCCGGGTCACTGGGCGGCTTCGTCGGCTACCAGTGGCGGGTCACGTCCCTGCAGGACCGTGACGGCGTGCTCGACGTACCGTCCGGGATCGACGCGACGGTGGGGTTCACCGCAGACGGCCGGGTCGTCGGGGACGACACGGTGAACTACCTCGGCGGTGCGTATGAGGTCAGCGGGGACGGCTACCACGTCACCGACGCGACCTCGACTCTCGTGGGCTACGGCGGCCGCGATCCGGCGCGGGTGCGGGTCATCTACGCCGTCGACGCGCTGTTCTTCACCGCCACCGAATCGGCGCCGGCCGGCGGACCCGTCGTCGTGATCACCGCGCAGGTCGACGGCGACACGTTGACGCTGCACACCAACGGCATCGAGAGCCTGACCGTGACGCTGACCCGAGCCGGCGTCCAGGACGGTGCTTCGGTGGCCACCGCCACCCCGTCCTCGACCGCCACCGGCTGACGCCCCAAGGTTTCCCCGCTTCTGTCCGGTTGCGGCGGCGGTAACCGACCACTAGCGGGGAAACCGGTGGCCGTTTCCCCGCTTCTGTCCGGTTGCGGGGGCGGTAACCGACCGCAAGCGGGGAAACCCTCAGCCGCGGGCCGCCCGGTTCAGCGCGCTGATCACGGCCCGCAGCGACGCCTGCACGATCGACTCGCTGATGCCGACGCCCCAGAGCACGTCGCTCGCCGATCTCGATCTCGAGGTAGGCCGCCGCCTCGGCGTCACGGCCGGACGTGAGCGCGTGCTCGGCGTAGTCGAGCACGCGGACGTCGACCCCGCCGAGACCCAGATCGACCTCGGACAGCGCGTCGCAGAACGCCGCGATCGGGCCGTTGCCGACGCCGGTCAGCACATGCTCGGTGCCGTGCGCGCGGACGATCGTCGACGATCCGCTCGATGCCCTCGTCGCTGGTGGACGAGAACTTCACCAGTTCGAACGCCCCGGGTGCCAGGTACTCCTGCGTCGAAGATCTCGTACATGCGCGCCGCGTCGACCTCGCCGCCCTCGCCGTCGGTGTGGCGCTGGATGACGTGGCTGAACTCGATCTGCAGCCGGCGCGGCAGGTCGAGCTTGTGGTCGACCTTCATGATGTAGGCGACGCCGCCCTTGCCGGACTGCGAGTTCACCCGGATCACGGCCTCGTACGAGCGGCCGACGTCCTTCGGGTCGATCGGCAGGTACGGGATGTACCACGGCATCTCGCCGATCGGCTTCCCGGCCGCAGTTGCCGCCCGCTCGAGATCCTCGAAGCCCTTCTTGATCGCGTCCTGGTGCGAGCCGGAGAACGACGTGTAGACCAGGTCGCCCGCGTACGGGTGCCGCTCGTGCACGTCGATGCGGTTGCAGTACTCGGCGGTGCGGCGGATCTCGTCGATGTCGCTGAAGTCGATCATCGGGTCGATGCCCTGGCTGTACAGGTTCAGGCCGAGCGTCACGAGGTCGACGTTGCCGCTGCGCTCGCCGTTGCCGAACAGGCAGCCCTCGATCCGCTGCGCGCCGGCGAGCACGGCCAGTTCCGCGTCGGCGGTCGCCGTCCCGCGGTCGTTGTGCGTGTGCACCGACAGGCAGATGTGCTCGCGCCGCGAGAAGCTGCCGCGACATCCACTCGATCTGGTCGGCGTAGACGTTCGGCGTCGACCGCTCGACCGTGCACGGCAGGTTGAGCACGATCTCGCGCTCGGCCGACGGCTGCCACGCGTCCATGACCGCTTCGCAGATCTCGAGTGAGAAGTCCAGTTCGGTGTCCATGAAGATCTCGGGCGAGTACTCGAACCCGAACGTCGTGTCGGGCAGGTAGATCTCGCCGAACTTCATCACCGCATTCGTGCCGTCGACCGCGACCGCGCGGCACTCGGCGCGCCCGTCGCCGGGCCAGCCGAACACCACCCGACGGAAGGTCGGCGCGGCGGCGTTGTACATGTGCACGGTGGCATCACGTGCCCCGACCAGTGATTGGACGGTGCGCTCGATGAGTTCTTCACGCGCCTGGGTCAGCACCGAGATGCGGACGTCGGCCGGGATGCGGTCACCCTCGATGAGGCTGCGGACGAAGTCGAAGTCGGTCTGGCTGGCCGCCGGGAAGCCGACCTCGATCTCCTTGTAACCCATCCGGACAAGCAGGTCGAACATCGCGTTCTTGCGCGCGGCGTTCATCGGGTCGATCAGGGCCTGGTTGCCGTCGCGCAGGTCGGTCGAGAGCCAGCGCGGGGCGGTGGTGATGGTCTTCGTCGGCCAGCGGCGATCAGGCAGGTCGACGGCGGGGAACGGCCGGTACCGATGACACGGCAGACCGGACGGGCGTTGCGGGTGTGGTGCGTTGCTCATGACGGATGCTCCATGGAGATGGGGGGAGCGGTCGGCGTGCTGCGGCCCGCGACGAGGGGCCGACCGGTACGGGTTACCGGGCCTCGCCGCGGCGGCGAAGAAGCAGCGCGCGCGTCATGATGGACCCAAGCGTATCGCAGCGGACGCCGGCCGGACCGGCAGCACGGGCCCGTCCGGCCCGTACCGGCCATCGCGTACGACGGAAACAGTTGTAGATGACTGCGAAAGCACCGGAATTCGTTGTTGTGGGCCGCTGACGGTGTCGGTAGCGTGGGCGCGGTGACGACATCCTCCGCCAAACGCACAGTCCAGAACTTCATCAACGGCGCCAAGGTCGATGCCAAGGACGGCCGGCAACTCGATCTCGTCGACCCGACCACCGGCGAGGTGTTCGGGACGTCGCCGCGGTCCGGCGAGCAGGACGTGGACGCCGCGTACTCCGCCGCCGCGAGCGCGTTCGAGTCGTGGCGCGACAGCACGCCGTCCGAGCGCCAGCGTGCGCTGCTCAAGTTCGCCGATGCGATGGAGGACCGCGCCGAGGACATCATCGCCGCCGAGTGCCAGAACACCGGCAAGCCGATCGAGCTCACGCGCACCGAGGAGCTGCCGCCCGCGATCGACCAGATCCGCTTCTTTGCCGGTGCCGCCCGGCTGCTCGAGGGGCGCAGCGCGGGCGAATACCTGGCCGGGCACACGTCCTACATCCGTCGTGAGCCGGTTGGTGTCGTCGGCCAGGTGACGCCGTGGAACTACCCGATGATGATGGCTGTCTGGAAGTTCGCGCCCGCGCTCGCCGCCGGCAACTGCGTGGTGCTCAAGCCGAGCGACACGACGCCGGTGTCGACTGCCCTGATGGCCGAGATCGCGGCCGAGTTCCTGCCCCCTGGCGTGTTCAACGTCGTGTGCGGTGACCGCGACACCGGTCGTGCGGTCGTCTCGCACCGCACCCCGGCGATGGTGTCGATCACCGGGTCCACGCGTGCCGGGTACGAGGTGGCGTCCGCGGCCGCGAAGGATCTCAAGCGCACGCACCTCGAACTCGGTGGCAAGGCGCCGGTGATCGTGTTCGACGACGCCGATCTCGAGCATGCCGCCGAGAACATCGCGATCGCCGGCTACTTCAACGCCGGCCAGGACTGCACGGCCGCGACGCGAGTGCTGGTCGGGCCGCGGGTGCACGACGACTTCGTCGCCGCCCTCGCCGAGCAGGCCAAGGGAACCAAGACCGGATTGCCCGATGACGAGGACGTCCTCTACGGCCCGCTCAACAACGCCGACCAGCTCGACCGGGTCGGCGGATTCTCGACCGGCTGCCCGACCACGCGTCCGTCCTCGCCGGCGGCGCGCGCCAGGGCGATCGCGGCTATTTCTGGTCACCGACCGTCGTCAACAACCTCCGGCAGGACGACGACGCGATCCAGAACGAGATATTCGGCCCGGTCATCACCGTGCAGCAGTTCAGCGACGAGGACGAGGCGGTGCGCTGGGCCAACGACATCGAGTTCGGGCTCGCGTCCTCGGTCTGGACCAAGGACCACGGGCGGGCGATGCGGGTCAGCCGGCGCCTGGACTTCGGCTGCGTCTGGGTCAATGCGCACATCCCGATCGTCGCCGAGATGCCGCACGGTGGGTTCAAGCACTCCGGCTACGGCAAGGATCTCTCGGTGTACGGCCTCGAGGACTACACCCGCATCAAGCACGTCATGCACAACATCGACGATCTGACGCGGCTTCGAGCGGACGAACAACCCGACCAGCCCTAGTCTCTGCCCATGACGTCTGATGCCGTCGCCTTCGACAAGGAGGGCGCGGCCGCGGTGGCGGCCGGCATCCGGCTGCGCGGGCATCCGCAAGGAATTCGGGCCGGTCGTCGCCGTCGACCACCTCGACCTCGACATCGCCGACGGCGAGTTCTTCGCGGTGCTCGGCCCGTCCGGATCGGGCAAGACCACCGTGCTGCGCATGATCGCCGGCTTCGAGACGCCCACCGCCGGGACGATCGAACTCGGCGGCGAGGACGCGACGAAGCAACCGCCGTTCCGGCGCAACGTGAACACCGTCTTCCAGGACTACGCGCTGTTCCCGCACATGACGGTCGAGCAGAACGTCGGCTACGGGCTTCGGGTCAAGCGGGTCGCCAAGCAGGAGCGCGCGCAGCGGGTCCGCGAGGCGCTCGACCTGGTCCGGCTCGGCGACCTCGGCGCGCGCAAGCCCAGTCAGCTGTCCGGCGGGCAGCGCCAGCGCATCGCGCTCGCCCGGGCACTGGTCAACCGGCCGCGAGTGTTGTTGCTCGACGAACCGCTCGGCGCCCTCGACCTGAAGCTGCGCGAGCAGATGCAGATCGAGCTCAAGGCGATCCAGCGCGAGGTCGGCATCACCTTCGTCTTCGTCACGCACGACCAGGACGAGGCGCTCACCCTGTCCGACCGGCTTGCCGTGATGCGCGCCGGCCGGATCGAGCAGGTCGGACCCGCGGGCGAGGTGTACGAGTCGCCGGCGACTCGGTTCGTCGCCGAGTTCGTGGGGACGTCGAACGTCATCTCCGGCGAGGCTGCGCGAACGATCCTCGGTGCCGACCGGGCGGTCGCCGTCCGTCCGGAGAAGATCCGCATCGACGATCCGGCCGACGGATGACGTGCGGGTGGACGGCACGGTGCGTGAGGTCGTCTACGCCGGCTCGCAGACCCGAGTCGTTGTCGACTCGGCCCCCGGCCCGAGCCTTCTCGGTCGTTCTGCTCAACACCGACGTCGAGCCGGTCGACGTCCACCGCGGCCAGCGGGTGACCCTGTCGTGGCCGCGCACTGCCTGTCGTGAGCTTGGCGCCCCAACCGAGATGGAGAAAACGCGATGAAGAGTCTCACCAGTTCCGCGCTCGCCGTGCTGACGGCGGGCGTCCTCGCGACCGCGTGCGCCAGTTCGGGGTCCAACGGCGACACGTCCAAACGCAAGGTCCCGGACGTGGCAATGGCCAAGTCGGTCGGCAAGGGCGAGGGCCAGCTCAACATCATCGCGTGGGCCGGCTACGCCGAGGACGGCACGAACGACCCGAAGACCGACTGGGTCACGCCGTTCGAGCAGCAGACCGGGTGCAAGGTGAACGTCAAGATCGGCAACACCTCCGACGAGATGGTGCAGCTGATGAAGACCGGCCAGTACGACGGGGTCTCGGCCTCGGGAGACGCGACGCTGCGCCTGATCTACGGCGGCGAGGTCGCGCCGGTCAACACCGATCTCGTCCCCAACTACAAGACGATCGCGGACTTCCTCAAGAACCGGGCCTTCAACTCCGTGAACGATCAGATGTACGGCATTCCGCACGGCTGGGGCGCCAACTTGCTGATGTGGAACAAGGCCGATGTGCCCGGGACGCTCGACTCGTGGTCGGCGGTGTTCGACAAGTCCGACGCCTACAAGGGGAAGTTGACGGCGTACGACTCGCCGATCTACATCGCCGACGCTGCGCTGTACCTGATGTCGAGCCAACCCGACCTCGGCATCAAGGACCCGTACGCGCTCACCGAGCAAGCAACTCGACGCCGCTGTCGCCCTGCTGAAGGCACAGAAGGCCAACATCAGTGAGTACTGGGCCGACTACACGAAGGAGGTGCAGGCGTTCGACTCGGGGACCTCGGTGGTCGGCACGACGTGGCAGGTCATCGCGAACACCATCGACGCGAACGGCAAGACCAAGGTCGGCACGACCGTGCCCAAGGAGGGCAGCACCGGCTGGTCGGACACCTGGATGATCGCGGCGAAGGCCAAGCACCCGAACTGCATGTACGAGTGGATGAACTACATCGTCTCGCCGAAGGTCAACGCCCAGGTCGCCGAGTACTTCGGTGAGGCGCCGGCGCAGACGCTCGCGTGCAAGTTCACGAGCGACAAGAACCACTGCACGACCTACCACGCGCTCGATGCCGCCTACGCCGCCAACATCCACTACTGGACCACGCCGCAGGTTCAGTGCGTGGACGGCAGCGGTAACGACTGCACCGACTACGCGACGTGGGTCACGAAGTGGCAGGAGATCAAGGGATGACGCCTGCCGCGCCGGCGCGAGCCGATCGCCGGCGCGGCGCAGTCTCGGCGTACTTCGCCACCCGGCCCCGGCTGCGGTTGGGCCTGCTGCTGAGCGCACCGATGCTGTGGCTCGCCGTCGCCTACCTGGGTGCGATCGCCGTGTTGTTGGTGTCGGCCTTCTGGAGCATCGATTCGTTCACCGGCGACGTGGTGCACACGTACGGCACCGGCAACCTGCACACACTGGTCACCGAGTCGCTGTACCGCACCGTCGCGATCCGCACGATCGGGATTGCGCTGCTGGTGACGCTCGTCGATGCGGTGATCGCCTTCCCGATCGCGTTCTACATGAGCGTGCTGGCAGGCCCGCGGTTACGTGGCTTCCTCGTGGTCGCGGTACTCACCCCGTTGTGGGCGAGTTATCTCGTCAAGGCCTACGCGTGGCGCACCCTGCTCGCCCCCGACGGCCCGCTGAGTTGGCTGACCGGTGGTCACACCCCCGGTTACGGGCTCACGGCGACGGTGATCACGCTGTCGTACCTGTGGTTGCCGTACATGGTGATTCCGCTCTATGCCGGCTTCGAGCGGGTACCCCGCTCGCTGTTCGAGGCGAGCGCAGATCTCGGCGCCGGTGCCTGGCGCACGACCCGCTCGGTGCTGCTGCCACTGGTCTTCCCGGCGATGGCCGCGGGATCGATCTTCACCTTCTCGCTCACGCTCGGTGACTACATCGCGGTCGGCATCGTCGGCGGCAAGACGCAGCTGCTCGCCAACGTGATCTACGGGCAACTCGTGACAGCCAACAATCAGCCGCTGGCGGCAGCAGTGTCGATCGTCCCGCTGCTCGCGATCGTGCTCTACCTCGCCGCGATGAAGCGCACCGGCGCGTTGGAGAACGTATGAACCGCGACGTCGCACGATTCGGCGGGGGGTTCGGCTGATGTTCCTGTCTGCCCGCGCGCGACTGGCCCTGCGACTGGTCACGATCGTCGTGTTCGCGTTCCTATACGTACCGCTCGCCCTCGTCGTCCTGAACGCGTTCAACAAGTCGCGGACGTTCACCTTCCCGCCCACCGGGCTGACGCTGAAGTGGTGGCGGGCGGCCGCGAACAGCGAAGGGGCGCAGGGATGCGCTGTTGACCTCGGTGCGCGCCGGCGTCGGTGCGACGGCCATTGCGCTCCTGCTCGGGACGATGGCCGCCTTCGCTGTTCAGCGCTACCAGTTCTTCGGTCGCTCGACGATCAGCTTCCTCGTGGTGCTGCCCATCGCGCTGCCCGGCATCGTCACGGGCATCGCCCTGAACGCGGCGTTCAAGTCCTTCCTCGATCCGCTGGGGATCGGCTTCGGGCTGACGACGGTGATCATCGGTCACGCGACGTTCTGCATCGTCATCGTGTTCAACAACGTCCAGGCCAGGCTGCGACGGATGGGCGGCTCGTTCGAAGAGGCGTCGGCCGATCTCGGCGCCACCGGCTGGCAGACGTTCGTCTTCGTCACCCTGCCCGGCGTGCGCGGCGCCCTGGTTGCCGGCGCCCTGCTCGCGTTTGGGCTCAGTTTCGACGAGGTCGTGGTCACCACGTTCACGTCCAGCCCGGACGTCCAGACCCTGCCGTTGTGGATCTTCGGCAACCTGTTCCGCCCGAACCAGGCGCCGGTGGTCAACGTGGTCGCCGCAGTCCTGATCATCCTCGCCGTGGTGCCCGTCTGGCTCGCGCAGCGCCTCAGTGAGGACGCAACCGGTAGCCGGGTGTGACGTCGATGCGATCAGCGGTCCTACGATCGCAGCAGCACACGCGGACGCCGGGAGAATCGTGAAGCACACTGTCGCGGCCGAACTCGTCGCCAACGTCGCCCGGGTTCTCGTCGGGACCGGTGACACGGTCGGACCGACCGACACGTTGGTGCTGCTGGATTCGATGAAGATGGAAATTCCCGTCCTCGCCGAGGTGGCGGGGATCGTCAGTGAGATCGCCGTCGCCGCCGGGGACGTCGTCACCGAGGGCGACACGATCGCTGTGATCGAGGAGAAGTCATGAGTGTCAACCAGCAACGGCTGCTCAAGACCGCGATCCCCGGGCCGCGCTCGCAGGAACTGCACGCACGCAAGACGGCCGCGGTCGCGTCCGGCGTGGGGACGACGTTGCCGGTCTACGTGGCCGAAGCGGGCGGCGGCATCATCGTCGACGTCGACGGCAACCAGTTGATCGACTTCGGGTCGGGCATCGCGGTGGCCTCGGTCGGAAACGCCGCCCCCCGGGTGGTCGCCGCCGTCCAGGAGCAGGTCGCGGCGTTCACGCACACCTGCTTCATGGTCACGCCGTACGAGGGCTACGTCGCGGTCGCCGAGAAGCTCAACGAACTGACGCCCGGCTCGCACGAGAAGCGGTCAGCGCTGTTCAACTCCGGTGCCGAGGCCATCGAGAACGCGGTCAAGATCGCGCGGCATGTCAGCGGCCGCCAGGGCGTGGTCGCCTTCGACCACGCCTACCACGGCCGCACCAACCTCACGATGGCGCTGACGGCGAAGAGCATGCCGTACAAGCACCGCTTCGGGCCGTTCGCGAACGAGATCTACCGGGTGCCGATGGCCTACCCGTTCCGGTGGCCGACCGGACCGGAGCGCTGCGCCGACGAGGCGTTCGAGCTGTTCGTATCGCTGGTGCACACCCAGGTCGGCGAGTCCAACTGCGCCGCCGTCCTCGTCGAACCGATCCAGGGCGAGGGCGGCTTCGTCGTCCCCGCGCCGGGCTTCCTCGCGCGCGTCGCTGCGTGGTGCACCGAGCAGGACATCCTGTTCATCGCCGACGAGATCCAGACCGGCTTCTGCCGGACGGGCGACTGGTTCGCGTGTGAGCACGAGCAGGTCGTCCCCGATCTCATCGCCACCGCCAAGGGCATTGCCGGCGGGCTACCGCTCGCCGGGGTCACCGGCCGGGCCGAGGTGATGGATGCAGTGCACGCCGGTGGGCTCGGCGGCACCTACGGCGGCAACCCGGTCGCCTGTGCGGCCGCACTCGGCGCCATCGAGACGATGCGGTCCGAGGACCTCTGTGGCGCGGCCCGCCGGATCGAGGCCACCATGCGGCCGCGGCTGGAGAACCTCGCCACCAAGTTCGACGCCATCGGCGAGGTGCGCGGGCGGGGCGCGATGCTCGCCGTCGAGCTGGTCGAGCCGGGCACGCTCACGCCCAATGCCGCACTGACCGGACGTATCGCGGCCGCCTGCCACCAGCAGGGGTTGGTCGCGCTGACCGCCGGCACCTACGGCAATGTGCTGCGGTTCCTGCCGCCGCTGGTGATCGGCGCGGACCTGCTGGCCGAGGGCCTCGACATCCTCGAAGCGGCATTCGCCGAGAACGCCTGAGCTCTCGCCTTTCGGCGGATTTCCGGCCTGTGGCCGCGCCGGCGGCCGAAAGCAGGTCAACCCGCCCGGTATCCTGAAACCTCCGCCAGCAGGTCGAAGGGGAACACCCGTGGGTCTCGTCGTGCAGAAGTACGGCGGTTCGTCCGTCGCCGACGCCGAGCGCATCAAGCGGGTCGCCGAGCGCATCGTCGACACCAAGCGGGCCGGCAACAACGTCGTCGTTGTCGTGTCGGCCATGGGCGACACCACCGACGAGCTCATCGACCTCGCGCAGCAGATCGTCCCGGTGCCCGACGGGCGCGAGTTCGACATGCTGCTGACGGCGGGCGAGCGCATCTCGATGGCGCTGCTCGCGATGGCGATCAACGCGTTGGGCGACAAGGCCGAGTCGTTCACCGGTTCGCAGGCAGGCGTGCTGACGACCTCCGTCCACGGCAAGGCCCGCATCATCAGCATCACGCCCGGCCGCGTCGAGGACTCCCTCGCGCAGGGCAACGTCGCGATCGTTGCGGGCTTCCAGGGGTTCTCGAAAGAGACGATGAACATCACCACGCTCGGGCGCGGCGGCTCGGACACCACCGCGGTCGCGCTCGCCGCCGCCCTGCACGCCGACGTGTGCGAGATCTACACCGACGTGGACGGCGTGTACTCAGCCGACCCGCGCATCGTCCCGAACGCCAGGCGGCTCGCAAGTGTGACCTACGAAGAGATGCTCGAGCTCGCGGCGAGCGGGGCGAAGATCCTGCACCTGCGCAGCGTCGAGTACGGCCGTCGCTACGGCGTGCCGATCCACGTCCGCTCGTCGTTCTCGACGAACCCCGGCACCACCGTCAGCGGATCGATGGAGGATCTTCCCGTGGAACAGGCGATCATCAGCGGCGTCGCGCACGACCGCAGCGAGGTCAAGGTGACGGTGGTCGAGCGTCCCGGACAAGCCCGGGCAGGCCGCCGCGATCTTCCGGGTCCTGGCCGACGCCGAGATCAACATCGACATGATCGTGCAGAACATCTCGACCGGCGGCACCGGCCGTACGGACGTCTCGTTCACCCTGCCCGCCACGGACGGGACGACCGCGCTCGCCGCACTGCGCAAGGTCGCCGACCAGGTCGGGTTCACCGACCTGCTCTACGACGACCACATCGGCAAGTTGTCCCTCGTCGGCGCCGGCATGCGCTCGCACCCAGGTGTGTCGGCGACCTTCTTCGCCGCCTTGGCCGAGGCCGGCGTGAACGTCGAGATGATCTCGACCTCCGAGATCCGGATCTCGGTGGTCTGCCGCGACAGCGATCTGGACGTGGCCGTGCGCGCCGTCCACGACGCCTTCGATCTGGGCACCGACGACGCCGTCGCCGTCGTGTACGGGGGGACCGGACGATGAGGGTCGGGATCGTCGGGGCAACCGGTCAGGTCGGCAGCGTGATGCGCCGGCTGCTGGCCGAGCGCGCGTTCCCGGTCGATGACATGCGGTTCTTCGCCTCGGCCCGCTCGGCCGGCTCGTCCATCCCGTGGGACGGCGTCGACATCCGAGTCGAGGACGCCGCCCTGGCCAACCCGGCCGGCCTGGACATCGCGCTGTTCTCCGCCGGCGGATCGACCTCTCGCGGAACTGGCGCCGAAGTTCGCGGCGGCGGGCGCGACGGTGATCGACAACTCCTCGGCCTGGCGGATGGATCCCGACGTCCCGCTCGTGGTGTCCGAGGTGAACCCGGACGCCGCACGCAACCCGGCGAAGGGGATCATCGCCAACCCGAACTGCACGACGATGGCCGCCATGCCGGTACTCGATCCGCTGCACCACGTGGCGGGCCTGCGCCGGCTGGTCGTATCGACCTACCAGGCCGTGTCGGGCGCGGGCCTCGCCGGTGTCGACGAGCTCGACAAGCAACTGCGTCAGGGCGTCGATCGGGCGGCCGAACTCACTCACGACGGCGCGGCGGTCGAGTTCTCCGAGCCGGTCAAGTTCGCGCGACCGATCGCGTTCAACGTGCTGCCGCTGGCCGGCTCGATCGTCGACGACGACGAGTACGAGACCGACGAGGAGAAGAAGCTGCGCAACGAGTCGCGCAAGATCCTCGACATCCCGGACCTGCTGGTGTCGGGCACCTGCGTTCGCGTCCCGGTGTTCACCGGGCACTCGCTGTCGATCAACGCCGAGTTCGCGCGGCCGATCAGCCCCGGCGAGGCGCTGGCACTACTCGCGGACGCACCCGGTGTCGCCGTGGTCGACATCCCCACCCCGCTGCTGGCTGCGGGCCAGGACCCGTCCTACGTCGGTCGCGTGCGCCGCGACCCCGGCGTCCCGGACGGGCGCGGGCTGGCGCTGTTCGTCAGCAACGACAACCTGCGCAAGGGCGCCGCCCTCAACGCCGTGCAGATCGCCGAACTGCTGGCCCGGTAGTCGCCCGCCTCGGGCGGGCCTTCCAGTTGCGAAGCTCGCCGTCCGCGCCGCCCTGTTCCGCTTCGAGGGCCTGACGCCGCTAGGTGTCGTGACAGCTAGGCCGGCCCGAGCGGGATCGAGAGGGTCGCGGGATCGGCCGTGCTGGAGGAGACCATGACGCTCGATCCGAGGGCAGCAGCAGACGCGAAACGCGGGTCGGCGGTGTCGAGCACGAGGGCCAGGTGGTGACCAGCGCTCACGGTCCACGCGGTCGGCTGCAGGTCGACCGTGACGCTGCGTGCGACTCCGGGCCTCAGGTGCGTCGCGGTGTAGGGCTGCACGCTCATCAAGGCCCCGAGCCCGGCGGCGTCGACCTCGTACAGGTACGCGAACACAGTCGCGACCGTCGTCGAACTCGTCAGCCGCACGTGCAACCGCGGCGTACCGCTCACCAACCTGTCGGTGGCAAGCGGCGATCCGGACCAGACGAGCGCGGCCCCGAGGTCCAGCACGCTCAGGCGCAGCAGCGGCGGGTGATAGTCCGCGGACGAGCCGTGTTTGATCGGCCCTGACGTCGCCCCGCTGTCCGCTCCGGCGCTCAGGTGTGCCGACCACGTGCTCCGCGTGCCGACGTCCGATGTGACATTCGGCGCGCTGAGCGCGATCGGCGCGGTGGTCGCCACCGGCCACCGGGTGTATGAGTGCACCGCGCCGCTGTGAACGTCGGTGAGCTGGATCGGGGGCTGAGCGGCGATCCCGTTGGCCCGTCCGCGCAGGTAGTGGTCCAGCCAGTCGTAGGCGTCGGTGACCGTGCTGTTCTCATGGCCCTGCAGCGCCGTGTATTCCGGGCCGCCGTGATCGCCGGCGGCAAGTTGTAATCGCTTGGGCGTGGTCAGGGCGTTGAAGAAGGTGACGAGCTGGGCCGGCGGGAAGAACGTGTCTTCGTAGGCGTTCGCGATCATGATCGCCGGGTCGTTGCGATTGAGTTGGTCGACGTAGGTCTGGGGCGAACGGGACGGCGACAGGCGCTGCAGCTGGGTGTCGAGACGGGCCGGACTCCGGACCGAGGCGGCCATCGGTTCGACCGACGGGGCCAACCTGGCGCGGGCTACGCCGACCAGCGACGAGATCGCGATCTTGCTGGGGGTGTGGTTGCTATCGAAGGACCGGCCGAAGTCCGTCCAGGTGCTGAGGGCGGCCACCGCCCGGACTCGGGGATCGTGGGCGGCCGTCAGCAACGAGACGCCGGCGCCATAGGACATGCCCATCATGCCGACGTGGTCGGGGTCGCTCGGCGTGTGCGCGAGCGCCCAGGTGATCACCGTGCTCGCGTCGGCTTGTGTCTTCGGTCCGGCGAAATCGACCTGGCCCTGCGATTGATGGAACCCGCGCTGAAGGTAGGTGACCACCGCGTAGCCGCGTGCCGACAGCGCATGGGCGATCGGCCGGTAGACGGCACCCGGCGCGCCGAACGGCACGGGCATCACAACCAGTGGGAACGCACCGGCTGCGGCCGGGGCGTACACCTCGGCCGCCAGTCGGGTGCCGTCGGAGCCCGGGACGGCCACGCTCTTCTCGGACACCGGCCCCTTCGTCAGGTGTAGCGAACGATCGCACGAGGCAACGGCGACGGCGACCGTCGCCGCGGTCGCGGCCGCGACGACTGCCAGCCACCAGCGTGCCGCGCGCGTCATAGCGTCGAGCGTAGGTAATCATCGCGCCGACAGTCGCGCTGTGCCGGCGATGCTCAGCCCACGCCCACCTTTGCCGGCTGGCATACCATCTCCGCAGCGTTCAGACTGCCCGTGACCTGGCTGGCTTCCGGCCGCAGGTGCGAGAGGACGGCCGATGCCAGCGATGGCAAACCCTGCCACGGCGGAGCTATGAGTTCGCTCAAGCCTGTCGTGCAGAGTGCTGCCGCGCGGATGGTGTCCTTCGTCCCGGCGGCCCTGGCTACCCTGTTCGCCAGCCGGCTGATCATCGAGCACTACGGGATCGCGGTGTTCGACAGCTTCGCGCTCACGCTGTCGCTCATCCTGTTGATTCCGCTGCAGGACCTCGGCATGGGCGCGGCCATCACGAACGCGTTCGCCGAGCGCGGCCCGCGCGACGAGCACTCAGTTCGGACGGTGCTTACTGCGACCCGGGTACTGGCATTGTCAGGGCTCGGACTGGCGGCCGCATCCACCCTGATCGCGGCGTTCGGGCTCTGGCCGCGCCTGCTCGGCCCGGCGTCCGGGTCCAACGTCCTGGTCGGTATCGCCGTCTGCATCTACGCAGTCAGTTTCCTGCCGGGACTCGGCCAGTCGATGGCGCTCGGCGTCGAGCGCAACCACGTCATCGTAATGATCCAGATCCTGTGGAATCCGCTGGTTCTCGCCGGCGCGGCGTTCCTGGTGCTCAGCGATTCCGACGGCCGGTGGCTGGTCCTGGTGCCTGCGGTGGCCGTCCTCGCCGTCAACCTGATGACCGGTGCGTACGCCATTCGCACGACCTCGTTTCCCTGGCGGACGGTGGCGCGCGGGCTGCTGCGACGGCGGCGTTTCCCTGGCGCCAAGATCTGGGCGATCTCCGGGCCGATGCTGATGCTCACGCTCTGCGTCCCGATCATGCTGCAAGGCGACCGGATCGTCCTCAGCCACGTCACCACCAAGGCGGCGGTGGCCAACTACACCGTCGTGCTGCAGATCTTCGCTCCGATCGCGGCGCTGCTCGCTGCGTCGACGCGACCGCTCTGGCCGCTCTGGCTCAAGGCTCGCTCCCGCGGTGAGCGCGGCCCGGACCTGCTGCGCGTGATGGCCGGCTTCTGCGCACTGACTGCCGTGGTGTGCGCCGTCCTCGCGCTGATCGCCGATCCGATCGGGCATCTCATCGGCGGACAAGCGATCCGGCTCGGGTATGCCCTGCCGGCCGCCGCCGCGCTGGCCATGACAGTCCAGGCCGCAGCATTGCCGGTGGCGATGGCCTTGCGTGACCCGCAGGGCATCCGGTTCATCGGAATCTGTACGGTGCTGGCCTTGCCGATCAACCTGGGACTTTCAATAGTCTTCGCCAGGTGGTGGGGGGCTCCGGGGCCGCTCGTCGCGACCTTCTTGACCGGGCTGTTCGTCCTGACCCTGCCCGGCATGCTGTACGCGCAGGCGCGCGAAGCGCGTCGGACCGCGGTCCCTGCAGTCGGCCGGCACCGGTTGGTGCGCGAGATATAGTCCGCGCAGATCGTCCCGTGCGTGCTGGTGGACACGGAATGGAGCCGGATGAGGGACTTCGGACCTGGGCACCCGCTGGTGTTCAGCCACATTCCCAAGACCGGCGGGACGTCGCTGAAGACGGCGATCCGGCGCAGTCTGCAACCCGAGGTGTTCGTCCGGGGGCTGGATCGCTCGCTCTTCGGCGGCTACGACGACGTCGACACCATGCGTCCGAAGGCGCGGGCGACGATCTATCTCGCACCTGACCAACTCCCCGCCGACGCCACGCTCGTCGCCGGCCACATCTCACCGACAACGACCATGGCGCGCTACCCCGGTGCCGATCACATCACCTTCCTACGGACGCCGCAGGTGCGTGTCATCTCGCAGTGGCTGCACAGCCGCGCGCTGTCGGAATTCGACCTGCGACAGTGGGGGCCGGCCGCCGAGGCGTTCCGGATCGGCCGGCTGCCGCTGCGCGACTACCTGCAGCACCCGATGATCGCGCCGAACATCGACAACACCAGCGTGCGCTTTCTCGTCTGGCCCAGCCCGCTCGCACCGAAGACGGACTTCATCGCCGAGGCGGACGACGACGAATTGCTGGCCGCGGCCATCGCTCGCCTGGATTGCTTCGCGCACGTGGACGTAGTCGAGAACCCGGTGATGCTGGCTGGGCTGAGCGCCTGGTTGGGACGTGAGCTGGATGCATCGCGGCTCAACGAGCGGACCTCGATGCCGCCGCGGACCCGGCCCGACCTCCTGGCCGAGTTGGACGACCCGACGCGGGAACTGCTCGATCACCGCGTCCGGATCGACAGCCGGCTGTGGGAGCACGTGGCCGGCCGGGTTCTGCCGGAAGTGGACGCGCGGCACGCTCGGGCCGCCGCGCTGAAGAAAGCGATCGATCGGTATGTAGCGATGCTGACCGAGCCTGCGCAGTCCCAGCCCGTCCGCCGGACGGTCGAGCGTGTCTATGACCTGCAGGCTCGGTTGAATTTGCGCCGAAGCGCTTCGCGCTGATCGGCCGGTCGATCAGCCGGGCATCTTGCTGTCAGGGCTGCGCCGGGCGACAGGTCGGGCCGGTGTGGTGGACACCACCGTGTAGGGCTCGACGTCGCGCATGACCACCGCATTCGCGCCGATCACCGCGCCGTCGCCGACGGTGACGCCGCCAAGGATCACCGCGTGCGTGCCGATGAAGACGTTGTCGCCGATGATGGTGAACTTGTGGCCGTCCTTCTCGACCGGCTGCGGTCCGATCACGGCGCCTAGATGGATCTTGCAGTTGGCGCCGATCACGACGAATGCGCCGACGCCCACGCCGATCGAGTGGACCAGGTGCAGTCCCGGGCCGATCGTTGCGAGCGGGTTCAGTTCGGCGCCTGAGATGCGGATGGCTCGGCTGCGCAGGACGAGCGCCAGCGGCAGGAATCCCTTGCGCGCGAGCACGTGCGCGATCCGGTAGGTGAACACCGCCCGCACGTTCGGGCTCACCACCAGCTTGCCGGTGGCTCGCAGCCAGAATCGGGTGTTCGAGTACTTGCGGAAGTTCGGGTGAGTGGTCGCCTCCAGATCGGCGCGTAGCAGTTGCCAGAGCGGCAGTTCATTCGTGCTGGAAGGACTCTCCACTCGGCAGGCTCCCATTCGTTCGGCCTTCCCGGCTCGCACCGGCGGCGAGGGTGAAACTATCAGCGGGTGCCGCGCCCGGCGCTCAGCTGCCGCGCTCGTTCCAGTCGAACGGCTCCATCTCGCGCAGCACTCGGCGGCGGCGGTTGCGGGGCAGGTGGTCGATGTACAGCAGACCGCGAAGGTGGTCGGTCTCGTGCTGCAGGCAGCGGGCCAGGAAGCCGGTTCCACTGACCTCAATGGGGTTGTTCTCGATGTCGACGCCGTGGACCGTCGCGAACGACGCGCGCGGCAACTCGTGGTACGGCCCGGGCACGGACAAGCAGCCTTCGTCCCCGACCTCGGGAGCACCGGACGTCTCGATCGTCGGATTGACGACGTGGCCGACCTTGCGCCCGCCCGACCCGTCCGGGCAGTCGTAGACGAACACCGCGAGGTCGACGCCGATCTGCGGCGCGGCGAGACCGACACCCTCCGCGACGGTCAGCGTGGCGAACATGTCGTCCACCAGGCGACCCAACGCGTCGTCGAAGGTCGCCACCAGTTGCGAGGGCCGGTGCAGGATCGGGTTGCCGGCAATCACGACTTTTCGCAGCGCTCCACTCACGGCGGCGAGCTTATGCGGGACGCACGGACCACTGCCGGGGTGGGCGGCGAGCAGGGCCATCGGCCAAAGCGGCGAGGTCGCCGTCGGCATGCCGACGGCTTCGACCTGTGGTTAAATCCCTGTATGCTAGCGCTCACGTCAGCAGGGCGAATCCGAGACCTTCTGGTCTCGTTGGACTCGTCATGCGCGTGAATGTTCATGACTTCAGCGGCCATCCTTTCCAAATCCAGCTCTCTCGGGAATTGGCCGCGCGCGGTCATGAGGTGCTGCACAGCTACAGCACCCAGTTCGTCACCGGGCGAGGAAGGTTGACGATCAGCCGGGACGATCCGCCCGGCCTACGCATCGAGGGCATCACGGCGTCCGCGCCGATGGTGAAGTACCGGCCGCTCGGCCGGACCCGCTTCGAGGTGCGCTATGCCCGCGCCTGGCAGGCGGCTCTGGACAACGAGTGCTTCGACGTCATCGTCGCTTGCAACGTGCCTCTGCTCAGCCTGGCGGTGATGCGCCGCTACTTCGCCGATCGCGGGCAGCCGTGGGTGCTGTGGCACCAAGACCTTTACAGTCTCGGAGTGGGAGCCGAGGCCGCTCGGCGGCTTCCGGGCCCGCTCGCGTCCGCTGCCCGGGGCTGGTTCGAACGGCTGGAGCGCGACCAGATCCGCAGCGCCGCGGCGGTCGTAGCGATCACCGACGCCATGATCGATCAGTATGAGCAGTGGGGCGCGCGTCGTGACCACGTCCATGTGATCCCGAACTGGGCACCGCTGGACGACATCGTGCCTAGCCAGCGTGACAACGCGTGGGGGATGCAGCACGACCTGCCGCAGCGGACGATCCGGCTCATGTACGCGGGCACGCTCGGCCGCAAGCACAACCCTCTGCTGCTGCTCGAACTGCTCGACGCCTGCCAGGCCAGGGGGATGGATGCCACTCTGGTGGTCGTATCGGAAGGCATCGGTGCCGACGACCTGGCGGTGGCTGCTGCCGGTCGCCCGGACGTCCGGATCATCGGCTACCAGCCGGCCGAGCAGATGAGCGACATGCTCAGCAGTGCCGACGTTGCGGTGGCTTTGCTCGAACCGGACGCCGCACGGTTCTCAGTGCCGAGCAAGGTGCTCAGCTACCTGTCTGCCGGGCGTCCTATCATTGCCCTTGTGCCCGACGGGAACCCCTCCACCTGTGATGTCGCCGCGATCGGTGGCTTTGTCGGGCCGCCCACCGCCGATGGTGCGGTGGCGGCGGCCGAATGGTTGCGCAACGTTGTCGGCGCGCCGGCCGGTTTGACCGACATGGGGGAACGAGCTCGCACCCTGGCCCTGAACAGGTTTGACATCGGCTGCGTCACCGACCGGTTCGAAACGATTCTCACCGCCGCCAGCGGTGCCATCGGTGCCGACGAACTGGGCCGCGAGGCCGCCATTGCGGCGCTCGATTCGGAGGGATCGGCCGCGTGACCCCGCTCCTGCGGCCTCGTTAACCCAGCCGTGTCCCGGAAAAGTCGAAGGATCAAGTACGCGATCAGTGCGGTGATCGCGCTAGGTTACGTCGTTGCGCTCACCTTGTTCATCAGAGCCAACAGCGGCGACGCCGATACGAGTTCGAACCTTGCCCGCACCAGCCCCGGACTGACGACGCCCGCGCTGCCGTCCGCATCGGCCTCGCGCTCAGCATCTGCGTCCGGTTCGCCGTCCGCGCCGGGCAGCAGCCCGAACGGTCTCGATCTCTCGACACTGCCGCAGCACACGATCATTCCAAGGATTCCCGGCGGATTCACCTTCGGTAGTGTGCCGTCTCACAAGCTGGTGCTGAGCGCGACTTCCGCACGCGCGATCAAGCGGTTGGGCTACCTCGTGCCGACCAGCTTCGACAGCTCCTACGGCGATATCCGCAACGTCGGCAGGTCGTGGTCGGTGACGACAACGGTTTACGGCAATCCCGCGTACGCCGAGGTGTTCATCCAGTCCGGCTCGGACGGTGTTCCCATCACGTGCTCGATCACCGTCGACGGTGTGGTGACAAATTCGGCCACGACGAAGGGACCGTACGGTCGCCAGGTCTGCATCGGATGAGGATCGCCTACAGGATGCTGCCCTGACCGCGCGCGCCCGGTCGCCCAGACTGCGCGCTATCGACGCCGTACGGCGCCTGGTCAACCGCGCCGGTTACGACGTGATCCGCGAACCATTCACCTACCGCTTCCTGCACATGCTGGGCCAGTACGGCATCGACGAGGTACTCGACGTCGGCGCCAACGTCGGCCAGTTCGGCATCGCGTTGCGCCGCGGCGGTTACCGCGGCCGCATCGTGTCCGTGGAACCGTTGCGCGAAGCCTTCGGTCAGTTGCAACAGACCGCGCGTGCCGATCCACGCTGGGTGGCCGAGCGGACGGGCGTCTCGAGAACACCTGGCACGCTCACCATGAACGTATCGGCCAACTCGGTCTCGTCCTCGGCGCTGCCGATCCTCGACCGCCACACGACCGCAGCGCCGCAGTCGGGCTACGTCGGGAGCGAGGTGGTGCCGGCCACGACGGTGGACGACCTCGTGGGTCGCCACGCGATCACGCCGGAACGAGCGTTGCTGAAGCTGGACGTCCAGGGATTTGAGATGACCGTGCTGGAAGGCGCGGCCGAGACGTTGAGCAGCTTCGGCGTCGTGCGCACGGAGATGTCGCTCGTCCCGCTGTACGAGGGTCAGGTGCTGCTGCCGGCGCTCGTGGAGTTCCTCGGCGCGAACGGCTTCGACCTGTGGCTCGTGGAGCGCGGCTTCTTCGAGCCGGCCACCCGTCGGATGCTTCAAGTCGACGGGATCTTTGTCAACCGCGGCATCGAGCCGGTGGCACGGTGAGCGCGAAGGAGCGCGCGGCCCGTGTCCTGCCCGGCCCGATCGTCGAACTGCTGGACCGCATGATCTTCAATGGGCGCCGCGCGATCATCCGCTTCTGGCATGCGCTGTTCGGGCTCGTGGGTCTCAACGTCGTCAAGAAGGCTGACTATTACTCGACCTTGCCGGTGCTGAGCGAGTTGAGGGCGACGCAACCGCGTTGGAACCGGCCGAGCCGCCTGGCCGGACTGGACATCGACGTCGAGGCGATGAAGGTTCGGCTGGGCGCCCTGGCCGAGCGCTGGGAGGACGAGTTCCGCGAGCATGCCGGCGACTACACGAGAAATCAGCAGCAAGGCTTCGGGCCCGGGTACCCGTCCTTCGACGCCCGCACCCTCTACTTCATGCTGCGCGAGCACCGACCGGCTGCCTACCTCGAGGTCGGCTCCGGGCTCTCGACCTACTACGCGACGCTCGCCGCTGAGCGCAACGCTGAGGCCGCGCACCCGATGACGATCACGTGCGTCGAGCCGTATCCGTTCCCGGCGTTGCGGACGCTGAGCAACTTCGAGTTGATCGAGGGCTTCGTCCAGGACGTGGACGTGTCGCGATTTGCGGCCCTCGAGTCGGGCGATGTCCTGTTCATCGATTCCTCGCACGCACTGAAGATCGACAGCGACGTGGCCTATCTCTTCCTCGAGGTGCTACCTAGCCTGAAACCGGGCGTGTTCGTGCACATCCACGATGTGCCGTTCCCGTTCAACGTCCCGTACCCGGCCGCGACGTGGCTGTTCGGCGAGCGCTGGCCGTTGTACTGGAACGAGGCGATGGTCGTCCAGACCTTCCTCGCGTTCAACACGGCGTTCGAGATCCTGCTGTCGACGCCGCTGATCCGGCACACCGACGAGGCGTTCCTGCAAGCGCGCTTCGCCGACTACGTTCCGGTGGCGAAGGATCCCAATCCGCCGTCGTCGTTGTGGTTGTGCCGCCGCAGCTGAGCCGCGACGCCGGCGATCAGCAGGCTGGCCCACCGGAGCAATTCGATCAAGTGCCTGCAGGCGTGACGCCGTAGAACTGCAGGATCTCGCTGATGGTCTGGGGCATCGCGCCGCTGCTGAACGGATCGGTGCCGTGCGTGTCCTCGAGCACGGCCGACAGTTCGGCCGTCTCGAGGGAATCCAGCCCGATGCCGTCCGCGTAGAGCGGCGTCTCGTTGGTGATGTTGTCCGTCGGCTTCTTGGCGCGGACGAGAAAGGTCCTGATGGTCTCTTCCACGTCGGCCTGCGTGATGCTCATGGCTTCCGGGGTCCTCCTCGATCGTCGCTCGAAATTCGCGTCGCCGAACGCCGCACGCAGCGTGACGAAGTCGGCTTGCCGGCCACGGACCTCGTCAGACAGAAACCTGGCTGCTCGTCGGGCCCTGATACACGACACACACTAGTGTCACGGAGGAAATCGGCCGACCCGGCCCGCGGACTTTGGAGCTTTGAAACCTCATGCCTGCACCGCTTGCCCTCCCGATCCGAATCCTCGTCAAGGGCGCCTCGACCGTCGGCTGGTCGTCATCGAAGGGCGGCCCCCGTACCGATTTCACGTTCCCGCGTGCGATTCAGGCCGAGCTGCATCGGTGCGGCCGGCTGGCCGAGGTGCGCACCGTCTCGATCCCGTCCGAACGGACGAAGACGACGCTGCGTCACTGGGAGGAAGAGGTAATCGGCTGGTCGCCGGATGTGGTGATTCTCGTGTACGGCCATTACGAGACCATCCATCTGTTCCTACCGTGGTGGCTCGAGCGGCACGCGAACAGCCTGAAGGCCAGGCCGGGCCGTTTCCGCGAGCTCTATCGCCGCCGCGTGCTGCGGCCGACGTGGATGGCGCTGGCTCGGTTGCAGGCAAAGCTGGACACGGTCGTCGATCCGACGATCCGACGATCGCGTCCTCGTCGTGTCGCCGCAGATCTGGAGAAGCTGATCAAGCACCTGCAGACGATCAGTAGCCCGCTCGTCATCCTGTTCGAGTTGCAGCCGCCGGCCTCGCGATCGCAGAGCTGGTTCCCGGGTATGACCGCGCGGATGGCCGTCATGAACGAGGCGCTGCGAGAGTTGGTCGAGCGCATCGATCGCCCGAACGTCCGCTACTTCCGCACGACCGAACTCATCGCCGAGCACGCCGACGGCGACCTCGACACCGCGACCCCGGACGGCTTCCACTACACGCCACACATGCACACGATCATCGGGCAGGAACTGGCTCGCCAGATCGCGGACTGGGCCGATACCCAGGAGCACCTGAAGACGATGGACTGACGTGGCGATTCCCGAAGCTCTTCGCGACGCCGTCCGCGCGACCGCGAAGGAACTCGTCTGGCTCACGGTGCGCTTCGAGCAGGGACCACGCCGCACGATCTGCCTGTTCTGCACCCGCCGCGGCGGCAGCACCTGGCTGACCCAGATCGTCGCGGCCAACCGCGGAATCCTGTCGCTCGACCAGCCACTCGAGATCCTCACCCCGAACCTCACGCCGTACCAGTACCGACGGCTGCCGAAGTTCGACAGCGGCCTGATCGTGCATCCGGATCCGGACCAGGAACCGCAACTGCGCGCCTACACCGACGACCTGATGGCCGGACGGATCCGCGTCAACGCGCCGCACACGGTCTGGCGGCGGGACTTCCGGTTTCGCACCGATCGGCTGGTGCTGAAGATCGTCGGTGCCAAGCCGATGATCGACTGGTTCGACCAGAACTACGACGTCGACATCGTGTACCTGGTGCGGCATCCGGTACCGCAGGCGTTGTCCTGTCTGCGCAACGGTTGGGCGACGACGACCGCGGCGTACCTGCGTAACGACTGGTACGCCGCAGAGGTCCTGGGTGAGGCGCTGCACTCATACGCGCTGGCGCTGGACCGCACCGGCACTGATCTCGAACGGTTCGTGCTCAACTGGGTGGTCGAGAACCTGTACCCGCTTCGTGTCATGGCGCAGCGGCCGACGTGGCTGTCGCTGAGCTACGAGGAGTGTGTGACCGACCAGGACCGCGTGCTCGCCGAGGTCTCCCGCCGGCTCGGCCTCGACGACCACGAGCGGATGCGCCACGCCGCGCAGGGCGTGTCGCGATCGTCGAGCATGTCGAGCCCGTCGGCGCTGTCGGCGATCAAGGGTCGTGACCGCGAGGTACAGGTGTCCGGATGGCGCACGAGCGTCACGAGCGAGGATCTCGTGCGGACGGCCCGCGATCCTCGATCGGTTCGGCGTGACGCTGTACTCCGCCGCGTCCGCCATGCCCGACTGGACGGGGTACCGCACCGGCTCATGACCGGCGGCGACGCGAGAAGAGTTGTCGCAGCGCCGTCCCGTCCGCCCGCGTCCCGAGCAGTTGCGCGGCGAAGGTGTCGGCGGTCGCCGGCGGCGCCGCGTCGGCCCGCACGCCCCAGTCCCCGCGGGCCTCGATGGTCCGCAGTGCCGCGGCGATCCCCGCCACGGTCAAGTCGGCAGCGACCCCGCCCTGGGTGCCGTTGACCTCGCTGGCGCGCACGACCGACCCGGCGGTCACGACCGGCACCTCGGCCGCGAGCGCCTTGCCCATGATCCCGCTCGGACCCTTGTTCAGTTGGGCGATCACCACGACGTCGGATGCCGCGACGAGTTTGTCGAGGACGTCGTCGGCCAGGAACCCCCTACGCAGCACGACGCGAGCGCGATCGGCCGCATCGAGCCTATCGAGCCATTCCTCGATCTCGGGGTCGACGGTGCCCGCGAGCAACAGGTCAGCCGCGTCGCCGCTTGCCAGCATCGCCTCGAAGACGAGTCGCACGCACTTGCGGGCGTCGATGATCCCGATGATCGAGACCAGCCGCCGGCCCGCCGGCAGGTCCAGTTCACGACGCAATGCCGCCCGATCGCGTGAATGCGCGCTGCAGATCGCAGGATCGCGGACCCGCTTGAGGACGAGCCCGGTCGACCGATCCTCGCGGCCGGCGAAGCAGCCGATCCGATGCAGTGCGCCCGTCGCGAGACCGAGCAGGGCGAGGACGGCCTTGGACACCCGGTGCAGCCAGTCGTGCGGATCTGACCATCTGATCTTGGTCGGGATAACGATTGACGAAGAAGATCACCTGCGGACGGCGGCTGCGGTCGAGCCGGCGCAACTCTGGAGGTGCGCTGTACCACCACCGCTTGATGAACTGATCAGCCTCCATGACGACGACCCGAGACACGTTCTGCGTGCTGCACACGTCGGCGACACCGCGCGCGACCTGCCGGGTGTCCGGGTGGATGTGGTCGAAGCGTTCGTCGACCTTCAACTCGACGTCACCGAGGAACGTCCGGTACCGATCGTTGTCGGTCGCGCCGATCGAGGTCAGCAACAGGATCTCGTCCGTGCGACCGGCGAACCGGGCGACATTGGCCACCGCCTGTAACCGATGCCCGCCGCTGTCCGGCTCGACGAGGACGGTCACCGGCATGCGTTGCTCCTGGGTGAATCGGCGCGAAATCGGGGCGGTCGCGGATGAGCTAGTGTAACCGGACTGTCGGTTAGCGATCCGAATGTGCAGGGCGGTCGATGCGTGCACGTCAGCAGTCGCCGATCCTTGTGACGGGCGCACCACGGTCCGGTACGACGTTTCTCGGTTCGATGCTGTCGCTCAATCGCGACGTGTCCTATATCTACGAGCCGCTGAGCCGGACCCACGGGTTGCGCGGCGTTCCCGAACCGATGCTGTACGTCCGGTCGGGAAGCCGCGACGAGGACCGCGCCGCAACGATGATCGCCCAATTGCTCGCCGGCCACGGACGTTTCACCGTGCCGGCGCACCCTGACGATTCCGCGGCCCGCCGTGCCGCCCGGCGCGTGCTGCGGTCCAAGGACTACGTGCGCTACAAGCGCGAGAGCATCAACCCGCTGCGGCGTCGCTGGCTGCTCAAGGACCCGTGGGCGTGCCTGTCGGCCGAGTGGCTGCACCGCCGCTTCGATGCGGCGACGGTGGTGATTGTGCGGCACCCGGTCCCCACGGTGCAGAGCTATCGACGTCTCGACTGGCGATTTCCGCTCGAACAGTTCCGGGCGATGGACGAGTTGATGAGCGACCAGCTCGATCTGGGTCTCGCCGGCGTGGACGTCGCCGCGCTCGACCCCCTCGAGAACGCGGCCCTGATGTGGCGGATGTGCAACACCGTCCTCGCCCGCTATCTGGATCGCAATCGGCAGATGATCGTGGTGCGGCACGAGGATCTGTCCGCCCGACCGATCCCGGTGCTGCGCGATCTCTACGGCCGGCTCGGTCTTCGTTTCGATGCCCGAGTCGAGCGGATCGTTGCCGAGCACACCGGCGCAGGTAACCAGGGCGTGGCCGTGGGCGACCAGTTGCACCAGTTGCGTCGGGACAGCGCGGCGGTCGCTGCCGGCTGGAAGGCGAAGGTGAGTGCTGCCGACCGTGTCACGATCCGTAGCTGGGCCGGCCCGGAGGCCGACCGCTGGTACCCCGACGACGAGTGGTGAGCGCAAGGCTCAGGCCTCGTCCACGAGCGCAGTGAGCGCGCCGAGATCGACATCTATGTCGCGCACCAGCAGGTGGTTGCGCCGGTTCGGTCGAAGGGGGGCGCGCGGCCCGGACAGGTAGCGGTACCGCAGGCCGGGCACGCCCGATGCGAGCCGCCAGTAGTCGGGCAGCAGCGATCCGGCGGGGAAGATCTCGATGACCGTACTTCCGGGGCTGGCGAAGAAGAGATTCGTCAGTGCCGCACCGTGCGCCGAGACCACGATCGCCGCGTCGGCGAACGTCCGGACCTGGTCGGCGACCGACAGTGCGGCCGGGTCGACCGATTCGAAGCCTCGTGGCCGCAACACGTCGAGGACGGCGGACTCGTTGAGCACCGTGCGGTTGTTGCCGGACGGGCCGCGGGTGATCCAGATGCGCCGTTGCGGTCCGGCCGCGGCGGTCGGCGCGCCCACCCGATGCATGATCCGGTCGCGGAGGAATCGCGCTACCCACGGCGGATTCTTCTCGGTCGTCGCGGGCAGGCCGGGCACGACGAGACACTCGGCGCGCACATGCGGGTACTCGTCCGCGTCGACGATCCGGGACCGGTCTATGCCGAAGATGTCGAGCAGTTCGCGCTGGAAGGGCGTGCTCGCGGGCACGTACCAACGATCCGGCGCGGCGATGGCGCCCGCCTGCTCGAGGACGCCGATGCGCGACAAGACGTCGGCGAGGAAATGGTAGTAGTTGTAATCACCGCGCACCGCGAGCACGCCGAGCCGTCCCTCGACCTCGTGCGGCGGACCCGGATACGGGTTGAGGAAGGCCGGGTGCTCGCTGCCGCGCGACGTGCCGAAGTAGCGGCTCACCTCGTCCACCAGGTCGCCGCTCGCGGTGATCACGGCGCGATGCGGGCCGAGGACGCGACCGCCAGGGAGTTCGGCCGCGGCGACCCGCTCGATCGACTCACCGTCGCGACGGTCGCTCAGTCGCAGATTCGCCGGTCGACCGGTCATCGGTGCACGGGTGATGACCTCGGTCGCTCGCGCGACCACGCAGCTACCCCCCGATCGCGCGGCGGCTTCGTCGAGGGTGTCGACGAAGCCGGTCGGCAGCCATCCGTCCCGCCGTCGGCTCAGGCGCTGCGTCACGGGCGTGACGAGACGCATGCTTCGCGCATAGACCGGCTTGAGATACGGGAACAGTGGACGAAGGCGTGGGGGCAGCCGGACCACGGCTCAGCGCACGTCGATCGACAGCGGTTCGCGGGACAGCCACACGCAGCCGTACCCCCGAGGCGTGCTCAGCTCGGCCTGCACCTGCAACCCGACGGCGTCGAAGAAGGTACGCAACTCGGCCCAGCCGTGCCCGGGCACCGGGTGGTACTCGATGACCACCCGCTGGACGCTGGCCCAACTGCTCGGCGACGAGCCGAGAACGAGGTCGTACTCACCGCCTTCGCAGTCGATCTTGACCACATCGACCGGCGCGGCCGTCGCGGCCGTCGCGTCGTCGAAGGTGACTGTCTGCACGGTCGTGGCGTCGTCGGCGCGATGGTTCGCCGAGATCAGGCCGTTGAGACCGCTGCCGGCCCCGTTGTCCTCGAACGCCGCGTAGCCGCCAGTGCGTGCCAGCGCTCGTTCGACGACCGTGACGCGATCGGCGACGCCGTTCTGGGCGACGTTACGACGCAGGAACGCGGCGGTGGTGGCCGATGGCTCGAACGCTGTCACGGTTGCCTTGGAGTGCAACTGGGTCAGTCGGCAACTGAACGTCCCGATATGGCCGCCGATGTCGATGACCTGGATCGGGCGATCCAGCAGCGGGCCGAGCAACGACTCGAGCCGGTAGCAGTCCTCGGCGAAGATCTCGTACACCGGCACGCGCGCGCCCGGTCGGTTCGGGCAGTCGATGCGCACCCCGCTGCGGGTGCGGAAGGTGAGGGTCTCCGGACCGCGGCCAACCATCCCCAAGGCAATACCGCCGAACACCGCGGGCCAGTTGGCGTACGTTGCGGGAGTCTGGACGATTCGGCGCATCAGGTGGGTGCGCTTCTTCTTGTTCACGTCACGGATTCCGTCCGTCGGGAGACCACGTTCGCGATGATGGCATATGCCTTGGAGTCCTGCTCACCAGTCCGATGGCTCGAATCGTCCGCTCAGCCAAGGCGTCCGCCGCCTGCGGCTCGTCGGCGTTCGATCTCCTCGTGCAGGTTCAGGGCCCAGCCGGCGGGGCTCAGCCGATGCGACAACGCGCTGCTGACCTCGGACATGGCGGCGAGGCGCGCCGTCGGCAGGACGCTCACCCGCACCATCGCGCGCGCCCACGATTCGACATCGCCGGCCGGGACGACCCAGCCGTTGTAGCCGTCCTGGACGAGGCCCGGCGCGGCGCCGGCGAACTCCGAACACAGGATCGGCAGGCCGGCCGCGGCCGCCTCGTGCACCACCACGCCGTACGGCTCGATGTGCGAGGTCAGGACGAAGCAGGAGACCGAGCGCATCAGTTCAGCGACCGCCGGCGGCTGCAGGAAGCCGTGCATCGTCACGCCGGGCACTGGGCGGACGACCTCGTCGTACGGGCCGATGCCGACCACATGCAGATCCCACGGGTCGTCGGTCAATTCACGGTAGCGACGGTAGGCGGCGGCGACGACGTCCGCGCCCTTGTGCCAGACGAGTCGTCCGACGAACAGGAAGCTGCGGCGGGAATGCAGTTCCTCGCCAGTCCGCGGCGCGGACCGGAACAGGTCGACATCACCTGACAGCGAACCGCGGATGACGTCGGCTGGCGCGAAACCGAGGCGCCGTGCGTAGAACTCGGTGCGATCGCTCGGAACCATTGCCGCATCGACGACCGGGTCGACGTACCACCGATGGGTGAGCCGGCCGACCCATTGCTTCGGTGCAGCGCGCCAAAGGTTGTCCATGATCAGGATTCGCACCACGGCGTCCGGAACGCTTTTCATCACCGCTCGGTAGGCCTGCGCGTAATTCCACGACCACATCAGCACCGCATCCGGGCCGAACTCCCGCACTGCGCGCACCAGGTCTGCCGGCTCCGGCGGCTGCTCCCAGCCGATCACCTTCGCGTAGTCCTCGGCGCTCAATCCGCTGAACGCGGTGTCGGCCATCGCCTCGCCCGATGCCGACGGTGTGCTCGGTGCGACGATCAACAGATCGTTACCGAGCTTGTGCAGCTGCCGGAACTGCGCGTCGAGGTAGCCGGTCATGCCGGACAGCAGAAAGGCGATCCGCACAGTCGGCTACCTCGTGACGGGCGCTGCGTCGGCGCGCGCCAGCCACGCGGTCCCGAGACCGTTGCCGCTGGACTCGTGCCGGACGACGTGCAGGCCGACCGTCTCGAACCAGGCCCGCAACTTGTCCCAGGACTCGCCCTCGACCGGGTGGTACTCCATCACGACGCGCTGCACGGTCGACCAGTTCTGCTTGTCCGAGGCGTAGATGAGCTCGTACTCGCTACCCTCGCAGTCCATCTTGACCACGTCGAACGGACGGGGCGCGTTGGCGACCGCAGCGTCGAAGGTGCTCGTTTTGATTGTGATCATGTGCCGGTGACCGGCCGCGTCTGCGCCGTCGACGAGCCGATTGTTCTCGCGGACCAGACCGTTGTGGACGCTGGCCGCGCTGTTGTCATCGATCACCGCCGTGCCGATCGAGCCGGCGAGGGCGCACTCGTGCACGCGAATGCGGTCGGCGAAACCGTTCGCATCGACGTTCGCGCGCAGGTAGCGCGCGCTTTCCGGTGACGGTTCGTAGCACTCGACCTGCACCGTCGGGTTGGCTGCTGCCAGATTCGCGGCGAACGCGCCGACGTGTGATCCGACGTCGAGCACCTGCAGCGCTCCGCCCGAGCCGAGCACCCAGCTGCGCTCGTAGCAGTCGTCTGCGAACTGCTCGAACATGGGCAGCCGAGCGCCGGGCACATTCGGGCAGGTCATCCGGACGCCGTCGCGGGTCACGAATTCGAGCACCGGTGCGCCGTGGCCGAATCGCTGACCGGCCATCTGTCGGAGCAGCACCGGCCAGTTGGCGAAGGTCCGACGGGTCTGGGCCACGCGCCGCGCTTCGTACTTGATCGTCGCTGCCCTGGTCAGCGTGGCCACGTGCGTCCCTTCATGCCGGCGCCAGCACCGACGCGTCGGCCGACGCGCGCGCCGCCTGCTCGAGCCGGCGGCTCTCGATCATAGCGACCAGGAGGGCGCCGGGTACGTAGTAGAAGCGGTCGGTCAGATCGGCTTCGAAGATGTTCAGGGCCAAGGTGCCGACGAACGCGGCCAATAGCGCAGCGCCGAGCGATGAGCGCCGCATCAATGCCGCCGACGTGATCAACCCGCACAACATGTATATCGACATGGCGACGAACAGGATGAGCCCACCGGACGCGAGCTCCTGGAGGTACACCTGGGATGCCTGATCCGAGATCTGCAGACCGAGGCCGGCTATCGGTGAATGCAGGAAATCGCGGACGCCCTGCGCCCCGACGACAGCGCGGACACTGTCGCTGCCGCTGGTGCTGGCGTCTGCCGAGAGCCGGGTCGCCCGCAAGATGCCTGCGCCGAGTCCCGGTACGAAGGCGATGATGCCGCCGACGGCGATCAGACCTGCCACCACCGCGTTGACGGTGTAGACCCTCGTCCGGGGGTGCAGCACGACGCAGAGCGCGAGCACCGCAACCGTCGTCACGGCACCGCCCCGTGATCCGGACGCGTACGCACCCAGTAGCAGGCCGGCCAAGGCGACCAGGCCGACCACCCGGTCGAACGCCTTCTGATTGAAGATCAGCCAGAAGGCGAACGGGAGCGCCAGGACGATGCCGGCCGCGAGGTAGTTGGGATGATCGGAGAACCCGAGTTGCCGGGCGCCGGTGTCCGGCAGGCCGGTGAGGATCCGGCTCAATCGCGCGCCGGCCCGGTCGAGGATCGCGACCCAGCCCGACAGCCCAGCACCGGACGCGAACGCGAGCACCAGCCAGCGCATCGCGCGGCGGTCAACGCGCACGGCACCGGCGAAGGCCATCGGAGTCGCGGCCACGGCGATGATGAACTTCACCGCCACGGTGATGTTGAGGAAGGCGAGGCTGCCTGGCGGGGCGGGGCGGGGGGCGCCGACGGCAGTCAGCACGATCCGCTGCGACATGTAGAGCGGGTCCGGCGGGAAATAGATCTGGGCGACGACGACGAGCAGGATTGCGAAAACGAGTTGTTTGATCCACCACGGCGGTGTGCGGAACGCACCGTTCGGGTGGGCCAGCACGAAGCACAGCAGCGCGACGATGATCAACACATCCCCGGGACGCACCGGGCCGATGAACCAACCGTTCCACGTCAGGGTGAAACATGCGCCGCAGGCGGCCGCGACGCCGGCGACAGCGAGGTCGAGGCTAAATGCGAGTGCGGACAGCGCGATCGCGATCACGGCGATGACGACGACCGAGCCGATCGCGCCGCTGCGAAGGCCCCATGCCTCGACGGCGAGCACCGTGGCGAGCGCGGCCACGGTCGCGGCTACTCCTCGATTCCGGCGCGCCATAGGTCTCCTGTCCGGCGGCGCTAATGGGCAACCGTCCGCGACGAAGCATACTTAGGCCGCCCCGCTGGCCGGGCCGCGCGCGTTCGTCCTGCGAACGCCGTGCGCTGCCGCGGGTTACGATCGAGCTTTCACGACCTGCACCCAGAGATGCCCGGTCGCCGTCCCGGATGTGGGGGGTCGGCGCCGGCGAGGAGAAAGGCAACTTCGTGTCGCTTCGGGCCTACCTACGGGTCTTGCAGGAGCGTTGGCGCTTCGTGGCGCTCTTCGTTCTCGCCGGCACCGCTATGGCGGTGCTCGTGACGGCGACCAGCCCGAAGGTCTACCAGGCCAACGTACAGATTTTCGTTGCCTCGACCGACACCTCGAACCCGGCGACCCAGTTCCAGCAGGCCGCGTTCACGCAAACCCAGGTGCAGACGTTCGCGCAAATCGTGGGATCGCCCGAAGTGTTGAAGCTGGTCATGGACGACATGCACCTCACAATCAGCACCCGCGACCTGAAGTCCAAAATCTCGGCCACGGCGCCCACCGGTCAATCGATCGTCGACCTCCATGTCCAGGACTCGTCGCCCAACCAGGCGGCCAACATCGCCAATTCGACGTCGCGTGCGTTCATCACCGTTGTCGAGGGCTACTACACCACCTCGACGGCCAGCGGCGGATCAACCGGCAACCCACCGGCAACGACCGCAACGCTGCACCTGCATGTCACCGATCCGGCCACCACCCCGTCGAACCCCGTCTCACCCAAACCGCTGCTGAACATCTCGCTGGGCCTGCTCCTCGGACTGCTCGTGGGTGCGGCGCTGGCCGTGGTCCGCGACATCCTCGACAACCGCATCAAGGACCCCGAGACACTGGCAAAGTTCGCCGGCAAGCCGGTGATGGGTGTCGTCGCCGAGGACCCGACTGCACGGAAGTTCCCGATCGCGGCTCGCGCAGGCAATCGCAATGCCCGCGCCGAGAACTTCCGACAGTTGCGTGCGAACCTGCAGTTCGCGAATGTCGACAAGCATCCCCGCGTCATCGCCATCACCAGTTCGATCCCCGGCGAGGGCAAGACGATGGTCGCCATGAACCTCGCGTCAGCGTTCGCCGAGGCGGGATTCAGCGTCTGCCTCGTCGATGCCGACCTGCGCCGCCCGACAGTTGCCAAGGTGCTCGGGCTCGCGGATTCAGTCGGCCTGACGAGCGTGCTCATCCACCAGATCGGGCTGTCCGAGGCGCTGCAGAGCGCCGGTCCGAGCCTGCACGTGCTGGCGGCCGGACCGATCCCGCCGAATCCGAGCGAGGTGCTCGCGTCCAGCTACGTCCGCGATGTCATCCGCTCGTTACTGGACAAGGTCGACTACGTCGTGATCGACACCGCGCCGCTGCTGCCGGTATCGGACGGTTCCGAGGTCGCGGCACTCGCGGACGGCACCCTGCTCGTCGCACGGCACGAGGTGACCACGGATTCGCAGGTCAAGCGCGCAACGAGCACGTTGCGCGGCGTGGACGCGCTGCTGCTCGGTGTCGTCCTCAACCGGGTGCCGAACCGGCGATCGGGCGAATACGGCTACAGCTACAGCTACTACCAGCGCGAGGCCAGCTCAGCGACGACGAAACGCCGGCACCGGATCACGGCTGAGCTGACGGCGTCGGATGAACACGGCGCGCGTGACGAGCACGACGAAACGGGTCGCCAACTACCCTCATGATCGACTTTTGGGCGCCGATGGATTATGCAAGCATGGCGAAACGCCGAAGTCCGAGACGCGGGAGGTAGCACGTGGGTTCAGTGGACGCGGTCGTCACTGGCGCGGGAGGATTCATCGGCGGGCACCTGGTGTCCAACTTCCTGGCCAGCGGCATGAGCGTCCGCGCGGTGGACGTCAAGCCCTTCGAGGAGTGGTACCAGCACTTCGGCGAGGCCGACAACCTGCAACTGGACGTATCGCTGCTCGAAAGCGCGCGCGAGTCGGTTGCCGGCGCGCGGACCGTCTACAACCTTGCCGCCGACATGGGGGGCATGGGGTTCATCGAGAACAACCGCGCCGCGTGCATGATGTCGGTCCTGACCAGCACGCATGTCCTGCAGGCGGCTCGCGAAGGCGACGTCGAGCGGTACTTCTACTCCTCGTCGGCGTGCGTCTACGCCGCTGAGCACCAGACCTCGCCCGACGTCGTCCCCCTGCGTGAAGCCGACGCCTACCCGGCGATGCCCGAAGACGGGTACGGCTGGGAGAAGTTGTTCAGCGAGCGCATGTGCCGCCACTTCCTCGAGGACTACGGTTTCCCGACGCGCGTCGCCCGTTACCACAACATCTACGGCGAGAACGGCACCTGGGACGGCGGCCGCGAGAAGGCACCGGCTGCCATCTGCCGTAAGGTCGCAGCCGCCTCGATCACCGGCGATCACAGCATCAAGATCTGGGGCGACGGCGAGCAGACTCGCAGCTTCACCTACATCGACGATTGTGTGCGCGGGACCCGGCTGATCTCGGACGGCGACGACCCGAATCCGGTCAACCTCGGCAGCGACGAACTCGTGACGATCAACGAACTTGTCGACATCGTCGAGCGGATCGCGGGCGTGCACCTCGAGCGCAGCTACCAACTCGACGCCCCGCAGGGTGTCCGCGGCCGCAGCAGCGACAACACAGAGATGCAGCTCCGCTACGGGTGGGCACCGAGCACCTCGCTGGCCGACGGGCTCGAACGCACGTACAGCTGGGTGTACGACGAGGTCAAGAAGGTCCTGGCCTGAGCCGGTAGGGGTTGGTCGCCAGCCCCCGATTGGCCCTCTAGGCTCGACACTCGTGGAGCAGCGTGAGAGCCGTCCGCGGCCGTCGGCCCGGTCGACACTCCGCACCCGCTGGGACACTCGCCTGCGTTACCTGCGCTCCTCGGGCGCGCTGACGAAGTGGCTGCTGTGGAGCGTGGGCGCGCTCGCGGTCATGTGGATTTCCTGGATCGTCGTGACCGGCCTGGTCGTCCGTTCGGACGCTGCCGAGATCCGCGATCGGCTCCACCGAATCGAGGCTCAGGTGGCCCAGGGCGACCTGGCCGGCGCACGGCAGACGGCTGCCGCGATTCCCGAGCTCGCACGCAGCGCGCACACCCTTACGAGCGGTCCGGCCTGGTGGGCCGCCGCCAACATCCCCTACCTGGGTCGGCCCTTCGAGATCGCTCGGGGCGCGACGAAGGCAGCCGATCGGATCGGTACGGACGGGATCCCGGCGCTGCTGCAGATTGCCGACGAGCTCGACCCGCACAAGCTGCGCACCTCGCCCCGAACGATCGACCTTGCCCCGCTTGTCGATGCGGCGCCCGGGCTGGCTGGCGCGTCGGCGACGCTCGATGCCGCGCTGGGCGACCTGAACGCCACGCCACGTTCGAGTTGGGTCCCGGGCATCGACGCGCTGCGCACCTCGTTGGAGACGTCGCTGCGCTCGGTGAGCGGGTACGTCGACGCGGCCGCAAGTGCGACGCGGATCCTTCCCGGCATGTTGGGTGCGGACCGCCCCCAGCGTTACTTCATCGGCCTGCAGAACGAGGCCGAGATGCGCGGAACAGGCGGCCTTCCGGGTGCCTTCGCGATTGCGGTCGCCACCAAGGGCACGATCCGGTTCACGCACTTCGAAAGCGACTCGGCGCTGCTGCCGAAGGCGACCGGGAAGCTGGTTCGGACCAATCTGAACTTCGGCGCGCAATATGCTGCGCTCTACGGCGACGCCTCGGGCCCGACGTCGCTGTTCATCAACTCGAACCTGAGCCCACACTTCCCGTACGCGGCACGGATCTGGGCTGCCATGTGGGAGAAGGTGTCCGGCGAGCACGTGGACGGGGCGCTCGCCGTGGATCCGGAGGTGCTGGCCAACCTGCTGCGCGTCACCGGTCCGGTCACGACTCCCGAGAACATTACGCTCGGCGCGTCGAACGTCGTCCAGGTCACCGAATCGACCCAGTACACGATGTTCGCCGACAACAACGTGCGTAAAGACTTCCTGGTCCATGTCCTGAAGGCGACGTCGACGCGGGTGCTCGACGGCAGCGCGCCTGCGGTTGGCCTGGCGCGGGCCGTGACGCGGTCGGCGAAACAGCACCGGTTCCTCGTCTGGACCTCGGACGCGCGAGCCCAGGCCGTCATCGACGAGACCGACTACTCCGGTTCGATCCCGGCCACCGATCGGCCCTTCGTCGGCATGGTGTTGAACAACATCGCCGCCGGCAAACTCGACTACTACCTGCACCGCTCGGTGTCCTACCAGCGCATCGGGTGCGGGTCCGAGCGGGACATGGTGGTCACGCTGACCCTGACCAACAGCGCGCCCGCCAGTGGGCTGCCCAGATACGTGGCCGGTCGCGTCGACGATTTTGCCGGGGAGTCCGCGCCGGGGGATAATCGAGTACTTCTCGACTACTACGCCACTGCCGAAGCACAGTTGGTGAGCGTTACGATCGACGGGCAGGCCGCAACGTCGGCGGTTCAAAGGGAGCGGGGGCATCCGGTGTACCGCATTGATATGGAGCTACCCCGTGCCCGCACCCGCACGGTGGTGCTCCATCTGGCCGAGCCGGCCGGTACCGGGACCGTCGATGTCTGGCACCAACCCGGAGTCCTCCCGTTGGATGTGTCGGGAATCGAACAACCGTGCCCCTGATCGTGGCCGGGATCATCATCAGGGCACAGCAGTCACACCCGCCACATCTGCACGGACCCGCCGTTTGTCGACCAATTAAGCAAATAGTGCATCAAAGGCAGAAATGCAATAGGATCGTGTTTCGTACGCATATCGACGGATCCATTTGGTGGGGAGGAAGCCGTGACTGAAGGACCGGATGTCCCGGGCGAATGGGACCCTTCGGGTCACGCTGAGCCGCCGGCGGCCCTGCTGCGTCGAGCGATCTCACACGTCGAGCAGCTCCTGCAGCGGCTCGAGCGTCCGGGCGCGGCCAATGACGACACGACAGGTTCGGGGATTGGGGCGCCGAGGATGACACGAGACCAGCCCCCGAGTGCGAGCGGCACGGCCGCTACGTCGTTCGGGCCAACTGAGTCCTTCACCGCGCAGGGCGATGACGGGACGGCCCTCGAGCCGCTCGGTCTGCCCAACCCTGTCCGCCGCATCAGCTCTGCCGCGCAGGCAGAGGCGCTGCGCGTGTCACTGAACGCGCACGAGAAGGCCAACCGGCTGCTCGCCGAGGCGAGCGCGATCCGGGCGCAGTCGGCCTCCGAAGGCGAACAGATCCTCATCGAGGCCCGCGAGCTCGCCGACCGGTTGCAGAACGAGGCCACCGAAGAAGCAGCGCTGTATGTCAACCGGGCCCGCGAGGAGTCCGAGCAGCTCGTCAGCCAGGCCGCATCCGAGGTGCAGCGCATTCGCGAGGCCACCTACGCCGATGCCGAGCGGGCCAGAGACGAGGCGCTGACCGAGGCGCAGCAGGTGCTGGAGTCCGCCCGCGGCGAAGCCGAGCAGCTGCGCGCGCAGGCCAGCGCGGAGGCAGCCGCCGTCCGCGAGCGGGCCGCGCTGGACGCCGAGCACGTTCGTGCCGAAGCCGCCGCGGAAACCCAGGTGCAGCGCGACACGGCCCGGACCGAGTCCGAGCGACTGCAGAATTCGGCCGCATCGGACGCCGCGCAGTTGCGCGACAGCGCCAAAGCGGAGTTCGACCGGCTGCACGCCGACGCTCGCCAGCTCACCGAATCCGCGCAGCTGGAGGCGGAGCGGCTGCTGTTGCGTTCGTCGGAAGAGGCGCAACGGCTGCTCGACGATGCCGACCGCGAGGCGGCCCGGGTTCGATCCGATGCCGAATCCCAGGCGCGAGTCGATCGCGAGGCTGCCGACGCCGCCATCCGCGAAGTTCTGGACAAGGCCACCGTCGACTCCGAGCAGATCCGGGCGCAGGCACGTGAGCAGGGTCGGGCCGAAGCAGTCGAACTGATCCAGGCCCAGGTTGCCGCCGGGGTTGCCGAAGCGCGGGTCGAGCTTGATCGCGACCGAGTTCGTGTCTTCCGCACGCTGGTCAGCGCGAGTGAGTCCGTCGTCGATGTCCGTTCGTCGGTGCACGATCTGGTCGAGACCCTCGGCCGATCGATGGGGTCGATCAATGGCGCCACCGGTTCGCTCGATGCGTTGCTCACCCACGTGCGCGATGTGGCTCGGGAGGGCGGTGTCGACGTCGAGCTACCGGGTGACCTGATGATCGATGCCGACGCGAGCACCGACGCCGGTGCCGATGCCAGTGACGAGAGTGCATCGGAGGCCGCGCCCGAGATGGGTACGACCGCGGTAGCCGACGAATCGAGCGACACCCAGGCGGTCACGGACGAGTCGATCGAGGGCGAAGGCGCCGAGGTCACGGACATGTTCGGCGAGCAGCACGCTCAGCACGAAGAGGCTGCCGAGTCGGAGGATCCGCACGAGGAGGCTCGCCGGCCACTGGGTCTGTTGTTCGGGGCGTCGCACAAGCGCGCGTCCAAGAACTGATCTACCGGGTCGACGACGAACGCGATGCACCCGGCGGACAACCGGCGAATCGACTACCGGAACTCCCACCTCGGCTCGGCGAAGGCGCGTGAGTACGACCGGGACTTCTGGTCCGACTCAAGTGCGAAGGGTCTCGACTGGGCGCTCGAGCGACGCCTGCTGGAACAAGTGTTCACGCACAGCCTCGTAGCGCCTCCACGTCGCGCACTCGACTTCGCCTGCGGTACCGGTCGCGTCCTGGCCGAACTCGAACTACGAGTCGCCGAGACGGTGGGGATCGACGTGTCCGAGGCGATGCTGGACATCGCCCGGGTCCGCTGCCGCAGCTCGCAACTCATCCGCGCCGACGTGACCTCCGCCGACGCGGTGCTGGACCTCGGCGGCCCGATCGATCTGGCCACCTCGTTCCGCTTCTTCCTCAATGCCGAACCGGAGCTGCGCACCGCCGCGCTGCACTGGATCCGCTCGGTGCTCGAGCCGGACGGGCGGCTCGTCGTCAACTTCCACCTCAACCCGGCCAGCCTGCGCGGGCGCTATCTGCGCGCACGCTGGCGCGGGGAGAGCCGCGAGGCGATGCTCAGCCCGACCGAGGCCGACCGGCTGCTGCGAGCGAACGGGTTCGAGGTAGTGGAGTGTCTCGGCTATGAGTTCTTGCCGTACCGGCGCGACGGGGCGCGGCTGCTTGCGCCGCGGCTGCGTGCGCGCGTTGAGTCAGCCCTAGTGGGCCGGCCGTCCTTGCTGCAGTGGGCCGGCTGCTTCCTCGTCGTCGCGCGCCCTGCGTGATCACCGCATCCCGAGCGATCACGTCGACCGGGCGGCCCCGCTATCCGCGCGTGCAGCTCGGCAGCTTCTCCGCGCGCGCCGTCGCCGCGTCCAACGGGTACGCGACGATCGAACGCACCCGGGACTGAGCGGGTAGCGGATGGAAGAACTGGAGTCGAATCGTGCGCTGCTTGTTCGGCGGCAGGCAGTAGTACCCGCCGGACACGACGGCGATGAACTTGCCGTCCGGTCCGGCGAGGAAAGCTTGGGCACTGATGTAGGGGCCGACCTTGCCACTCACCGTGACCGGCACCTGCACCGTCGCGCTCTTCGCGGACACGCGCAGGGAGGCTGCCTTCGTCGCAACGCTGGGAGTGGGCACCGCGGCCTTGCTGAGCTGCACATCGGTGTACTCGACCTCGACGTTGTGAATCCGTCCGGCGCTGGTACCGACATTGGAATACAGGCCGTACACCTGTCCGGGCGCGAGGCCGACGATCGTGCAACAGCGGGCACCGGTCGGGGCACTCACGGCGACGACGGTGTTGTCGTAGGAGTCCTTCGCGGTGATGATCGCGCGGGCGCGTTGGATCGACACCGTCCCGACGTTCTTGACAACCACCGACAACAGCCCGTCGGTGGTCGCGCCCCACTCACGAACGTGCAGCTTGGCCGTGTTCTGCGCCGTTGGCGAGGCGGAGGTCGAACTCGACTGGGGACCCGATGAGGACGGGACGCCCGAATCACCACCGGTTGAGCCGCCGGTGCAGGCTGCAAGCAGCGCAGCGATGAGCATGATGGAGACGGCGGGCGCCGACACGCGCGATCGCCGTGCAGATGTTGGCAATGAGTCCCCATCATTCTCGAGTGCAGACGTGCCAGCGTGCCGATTTGCGCCTATTTTAGCTAACGACCAAGGTGGCCCGACCGAAACGCTACTGGCGGTGTGAGGACAATGGGACGGCGGCTACCGAATCAGCATGTGCGGGGAGGGAAATCGGTGCAGACGGGCGCGAGTACGACCAAGCGCTCGCCAAGCGTCCGTCGGCCGGTGGTCCTCGACTGGGAATACGCCAAGGTAGGCGACCGGCTGGCGAGCTTCACGGCGATGCTCCCGGCAGTCGTGCTCGGCCCGGTCGTACTTGTGGTCGCCCCGGTCGTGGGGGCCGGGCTGCGGTGGCGCTATCAGGACGCCGTCCTGCTGTTGCGAGCAGGGCGTGGGTATACCGCCGGCGACGTGGACGGCAGCGCATGCCTGTGGTGGGACGGACTGCACGCGCCGTTGCGGCCCGGCTCGGTCGGTCTGCTCATCGTCGACGCGCGGCACGGTGATCCTGAGGTGTTGCGCCCGGCACTCGCGCCGGGCGGCACGATGGCTGTGCTGGGCAGCGAGGGCGAGTTGGTCGTCTACCCCGACCTCGATCGTCCCGAGAACATCTGGAAGAGCGGCTGGCCGATCCCGACGATGCGCAACGCGCGCGCGCAGGTTCGTCGCGCCGCGGGCCTGCGCACCGGGCTCGGACGCACGCCGATCCGATTGTCGGTGCTGGGGACGGCGGCGCCGACCCTCGTCGACCGCGTGCTGGCCGATCTCGAGACGCAGACCGGCGTGCCGTGCGAGCTGATCGGCGTGCACACCGCCGGTGACACGATCCTTCGCGTCCGCACTGCTGGCGGAGACCTCGCCGTCCGTGCCTCACTGACCACGCCCGGACGCGAGTTCGGCAGCGGACGTGAGGCCGCCGCCGAAATCCCGGCGATCCGCTCACTCGTGCAACGGGTGGTGGCCGAGGGTGTGACCTGTGGCGTGCCCTGGGTGGCGACCGATTGGCTGCCGCGCCGGCGCCGCTCGCTCATCGAGTTCAAGGGTGCGACCGTCCGGCAGTGGCGCCACGCGGAGCGGCTCGTCGCCGGACTCGAAACCGTCCGCACCGACGAGGTCGACCGCACCTGGGCACGCCGTTGGTGCGACAGCGTCGCGCCGATCGTCGCCGACGACCTGCTCGAGCAACTGATCTCGATCGTCGCCAACGTGCCGGTCGGGACGCCGACCGGGTGGGCGCACGGTGACCTCTGGCCCGGCAACGTCCTGGTCGACCGGCACGAGGCGGCCATCATCGACTGGGAGAACTCCGCCCGCAACGCGCCGCTGGGCATCGACTGGCTGCTGATCGCCGCGCTGCGTGCGCGCCTGGACGACGGTGTGAGCGTGGCCAGCATGTGCGGGCGGATGATCGACGACACCGCACTGGTCGAGCACCCGGTCGGTGGCCGCCCGTGGGCGGAATGGGAGCGGCCGCAGCGAGCCGCGCTGGCCACCGCGGCGTATGTCCTGCACCTGCGTAACCGGGCACTGTTCGACCTCGGGTTCGACGCCCTCGATCGCGACGTGGCCGACATGATCGCCGCCGCGACCGGACCACCGGCGCCGGTGGCCGACCTACCCGTTGACGTGATCAGCGACGTCGAGTCGTTGGTGGTGAGCAGGACGTCGCCGTCCTCGTCGCTGTCCGCGGTCGGGCAGACGGCTCGCGGCGCGCTGTGGCTCGGCGCGAGTGCACTGATCGTCAAGGGCTTGCAGACGGTCGTGCTGCTGGTGCTGGCGGCGCTGCTGGCGCCGTCCGCACTCGGTGTGATCGCCATCGGCACGCTGGTGATGAACGTGTCGACGGTGGTCAGCGATCTCGGCACGAGCAGTGCCCTGGTGTTCTGGCGCGGCAACGTCGAGCGGGCGGCGCGCACCGCGGTCACCGTGGCGTTGGTGTTGAGCCTGTCGCTGACGGCCTTGGCCTGGGTGCTGGCCGGCCCGATCGTGCATGCGCTGCGGGCCGGCGACTCAGGAATCAACGTCATCCGCGGGCTGACGGCCGTCCTGCCCTGTTACGCCGTGGCGACCGTGCAACTGGAACTGATGCGGCGCAAGTTGCAGTTCGCGCGCCGCATCGTGCCTGACGTGGTGGGGGTCGTCGTCGGGACGATCGTGGCGATCACGCTGGCCATCGCCGACCATGGCGTGGCTGCGCTGGTGGTCGGGCAGATCGTCCAAGGCGTGCTCGTCCTCGTCCTCTCGTGGGTCGTGTCACGCCCGGTGGTGCCCGGGTGGCATCGCGGCGACTTCCGCGGGCTGATCGGGTACGGCGGGCACCTGTCCGGCAGCAACCTCGCCCAACTGGCGCTGCTCAACATCGACTATCTGATCGTGTCGCGAGTCCTCGGCCCATCGGCGCTGGGGCAGTACTCCCTCGCCTTCCGCCTCGCCTACTTGCCGTACCTGAACATTGCCTACGTGATCGCGGGAGCCGCCTTCCCGTATCTGTGCCGGCTTCGCGGCGAGAAGCTCGGTCTGTCGGCGGAACGGATCGCGAGCGTGACGATCACGGCGGTCCTGCCGTTGTGCGTCGGCATCGCGCTCGTCGCTGACCAACTCGAACTGCTCGGCGAGAAGTGGGAACCAGCGGTCGGGGTGGTGCGGTGGCTGATGGCCTACGCGGCCATCCTCAGCGCTGGGCAGATGGTGCAGGTTGCGCTCAATTCGGCCGGTCGGCCCCGGTCGACGTTCGGCCTGCGGCTGCTCCATGTCGCCGCGCTGACGATGTGCCTGCTCGTCCTCGCCCGACACGGCATCGTGCCCGTCGCGATCGGGCAGGTCGTCGCCGTCAGCGTGGTCGCGGTGTTCACCGTGGCGCTGGCGCGGCGTCACCTCGCCGGTTTCAGCGTCGTCCGGCTGCTCGCCTCGCTCGCACCGGCGACCCTCGGCGTGGCCACTATGGCCCTCGTCGTGCTGAGCATGAAGAACTGGCTCCCCGGGCCTGACGTGTCCGGCCCGCGCTTGTTGGTGCTCGGCCTGGCCGGAGCCGTCGCGTACGCCGTCCCGGTGTGGCTCGTCGATCGGGAACGCCTCGTCCAGACCGCGCACTTGCTCAGGAGCGGGCGATGAAGGCGAAGACCCGGCGCATCGCCACCGTCGCGCACCCGGTGATGCTGGCCGCCCGCCCGCTCCGGCTGGCCGAGCCACTGCTCGTACTCGGCTGGCACCGTGTCGACCGGATCGGCGGTGGCGTCTCGACCCGTCACGATGTGTTCGAGGGTCAGCTCGACGCGCTCGAGGACTGGGGCGCTGCCGTGCTTCCGCTCGAGGAGGCGTTGCGGCTGCTCGAGGCCGGGCGGCTGCCTAAACGGGCCGTGTGCCTCACCTTCGACGACGGCTACACCAGCGTGATCGACACGGTGTGGCCGATGCTGTGCAAGCGGCACTTCCCGGCGACGTTCTACGTGGTGACCGACTACCTGGACGGCACCCGGTACTTCGAGTGGGACGCGGACGGTGCGAGCGATCCGCGCGCGCACCTGGTCACCGCCGACGCCGTGCGCGAGGTGCATCGGGACGGGATGGCGATCGGCTCGCACACCGCGACCCACCCGTGGTTGCCGCACCTGAGTCCCCACCAGGTGGACGACGAGCTGCGCCGCTCGCGCGAGGGCCTCGAAGACCTGCTCGGCGCACGCGTGGACTCGCTGGCCTACCCGAAGGGAGGTTGGTCGCGGCTGGTGCGCGACGCGGCCGCCCGCGCCGGGTACCTCTCAGCCGTGACGACCGACCGTGGCGTCAACTCCCGGCGTCGCGATCACCTGCTGTTGCGCCGCACCCTCGTCCCTGACTCGGTGGACGACTTCCGGCTCGTTCTCGACGGCGCGTATGACTGGCTGCGCCCGCTCGACCGGTGGCGGATCCGCAAGGGCCCGGTCTGGTGAGGCCCGCGCGGAACTCGCGGACGGGTATCTCGGGCAGCATGCAGTGGCGCAACGCGGTGAACCGCCACATCGTCGTCCGCGTCGTGGTGCTCGTGGTGCCGGTCGTGCTCGCGATGGTGCTCGCTCGCCCACTCGTCGGCGCGCCGGTGAACACGCTGGCCGCCATCATCGGCGTGGCCGTCGTCGTCCTGCTGCTCGCCCGAGTCGAGTTGGCCGTCCTGCTGTTCGTCGCGGTCGAACCGTTCGAGGACTACGTGCGCAGCCTCAGCGGCTCGGCCGTGAAGGGCCTGGGTCTCGTGCTGGTGGCGGCGTGGCTGATCCGCATCGCCTCCCCGAACCGCGAGGACGGGCTGCCGCTCCCGCGCGATCGCCGGACCCGGCCGCGGGGGACGGGGCTCGCGCACCCGGTCGCGCTGTCCGGCGTCGCCCTCGTGGCCGTGGTGCTGGCCGCCACCGTGATGCACTCCAACGGCTCGGACGGTACGGAGACCCTGACACGCTACCTGTCCTTCCTCGGTGCCTTGATCGTCATCATCGACACCCTGTACCGGGGACTGTCCGTCGCCGTGGTGGCCAGAGTCTTCGTCACGTCCTGCACGGTCGCGGCCGCGGTCGGCCTGGTGAACTTCTTCGGCGGCGCGACGCGGGTCACTGGGCCGCTCACCGATCCGAACGACTTCGCGTTCTTCATGGTCGCCGCCCTGCCGCTGGCTCTCGTGCTGCGCCGCCTGTCCCGCCGCCCGATCCTCTGGGACCTTGCCGCGGTGCTGATCGGTGCGGCAATGGCGGCGACACTGTCCCGAGGTGCGTTGCTCGCTGTGGTGGCGATGCTCACGTACGCAGTGGTCGCCGGCGTCGTCCGGGCGCGCGTCGTGGGCGGGATGGTGGCGGGCGTGATCGTCATCGGGGCCGTGGTGGCGATCGCCAATCCGACGCTGCTCAACACCAGCCTGCATGAGAAGAGCTTCGTTGCCACGCAGAACGTCGACGATCGGCTCAAGCGCTGGACGGTGGCGGCCGAGATGACGGCGGACTACCCCCTGCTCGGCACCGGCCCGGGCGGGTTCAAGACGAACTACGAGCGTTATGTCGCTGGTGACCTGAGCAATCTCACCCATCAGCTCGACGTGGCGCACGAGACCTATCTCGAGGTCTCCAGCGAGCTCGGCCTGCTCGGCCTGGCTGCGTTCCTCGGCGTGCTCGGCAGCGGGTTCGCCGGTGCCTACCGCCGGACCAAGCGGCCGGACGCCGATCAGTGGCTCGCCGGCGGCGTCTGCGCGAGCCTCATCGGTGCCGTGGTCGCGGCCGCCTTCCTGACCGAGCAGTACTACCTGCCATTGTGGTTGCTCGCCGCGCTCGGTGCGGCCATGGACCCCAGATACCGCGGCGATCCGGTCGCGGACACCGACCTCGCGCTGGCGAGAGCCGACGGAAGGAAACAAGGGTGAACGGACGGTCGTTTCTCGTAGCACTGTGGCGAAGGCGGTGGCCTGCGCTTCTGGTGCTGGTGGTCGAGATGGCGGCTGTGGTCGTCTGGCTCGCTCTCGCGCCCAAGCAGTACCGCGCGGTCGCGACGATCACGGTGACGCCGAGCGCGCCGCTGCTGCAGTCGCCCGGCAACTTCGAACAGCTCGAGACCACGCTGGCGGCGATCGTGAACTCCCGTCCGGTGCTCGAGCGGGTGTCCGCGCTGCTCGACGGCCAGCGCAGTGTCGACGTGCTGCAGACCGAGGTCAAGGGCACCCTGGCCACCGGGACGCTGCTCATCCAGATCGAGGTCCAGGACGAGGATCCGACCCTCGCTGCGAAGATCGCGAACACCACGGCCGACGAGCTGCCGAAGTTCGATCCCAGCGGCGGGCTGTTCCTGTTCGCCGACGCCGGGCGGGCGACCAAGCCGACGACGTTCACCTCGCCGAACGTGAAGGTCGTGCTGCTCGCGGGTCTCGGCCTCGGGCTGCTGCTCGCGGTGGCCACCGCGTTGATCCGCGAGTCGGCGGTCGGGACGGTCGACAACGAGGACGCGCTGCACGACACGGTCGGGACGGAGGTGCTCGGCCAGTTGTCGCGGCCGGCCGATGTGTCGGCTCTGCCGGTCCTCGAACCTGGCAGCGAGTTCGTCGTGGAGTTCCGCGCGTTGCGGGTGGCGCTGGAGTTCGCGAGCAGCGAGCAGCCCGCGCGGACCGTCGTCCTCACGACCGCCGTGCCGGACACCGCCGAAGGCTGGCTGGGCGTGAACCTCGCGGTCGCGCTCGCTGACGTGGAGCACCGCGTGCTGCTCATCGACGCCGACTTCCGCAAGCGGCCGCGGCATCCGGCGCTGAACATGCCGGACCGTCCCGGCCTCGGCGAGGTGCTGCGCGAGCGGGCGTCGCTCGAGAGCGCGATCGTCGACGGACCGGTCGACGGCATGAAGGTGCTGCCGATCGGTGACGTCGGGGACGCGTCGGCCGCGACCCTGGTCGAGCTCCGGTTCCACCGGCTCGTGGCCGAGGTCGACGAGGACTTCGACATCGTGCTCGTGCTCGCCTCGCCGCCGACCGAGTCCGAGGACGCCCGGGTGATGGCCGTGGGTGGCTGCCTGGTGCTGACCGTCCCGAGCGGGCGCGTCCGCGCCAAGTCGCTGCGCAGGCTCGTGACGACCATGCAGCGGGTGAACATCCGGATCCTCGGCACGGTGCTGCTGGCTCCGAGCCGTCGGCGCACGATGATCTGAGCGTCGGTGCGCGTCCTGCACGTCTCCATGCCCACCACCGAGGGCGTGCCGACGGTGCTGATGTCCTACGTCAGCGACCAGGTGGGCCGGGGCTGGCCGGTTGCGGTCGCCTGCCCCGACGACGGCTGGCTCGCGGACGCCGCTGCAGCGGCGGGTGCGGACGTCCTGCCGTGGGCGGCGCGGCGCTCGCCCGGCCCGGGAACGGCCGGCGAGCTACGCCGCCTGGCCACCCTGGTCCGCGACTGGGCGCCGGACCTGGTGCACCTGCACAGTGCCAAAGCCGGGCTGGCCGGCCGGGCAGCGGTGCGCGGGCGCGTCCCGACGGTGTTCCAGCCGCACGCGTGGTCCTTCCTGGCAGTGACCGGGCCGGTTCGGGCGGCGACGGTGGCTTGGGAACGCTGGGCCGCCCGCTGGACCGGCGCATTCGTCTGGGTCAGTGAGCAGGAGCGGCTGGCCGGCGTCCAGCACGGCGTGCGCGGCTCGGGCTGGGTGGTCCCGAACGGTGTCGACGTGGCTCGGTTCTCGGCCGCTGACGGGGCCGACCGCGTCGCAGCCCGCGCGCGGCTCGGACTCGGCTCCGAGCCGCTGGCCGTATGCGTCGGGCGGATCAGCGTGCAGAAGGGGCAGCGCGACCTGCTCGACGCGTGGCCGGCGGTCCGGCGGGCGGTCACGTCCGCGTCGGTCGTGTTCGTCGGCGACGGCCCCGACCGGGCGGAACTGGAGACGCACGCCGGGCCGGGAGTGAGCTTCGCGGGCAACAGGTCCGACGTGCCCGACTGGCTGGCAGCCGCGAACGTGGTCGTCGCTGCCTCGCGGTGGGAGGGGATGGCACTGGCTCCGCTCGAGGCGATGGCCCGCGCACGATACGTCGTGGCCACCGATGTGGCGGGGATCGCGGAGTCGGTGCCGCCGTCGTGCGGCTCGGTCGTCCCGGCCGGCTCGCAGCAGCAGCTGGTCGCGGCGCTGGCCCGCGCGCTGGCTGACCCCGAGGCGAGTGACGCAGCCGGCCGCCAGGGGCGGGAGCACGTCGCGGCGCACCACGATGCGGCCGCTGCGGCCGCAACCGTGGCTAGTGGTTACGCATCCCTCGTGCGCCCGCGCGACTGACCTCGGCCGCGGCCGCACGAGCGGCCACGATGCTCGTCTCGTCGCGCCGGAACAGCGTGCTCACCGTCCGCAGCATGATCTTGAAATCGGCCCACAGCGACCAGTTGTCGATGTAGTAGTTGTCGAAGGTCACGCGTTCGTCGATCGAGGTGTCACCACGCAGGCCGTTGACCTGGGCCAGACCCGTCAACCCGACCGGCGCGCGATGGCGGTCGCTGTAGCGGCGTACCGCCTCACCGAAGGTGCGAACGAAGTGGGGGCGCTCGGGCCGTGGGCCGACGATGCTCATGTCCCCGCGGAGCACGTTGACCAACTGAGGTGCTTCGTCCAGGCCGGTACGGCGCAGGAACCGCCCGACCCGGCCGATGCGGTCGTCACCGTCGATGGACCAGCGGGTCGAGCCCTCGCTCTCGTCGACCGGACGCATCGACCGGAACTTGTAGAGCGTGAACGGCTTGCCGTTTCGCCCGACGCGGGTCTGCCGGAAGATCACCCCCGGACCGGATTCGAGCCGCACGGACAGGGCGCACAGCGCCAGGACGGGCGAGAGCACGGCGAGCCCGGCGCCGGCGATGGCGATGTCGGTGCCGCGCTTGATCAGCGAGTGCATCGGACGCAGCGGCCAGCGGCGCAACCGGACGAGCGGCACGCCCCAGATGACCTCGCAGTGCGTGCGCCGGTCGGCGCCGTACAACTCGAAGAAGCGCGGCACGACGAAAACCTGGCAGTCCTGCCGCACGCAGGCACGCACCACCCGGACGACCTGGGCGTCCGGGGCGCTGCTGAAGGCGAAGATGATGTCGTTGACGGCATGCTTGTGCATCACCTCGGGCAGCTTCTCCAGGCCGCCGAGGATGGGCAGCGGAAGGACGGAGTCACGGTAGGTGGGCTCGGGGTCGATGAATCCGACCGGGTTCAGCCCGTACTCGGGGTGGGCGAGCAATCGCCGACGCGAGCCGCTCGCCCACTTCGCCCGTCCCGACGATGACCGACCGGGTGCGACACCGTGCGGTTTCTGCGCAATTTACGGAAAATGGCATAAACGGTTCCGCGCAGCCCTACCAAAATGGTCAGTTGGGCCAGCGAGAAAAGGAAGCAGCCGCCGAAGGTCGGGGCAGCGTCACCGTGAACCGCCGAGGTCCCGAGAGCCGCCGCGCACCCCGCTAGGGCCACGACCACGCAGGCGGGGATGTCTTCGAGCACCGACAGCTCCAGCCGGCTGCGATGCAGGTCCATCCGCTGCGCGACGATCAGTGCCACCACGCACACGATGATCAAGGTGGCCGGGAACGGCCCGGCCGGCGCCAGCAGCCAGGCAGACCCCACCGCGGCCACAGTGATCAGGGTGAGAATCGCGCCGACCCGCCAGCGCCACCAGGACAGCCGACCGGACACCGAGGCTTCGGCGGCGATGCCGTCGATGACGGCCTGATCGGTCTGCCGCGCGACCGAGTCGATCGCGGTTTCCAGGACCGCGCGTGCGGCGGTCAGGATCTCTAGGTTGCGTGCCGTCGCCGGCAGCGCCACTGGTAGAGCGAGTGGCGACCGTCCGGAGCGAGCGGGGTCTCGCTGGTCGGGGATCACTTGGTCCTTCTTTGGGCCATTTACGGGGTGAATGTTCTAGTACGTGGGCGGTTGGCTCGTGTTGATCCTTTGTCTTTCGGTAGGCTTCCCACATCTGCTGGGGATAACACTATGACAAGGCTCCCCAATCGCCCGACGCGCATGACTAAACTTGACAGAATTTTGATGTAACGTTCGCGTTTCGAGTAGTTCTGCCCTACGATCGGTCTACCCAGCATCGGTCGGCCGCAACCGCGGCCGACCGTGGCACGACTAGGTGGTGATCGGCGGGCATGTCGACATACGGATCGTCAGAGCTGGCAGTGCTGCTATCCCATCTCAGCGCACCGCCTGCGCCACGAGGCGACGGGTCTCCGGAGTCCACGGCTACCACGCCCAGCGAGGCAATGGCGCTCTATTTTGTCGCTGCGCGCCTGGTCGAACTTCAGCTTGAGTTGATGGCGCGTGGCGGCGACGTTGATCTGAGCGAGCAGATGGCGACGACCCGCGAGGTGCTTGTCGGCACCCGGTCAGCGCTGATTACCGCCCTTGCTGCGACCGAGGCCATCGAGGGCCATACTGAGGTCCCGAACCCGACCGTGTCGGGTCCGCCCAACCTGCAGATCGTCGATGGCGGCCGCTCGCAGCGTAGGCGAGGCACGCGCGGCTGACCACGTGGAAGTGCAGGTGAGTAGGTGAGTCAGACCCATTCCCGCGGACTCGATGTCGGAACCGGTTTCGCTCACCAGCTCGCCACCCGAACCCCGCATTCCTTCCCGCATGACCTCGTGGCGCTGCCCGCCCTCTCGCTGGAGTCGATCGCCGCGCTCGCGGACGCGATGCCGACGGACTCGGTCACCGTCGAAGGCGCCAAGAAGCCGCTCGTCTCCTCGGAGTACGTCCCTGCGTTCACCCGGCCGGGCGAAGCCGGCGACCGGATCCGGGCGATCGACGAGAACGACACCTGGATGACGTTGCTCAACATCGAGCAGGTGCCCGCGTACAAGCAGCTGATCGACGAGCACGTCGACGCACTGGCTCGGTCGGCGGGAATCGCGCCGCAATCGCTGCGTCGCCGCATGGGCTTCGTGTTCGTCAGCTCGCCGGGCTCGGTCACCCCGGCGCACTTCGACATCGAGCAGAGCCTGCTGATCCAGCTGCGCGGCGAACGCACGCTGACCTTCGGCAGGTTCGCCGACAGCAGCCAGCGCAACGACGAGGTGCGGCGGTACTGGGGCGGCTCGTTCGGACGGATCGAGGCGCTCCCGGTCAAGGCCGCCGACGTCGCACTCGGGCCGGGCAAGGCGGTCTACATCCCCCCGTACACCCCGCACTGGCTGCAGAACGGCGACGCCGCCTCGCTGTCGCTGACGATCACCTTCTTCAACGACGACAACGAGAACGAATCGCTCGTCCAGGCGTTCAACGAGAAGGTGCGCCGGCTGCGGGTGACACCCAAGCCCTACGGCCACCGGCCGCGGGTGGACCGCGCGAAGCTCGCCGTGATGCGCACCTACGGCGCGCTCCGCCGCCGGGTCAAGCCGGAGCGGTCGACCGGGCGCTGAGCCCGTATCGCCGCCGCCACCGTGCGGTAGGCATGCAGCACCGCGAGCACGATCGTTGCCGCGAATCCGTGTGCCCCCTGCAGGCGGGACAGCATGCGCACCTGCTCGGCGTAGTGCCGCTTGTACGGCTCCTCACCACGCAGCAGGTCAGCCTCCGTGCAGCCGTGAGCAGCACCACGCTCGATCGTCGCGAGGTTGAGCAGCGTGCCGGCGTTGTCGTGCTCCCGATCGAGCGAGCGCGCGGTCTGGTACAGGCTGACTCGACCGCACGAGGCGAAGACGATCGACACCGCGAGCGTGGACCGCGGGGTCGCCATCACCTCGACCCAGGCCTCACCGGCATCGACGCCGGCTGCCACGATGCGGCGCACCCGCGGCAGTTCCGCGAGCAGGTCGGCACGATCGCGGCGGGCGCGGTGCATCGTCGCGAAGCAGTCGAGCGCTGCGTCCAGACCGGACCGATCGACCCGCGAGATCGTGGCGCCGGCCTCGTCGAAACGATGCCGCGCCCGCCGGACTGTCTTGCGGAACGACCGGGGACGCGAGGCGAGGTAAGCGCCGGCGGAGGTGGGCAGTGGCTGCCAGGGCGCGACCTCGGTGCCGGTGACCACCGCATGCGGCAGCCAGGCCGGTATCGCCGACCCTTCGGCCACCCCGTCGAGATCGAACAGGCGCTGCCCGGGCCGTCCCGCCCACGCAGCCAGCGCCGCGCGAACCGCGAGACCGTCCCCGACCACATCGAGGTGGTCGGGGCACAGCGTGCCGCTGCCATGGAAGCGGTACACGGGAATGCCGAGCAACCGGTCGCGCTGCAACGCCAGGCCGCCGAGCAGCCGGTCACCGTCGACGACCAGCACGAAGAGGGGACGGTCCTCGGCGGTGCGCAGCCACCACGAGCGTAGGAAGGGTGAGGGGACGGGCATCGCGGCGACCAGGTCGTCCCACTGCTGCGTCCACCCGTCCAGCGAGGCGGTTTCGACGACGCGCGCCGCGCCTGTCGACATCACACCTGCCCTGGAATCAGTCATGTCGAGCCCTAGTCGACACCAACTCTGCCACTTCCGCGCGCTCAAGCACGCCGCGACGTGCTGTGGCCGTCGGTCGTCAGTGTTGCTCCGGGTGAGCCTGTGCTCGGATGGTGAGCTGATCTTGAACGGCCGACGGCGGGGCGCCGATCAGGCGCGCCGAGACCGCTGCGTGGGCAGCGCGGGCTTTCTGGCGGAGCCTTCCCTCGCTGCTCCGTGGCCGTCGCCGAGCGGTTACGGGCTGACGGACTGACTGACCTGCAACGAGCCGCCCCGGGTGACGAACGGATGGTCGCGGACGAGTTCGGCGGCCTGGGCCAGGTCGTCGGCCTCGATGACCGAGTAGCCGCTGGCCGGGCCGTCCGCATGGCCGTCGACGACCGATCCGGGCGCGACGACCGTTGACGGCCCGAGCGGAGCGCCTGGATCGATCAGGGCGGGGCCGACGCGGTCCACCCAGGCCATGAAATCGGCCATCATCTGCTGGCGCGCGGCGGTGTGGGCGGGGGCGCTGCCACCGTGATAGGTGACCAGGAACTTTGTCATGGTCACACGTTGGGACATCGGTCGGCGGGTGTGGAATGTCCGCCAGGACAAGACATATGTCCGATCGTCCATGGCGGTTCTACGCTGTCGGTCGTGCGACGGATCAGCCCTCGAGCCGACGAACTGAGCGACGTCCTGCGATCGATCAGCATCCGCAACACCGTCTTCTGCCGGTCCGACTTCACCGCGCCGTGGGGTTTCCGGGTCGAGGACACCAACCTCGCCAAGTTCCACCTCGTCCTGGCCGGGGCTGCCCACCTCGCCGTGGACGGACCCGCCGAGTCCTACCCGCTCGCGACGGGCGACATCGTGCTGTTGCCCCACGGCACCGGGCACGTCATGACGGATCGCCCCGGTTCGGCGGCGCGCGACCTCGACCGGATCCTGCGCGAGTACCCGGTCGACCGGTACGGGCGAATGAGTTACGGCGGCCGCGGGCGGACGACGACGATCGTCTGCGGATCGTTCGACGCCGGGCCGCTGCCCGCCGACGTCCTCGACCTGCTGCCGCGCGTGTCGTCCTGGGCTCGGGTGAGGTGGCCGCGACCCGCTGGCTCGAACCGATGGCCGACCTGCTCGCGGCCGAGGAGCCGGCCAGCCCGGGCGATGCCGCCGTCCTCGCCAACGTTGCCGACGTGTTCCTGACCGAGTTCTTGCGCCGCTACCTCTCCCGTCACGAGACGCTGCGAGCGCCGCTGCAACCCGCGGCTGTTAGCGACGTGCCGATCGCCCACGCACTGCGGCTGCTGCGCCGAGATCCGAAGCTCGCGTGGACCGTCGAGGGTCTCGCGCGCGAGGTCGGGATGTCGCGGACGTCGTTCGCCGCGCGCTTTCGTCACGCCGTCGGCCAGCCACCGATCGCCTACCTGACCAAGCTGCGGCTGAGCAGTGCGGCGGGCTACCTCTCGACGACGACGCGGACGGTCGGCGACATCGCCCGCACAGTGGGCTACGACAACGAAGCGTCCTTCTCCAGGCCTTCAAGCGAACCTACGGCCGCTCGCCAGGAGCGTTCCGCGCGGAGTGACCACTAACCTCGGCGGATGGGCGAGGACGAACTGAAGGCGACCCTGCTCGATATCGAACGCCGAGGGTGGGACTCGCTGTGTGACAGCACGGGTGCAACGTTCTACGGCGAACTGATGACCTCGGACGCGGTGATGGTGCTGGCCAACGGTGCCGTCCTGGATCGCGAGTCCGTCGTGGAGTCGCTCGAGCACGCGCCACAGTGGCGGACCTACGACCTCGACGACGTCCGCCTCATCCACACCGGCTCGGACAGCGCCACGCTCGTCTACGTCGGGACCGCCTATCGAGATGCCGACGAACCGGCCTTCACCGGGGTCATGTCCAGCGTGTACCAGCGACTCGAGGATGCCTGGCGTCTGGCGCTCTACCAGCAAACCCCGATTCCGCCCGGCGGGTGACCAGTTTCGGTGTCGTCTCTTCGCTCGGACTTGCGAGGCTAATCCTCACAGCCGCGCCTCGGCGGCCGGCTCGCCACCCGCCCGAAACACGTCATCCGACTTGGGCGGTGACCTCATACACGGTGACACTCTCGATCTGCACCGGATCGCCTGCCTCAGCGCTGACCATGCTGGCAGCGTGTCGGGCCTGTTCTTCGGAAGTGAACAGCACTAGGCCGTATCCGTACTTGTCGTCGCCGAACCACGTCCCACTGATGAACCCCGAGACCTGCTTCACCCAGGGGATCGTGTGCTCGTTCAGCGACCTGATCGACTCTTCACGCCTTCCGGGAACGATGCTGGCCTTGACGAGCATTGCGTGCGGCATGTCACCTCCTGAAGATCAGCCCGGTCAGCGGGCCGCTTGTTCGCGCTACTACGACACCCTCTAGAACAGGCATACCACGACGGCCTTGTGGCGGCGATCGTCGTGGTCGGGGCGCAAACGACAAGCACTTCGTCACGCAGCCAGCGATGCGGCCGCAGAACCGAGATGGCCCAAAGGCCCCAGTGCCGTGAAACCGTTGAGTCGGGGTGGCGGGATTCGAACCCACGGCCTCTTCGTCCCGAACGAAGCGCGCTACCAAGCTGCGCCACACCCCGGCGCGAACAACCGGCCCAGCATACCTTTCGGCCGTGGGTGCCTTTACCCGCGCGGCACGAGCGTCAGCAGGGACGCCTCGGGGCGGCAAGCGAATCGGATCGGCAGGTAGGGGCTGGTTCCCACGCCGGCGCTGACGTTGAACCACATCGACTCGTCCCAACGGTGCAACCCGCGAGCGCGGCGGCGGTCGATGCCGCAGTTGGTCACGATCGCCGGTCCGAACGGCACCCGTACCTGCCCGCCGTGTGTGTGGCCGGCCAGCACCAGGTCGTAGCCGTCGTCGGCGAAACACTGCAGCAGGCTCGGATCGGGCGCATGCAGCAGCCCGATCCGCACCACGGCATCGGCGTCGGCAGGCCCGGCGATCAGCTCGTAGCGCGCGAGACCCAGATGCGGGTCGTCCGTCCCGGCCAGCGCGACGCGAGCGCCGTCCACGGTGACGGCGCCGTGCCGGTGGGTGAGGTCCAGCCAGCCGCCACGCGACATCGCCGCCGACAGCTCCGGCCACGGCAGTGGCGGGCCGTGCTTGACGTTGGTCTTGGGGAAGAAGTACCGCATCGGGTTCTTCGGCTTCGGCTCGAAGTAGTCGTTGTTGCCCGGGACGAAGGCGCCAGGAGTGTCCAGCAGCGGGCCGAGCGCGTGCATCACCGCGGGGATCCCGAGCGGGGACGACAGCGTGTCGCCGGTGTTCAGCACGACATCCGGCCGTAAATCGGCGAGTCCGCGGATCCAGTTCTGCTTTCGCTGCTGCGGCGGCGTCATGTGACAGTCGGAGATGTGCAGCACCCGGATCGGGTCCGCACCGGGAGCGAGGACGGGCACGCGGTGGCGGCGCACCGTGTAGGCGTGGTACTCGACCTGGGTGCCGTAGAGCAGCGCGGCTGCCCCGCCGGCGGCAACGACCGACAGCGCACGCACCATGCCTGCCAGCCTACGGATAGGTTCGGTGCATGCCCGAGCTGAAGGCCCGTCTGCGGGCCGCCCTGAACGCCGCGATGAAGGCGCGTGACGAACTCACCACGGCCACGCTGCGGATGGCGCTGACCGCTGTCACGACCGAGGAGGTCGCCGGCAAGCAGGCCCGTGAACTCAGCGACGACGAGGTGCTCAAGGTGCTCGCGCGCGAGGCCAAGAAGCGGCGGGAGGCGGCCGAGGCGTTCGGTGCCGCGGGCCGGGACGAGCTCGCCGACCGCGAACTGGCCGAGGGCAGGGTCCTCGACGCCTACCTACCCGCCCAGCTCGACGACGCCGGCCTGGACGCGCTGGTCGAGGCCGCGGTCACCGAGGCGGGCGCGACCACGCTGGGTGACCTTGGCGCCGTGATGAAGCTCGTCCAGCCGCGTGTGGCCGGCCGCGCTGACGGCAAGCGGGTCAGCGACGCCGTGCGCCGCAGGCTCTCCGGCTGAAGCCGCGTCGGCTCAGCCGCCGCCACCGCCACCGCCACCGCCACCACCACCACCGCGGCCCCCGCGCCCGTTGCCGCCGGTGCCGGACGCGGTGATGGTCCCGCCGCCGTTGCCGGGGGTTTGGGTTTGGGTCCCCCCGGACCGACCGCGGGACGGGCCGGTGGTCTTCGGAGTCGGGGTCGGGGTGGGCTTGACGTAGATGTCCTGCGACTTGCCGTTGGACAGGCAGATCGTCACCGTCGCGCCGCGCACCGCGCGCTGCGGGCCGTAGAACGCAACCGTGCCGAGCGGCTCGTTGCTGGCACACAGGACGGGGTTGGCGCCGCCGATCACGGTGACCTTGTAGCCCTGGCCGCGCAGCTGCGCGGCGGCGGCCGCCTGGGACATGCCGACGACGCTGTTGACGTCGTCGCCGGCGACGTAGTTCGGGTCCGACCACGTCCACGACTTGCCGGACAGGTACGGCTGCAGCGACTTGAGCCAGACCGAGGACGCGTACGCGCCGTACGCGTCGTGACTCGGGTCCGAGACCCCGGGCAGCCCCGCCGCGGGCGCGCTCGTCCGGTCGAAGTTGATCAGGCCGGTGGTGGCGACCATGCCCGGTGTGAGGCCGACGAACCACAGCGCGGCGTTCTTGTCGGTCTCGCGGCCGCGCTTGTCGGCGGCTGCGGCCGTGCCGGTCTTGCCTGCGACCGAACTGCCGCCCGCGGCGTACCAGCCCGAGAACTCGCTCGCCGTGGTCCCCGGATAGCGGGTATCGCCCTCGAGGATCTGGATGGCCTGCAACGCAACCTGGGGCGGCACGGCCTGCACGCCGGCAGCCCGCGGGATGGCGATCGTCTGGTCGCCCTGGTACACGCTCAGGATCGGCGCCGGCGCGTTGAACTTGCCGTTGTTGGCGATCGCGGCGTACGCCCCGGTCAGTTCGAGCGGGCTGGTCGCGATGTCGCCCAGCACGAACTGCTGAGCGCGGCCGAGGTTCTCGACGTTCTGCGCGATGTCCTGGTTACGGGTGTCGCTCGGCTCCAGCAAGCCCTTCATGCCGAGCCGGGTGGCCATGTCGACCATCGGTGTCAGGTCGCACTGGAACAGCTGGTCGGCCAGACCGACGTAGAACGTGTTCGACGACTTCGCCGTGGCGGACGCAAGCGTCTCGTTGGCGCCGTAGAACTCGTTCGCATCGCCGTTCTTCGCCGTCGACTGGGTGACGCAGTTGCGCGTGTCATAGCCGGTCGTGGCAGAGGGCGTCTGCAACGGCCACGACCACGGAACACCGGTGCCCAAGGCGGCGAGCAGGGGGAACAGCTTGTAGGTGGACGCCCCCTGCGCGGAGTAGGACGTGAAGATCGGCAGGGTCGTGTGGGTGACGTCCTTGGGGCCGGCGGCCTGGCCGTACCGCTTGCTCGCGGCCATGGCGAGGATGTCGCCCGAACGCGGGTTCACGATCGGTAGCACAGCGGTCATCGGCGAGGTCGCCGGAATCGCCTTGGCGAGGTTGGCTTGGACGCTGTTCTGCAGTTTCGGGTCCAGCGTGGTCACGATCCGCAGGCCGCCGGTGCGCAGCGCCGCCTCGCTGACGACCTTGTTCTCGAGCAGCCAGTTGACGGCATAGCTGCAGAAGAACCCCACGTTGTGGACGGTCCCCGGGGCGTTGGCGCAGCCTTCGCGGACCTGGGGCGGGTTGGTCGTCGCCAGGGCAACCGGGGTGGCGGCGTACTTGTCCGCCGCGGCCTGGCCCAGGTCGCCGACGTTCACGAGGTTCTGCAGCACCTCGTTGCGCCGCTGCCGCGCTGCCTCGGGATAGACGAACGGGTCGTACTGCGTCGGCGCCCGAAGCAGGCCGACCAGCATCGCCGACTCGGGCAGCGTCAGCTGCGCGGTGTGCTTGCCGAAGTACGTCCTCGCTGCGGTCTCGATCCCGTAGGAGTTCTCACCGAAGAACGCGATGTTCAGGTAGTTGTCGAGGATCTGGTCCTTCGGTTCGTGCTTGGTGTTCTCGATGTACAGCGCGCACTTGGCGTCCTCGATCTTGCGCTGCAGGTTCTGGGCGATCGCCTCACGCTGCTTCGCGAGGTTGTCACCGGCCTGGTAGTAGCGGATCTGCTTGACGTACTGCATCGTCAGCGTCGACCCGCCCTGCGTGTCGCCGCTGGTGGTGTTGATTGCCGAGCGGATCAGGCCGCGCATGTCGACGCCGTGGTGTGAGTAGAAGCGACGGTCCTCGGTCGCGACCAGCGCCTGCTGCAGGTACACCGGCACGCTGGACAGCGGGATCGGCTGGCGGTCCTGCTTGAAGATCGTCGCCAGCAGGGTCTTGCCGTCGCGTGCATACAGGCGCGTCTTCTGCGGTGGCGGCGTCTCTTGCAGCGTGCACTTGGTGTTGAGGAACGTCTTCGCCTCGTTGTCGGCTGCCAGGCCGATGCCGCCCACGATCGGTAGCAGCAGGCCCGCGCCGAGCACGCCGGTGGCAACCAGGGTGCCGGCCAGTTTGGCCAGCACCAGATACGGACTCGAATTAGCTGCCACGGGAAACCAGGATAACGGTCCGAGCGGGGTGCGCGGTCCGCGTGAGGGGCAGGTGTGGGCTCACTGGACGGCGACTGGGCAACGACTGGTCGGCAGCTACGGCGCGACGCCCTCGATGTACTCGCCGATCCGTCGCAGCCCGTCGAGGTCGTGCACGTCGGCCGGCAGCGCAGGCACCGTGAGCACTGCCACCTCGGGGTGCGCGGATCCGAACCGCTTCGCCATCCGGAGGTCGTGTTCGGCCGCAGCGGCCATCTCGGCGTGCACGCGGAGCGCCGACTCGGCCAGCGCGCTGGCCTCGTCGCCCGGCTTGGCCGCCAACGCGTCGGCCGCCGCCTCGGCGCGCGCGGCCGCGAGGGGCGGTCCGGACGTCGGCGCGGTACGCCGCATCCGGTTGATGATCAGCCCGGCGAGGGGCATCTGCTCGGCCGAGAGCCGGTCGACGAAGTAGGACGCCTCGCGCAACGCGTCCGGCTCGGGTGCCGCGACCACGACGAACGCCGTCCCCGGGGTCTTGAGCAGCTCGTACGTGTGCTGGGCACGCTCCCGGAACCCGCCGAACATCGACTCGAGCGCCGAGACGAAGGACGAGAGGTCGGTGATCAGTTCGCTGCCCAGGACCTTGGTGAACACGCGCGCGAGGACGCCCACCGAGACGGTGACCACCTTCAGGTAGGCCTTGCCGCCGGCGCGAGCGGGCGCCGTCAGCACGCGCACCATCCGCCCGTCGAGGAAGCGGCCCAGCCGGTTCGGCGCGTCGAGGAAGTCCAGCGCGGAACGCGACGGCGGCGTGTCCACGACGATCAGATCCCACTCGTTCGCCGCGACGAGCTGGCCCAACTTCTCCATCGCCATGTACTCCTGCGTTCCCGCGAAGGACGACGACAGCGACTGGTAGAAGGGATTGGCGAAGATCTGCTCGGCCCGCTCGGGTGTCGAGTGTTCGAGCACCACGTCGTCGAACGTCCGCTTCATGTCCAGCATCATCGCGTGCAGGTCACCCTTGGCCCCGGTGACCGCCCGGGGGGTGTTGTCGAGCTCGGTCAGCCCCATCGACTGCGCCAGCCGGCGTGCCGGGTCGATCGTGAGCACGACCGTGCGGCGGCCGGCCTCGGCGCCGATCAGCGCCATCGCGGCGGCCGTCGTGGTCTTGCCGACGCCGCCGCTGCCGCAGGTGACGATCACCTTCGTGTTCGGGTTGCGCACGAGCGCGGCCAGGTCGAGTTGCGTCATCCGGCACGCACCGTGAAGGCGGCGGCGAGGTCGTTCAGTTCACCGAGTTCGACCGGGGGGTTCAGGTCGGGCAGGTCGACGCGCGGAATGCCGACGGCGTCGAGGCGAAGATCGTTCTCGGCTTGCAGTTCGAGCCGGTCGGCGTACTCGATCATCTCGGCGGCGAGCGGGCCGGCCAGTGCGGCCGGAAGGTTCGCCCGGCGTAGCCCGGTGGTGAGCAGCTTGACGTCCACGCTGTTGTTCGGGCCGAGCCGGCCGTCGTCGATCAGCGCCGGACGGACCCGGTTCACGACGATGGCGCCGAGGCGGAAACCGGCCGCGCGCAGTTCGGCGCCCGCGTCGATCGTCTCTTGCACCGGCATCTCTTCGAGCAGCGTGACCAGGTGGACGACGGTGCGAGGTCCGTGCAGCAGCGTGATCACGCCTTCGCTCTGCCGGTTGATCGGCCCGAACTTGGTCAGGCTGGCGACCTCCTTCGTCGCGTTGAGGAACTTCACGATCCGTCCGGTCGGCGGCGCGTCGAGCACGACCGCGTCGTAGGCGAGGTGGCCGTCGGGCTCGGTGCGGGTCACTGCTTCCTTGACCTTGCCGGTCAGCAGCACGTCGCGCAGTCCGGGGGCCAGCGTCGTCACGAAGTCGACGGCGCCCATCTTCTTCAGGCCGCGCGCGGAGCGCTTGAGCCCGTAGAACATGTCGAGGTACTCGATCATGGCTTGCTCGGCGTCGATCGCCAGACCCCACACGCTGCCGTCATCCGGCGAGCGCACCAGCCGCTGTTCCGCGTACGGCAGGGCCGGGACGTCGAAGAGTTGGGCCAGGGCCTGCCGACCCTCGACCTCGACGAGCAGCACCTTCCGGCCGCGCGCCGCGAGGGCCAGGGCGAGGGCGGCAGCGACGGTGGTCTTGCCGGTACCGCCCTTGCCGGTGACGACGTGCAACCGCGCGTCGCCCGCGATTCCGGGCGCGAGGTCGGCGCGCTCGGCGGTCTGGGCAGCCATACCCGCGAGCCTAAGCCGCACGGGTGGGCGAGCTGCGGTCGACCGGCGCCGGGGTGACCTGGGGCATGGAGACCTTTGCCCGCTACCGTCGGCTCATGTCCTCCGATGGGCCGATCGAGCGGCTGACCGCGCTCGGGCTCGAACTGCCCCAGGTCGTCGCGCCGCTGGCCGCCTACGTGCCGGCGGTGCGCAGTGGATCGCTGGTGTACACGTCCGGCCAGCTGCCGATGGTGTCCGGCGCGCTCGCCGCGACCGGCAAGGTGGGCGGACAGGTCAGCCCCGAAACCGCAGCCGAGTGCGCCCGCGTGTGCGCGCTGAACGCGCTGGCGGCCGTGCACGCATTGGTGGGCCTCGACTCGGTCGTGCGGGTGGTCAAGGTGGTCGGCTACGTCGCCTCCGAACCGTCGTTCACCGGTCAGCCCGGGGTCGTCAACGGCGCGAGTGAACTGCTCGGTGCGGTGTTCGGCACCGACGGTGCGCACGCGCGCTCGGCGGTCGGTGTCGCCGCGCTGCCGCTCGACGCGCCGGTCGAGGTCGAACTGATCGTGGAGGTAACGCTGTGACCGAGGACGTGCCGGTTCGCGACGCGGCCACCGTCGCCCTGCTGCGCGACGGGTCGGACGGGATCGAGGCCTGGCTGCTCACCCGCGTCACCGGGATGGTGTTCGCGGGCGGGATGGCGGTCTTCCCAGGCGGTCGGGTCGACGACGCTGACGCCGACCTGCCGTTCCCTGGCGGGGCGGAGGCCGAGACCGCCGCTCGGTTCGGGTGCGAGGCCCGGATGGCGCGGGCGCTGCTCGGCGCGGCCGTGCGTGAGACCTACGAAGAGACCGGGGTGCTGCTGAGCGTCCCGTACGCCGACCTGTCCGGCGCACATGGCGACGTCGAGGCCGGCCGGGTCGGGTTCGGTGAGCTGCTCCGGACGAACGGCCTGACGGTGGACGCCGCGGCGTTGCGGCCGTGGGCCCGGTGGGTCACGCCGGCCGGCGAGGTGCGCCGCTACGACACCCGGTTCTTCGTGGCGGCGCTGCCGGACGGCGCCGAGGCGTTGGACGTGACGACCGAGTCGTCCGAGGCGAGCTGGCACGGGGTGGGCGCGGCGCTGGAGCAGGCGCAGCGCGGCGAGCGGGGGATGCTGCCGCCGACCCTGGCCACGCTGGCGTCGCTGTCCGGGTTCGCCACCGTGGCCGAGGCCATGGCGGCGTCGGACACCCGCGGGCTCGACCCGGTGCGGCCGACCGTCCGCCGCGGTGCCGACGGGTCGTTCATCGCCGAACTGTCCGACGGCAGCTCGTTCGTCCTCCCGGCCTCGCTGTTCGGATGACGCCCGCGTACGAGGTCCTGCGCGAGGTCACCCCGCTGGCCTCGGTCGTCCTCGCGCACAACCCGAGCCCGATGACGCTCGAGGGCACGAACACCTGGCTGGTGCGGGCGCCGGGGTCGTCCTCGGCAGTCGTGATCGACCCCGGACCCGACGACCTCCCGCACCTGACCGCGGTGGCCGAGGCCGCCGGCCACGTCGCCGAGGTGCTGCTCACCCACGGTCACGCCGACCACAGCGCCGGCGCCCGAGGCCTGCACGAGCTGACCGGCGCACGCGTCCGAGCGCTCGATCCCGAGCACCGCTACGGCGGGGAAGGTCTCGGCGAGGGCGACGTGGTCGCGGTCGCGGGCATCGAGCTTCGGGTGTGGGCGACGCCGGGCCACTCGTCGGACTCGCTGTGCTTCTTGCTCGCCGGGGACGACGCCGCGGCGGCAGTGCTGACCGGCGACACGATCCTCGGCCGGGGGACGGCGGTGGTGGCGCATCCGGACGGCATGCTCGCCGACTACCTGGCGTCGCTGCGGCGTCTGCGTGAGCTCGACGATGCGACCGTGCTGCCTGGTCACGGTCCGGAGCTCGAGCGGGCCGGCGAGGTGGCGCAGTCCTACCTGCAGCACCGCGAGCAGCGACTGGCCCAGGTGCGCGCGGCGATGCACGAACTGGGACCGGACGTGAGTGCCCGCGAGGTCGTGGAGCGCGTCTACGCCGACGTGGACACCGTGCTGTGGTGGGCCGCCGAGCTGTCGGTGCGCGCCCAGCTGGACTACCTGCGCGGCTGACGTCCCGACTCGGTGATCCGGTCACGCGCGGGGAACCAACCCGGACGGGCCGGGCCCCCGACGAGAGCTGTGGGTCAGCGGGCGCGCCGGGCCAGCCGCTCGCGATCGAGGATGACCACGCTCTTGCCCTCCAGCCGCAGCCAACCGCGCGAGGCGAAGTCGGCCAGCGCCTTGTTGACCGTCTCGCGAGAGGCACCGACGAGCTGGGCCAGCTCCTCCTGCGTCAGGTCGTGGGTCACCCGCAGCTGGCCGCCGTCGACGGATCCGAAGCGCTGCGCCAGCTGCAGCAGCTGCTTGGCGACCCGGCCGGGGACGTCGACGAAGATCAGATCGGCCAGCATCGTGTTCGTCCGGCGCAGCCGCCGGGCAACCACGCGCAGCAGCTGCATCGCGATCTGCGGCCGGTCCTGGACCCACTTCTGCAGGGCCGCCTTGGGCAGCCGGGCCACCCGGGCGTCGGTCACCACGGTCGCGGTCGCGGTGCGCGGGCCGGGGTCGAACAGTGACAGCTCACCGAACTGGTCGGACGGGCCCATGATGGCGACCAGGTTCTCGCGACCGTCCGAGGAACGCCGCCCGAGCTTCACCTTGCCCGACAGCACGATGAACAGGCTCTCGCCCGGCTCGCCCTCCTGGAACAGCGTCGTGCCGCGGGGTGCGTCGATCACTTCGAACTCGCTCGCCAGCGCTTCGACCGATTCGGGGTCGACACCCTGGAACAGGCCAGCCCTACGCAGGATCTCGTCCACGTCCGCCCCTTCGTCACACGACCACCGGCGCCACACCACCGCCGGATGCGAGAGCCACGTCACACACGTGGTGCTGCGAGTTTAGAGCCTGCCTACCGGCTACGCGTCGTTGCGCCGCCGTCGCCACCCCAGGCCGAGGCGCAGGCGGAACCTGGCCAGGGCCGAATCGGTGCCTTCGCGGACGAAGGTGTCGAGTTCGGCAGGATTGGCGTCGTCGAGGAACTGTTCCATCTCGCGCTCGACGGCAACCTGGTTCAGTGGCTCCTCGACGCGTGCCATGAACAGCATGAAACCGAGCAGTACGAATGGGAACACCAGCACCGTCAGTCCGATCATGGTGAGCCCATTGTGCCCGACCGGCGCCGTCGGACCGTCCTCGTAGGCTTGTCGGCGTGCCCCGGCCCCTGGATGTGACGGACGAATCGTCGCTGGCGCTCACCCGGCGGGCGCGGCGGATCAATCGTGAACTGGCCGATCTCTACCCGGACGCACACTGCGAACTGGACTTCACCACCCCGCTCGAGCTGTCCGTGGCGACGATCCTGTCCGCGCAGTGCACCGACAAGCGGGTCAACGAGGTCACGCCGGCGCTGTTCGCCCGCTACCCCGACGCCGCCGCATACGCGGGCGCGGACCGTGACCAGCTCGAGGACATGATCCGCACGACCGGCTTCTTCCGGAACAAGACGAGCTCGCTGATCAAGCTCGGCAGCGCAGCTCGTCGAGAACTTCGACGGCCAGGTGCCCCACACGCTGGCCGAGCTGGTGACGCTGCCGGGGTTCGGCCGCAAGACGGCCAACGTCGTGCTCGGCAACGCCTTCGGCGTCCCCGGCATCACGGTCGACACCCACGTCGGCCGCCTGGTTCGGCGGTGGCGCTGGACCGACGAGACCGATCCGGTGAAGGTGGAGTTCGCCGTCGCCGAGCTGATCCCCAAGCGGGACTGGACGATGCTGTCGCACCGCGTCATCTGGCATGGCCGGCGCATGTGCCACGCCCGCAAGCCGGCCTGCGGCGTGTGCCCGCTGGCGCGGCTGTGCCCGTCCTTCGGTGAGGGCCCGACCGACGCGGCCACCGCCGCGAAGCTGGTCAAGAGTGCGGCGCAGGTAGCCGTGACCGCGTGATCGACCTGCCCGACTGGCTGCAGCCGCTGGCGAGCGCGGCCGCGTCGGTGCGCCCGGCGGACATGTCCCGGTTCCTGCCCCCCGACGACGGCAGTGCACGTGACTCGGCCGTGCTCATCGCGCTGACCGAACTCGACCGCGAGCCGGCGGTGCTGTTGATCGAGCGCGCGGCGGACATGCGCGCCCACGCCGGGCAGGTGGCCTTCCCGGGCGGCGCGGTGGACCCCGGCGACCCGGACCACGAGGCAGCCGCGCTGCGCGAGGCCGCCGAGGAGGTCGGCCTCGACCCGTCGGCCGTACGGACGATCGCGGTGCTGCCGGCCTTGTTCATCCCGGTCACCGGCTTCGCGGTCACCCCGGTGCTCGGGTGGTGGCACACGCCGCACCCGGTCGAGGCGGTCGACCCGATCGAGGTCGCCCGGGCTGCCGTGGTGCCGATCCCGCACCTGACCGACCCCGCAAACCGGTTCATGACAAGGCATCCGTCCGGCTGGCTGGGCCCGGCCTTCGAGACCGATGGGCTGTTCGTGTGGGGTTTCACCGCCGGCCTGCTGGACTCGGTCCTGCGCCTGGGCGGGTGGCTGCGGCCATGGGACCCGACCAGCGAACGTCCGCTGCCGGCCCAGTTCATCGGCGGTCGCTAGCCGCCACCGGCGGTGGCGTCGTCCCGGCAGAAGCTCCGCCAACGCCCCCACAGGGACGCGCCGGTACCGTCGAAGCTATGCCCCCCCGGCGCACCTTGCTCATCGTGGCCGTGCCCGTCCTCGTCCTCGCGTCGTGCTCGAACCAAGAAGGCCCGATCAACCGCGCGCCGCAGTCCGGTTCGGCGACCGCGTCGGACGTCGCCGGGGTGCAGCAGATCACCCTCGAGGCGGGCGACACCTACCGATTCACGCCCTCGACGTTCACCGTGCATCCGGGGATGGTCCGCGTCGTGCTCAAGAACGTGGGACGAGGCGCGCCGCACGACTGGTCGGTGCCGCAGTTCCCGGCCGAGTTCGTGCCGCTGGCCGGTGCCGGTGAGACGAAGCAGGCCACCTTCACCGCGCCCGCCGTCGGCCGGTACGAGTTCGTCTGCACGATCCACGTCCGGCAGGGTCAGCGCGGAACGATGATCGTCGCGCCATGAACCTGCTCGACGTCATCATCATCGTGGCGGCGGTCGCGTACGGGTTCACCGGCTTCCGCAACGGGGCGGTCGTGGGCCTGATGTCGCTGATCGGCTTCTTCATCGGCGCGGTGCTGGGGGCACAACTGGCCGGCCCGCTCGGGTCGCACCTGGCGGAGGGACGCGCGCAGGTCCCGATCGCCATCGTGTGTGTGCTCATGCTGGCGATGCTCGGGCAACTGTCGGGCATCTGGATCGCCGGTCACATCAGGACGCGGTTGGTCCGCGAGCGCGGCCGCCCCGTGGACTCCGGCTTCGGCGTGCTGTTCGGCGTGCTGTCGGTGCTGCTGGTGTCGTGGATGGTCGCGGTGCCGTTGGCGTCCTCGCCGTACCCGTCGCTGGCCTCCGAGGCGAGCGAATCGACGATCGTCCGTGGTGTCGACGACGTCATGCCGCGGGACGTCCGGAAGCTGTACTCGTCGCTGCGCCGCTACCTCGACCAGAGCGGATTCCCTCCTGTTTTCGGCGATCTGCCCGACACGCGGATCGTCAACGTCCCGCCGCCGGACGATCTGCCGCCGGGCGTGCAGCGCCTCGTCCGCACCGCGGGCCGGTCGACGGTGAAGATCTACGGGCAGGCGCCGTCGTGCGACCGCCGCACCGAGGGATCCGGGTTCGTCTACGCCCGGGATCGGGTGATGACCAACGCGCACGTGGTCGCCGGTGCCGACCAGGTGGCGGTCGAGGTGAACGGGCAGCAGCGGCCGGCGACGGTCGTGCTCTACGACCCGTCGCGTGACGTCGCGGTGCTGCGGGTGCGCGACCTCGGCCTGCCGACGCTGAAGTTCGCCAGCGACACCCGCGACCACCGGCGACCCCGCCGTCGTGCTCGGTTACCCCCAGGACGGCCCGTTCACCGTCAAATCGGCCCGGGTCCGGTCCCGGGCGACGGTGTCCGGCGCCGACATCTACGGCGGCGGGAGCGTGCGCCGCGAGGTCTACTCGGTGCGCGCGGTCGTGCGCAGCGGGAACTCCGGCGGCCCGCTGCTGGCCGACAACGGGACGGTGCTCGGCGTCGTGTTCGCGACCGCCCTCGGTTCGGCCGACACCGGGTACGCGCTGACAGCCGCGGAGGTGGCGCCGGATGCACAGACCGGCGCGCGGTCGACGCGGACCGTCAGCACCTCGCGCTGTACAGCCGGTTGAGTCAGCTGACCTTCGCCCAGCGGACCAGTTCGCCACTGATCAGGTCTGGAACCTCGTTGTGCGGGAAATGACCGACGCCGTCCAGGACTCGCCACTCGTAGGTCCCCGACACGAACTGCCCGGACCCCTGCGCCGTGGCCGGCAGCACGCACGCGTCGAAATCGCCGTGCAGATGCAGCACGGGCGCACCGATCGGCTCGCGCAGCGACTCGGCGAACGCGCGCCCGTCCCGGCGGGGTAGCGAGCGCACCAGCCACCGGTAGTACTCCGCCGCGCAGTATCCGACCGGATGGATGCGCATCGCCTCGGCGTAGCGGGTGACGTCGGCGACGTAGCCGGGCGTGCCTCGCCAGCGCGGGCCGGTCCAGGTGTCGAACAACTCGCGCACCCAGGCGCCGTCCTGGGCGAGCAGATGCTCCGGGCGACGAGGCATCTGGAAGGTGCGCAGTGCGTACGCCGAGGCGCGGCGCTGCGTCGGGTCGTGGCGGATGGCGCTGCGCAGTCGCAGGGGGTGGGCAGCACCGAGCACGGCGAGGCTGCGGACGATGCGCGGGTGACGCGCGGCCATCGTCCAGGCGAGCAGCCCGCCGACGTCCGTGCCGACGACCATCGCGTCGCGCTCGCCGAGCGAGCCCACCAGTGCCGCCATGTCCGCGGCCAGGTTGGGAGCGTCGTACCCGCGCGGCGGCTTGTCGCTCGCCCCGTAACCACGAAGGTCGACGGCAACCGCCCGATACCCGGCGTCGGCCAGATCGACCAGTTGCCGGTGCCAGGCCCACCAGAACTGCGGGAAGCCGTGCAGCAGCAGGACGAGCGGACCGCTACCGATTTCGGCCACGTGCAGCGCGATGCCGTTCGCGCGGACCATTCGGTGCGTCCACGGTCCTTCGACCAGGACGATCGAACTGTCCGGGGCGTCCGGCAACGGCCCGTATCCCATCGAGGTGCCTAGGGTGTCGTCTTCGGATGCGACTTGAGGTAGGCGACGGTGTCCTTGCCGGTCGCGATGGTGCGTTGCGGGGCCTTGACCCGCTTGACCTTCTTGATGCCCACGAGGACGAGCAGGCCGATGACGACGAGCATCAGCACGAACACCGCCAGGTAGCCGGCCCAGCGCCACAGGCCCATCGCGATGAAGCCCTCGGCCAGCGCGATCAGGCCGAAGGTCAGTGAGAACACCAGCAGCACGGCAGCAGCGGCGAACATCCCGATGCCGACGCCCGCGTTCTTGACCGTCGAGCGAAGTTCGAGCTTCGCCAGTTCGATCTCGCCGTGGATGATCGTCGACATCGACTTGCTGGCCTCGGCCATCAGCTCGCCCAGCGACGGCTCACTGGCGTGGCGCGGGGTTCGTGCGTCCAGGTCGGGCGTGGTGTCGGGCGCTGCGGTCACCGGTCAGCTCCTCGGGTGGCGGGTGTCGACCCCGATCCTGTCAGCCCTCGGGGTCGCTGCGCATCAGTCCCGGCGAACGAGTCCCGCCGGTCACCCCCGAACGACCCGGCGGGCAGGGTGTGGTGTGCCCGTGGCTAGCGTCGTGCCGTGCCCGCCGACCCGCTCGCCCCGCTGCTCGACCTTCCCGGTGTGACCGACGGCGTCGCCGGCACCCGGTCGGCGGTGGACACGCTGCTGGGTCACCGCGCGCTACGCCGGCGCTCGGCCGACGTGTCGGCCGAGTCGTCGTTGCGCGGCGCCTGGGCGTCGGCGGTGCTGTCCGGCGCGGACGTCGAGCTGGCCGCCGTCCGCTCCGGTGCCGCAGCCCGCGACCCGCTGGTCCAGGGGGCGCTGCGGGCGTACTCGGCGATCCCCGCGCTCACCGACACCTGGACGCGCGCACCGCGCCAGGTACTCGCCCGGCTGCACACCCTCGCCGCGGCCGACCTGCTGGACGCCGACGAGCTCGGCCGTCCCACGGCGGGCGCTGACCGGCTCGACACGCTGGCCGCGGTGCTGACCGCGACCTGGGCGCCGGCTGTCGTGGTCGCGGCGGTCGTGCATGGTGAGGTGCTCGGCCTCGACGCGTTCGCCCCGGTGTCGGGGATCGTTGCGCGGGTGGCCGTCCGGCTCACCCTCATCGAGCGCGGGCTCGACCCGAAGTCGCTCGTCGTCGTGGAGGCGGGCGATCGCGAGCCGGGGTATGACACGGCGCTGGACGCCTACCTCAGCGGGACGCCCGGCGGGCTCGCGACGTGGGTCCGCCGCGAGTGCGCGGCCGTCGTCGCGGGCGCTCGCGAGACAACCGCGATCTGCGAGGCGATGACGCGCTGACGCAGATCGACGGCGCCGGGGCCTGTGGCCTCGACGCCGTCGAGCACGGCCGGACCGGGTTACCAGGCGTGCGCTCTGCGATATCGCGCGCGGTCGGTACGTGCCGTCCCGCGCCGACTCACCTGTTGCGTGGTGGGACCGCCGCGTGGGTGCCCGTTTCGTCCGTACCGAACGAGGTTCGCTGGGGGCTGGACCGCCATAGACGTTCCTCGTCCGTGCCCTCATTGGACGCCCGACGCACTGGTGGCGCAAGGGTCTATCGGCGAGTCGTCACACTATGCACGAGCTGAGCGGCGGCGCGACGCGTACCAGACCAGACCGCCGACGGCCAGGCCCGCGCCGACCGCCGTTGCCGTGATCGTGGGGTGCTCGGGCCGCAGGCCGGAGATGCGTTCACGGAGCGGGACGGCGTTCGAGAAGACGAGGGTGGGCCAGTCGCGCTCGGCCGCGACCTTGCGCAACGCGCGGTCGGGATTGACGGCGAACGGGTGACCGACGGCCTCGAGCATCGGCAGGTCGGTGACCGAGTCGGAGTACGCGTAGCACTCGGCCAGGTCGTACCCGCGCTCGTGCGCCAAGTCGATGATCGCGACGGCCTTCTCGGCGGCGTAGGCGTACAGCCCGATCTCGCCGGTGTACTTGCCGTCGGCGACGACCATCTGCGTGGCCACGACGTGGTCGGCACCGAGCATGGCACCGATCGGCCCGACCACCTCCTCGCCGGACGAGCTGACGATCACCACGTCGCGGCCGGCGGCCTTGTGCAGGCCGATCAGTTCGACCGCCTCGTCGTAGACGATCGGATCGATGATCTCGTGCAGCGTCTCGGAGACGATCTCGCGCACCTGCGCGACGTCCCACCCGGCGCACATGGACGTGAGGTAGGCCCGCATCCGCTCGATCTGATCCTCGTCCGCCCCGGCGAGAGCGAACACGAACTGGGCGTAGGCGCTGCGCAGCACGGCCCGGCGGTTGATCAGACCGCCCTGGTAGAAGGGTTTTCCGAACGCCAGAACACTCGACTTGGCGATGATCGTCTTGTCCAAGTCGAAAAAAGCGGCGGTCGGTGCCACAAAGCTGAGAATACGGATCTTTGCGCGCGGCGGCCTGTCAACCCAGCCGTCCACAGGCCGCCCGGCCGTCCACAGCCGCGGTGCCGTGCCCGTGCGGCGACCGCCGGGTGGGCTTTTCTTCAGGACGTGGCGGGCGTGGTCGTGAGCGTGGTTGGTGGCACAGGGGGCGTGGGCGCATCCACGTTCGCGGCCGCGCTCGCCGCAGCAGCCGGGCGCAGCACGCTCGTCGACTGTGACCCGGTCGGCGGTGGGGTGGACGTCCTGCTCGGCATCGAGTCCGTGGTCGGTGCGCGCTGGTCGGGCCTGCGGCTGGACGGCGGGTTTCTCGACCCGGCGCTGCTCGAGGAGGGGCTGCCGCGCTGGAACGAGGTCGGTGTGCTGGCAGCGGATGCGGGTCCGGCGGCAGCCATCGAGCAAGTTGTCGGGGCGGCGGCCGAGCTGGGGCCGGTCGTGCTGGACGTCCCGCGTTGGCCGGGCGTCGAGCGTGACTCGGCGTTGCGCTGTTGCCAGCTGTGCGTCGTCCTGGTCGCCGCGCGGGTGGCCGCCCTCGTCGCGGCGCGCACGGTCATCGCCGGTCTCGCCGCTGCCCCCCGACTCGGTGCCGTCCTGCGCCGCGGGGACGTACCCACGGCCGAGGCGTCGCGGGTGCTGGGCATCCCGCTGCTCGGCGTGGTGCCCGCGCTGGACGGCTCGGACGTGTCGCCGCGCATCCCTCGACAGGTCGAACGGGTCGCCGCCGGCGTCTTCGCGGGAGCGTCGCCGTGACCGACATCGTCCAGCGGGTCCGGCACCGGCTGGTCACGGCACCGGACGATCTCGACGTGCTCGTCCGGGCAGAGAGCGGCGGGATCGTCGACGACGCAGTCGCCGAGACGCTGAGTCGCGATGTCTCGGCCGAACTGACCGGTGCCGGGCCGCTCGAGCAGTTGCTCGCGCTGCCCGGGGTCACCGATGTCCTGGTCAACGCCCCGGACGAGGTGTGGCTCGATCGTGGCCGCGGCCTCGAGCGCACGCGCGTGTGCTTCGCCGATGACGGCGCGGTGCGCCGGCTCGCGCAGCGGCTCGCCGCTGCTGCCGGCCGCCGACTCGACGACGGCGCGCCGTTCGTCGACGCGGCGCTGCCGGACGGCACCCGCCTGCACGCCGTGCTCCCACCACTGTGCCGGCACACGACGATCTCGCTGCGCGTGCTCGCCCGCGAACGGTTCGACCTGGCTCGGCTCGTCAGCCGGGGGACGATGCCGGTCGAGGTGGCTGACGTCCTCGGTGCGGTCTCGGCAGCCCGGCTCGCGGTGGTGGTCAGCGGCGGCACCGGGTCGGGGAAGACCACGCTGCTCGGGGCGCTGCTCGGCCAAACCGGCGCCGGCGACCGCATCGTCGTGATCGAGGACGCCGCCGAACTGGTGGTGACCCATCCGCACGTGGTGCGCCTGGTCAGCCGTCCGGCGAACATCGAGGCAGCGGGCGCCGTCGGGCTGCGCGAACTCGTCCGGCAGGCGCTGCGCATGCGCCCCGACCGGCTGGTGGTGGGGGAGTTTCGCGGCGCCGAGATGGTCGACCTGCTGGTGGCGCTGAACACCGGGCACGAGGGTGGCGCCGCCACGCTGCACGCGAACTCGGCCGCGGACGTGCCCGCCCGGCTCGCGGCCCTCGGCGCGCTGGCGGGTCTCGGCAACGACGCCGTGGTTCGCCTCGCCGCATGTGCGCTCCACGTCGTGGTGCACCTGCGCCGGCTGCCGGACGGCACCCGCGTGGTGGCCGAGATCGGGATGCTCGAGCGTGCCCTGGACGAGTTGCGCGTCGTCCCGGTGTGGAGGCTGCCTTCGGGTCGTGGCGTCGGCCATGCGCGGCTGTCGTCGCTACTGGCCGAGCGCGGCGTGGTCGTGCCCACACTGCTGCGATGAGCTGGCCGACCTGGCTCGCGCTGGCCGTGGCGGTGTGGGTGGCTCCGCTCGGCGACGTCCCGAGGGCCAGGCTGCGCGAGCTGGCACGCGCCGGACGCCTCGTCGCTGCGCCACCGGCGGGCCGGCCCGTGCTGACCGTCCGTCCGGTCGCGGTCGCCGCGCCGATACCCGCTGCCCTTGGCGCCGGCGTGGTCGTGACGCTGGCCTTCGGCCCGGTACTCGGGGTGGCTGCCGCCGGCGTCGCCGCAACGGCGGTGCATCTGGTGCGGGGCTCGCTGCGCCGCCGGGTCGCGGCGCGGACGGCGCGGCGGTTACTGGCGGCGGTGCGGGTCGTCGTCGCCGAACTCGAAGCAGGGGCCGCGCTGGGCACGGCATTGCGCGCCGGTGCCGAGCTGTGCCCGGAACACGCGGCCTCGCTGATCGCCGCAGCCGAGGACGGGGCCGACCCGGCTGTGGTGCTGTCCGCCGACGACGCGTTGCGCCCGCTCGGTCACGCCTGCCGGCTCGCGCTTTCGGCCGGGGCACCGCCGGCCTCCGTGCTCGACCGCGTTGCCGACGATCTCGCGTCGGCGATCGACCAGGGACGGGCGGTGTCGGGGGCGCTGGCCGGGCCGCGCTCGTCGACGGCGGTGCTGGCCGGGCTACCCGTCGTCGGTGTCCTGCTCGGGGCGTCGCTCGATGCCGATCCGATGCGCTTCCTGCTCGGCTCGGCCGCCGGGCAACTCGTCTGCCTCGCCGGGATCGTGCTCGACGTCGTCGGGATCGTATGGACGCAGCGGCTCACCGTCCGGGCCGAGGCCGGCTGATGCCCTGGTCGGGGTGGTTGTTACTGGCCGGTACTTTCGCGCTCGCCGGGCCCTCGCCGGTTGCGGTGGCGGAGCACCGGCGTCGGCCAGCGTCGGAACGGGCGCGCGGGCCGGTGCCACTGCGGACGCTGCAGGTGGTTGCGGTCTGCGGTCTCGGGTGCGCCCTGGTCGTCCTGTTCGGGAGCGGCCCGGGCGCGGCGACCGCGCTGTGCCTGAGCCCGGGTGTGTGGTTCGTCGTGGCGCGGCTGCACGGCCGGCCCGCTCGCGCACCCGCGGCGCGAGCCCGCGCCCTGCCGCTCACCCTCGATCTCGTGGCCGCCGCGTTGCGCGCCGGTCGCCCGTTCGCCGAGGCGCTGGCCCTCGCCGCCCCGGCGGCCGGCGATCCACTGGCCGCCGAATTGGCTCGCGTCGCCGGGCTGCTGCGACTCGGCGCCGATCCGAACGAGGCGTGGGCCGGGCTCGCGGACGACGAGGTGCTCGCCCCGGTGGCATCGACGGCCTGCCGCAGCGCGGCCAGCGGCATCCGGCTCGCGACCGCGTTCGAACGCGCAGCGGCCGAGTCACGCGCGTCCCGCCGGGCTGCAGCGCTCGCGCGTGCCGAGCGTGCCGGAGTGCTCGCTGCCGCCCCGCTCGGGCTGTGCTTCCTGCCGGCCTTCCTCTGCCTGGGGGTCGTGCCGGTGGTCGTCGGCATCGCGCACACTGCGCTCGCCGGTGTGGGCTGAGCGCGCCGTGGCTAGGGGTGTTTCGAGCGCCACGGTGGTGGACGGCCTGGTCGTCCACAGGCCGCCGGGCCGTCCACAGATCGGCCCGGACGGCTGCACGCGACGGCGACGGCCGATTGGCTGGTCGCATGAACCTCTTCACGCGAATTGCCCAGCGGGCAAAGAGAATCCGGGCCAGCGCCGAGGACCTCGGCATGACCACAGCTGAGTACGCGGTGGGCACGGTGGCTGCGGTCGCCTTCGCCGTGGTGCTGTACCGCATCGTGCGCAGCGACGCCGTGTCGGCGACGCTCAGCGCCATCGTGCAGAAGGCGTTGCATGCGCTCTGACCGGCGGCGCGACGACCGTGGAATGGTGACGGCCGAACTGGCTGCCGGGCTGCCGGTTCTCGTGTTGCTGCTCGCGTTCTCGCTCAGCGTGGTGTCCGTCGGCGCGGCGCGCGTACGCGCAGCCGATGCTGCGCGTGAGGCCGCACGTGCCGCAGCGCGCGGCGACGATGCGGCCGCGTCGCGGTTGGCTCACTCGGCCGCTCCCGGAGCCACCGTCGCGCTCACCCGGTCCGGTGATGACGTCCGCGCCGAGATCCGGCTACGCCAGCACTTGCTGGTCACCTGGTTGCCCGCGGTGACGATCACCGAACGCGCGGTCGCGGCAGCCGAGCCGTCCGCGCCGCCATGAGCCCGGCCCTGAGCCCGGCCCTGAGCCCGGCCCTGAGCCCGGCCACGAGCACACGGTCGGCGCGAGCGGGTGATGATCGCGGGTCGGCGACCGTGTGGCTAGTGGCCTGCATCGTGGTGCTCGTCGCGCTGGCCGTCGTGGCACTGGTCCGGTCGAGCGCCGTCCTTGCGCGGCACCGTGCCGAGGCGGCGGCCGACCTTGCGGCGCTGGCCGCCGCCGGGCGGATCGGGGTGAGCGGCGACGAGTGCGCCGGGGCACGACGGGTCGCGGACGCGAATCGGGCCGTGCTCACCGGCTGCACGTTGGCCCTGGACCCGGGTGGCCGCAGCGGCACGGTGCGGGTCACCGTCGTCGTGCACGTGGCGCTGCCGTTGGTCGGCGGCCAAGCGGTGACGGCGTCGGCGCGGGCCGGCCGCCTACCGGTCGACGTGCCCGTCGGCGGCCCCCTCGACGGCTCCGTCGACGTGCCCGTCGGCGGCCCCCTCGACGGGCGAGGGCCGCCCGCGCAAGCGGGATAGCGCGGTCACGCTACGTAGCGCAGCACGAGATCGAGCAGCCGGACCGCCGCGGCTTTGTCCAGCGGCTCGTTGCCGTTGCCGCACTTGGGCGACTGCACGCACGACGGGCAGCCCGAGACGCACTCGCACGAGGCGATCGCGGCCCGCGTCGCGCCGAGCCACGTCGACAGGCAGGTGAAGCCGCGCTCGGCGAACCCAGCGCCGCCCTGATGCCCGTCATAGACGAATACGGTCGGCTCACCGGTATCGGGATGCCGCGCCGTCGACACCCCGCCGATGTCCCACCGGTCACACGTGGCGAACAGCGGCAGCAGCCCGATCGCGGCGTGCTCGGCAGCGTGCGCCGCCCCCGGTACCTCCGCGGCAAGAACCCCCGCATCGGCGAGTGCGGCGGCGGTGATCGAGTACCAGACGGCGCGCGTGCGCAACTGTCGTGGCGGCAGATCGAGCGGGGTCTCATCGATGATCTCGTTAGTGCTGATCCGCTTTCGGGCGTAGCTGATCGTCTGGTTCGTGACGTCGACCGTCCCGAACGAGACGGTCACCGGCCCGAACGACGCCGCGGCACTGGACGAGACGACCGCGATGTCGGTGATGTCGCGCGCCGAGGTGGTCCAGTCCGGCTCCTCGGCGCGGACGAGCGCGACCGAGTCGGGCAGGTCCAGCCCCTCGACCACGTACGAGCGGCCCTGGTGCAGGTACACCGCACCGGTGTGCACGGTGGTGTGGGCCGCCCCCGAGTCGACGGTCCCGATCAGCGTCCCGTCCGCGCTCGCGACGACCGAGACCGGTGGCCCACCGCTGCCGCGGATATCGGCGTGAGGCCGTTCGCGCGAGGTCCAGAACCAGCCGGTCGGCCGGGCGCGCAGGCGACCGGACCGGACCAGCGCGGCGAGGACGTCCGGCGCCGACGGTCCGAACAACGGCACCTCGTCCGGCCGCAGCGCCAGTTCCGCCGCCGCGCAGCACAGTTGCGGCCCCAGCACGTACGGATTGCCCGGATCGAACACCGACGCCTCGACCGGGCGCCCGAACACCGCGGCCGGATGGTGCACCAGGTAGGTGTCCAGCGGATCGTCGCGGGCAACGAACACGACCAGCGCCGCCGCGCCGGAGCGCCCCGCCCGACCGGCCTGCTGCCACAGCGACGCCAGCGTGCCCGGAAAACCGGCGAGCACCACCGCGTCCAGCCCGCTCACGTCCAGGCCGAGTTCGAGCGCGTTCGTCGAGGCCACCCCGAGCAGCGCCCCCGACGACAGCGCCGCCTCGAGGGCACGGCGCTCCTCGGCCAGGTACCCGCCGCGGTAGGCGGCCACCCGCGGCACGAGTTCGCGCAGCCCGGCCTCGGCCAGATGCCGCTGCGCAGCGAGCGCGGTCACCTCCGCGCCGCGGCGTGAGCGCACGAAAGCCAGCGTCCGCCTGCCCTCGATCACGAGGTCGGCGAGCAGCCGAGCCGCCTCGGTGCCTGCCCCGCGACGCACCGGCGCGTCGTGCTCGCCGCGCAGCGCGGTCAGCGGCGGCTCCCACAGGGCGAAGGTGGTCCTCCCGCGCGGCGAGGCGTCGTCGGTCACCGCGCTCACCGGCAGTCCGAGCAGCCGAGCGCCTGCCTCCTCGGGAGCGGCCACCGTCGCCGAGGCCAGCACGAACGTCGGCGTGGTGCCGTACGAGGCGCAGATCCGCCGCAGCCGCCGCAGGATCAGCGCCACGTGGGCGCCGAACAGCCCGCGGTACGCGTGGCACTCGTCCACGACGACGTACCTCAGCCGCCGCAGGAACGACGCCCACCGGACGTGCCCCGGCAGGATGCCCCGGTGCAGCATGTCCGGATTGGTCAGCACCCAGTTCGCATGCGCGCGCACCCAGTCGCGCTCGTCGTTCGGTGTATCGCCGTCGAACGCGGCCGCCCGCAGGTAGGCCAACCGGAACTGCGACAACGACCGCAACTGGTCGGCCGCCAGCGCCTTCGTCGGCGCGAGGTAGAGCACGCGGGACCGGTCGTCCGCAGCGAGTGCCGACAGCGCCGGCAGCTGGTACCCGAGCGACTTGCCCGAGCCGGTACCGGTCGCGAGGATCACCGACTGCCCGCCCCACGCTAGGTCCGCCGCCACGGCCTGGTGCTGCCACGGCGCGGCGATGGCTTCCTCGGTCAGCCTGACCCGCAGGGACGGCGGGACCCACTCGGGCCACGGTGCCGCCCGGCCGGGCCGATCGGGCAGGACCTCGACGTGCGTGATCGGCTGCGAACCGGGTGCGAGACCGAGCAGCAGGCGGTCGAGCAACTCGTGCACAACGTCCCCTTGTCCGGTCTGTGGCATGCTGGCGCGTGCGAACGACCCGGCTTGATACTGCGCGAGCCGGCCGACGACGAGGGTGGTACTGGTCTTGGAGCTTTCCGTGTCAACACCGAACGGAGGCGCTGTTCCGGTCGTGGCGGTGAGCGGAGAGGTCGACGTCTACTCCGCTCCAGCCCTTCGAGACGGGCTCACCGAGCTACTCGAAGCGGGCTCGAGCGTTGTGGTCGATCTCACCGAAGTCGGTTTCCTCGACTCGACCGGGCTCGGCGCACTGGTCGCGGCCCGGACCGCAGCCGCAGAGAAGGGCGCGTGCCTGCCGCTCGTGTGCACGCACCAGCGCATTCTCAAGCTGTTCACTATCACCGGCCTGGACGGCGTGTTCAGCATCCACCCCAATGTCGCCGAGGCGCTGCGTGGCCTGGACACCGCCGAGAACGCTTAAGGCAGACCTCGGCGCTGCGAGCGCCCACCTGCCCGGTTAGACTGCCGCCCGTCCGTCCTGTGCGCGGTGTTTCGGCGCCGGCAGACGCTTTCCGTCCTCGCCTGCAGCTCCTGTGGGCTGCTGATCTGACTACTGAGGGGTAGCTGCATGACCACGCACCACTCGCTCGCCCTCCCGGCGATTTCCAGCGGCGAAAAGGGACTGGTAGCGGTCATCGGCGTCATCGCCATTGCCGCTCTCGTCTTCGCCTACACGCTGGTGAAGGAGGTGCTCCGCGCCGACCAGGGCACGCCGAAGATGCAAGAGATTGCCAAGGCCGTGCAGGAAGGTGCGGCTGCCTACCTGAACCGCCAGTTCCGCACGCTCGCGGTCTTCTCGATCATCGTGTTCGTCCTGTTGCTGTTCCTGCCGGTCAACCATGGCGGGTTCTCGGTGCAGTTCGGACGGGCGCTGTTCTTCATCGTCGGCGCGGTGTTCTCGGCCATGGTCGGCTACATCGGCATGACGCTGGCGACCCAGGCCAACGTCCGCGTCGCTGCTGCTGCGCGTGGCGGCGGACGCGAGCGCGGCTTCCACGTCGCGTTCCGCACCGGCGGCATCGTCGGCATGCTCACCGTGGGCCTCGGCCTGCTGGGCGCGAGCGTCGTTTTGTTCACCTACAACTCGAATGCTCCGACCGTGCTCGAGGGCTTCGGCTTCGGTGGCGCGCTGCTCGCCATGTTCATGCGTGTCGGCGGCGGCATCTTCACCAAGGCCGCGGACGTCGGCGCCGACCTGGTCGGCAAGGTCGAAGCCGGGATCCCGGAGGACGACCCGCGCAACGCCGCCACGATCGCCGACAACGTCGGTGACAACGTCGGTGACTGCGCCGGCATGGCCGCGGACCTGTTCGAGTCCTACGCGGTGACGCTGGTCGCCGCGCTGATCCTCGGCCAGACCGCGTTCGGCGCGAAGGGCCTGCTGCTGCCGCTGATCATCGGTGCTGTCGGCATCGTCAGTTCGGTGGTCGGCATCCTGACCACGAAGCTGCAGCAGTCCGACCGCAACGGCCTGGTAGCCATCAACCGCGGGTTCTTCGTCACCGCGGGCGTCTCGCTGACTCTGGTGCTGATCGCGGCATTCGTGTTCCTGCCGACGTCCTTCGACGACCTGCCCGGCCACGTCAGCGACGCCACGGGCAACCCGGCGCTGATCGCGTTCATCGCGGTGCTGATCGGCATCGTGCTCGCCGTGCTGATCCAGCAGATCACCGGCTACTTCACCGACACGGTCCGCCGTCCGGTGAAGGACGTCGCCGACACCTCTCTCACCGGCGCGGCCACCGTCATCCTGTCCGGCATCTCGCTCGGGCTCGAATCGGCCGTCTACTCGGCGCTGCTCATCGGCTCGGCTGTCTTCGGCGCGTTCCTGCTCGGCGGCGGCAGCACCTTCGTCGCGCTCTACGCGGTGGCGCTCGCCGGTACCGGCCTGCTCACCACGGCCGGCGTCATCGTCGCGATGGACACCTTCGGTCCGGTGAGTGACAACGCGCAGGGCATCGCCGAAATGAGCGGTGACATCGACGAGCAGGGCGCTCGCGTGCTCACCGACCTCGACGCGGTCGGCAACACCACGAAGGCGATCACCAAGGGCATCGCGATCGCGACTGCCGTGCTCGCCGCGACCGCGTTGTTCGGCTCGTTCAACAAGGCGATCGCTGACGCGCTCGAGGGCCTCAAGGGCGGGGCTGACGCCGCGCTGGGCGGTGCGGGCAGGCTCACGCAGCTCTCGTTCAGCCTGGACCTGTCGCAGCCGAACAACCTGTTCGGCGTGATCGTCGGCGCATCGGTCGTGTTCCTGTTCAGCGGCCTGGCGATCAGCGCGGTGGGTCGTGCAGCCGGTCGCGTCGTCTACGAGGTGCGCGCGCAGTTCCGCGACCACCCCGGGATCATGGACTTCACCGAGAAGCCGGACTACGCACGGGTCGTCGACATCTGCACCAAGGACTCGCTGCGTGAGCTGGCCACTCCTGGTCTGCTCGCGATCTTCGCGCCCGTCTCGATCGGCTTCCTGCTCGGCGTCGGCCCGCTCGCGGGCTACCTCGCCGGGGCGATCGGTGCCGGCGTGCTGATGGCGATCTTCCTGGCCAACTCCGGTGGCGCCTGGGACAACGCGAAGAAGATGGTCGAGGACGGTGTGCACGGCGGCAAGGGCACCGAGGCACACGCCGCGACCGTCATCGGCGACACGGTGGGTGACCCGTTCAAGGACACTGCCGGCCCGTCGATCAACCCGCTGATCAAGGTGATGAACCTGGTGGCCGTGCTGGTGGCTCCGGCAGTCGTCAAGCTCACCGTCGGTGAGAACGCCTCGACCGGGCTGCGCATCCTGGCCGGCATCATCGCGCTCGGCATCATCGCCGCGGCCGTGATCGTGTCGAAGCGTCGCCGCGTCTCGATGGGCGAGGCGCCCGTAACCGAGAAGGTTGCCGCGTAACAGCACTCGTCCGACGGGCGGTCCTGGCCTCGCGGCCGGGGCCGCCCGTCGCTGTCTCATAGGCTGCAGTCCGACCGCGAAGGGGGGCGAGAGGGAGGGATGACGCAGTTCTCGCTGTTCGGCGCGGCCGCCGCTGAGCCGTCCCTGGACGACCTGGACGGCGTGCTGCTGGCCGGTGGGCAGTGGGTGCGCTCGCCCTCGGCAGCGCGACTGTCGGTGGTGGTGGCCGACCGGTGGCGCGGCGAGGCGCTGGCCGCCGAGTTCGCCGCCCGCGGCCTCGCTGCGAACCAGGCAGCCGAGGAGACCGCCGAGAACGTGGGCCTGGCCGCGACCGGCGGTTTCGCCGCCCGCACCGGCTTCTGTCCCGAGCTGATGCCGGCCGCCACCCGCTGGATCCGCGGTGCGAACCAGGGCCCGCCCACCGACCTTCGGTTGACGGCCGGGGGCCTTCGGTTGTGGGCGATTGCGTCCGGACACGTGGACCAGGCCGGCTACCTGCTCGCGACGGCCCGCTCGGACGACGTGGTGCATCTGGCCGCCGGCGCGCAGCTGTCGCGGCTGGGGCTCGCCGCCGTCTCGGTGTCGGCCCGCGGGGGGCCGGGGTGGCGGGTGACGTCGGTCAAGCGGCTGCGCCGGCTGGCCGAGTTGCTCGGTGCTGCGCCGGACGGCGCAGCGGCGGACTGGCCACATACCTGAGCGCCGACGCACCGGCTGTGTGGGACAGTCCTGTACCGTCCGCGACGCAGACCCTGAGGAGGTGAACCATGGCAGGTAAGGCACGCGGCACCGGCACCAAGCTGGTCATCGTCGAGTCCCCGGCGAAGGCGAAGACCATCGGCGGCTACCTCGGCGCCGGCTACGTCGTCGAGGCGTCGATCGGGCACATTCGCGAGTTGCCACCCAACGCGGCGGCCGTCCCGCCCCAGTACAAGGGCCAGCCATGGGCACGCCTCGGCGTCGACGTCGACAACGATTTCGAGCCGCTCTACGTCATCAGCGCCGACCGCAAGCAGCAGGTCACCAAGCTCAAGGGCCTGATCAAGAACGCCGACGAGCTCTACCTCGCCACGGACGAGGACCGCGAGGGCGAGGCGATCGCCTGGCACCTGGTCGAGACGCTCAAGCCGACCGTCCCGGTCAAGCGGATGGTCTTTCACGAGATCACCCCGGCGGCGATCGCTGCCGCCGTCGCTGCCCCGCGCGAGATCGACGTGCAGCTCGTCGATGCCCAGCGCACCCGTCAGATCCTCGACCGGCTCTACGGCTACGAGGTCAGCCCGGTGCTCTGGAAGAAGATCCTGCCTCGGCTGTCGGCCGGGCGCGTGCAGTCGGTCGCGACCCGCATGGTGGTCGAGCGCGAGCGCGCCCGGATGGCCTTCCACACGGCCGAGTACTGGGACGTCGCGGGCACCTTCGCACCCGCAGCGCCGAAGCCCGGCGACCCCGAGACGTTCACCGCCACGCTGGTGAGCGTCGACGACACCCGGCTGGCAAGTGGTCGCGACTTCGACCCGGCCACCGGCCGCGCACCGGCGAGCGTCCTGCACCTGGACGAGGCGGGGGCGCGCGGACTGGCCGCCCGGCTCGAGGGTCGCGAGTTCGCCGTCCAGGGCGTCGAGGACAAGCCCTACCGTCGCCGGCCGTACGCGCCGTTCATGACCTCCACGCTGCAGCAGGAGGCCGGTCGCAAGTTCCGCTGGTCGGCGGCCACGGTGATGCGTGTCGCGCAGAAGCTGTACGAGAACGGCTACATCACCTACATGCGTACCGACTCGACCAACCTGTCGGCGACGGCCCTCACCGCGGCGCGTACCCAGGCGCGCGAGCTGTATGGCGACGCGTACGTCCCGGCCGAGCCACGCACCTACACCCGCAAGGTGAAGAACGCGCAGGAGGCGCACGAGGCCGTGCGTCCGTCCGGTGACACGTTCCGGACGCCCGGCGAGGTGGCCAACCAGCTCTCCTCCGACGAGTTCCGGCTCTACGAGCTGATCTGGCAGCGCACGCTCGCCTCGCAGATGTCCGACGCGGTCGGCACGACGGTGTCGATCCGCATCGGCGCGACGTCGGCGAGCGGCGAGGCGGTCGTGTTCACGACGAGCGGCCGCACGATCACCTTCCCCGGCTTCCTGCGCGCCTACGTCGAGGACACCGACGAGCCGAGCGAGAAGGACGACGCCGAGAAGCGGCTGCCACAACTGGCCCGTGGGGACGATCTCGACCCGCGCGGCTTCGAAGCGGACGGGCACTCGACCAACCCGCCCGCGCGCTACACCGAGCCGTCCCTGGTGAAGGCGATGGAAGAGCTCGGCGTCGGCCGGCCGTCGACGTATGCCTCGATCATGCAGACCATCCAGGACCGCGGGTACGTGTTCAAGAAGGGTGCCGCACTCGTCCCCACCTGGACGGCGTTCGCCGTGGTCGGGTTGCTCGAGTCGTACTTCTCGCGCCTGGTCGACTACGGGTTCACCGCCTCGGTCGAGAACGACCTCGACGACATCGCCAACGGCGAGCGGTCGCGGGTCGACTGGCTGCGGCGCTTCTACTTCGGCGCCGACGACGTCACCGACTCGCAGCGGATCTCGGCGCAGGGCGGGCTGAAGCGGCTCATCGCCTCGCGGCTGGAAGAGATCGACGCCCGTGGGGTCAACTCGATTCCGCTCAACGGCGGCGGCGTGGTCGTGCGCGTGGGCCGGTACGGCCCGTACCTGCAGCGCGGTGAGGAGCGGGCCTCGGTGCCCGAGGATCTCGCGCCGGACGAGCTGACGCCGGACAAGGTCGAGGAATTGCTCTCGGCGCCGTCCGGTGACCGTCCGCTGGGAACGACGTCCGACGGGCGCGAGGTGACTGCCCGCTCGGGCCGGTACGGCCCCTACGTCTCGGACGGCGAACGGTCCTCGTCGCTGTTCGCCTCGATGTCCCTCGACACCCTCACCCTCGAGGAGGCCGAGCGGCTGCTGACCCTGCCGCGGACCCTCGGCGAGCTCGACGGGGTCGAGGTGACCGCCCAGAACGGCCGGTACGGGCCTTACATCAAGAAGGGCACCGATTCGCGCTCGCTCGAGTCGGAGGAGCAGTTGTTCACCGTCACCCTGGACCAGGCGGCTGCGTTGCTGGCCGAGCCCAAGCAGCGGGGACGCCGCGGCGCTGCCGCACCGCCGCTGAAGGAACTGGGCAACGATCCACTGTCAGGAAAGCCGATGGTGGTCAAGGACGGCCGGTTCGGGCCGTACGTGACCGACGGCGAGACGAATGCGTCCCTGCGTCGGGGGGACTCGATCGAGGAACTGACCGACGAGCGCGCGGCCGAATTGCTCGCCGACCGGCGCTCGCGTGGACCGGCGAAGAAGGCCCCGCGCAAGGCGGCTGCCAAGAAGGCCCCGGCGAAGAAGGCGGCGGCGAAGAAGAAGACGGCCGCGAAGAAGGCCCCGGCGAAGAAGGTTGCGGCCGAGTCGTCCTGAGTGCGAACTCGGGCAGGAACTAGTGCCGGTGCGCCACGGCGAACAGGCGACGGAACGGGAACACCGTGCCGTACGCCGACGCAGGGTAGGCCACCCGTAGCCGCGCCGCGAGTGCTGCGGTGAACTCCTGCGCGTCGGGCTCGCCCAGGGCCGTCAGGATGGGACGCAGCCCGGTCCCACGCAGCCACTCCAGCGCCGGGTCGGGCCCGGACAGCACGTGCAGGTAGGTCGTCTCCCAGACGTCGACCGCCAGCCCGGCCTCGAGCAACACGGACGCGTACTCGGCCGGCGAGGCCACCGGTTCGTGGTGGTGCAGCACCCCGGCGAGGACGGCGGCCCAGCGCGCGGTCATCGCCAGCGAGCGCATCAGCGCGTGCGACGGGGAATCGAAATTGCCCGGCACCTGGAAGGCCAGCCAACCGCCGGGCGGCACCGCGACCGCCCACGACCTGAGCAGGTTGCGATGCGCGGGAACCCATTGCAGCGCCGCGTTGCAGACGACGACGTCGGCGTCGGCGGGCATCGTCCACGCTTCGATGTCCTCGACGCGGAACGAGACCGCCACGTCGAGCCGAGCTGCGGCCGCGATCATGTCCGGTGATGAGTCGATGCCCTCGACCCGCGCCGCCGGCCAGCGCTCGGCCAGCCGCGCGGTCAGGGCGCCCGTGCCGCAGCCGAGGTCGACGACGCGCCGCGGCGACGTCGCCGAGATGCGAGCGACGAGATCGAGGAACGGCCGGCCGCGTTCATCGGCGTAGCGCGCGTACACGTCCGGGTCCCACCGCATGCGAATCAAGATAGGTCCCGCGACGGGTCGTCGACGAGGTGCAGTGCCTTGCGGGGACAGGCCGTCACGGCGGCGCGGGCCGCGCGCAGCCCGCGGCGGTCCAGTCCCTGCTCGGCCAGGATCGGGTAGCCCCACGAATCGACGGCGATCAGGTCCGGTGCGAGATGCGCGCAGATCCCCACCCCGTCGCACTGGGTCGGGTCCACCCGCAGCCGGCGCGTCATGCCGCGTCGGCGAGACAGCCGCCCCGCCGGTGTGCGGCGACATCGTCGGCGAAGGTGCTCAGCGCGCTCGCCACCATCGTCACGGCACCGTCCGGGTGGTGGCACGCCCCGCGGCCGGTGAGCTCGGCGCAGTAGCGGTCGAGCCGGCGAAGATCGCGCGCCGACGCTCGGCCCCGCGCCAGCGCGGTCATCGCCTCGGCCAGGGCGGGCAGGCCGAACAGGCACGGCCCGCACTGGCGCGCGCCACTGTCGGCCAGGTACCCGGCGATGCCGGCCGTCACCGCGAGCCCGCACGTCCCTGGCGGGACGGGCAGCAGGACACCGGCGCCGAGCGAGAGTCCGTGCCGGCGCAGGCGTGCCTCGGCCACTGGCAGTCCGGCAAGCTCGGGCCAGCGAACCCACCGCCCGCCGTAGCCGCCGAGCAGGACGGCTTCGGGAACGAGCGGTCCGAGGCATTCGCCGATCGCGGCGCGGAACGTGGTCGCCGAGTCGATCTCCGCGACGATGTGCTCGCTGGCGCGGGTCACCGTCAGCAGGACCGACGAGCTCGCGTCGAGACCTCGAGCGGTAAGAGCGACGCGAGCCAGCGTTTCGACGTTCTGGACCAGGGTCGGCCGCCCATCCACGCCGCTGACCGCGGTCGGCCGCAGCCGGAACGAGGGCAGCGCGGGCCCGCCCGACAACGCCCGCACGACGGCACTGGATTCACCGGACAGGTAGCGCGCCGGACCGAGCCGGACCTGGATCGGGATCTCGTCGCGGGGACGCTCGGCAAGCGCGCGTGTGATCGCCGACCGGACGGCGTGGGCGTCCTCGTGCAGCCAGAGCAGCGCGTCGTCCGCGCCCAGCGCGAGCGCGGCGACAGCCAGCCCGTCCAGCACGAGGTGCGGCCGGAACTCGAGCAGTGCCGCGTCCTTGCGCGAGAGTGGTTCGCCCTCGGCGCCGTTGCCGACGACGACCGGGGTGCCGGCCGCCGACCGCACCGCCCGCCACTTCGCGGCGACCGGGAAGTGGGCTCCCCCGCGACCGCTCAGCGCGTCGAGTCGGTCGAGCAGGCCCGCCGCGTCGATCGCCGTGGGCAGCGGTCCGTATCGCGACCCGTGCGCCGCAAGGCCGTCGGGCACCAGCTCGGTCAAGGCCGCCCCGTCCGGGCCGTGGTAGCGGACGGCGGCCGCCAGCAGCGCCTCCCGCTCCGGCTGCGCGCCGCGGGCGAGTACTGCGGTCATCGCAGCGGACCGTCCGCTCGGCGGTCTGCCGGCGTCCGCGCGATGTAGCGGGTCACGGCGACGGTCATGACGAGCACTGCGGTGAGGACGTACATGACGAGCAGGGCGGGAGTGTCCCCGCCACCGAGCAGGCCGTGCAGCCAGACGAGGACGAGCGAACCGGCCGCCACCTTGTGCAGCGGCCACCACGCGCGCCGCGGCAGGCGACCGGCGAGGGCGGCCGATCCGCCGGCGAGCAACGCGACCCAGGTTCCCATCAGCCCGAGCGTGGTGGCCCCGGGCCGGTAGGACGCGCCCATCGGCACGAGGGCGCCCCACCACCCGACACCGGCGTAGCTGTCGGTCGCGAGGACGGCGACGTGGAGGGCGGTGAACGCGAATGCGAAGACGGTCAGGGTGATGTGCACGCGGATCCGCGTCGCCGCGCTCGGCCGGGCGACCCGGGAGCGCCACGGGTGCGAGAGCACCATCCCGGACAGCACCCCGACGACCAGCAACAGGTAGGCGGTCACTCCCGCGGCGCGGCCGAGGATCCACGGCGCCATCCGCTCCCCGGCCACGGCGTGCACCGAACGGCCGATCAGCCAACCCGCGGCACCGAGTCCGGCACAGCCGCCGAGGATGCGGCCGACGTGCCCGGCTCGCCCCCGCGTCGGGACGGCTGTCACGCGGCCTCCCACACGACCATCGGCCGCAGGCCGTCGCTGACGTGGACGTCGCCGTCGACGCCGACCCACAATGCCGCCGCGTCCTGGTCGGCGGCGGCCGCGGCAATGCCGCCGGCGCCGTGCAGGAACAGCGCCTTGCTCCACACCTCGGCGCGCGCCGCGTCCGGATCGACGACGGTGACCGCGAGCAGTCCCGCACCGCCCGGTAGCCCGGTGCGGGGATCGATGAGGTGGTGCACGGGTTCGGCGCCGGCGCGCCACGACCGCAACCGGATCGACGACGTCGCGCACGCCGTGTCCTGCAGTGCGAGCACCACCACCGGGACGGTGCTGCCGCGCGGATCCTCGACGCCCACCTGCCACAGTGCCCCGCCGGGCGCGGTGCCGTGCAGCCGGCAGTCGCCGCCCGCGTCCAGGACAAAAGCCGGGCACAGTCGCGCCGCCTGCTCGCTCGCCCACCGGACGGCCAGGCCCTTGCCGATCCCGCCGAGGTCGACGGGCACCGATCCGACGGCGACCCGGCCGCTCTGACGATCGATGCGCGGGGTCCACCGGCTGCCCTGACCGAGCGGTGGGCGGCCCGGCGCGGGAACCTGAACGGGACCGCGGGCGAACGGCAACGACCCGACGTAGCCGATGCGGTGCAGCGCCTGAAGGACGCGCGGGTCGAAGCGCCCCGCGGTGCGGTGATGGGCGGTGAGCGCCTCGTCGAGCGCGGCGAGGCACCACGGTCCGACGTCGCACCAGTCCTCGCCCGCAGCGTTCGCGCGCATCAGGTCGCTGCTGGGGTCGAAGCGCGTGCACTCACGCTCGACCTGCTCGAACACCGCGTGCACCGCCTCCAGCACCGCAACGGCATCGGACTCGGACGGGTCGAGGGTCAGCGACACCTCGCAGGCCATCGCCCGGAACCGGTACACGCCGAGCGGGCGGGCCAACCCGGGACGGGCGAGGGTGACGGCGGGCAGGGCCGCGGGTCCGGTCACGGCGCGCCGGATGCGCCGGTGGTCGCCTGGACGGGAGGCGGAGCGGGCGCGACGACCGGTGGCGGGGGCGGTGGGGCCGGGACGTACACCGGGTGTGGCGCCGGGCCGGCGTGCGGCGCGGCGACGGGGACCTGCTGTGCCACCGCGCGGTCTGCTGCCGCGGCGTCGCGGCGCTGCTGTGCGCGCAGCCGGGCCAACCTGGCCTGCACCTCGTGCAGTTGCCCGCTCAGGGTGGCGACCTCACGCCGATTGTCGAGCAGGGCCGCGCGCGCTGTGCTCGCCGCGGCGGTGTCGACGGCGCCCGGCCGGGCTGTCGCAGCCGCCTGGGCCGTCGGTGCCGGCGTCTGCGTTGCGGTTGACGGCGTGGTCGACCCGGCCCAGGCCATCACCCCGGAGAAGACGGCCGCGCCGCAGGGGGCGAGGACGGCCGCGATGAGCCAGCGGCCGGCGCGATCAGTCATCGCCGCCGTCGTGTTCGGTGCCGTCGTGTTCGGTGCCGTCGTGTTCGGTGCCGTCGTGTTCGGTGCCGTCGTGTTCGGTGCCGTCGTGTTCGCCGCCGTCGTCCTCGCGGGCTGACCCGGTCGCCCCGCTGGCGCCCGTCCGCGCGTGGGTGGGCGGCGGCGTCACGCCAGCGGCACTTGGCGCAACGACGACGACCGGTCGCGGCGGTGGAGCAGCAACAACCTGGGCGGCGTTGCGGGCCGCCTGCTCAGCGGCCTGTTGTGCGACCTGCGCGGCCGCTCGACGTGCAGCCAACTTGGCAGTGGCAGCGGCGGCAGCGGCCCGGCGCTGCTCGGCAAGGCGGGCCTGGGCACGGTCCAGCGACTGGCGCAGCGCAGCGGCTCGGTGAGCCGCCGCGTCGGCGTCAGCACGCATTCGCAGCGTGGCCGCGTCCGGTGCCGATCGCGCGGCGGGAGCCGGAAGCGCCACCGAAGAACTCGGCGACGCCGACGGCAGCGTGGACGCGAGCGCGGCGGCCGCGCCGGCAACGAGCGTCCCCGCCGCCGCCGCAGTTGTCGCGATACGTCGGGATCGTCGCATCAGTTGGCTCCTTCGGATCGTCGGCCCGCTTGCCTGTGTGATCGGCAGGCTTGGCCACCGGGTTACGCGCACTGCACACTGGCCTGACTCCACCGCCGCAACAGACGTTGCGTCAAGCGTCCGACCCGGCCTCGTCAGGGGGTGTGTTGGCTACGAATGCGGTCACCGACGCGCTGGCTGCTGACGCCGCGCGCGGGGAGCCGGCCGCGCTCCGCGCCGTCTACGAGAACCTCGCTCCCGCTGTGCTCGGCTATCTGCGCGCCCGGGGCGCGAGCGATCCCGAGGCGTCGACCCAGGATGTGTTCCTCGCGCTGCTGCCCCGACTGCCCAGGCTCAGCGGTGGTGCGGCCGGGTTGCGCACGCTGGCCTTCTCGATCGCCCACGCCCGGCTCGTCGACGACGCACGGGCTCGAGCCAGACGCCCACCGACGATCAGCTACGAAGCGGACGAGGACGACCGCCAGGACGCGTCGGCCGAGGACGACGCGCAGGACTCGCTCGCGACGCAGAAGGTGTTGCGCGTCCTCGACCTGCTGCCCGACGACCAGCGAGAGGTGTTGACCCTGCGCGTTGTCGCCGACCTCTCGGTCGAGCAGGTTGCCGAGGTGATGGGCCGCTCGAGCGGTGCCATCAAACAGTTGCAGCGTCGCGCCCTGATCGCGCTGCGGCAGGCGCTGGCCGATCGGCGGGTGACGCTGTGAGCACGGTCCCGCGCGACGGCGCGAGTAACTACCGCGGGGCCGCTGACGATGACGTGGACGAGATGAGCGGTCCGACGAGCAGCGAGCCGAGCGGGATGGCGCCGGGTACCGCCGCCATGACTGCCTTCCTCGCCGAGCTGCGCGCATTCAGCGCCGGGTCGGTACCGCCACCCGGGCCGGCACTGGCCGCCTTGCTGGACGGCACGGTCGCGGTGGCCGCGCGGCGTCCCTGGCGGCGAGCGGTCATCGCGAGCGCGGCGGCAGCAGTGGTCCTCGGCGGCACCGGGATCGCGGCGGCACACGACTCGCTGCCGGAGCCGGCGCAGGGCGTCGTCACCCACCTGGTCAACTTCCTGACGCCGTTCCAGCTCGATCCCGGCCCCGCGCGCCCGCGTCCCGTGCCGCCGGTGCCGACCGTTCCGGCGGCGACGCCGCGGCCGTCACCCGCGAGCACGGCCGCATCGCCGACCCCGGAACGGTCCGACGATAGGTCCGCGGCACCGCAGCTGCCCCCGCCGTCCCAATCGCGCGAAAGCGAACCGCGCCAGAGCGAACCGCGCGAGAGCGAACCGCGGCCGAGCGAACCGCGGGAGAGCCAGGTGCGGGAGAGCGAACGGCCCGAGTCTGCGAGTCCCACGCGGGCGAGCCGTTCCGGCGAGCGTGACGGTACCGGCGACTGACCCCTTCGAGCCGATCTCTTGATGTCAAGAGATATGGCACCATGAATACGTGGGCGACGAGGTGGACGCGATCGTCGCTGCGTGGCGCCGCGAACGTCCCGACCTTGATGTCGAACCGCTCGAGGTGCTCTCGCGGGTCAGCCGGCTCGCGGCCATCCTCGACATCCGGCGCGCGAAGGCGTTCATCGACCACGACCTGCACCCGCACGAGTTCGACGTCCTGAGCGTGCTGCGGCGCAGCGGTCCACCGTTCGAGCGCACGGCGGGCGAGCTCGCCGCCCTGACGCACGTCACGTCCGGCACCATGACCAGCCGCCTCGGGAATCTGGTGGCCCGCGGGCTCGTCGTCCGCCGCGCCGATCCCGCCGACGGTCGGCTGGTGCGCGTTCGGCTCGCCCCCGAGGGCAGGCGGCGCATCGACACCGCCTTCGGCGACCTGCTCGTCGGCGAGCGGGAGCTATTGACGGCCCTGGACGGCAGCCACCGGCGTGAGCTCGCCGACGCCCTGCGCGTCCTGCTCGTCGCCAGTAACTCCAGCGGTATCAGCAGCCCCGGGGCAGTACCGTGACATCAACCTCCCGGTCGGCCCGCGGGTCAGATCCGTGGGCTACCGTCCCGACGTGACCCGAGGGGGGACCATAGACGACGTCGCCGCGGCGGACACGCGACAGCCGGTATCGACGGTCGCGGCCATCCGTGGCGTCCTTCGGGTGACGGCCCTGCGGCGGTTGTGGTACTCGACGGCATTGTCCAGCCTCGGTGACTGGCTCGGCCTGCTCGCCACCACGGCACTCGCCACCACCCTCGCAAGCGGGTATCAGGCGCAGAACTACGCACTCGGCGGGGTGCTCGTCGTCAAGCTGTTGCCGGCGGTGTTCCTCGGCCCGCTCGCCGGCGCGTTCGCCGACCGGTTCGACCGTCGCCGCACCATGATCATCTCCGACCTCATCCGGTTCGTGCTGTTCCTGAGCATTCCGCTGGCAGCGTTGGTCGTGACGAACCGGCAGACGCTGGCCTGGCTGCTGATCGCCAGCTTCCTGATCGAATGCGTGAGCCTGTTCTGGATGCCCGCCAAGGACGCGAGCGTGCCGAACCTGGTCCGCCGCGACCAGGTCGAGGCGGCCAACCAGCTGAGCCTGATCACCACCTACGGGTTGACACCGGTCGCGGGTGCCGGCCTGTTCTCGGTGCTCGCCCTGATCACGAACGTCCTGGCGCGGCACCTCAGCTTCTTCGAGACCAACCCCGTCAATCTCGCGCTCTACTTCAACGCCGCCACCTTCCTGGTCGGCGCGATCGTCGTCGTGTTCATCCCGGAGATCAGCGGGCGGCGCTCGGTGCGTCCGGCCGACGAGCAGCCCGGCCTGCTGTTCATGCTCCGCGAGGGTGCGAGCTTCGTCCGCGGCTCGCGCCTGGTCGGCGGCCTGATCATCGGCTTGATCGGTGCCTTCGTCGCCGCCGGAGCCGTCATCGGCGCGGGCAAGATCTTCGTCGAGAGCCTGGGCGGCGGCGACGCGGCCTACGGCATGCTCTTCGGAGCCGTCTTCGTCGGTCTCGGGTCCGGGATGGCGTTTGGCCCGAAGGTGGCGCGGGACCTGTCACGCCGACGGCTGTTCGGGCTCGCGCTGGTGTTCGCCGCGGTGTGCCTGATCCTGACCGCGGTCATGCCACAGGTCGCGCTCGCGATCGTGTTCGTGGTGGGCATCGGCTTCGGGGCCGGCGTCGCCTACCTGGCCGGCATGACGCTGCTCGGCACCGACGTCGACGACGAGATGCGCGGCCGGGTGTTCGCGATCCTGCAGTCGATGATCCGCGTCGTCCTCATCCTTGCCCTGTCCTCGGTGCCGTTCGCCGTCGCCCAGGTGGGCGAGCGCAGGATCGACTTCGCCGGGATGCACGGCACCGTGGACGGCACCCGGTTCGTGCTGGTGACCGGCGGCATCCTGGCCCTGATCGCCGGACTGTTCGCCTACCGCAAGATGGACGACCGCGAACAGGTGGCGCTGCTGGCCGACGTGCGCGCGTCCCTGCGCGGTGATGCGACAGCGCGACGGCGCATGCGAAGCGGCGGGCTGTTCGTGGCGTTCGAGGGCGGCGAGGGATCGGGCAAGTCAACCCAGGTCGCGATGCTGGCCGCGCACCTGCGCGAGCGCGGGCTGGCCGTCACCGTCACGCACGAACCCGGCGCGACACCGGTCGGTGAGCGCATCCGCGATCTCGTGCTGCACCATCACGAGCCGCTGTCCGCGCGCGCCGAAGCGCTGCTGTTCGCGGCCGACCGAGCGCACCACGTCGACACCGTCATCCGTCCGGCCCTGGACCGCGGCGAGATCGTGCTCACCGACCGCTACATCGACTCCTCGCTCGCCTACCAGGGCGTCGGCCGCGACCTGACCATCGACGAGGTGCGCCGGATCTCGCGGTGGGCGTCGGGCGGGCTGCGGCCGGATCTGACGGTGCTGCTCGACATCCCGGTGACCGAGGGACTGGCCCGGGCAGGCGGTCGCGGCCGTACTGACAAGCTCGAGAACGAAACGGTGCACTTCCACGAGCGCGTGCGCGCGGCCTTCCTCGTGCTCGCCGAGGCCGAGCCGAAGTACTACTGCGTCATCGACGCCCGCCTGCCCCAGGGCGTCGTGGCGGCCAAGGTCAGCGCGGTGGTCGAGCCCCACGTGACGCCGAAGCAACGCCGCGACCGTACGCGCGCCAGCTCGGCAGAGCCGGTGGGATGAGCCGAACATGAGTGTGTGGGACGAACTGATTGGCCAGGACGAGGCGGTCGAGACGCTGCAGGCGGCGGCCGCGGCGGCAGGCGAGATCGTCGCCGGCCGCCCCGCCCCGCCCGGCGTGATGACCCACGCGTGGCTGTTCACCGGTCCGGCCGGGTCAGGACGTTCCATCGCCGCGCGTGCGCTGGCCGCGGCGCTGCAGTGCGAACGCGTACCCCGCGGCTGCGGCGAGTGCCCCGCCTGCCACACCGTCGGCAAGCGCAGCCATCCCGACGTCCACTCGGTGATACCGGAGGGACTGTCGATCCCGGTTGCCGAGATGCGCGCGGTGGTTGCCCGGGCGGCGCGGCGACCGGCACTCGGGCAGTGGCAGGTGGTCGTCATCGAGGACGCGGACCGGCTCACCGAGCAGGCGTCCAACGCGTTGCTCAAGGCCGTCGAGGAGCCGCCCGCGCGCACGGTGTTCCTGCTCTGCGTGCCGTCCCTGCACCCGGACGACGTCATGGTGACGATCCGTTCGCGCTGCCGGTTGGTCACACTGGGCACGCCGCCGCCCGAGGCGGTCGCCGCGGTGCTCGAGCGCGACGGCGTGTCCGGCGACGACGCCCGCTGGGCGGCCGCGGTCGGGCAGGGACACGTCGGCCGCTCGCGCCGGCTGTTGCGCGATCCGGACGCGCGCGCCCGGCGATCGGACGTGCTGGCGATCCCTGCCTCGCTGTCGTCCCTGCGCGCCTGCCTGGACGCGGCCGACCATCTGGTGCGCGTCGCCGAGGGCGAGGCGGCTGCCCTCTCGGCCGAGCTGGACTCTGGCGAGACAGAGGCACTGCAGATCGCGCTGGGCGCGGGCGGCACCGGCAAGGGCGCGGCGGCCGCGACCCGCGGGACCGTCGGCGCGGTCAAGGAGTTGGAGAAGCGGCAGAAGTCGCGGGCGACCCGTGCCCAGCGCGACGCGCTGGACCGCGCGCTGGTCGACCTGGCCGGGTTCTACCGGGACGTGCTGCTCGTGCATGCGGGGACGCCGGTCGCGCCGGCCCATCCGGACGTGGCAGCGCAGGTCCGTCTCGTGGCCGACCGGGTCGACCCGCCGGGGGTGCTCCAGCGCCTCGATGCCGTGCTCGCCTGCCGCGAGGCCCTGGACCTGAACGTGAAGCCGCGCATCGCCGTCGAGGCGATGACGGCGGCGCTGCGCCTGCCCTGACCGGACGGCGCACATCGCGGCGCCGAGTGACGGATCGCGGCGCCGAGCGACGGCAAATTTCCCGTCTCCGATCTTCGCGATCCGTCACCCGAACGCGGCGAACGCGACTGCCCGAGAGCTCCGAACACGATCCCGCCCCGAGGGTTTAGGGTGCGGCCGTGGGCATGGTGTGCGCCGTGGTCTTCCAGCGGCAGGGACGGCTGTACTACGCCGACCCGGGTGCGCTGACCCCGGCTGTCGGTGAGCACGTGCTGTACCCGACCGAGGCCGGCACCGAGGTCGCCGAGGTGATGTGGGCGCCCCAGTGGGTCAGTGAGGACATCGGCGGGTTGCCCGTCCTCGCCGGAATGGCCGGGGACGCGGACCTTCAGGCCGCCACGGTCAGCCGCAAGAAGCGCGCCGCTGCGCGGGTGGCCGCGCGCAGGTTGATCCGCGAGCACGAGCTGCCGATGAAGCTGTCCGGCATCGACTACGACGTCGCGACCAACCACACGACCGTGTACTTCAGCGCGCCGCACCGGATCGACTTTCGTGCGCTCGTGCGTGACCTGTCCGCGACGATGGACGGCAAGGTCGAGCTTCGGCAGCTCTCGGCGCGCGACGAGGCGAGGCTGACCGGCGGCATCGGCTCGTGCGGACGCGAGCTGTGCTGCGCGACGTTCCTCGTCGACTTCGAGCCGGTATCTCTGCGGATGGCCAAGGACCAGGATCTGCCGCTCAACCCGATGCGCATCTCCGGCGCCTGCGGCCGGTTGATGTGCTGCCTGAAGTACGAGCACCCCCTGTATCAGGACTTCGCCGAGCAAGCGCCGTCCGTCGGCGAGACGGTGGAGACGCCGGACGGCGACGGCACGGTGATCGGGCACAGCGTGCCGGGCGAGAAAGTCGTGGTCAGAATGGCCGCGGACGGCAGGGTGAGCAGGTGCGCGCTCGCGTCGGTCTGCTCGTCCCGCAAGGCCTACGACTCGCGCGACTCCTCCTGAGTTGTCGATCTGAGCCGTGTCCGACCGTCGTCCTAAGGTGCACACCCACCAACCATGAGGAGGACCAGATGGTCACTCGCGACACGCCTTGGCCGGACGGAACACCATGCTGGGTCGATCTGATGACCCCGGATGCCGATGCGGCACAGCGCTATTACGCCGAGCTGTTCGGCTGGCAGATCGAGGTCGGCGGCCCCGACACCGGTAACTACGGCATGGCCTCGATCGGGGGGCGCAACGTCGCCGGCATCGGCCAGATGCAGATGGAACATCCACCGGTCTGGACGACCTACCTGGCGACGGGCGATGTCGAGGCGACCTGCGCGGCAGTCGAGAAAGCCGGCGGCACGGTCGTCTCACCGGCGATGGACGTCATGGACTTCGGCCGGATGGCGGTGGTACAGGATCCGAGTGGCAGCACGTTCGGGCTGTGGCAGGCGGGCACGCACTTCGGCGTCGCGCTGGCCAACGTGCCGAACACGCTGACCTGGAACGAGCTGATGACGCGCGACTACGAGGGGGCGAAGAAGTTCCTCGCCGACGTCTTCGGCTGCACCTTCACCGATATGGGTGGCGGCCAGTTCGACTACTCGAGCATCGACATCGGCGGCACCGCTGTCGGCGGGATCGGCGCGATGCCGGCCGAGGTCCCTGACACGGTCCCGGCGCACTGGCGGGTGTACTTCGACGTCGAGGACGCCGACGGTGCGGTCGACAGGGTGACCAGTCTGGGCGGCACGGTCGTCCGCCCAGCCGCGGACATGCCGTACGGGCGCAACGCCGACGTCGCCGACCCGCAGGGGGCGGTGTTCTCGGTCATCAGGTCCACGCCTCCGCAATAGCAGCGGGATCCGGGCAGCTAGACTCGGCGGTCGCGTCATCTGGCATCACGGAGGGCGCGACGTCGCCGCCTTAGCTCAGTCGGCCAGAGCAACGCACTCGTAATGCGTAGGTCGTGGGTTCGACTCCCACAGGCGGCTCCACGCTCGTCATCGGCTCTCAGCCGATTACAGCCCCGACGGCCCCCGTTTGGAGCCCCCGTGCGGCTTCGAAGACCTGGGCGTCGATGACGCACGTACCCGCACGGCTGCGACGTCCGCGACCTGGACGCCAAGGCCGGGACTCATCGCGGCAGATGCGGCAGGGATGGGCCGGTCTCGTACTGCGGGTCGAGCAGATGGATGCAGCTCCACCGGAATCATTGTGGCGAGGGGCGGATTCTCGCTGAGCGGGTGGACGCGGCCACCGCAACTGTTCGCATCAGTCCGAGGACAGGTCCGGCGGGCAGTGCGAACCCGATCCAGTAGGTCATTTCCAGCGGCAGCAACGTGAACGAAAGCCACCGGGCATCGGGCCGACCGGTCCATAACATCGAGCCGATCACGACCTCAGCGGCACAGACGGCGACAAACCCGGTGAGTAAGGGAAGCGAGGTGAATATCCCGATCGCTTCGAAAGGCCCTTCCCCGTACGTCGGGAACCCCATGAAGTGCCAGACATCGTGGTGCTGGGCGAAGTAGGCGGTGCCGTACGCGCCGAGCGGGCCGAATCCGAGACCGGCGGCCCAGGCCAGGGCGCCTGCTCCCCGGGCGAAGGTCCGTGTCCTCCCGCGCGGCAGTTTCCGGTTCTCGTCCGCACTGGTAATCACCCGGTGCCTGCAGCGTGCACCCGCCGCTCCAGGGCATCGCGCAGGTATCGCATGTTCGCCTTCTCGTCGCGGCGGATGGCGAACAGGAACATCGGGAAGACAAGCCAGAACCAGCCATGCGGCGTCGGCGTGAAGCTGGCGTCGAGACGTGTCCCTACCGGAACTGCGCTGAGCCGGCAATCGAAGCTCACTTCGATCGGCCCGCCGTTGTGCATCGTCCAGCTGCGCGGCCTGTCGTACGCCACTGTCTCCAGCTCGATGTACGGGCTGCTCTTCCACTTCGCGCGGTACTTGGTACCCAGACCAACCGGACCGTCGGTGAGCTTTTCCATGGACTGGCACTTCGGGTTCCACTCGAGCTCCGCTCGATGGTCCGACAAGTAGTCAAACGCCTCCTCCGGCGAACACCTGATCACCACGGAGTTCCTGATCGGTCTTGTCATCGACGCTCCCTCGGCGATCCCCTACTAGAGTCACCACTAGCGAAGGAACTAGTAGACTCCCGTCACATGCCGTCAGTCAAGGATGCGAAGCGCTCGCGTGCCGATCGAGCCCGCCAGACACGGCGCCGAATGCTGGCCAGCGCTCGCGATCTGTTCGTCGCCCAGGGATACGCCGCGACCACGATGGGGCAGGTCGCTACCCACGCCGGTGTCGCCGTCCAGACCCTCTACTACACGTTCCAAACGAAGGGAAAGTTGCTCTGCGAGGTCATCGAGGGTGTCGCAGCTGGAGACGATCCGGAACCGGTAGCGCAACGCCCGTGGATGGCGGAGATGCTCACCGCGCTGTCGGGCCAGCGAGTCCTGGCACTGGCTGTCGAACATGGCACCGGCATCTACGAACGAGCCGCTCCGCTTTGGCCCTCCGTCAACGCCGCGGCCGCGGCCGACCCCTACGTCCAGCATTACTGGGAGGGCGTGACCGCAAACCGGCGAGCGGGCCAGGCGCGCATGGTCTCTCGACTGTCCGACCTCGGTGCACTGCGCGACGGGCTCCCACCACAGCGCGCAACCGACCTCGTAGTCGTGCTCTTCGGCCACGACGTCTTCCGCGGACTACGCGGGGCCGGCTGGACAGTCACCGACTACAAGGTCTGGCTCCACACCACGCTCGTCCAGCAACTGCTGCGCAAGCAGCGGCTCGAGCTGCGCGCCAGCCGAGACTTGTCCTACGGGAAGATCCTCACCGAGCAACGAGGACGCAGTCATACCGCGTCGTCGTGATTCGACAATCTGGACCAACATGCAGCTAGCCATCTGACGACTCTCCGCAAGAGCGACCTCACTGCGGCAGATGCGGCACGGTCGCGGACCGCGCTGGAGGTCTCAGAGATACGTTTCTGGGACTGGGCCGACGATCCCCATCTCGTGCCGCTCGGAGATGAGGCTGAGCAGTTCGAGTGTCGCGGTGCCTTCCGCTTCCGCTTCGGCGAGGTCCTCAAAGAACCCGACCATGGCGGCCGGGCTAAAGATGTTCAGCTTCGCTCCGGGTTCTTGTGAGACCACCTTGAACGTGTGCGCGACGTTGGGCGGCACGTACACAAAGCTGCCTGGCGGGCACAGGTCCTGTCGCTGTTCGACAAAGATCAGGTACGTGCCTTCGAGGACGTAGAAGGCCTCGGCAGCATCGCGGTGCACATGCATCGGCGGACCGAAGTCGGGCGGCTCCCCTTGGGTCTGAAGGAGACTGAACGCTCCGGACGTGGCCGGTGCGTCCGCAAGCACGACTGCCTCAAAGTTGCCGAGATCGAGAAGTCGACCCTCTCCTGGTCTGATGATGAAGGGCTCGCCCATGCGGCCAGCATCGCGGCCGATGACGGCACACCGCAAACCTCAACGAGCCGTCCAGTAGTTCTTGAGCGTTCGCATGAGGCGACGAGCGGCAGACACCGGCATAGCCGCTGCGCGGATAGGCCTAGCAGGTAGCCCCTACTCGGTAACCCGCGAGGTTGTGTGAGTGAGGCCCCGGCCCGCAAACCGCTCGAGCGGTCACGCCATAACCGTCTAGATCCGCGTGAGATCCGGGTGTTCACACTGCGGCTCCGCCTGAATGGTTATGCGATCCGTTCGCTTCACGCGTGAGCCCGCGAAACCCTTTGTCGGCGCAAGACGCGCCCCTACCCGTCTGGGCGGGGTGCGACGGCACGTGATCATCGCGGGTTGACCCGCAGATGAATCGTTCGTGCACCTAAC
>CAVVPY010000007.1:0-4663 GCA_963750295.1 uncultured Actinomycetota bacterium
CCGCGGCGGCAGCCTCCACCACGTTCGCGCTGCCGTGAACGTTGGTGCGAACCGCTTGCGCAGGGAAGAATTCGCACGACGGGACTTGCTTCAACGCCGCTGCATGAAATACGAAATCCACGCCACGTACCGCGTCGGCGACGCTGTCGCGATCACGGACATCGCCGACGTAGAACCTGGCTCGGGAGTCGCTAAGCGCGCGGCGCAGGTCGTCCTGCTTCGCCTCGTCACGACTGAGGATCCGAACTTGTGCGACATCCATCGTCAGCAGTTTGCGGACCATGGTCGAGCCGAACGACCCGGTTCCACCAGTGATGAGGACGGTGGCGCCTGCTAGATCACCCAACAGTGTTCGGTCCCCCCAACGAGGCGTCGTGCAGCCTGTGCGTGCGCAAGATATCACCGCCCCACGGACATGATCAGGGTCGCGAGGAGGTTTCTTAACAGCTAGCGACGGCGGACCGGGGGTTTCCACACTACGAGCGCTGTAGTCGGGCCGCGACGCGCTGTTAGTTCGGCGTGAGCGTGATCCAGTTCCGCGGCGAGTTCGGCGATTTCGCTGCCGCAATGCGTCCACGTGCGATTCGAGTTCGATGATCCGCTTGATGCCGGCCAGGTTGACGCCCTCGTCCTGCGAGAGTCGCTGCACCTCGCGCAGCAGTGCCACGTCCCGCGGCGAGTAGCGCCGGCCACCGCCGGCGGTACGGCCCGGCGTCACCAGGCCCAGCCGGTCGTACTGCCGCAACGTCTGCGCGTGCATGCCGGCCAGTTCGGCGGCCACCGAGATCACGAAGACGGCCGCGTCCTCAGGCACCTCAGCGCGGGCGCCGCTCAGCCATGATCGCCACGCCCCAACACCGCGGTGATCTGCGGGCGCGGGTCCTCGGCCTGCGTGGCCGCGTACTTCTCCAGCGCCTCGCGCGCCTCGTGCGAGAGCTTCTGCGGGACGGCCACCTCGACGGTGACCAGCAGGTCGCCCACGTTCTTCGCCGTGGTCACCCCGCGGCCACGCACCCGCAGCGTCTGCCCGGACGGCGTGCCCGGTGCCACCCGCAGCGACACCGCACCGTCGAGCGTCGGCACGCGCAACGTCGTGCCCAGCGCCGCCTCGGCGTAGGTGATCGGGACGGTCAGCGTCAGGTCGTCCCCGCTGCGCTTGAACAGCGGGTGCGCGCCGATGTGCACGGTCACGTACAGGTCACCGGCCGGCCCGCCCCGCTGACCGGGTGAGCCACGACCGGGCACCCGCAACCGAGCCCCGTCGCGGACCCCGGCCGGCACGCGGACGCTGATCGTGCGCACCTGCGTGGTCGACCCGGTGCCGTGACAGTCCGGGCAGGGGTTGTCGATCACCTGGCCGCTGCCCTGACTTGGGCCAAGATCGCCGGGCTGATTGACAGGTTCCCGTGTTTGCTGGGTTGCAGCGGTCCGGCGAGGCGGATTTGCGCACTAATCCGGGTTCGTAGCGTGTCGGTTCGTGGCGTACGTGCGCACGGTCCGGACCGCGTCGGGGGCGACGGCGGTGCAGATCGTGCACTCCTCGCGGCGCGGGTGCCCGCGATATCGAGCACATCGGCTCGGCGCACGACGAGGTCGAGCTGGAGGCGTTGAAGGCGGCCGCGGCGCAGCGGCTCGCCGCGGGGCAGGGCGAGCTCGATCTCGGACTTGGGCTGGACGCGGTCGCGGCGTCGGGTCCGTTGGAGATCGCGTCGTCGCGGATGGGGCATCTGTGGGACGCGCTCGTGCCGTGCCTACGACGCGCTCGGGTTCGACCGAGGCCGCCGGCGGGGACGAGGTGTTCCGGCAGCTGGTGCTGGCGCGGATCATCGAGCCGACCAGCAAGCTGGACTCGCTGCGGGTGCTCGCCGAGGCCGGGGTCGCCGCGGCCGTCCTACCGGACGCTGAAGCGGCGGCTGCCGGTCTATGCCGAACCGGCGTGGCGGCAGCGGCTGGCCGCGGCGTGCGCGGCGCACGCGGCGCTGGGGCCGGCGTCGCTGGTGCTCTACGACGTGTCGCACGCTCTACTTCGAGACCGACCAGGGTGACGGGTTCCGCGAGCCCGGGTTCTCCAAGGAACGCCGCCTGGAGCCGCAGATCACCATCGGGCTGCTGACCGACGCGGCCGGGTTCCCGCTGATGGTGGAGGCGTTCGAGGGCAACAAGGCCGAGACGCAAGACGATGATGCCGACGATCACCGCGTTCATGGCCGCCCACCAGCTCGCCGACGTCACGGTGGTCGCCGATGCCGGGATGGTGTCCGAGGCGAACCAGCGCGCGATCGAGGCCGCCGGGCTGTCGTTCATCCTCGGCGCCCGGATCCCCGACGTCCCCTACGTGGTCGCAGCAGTGGCGCACAAGCCCACCCCGGTAACGAGATCCCCGACGGGCACGTGTTCACCCAGCCCTGGCCCGCCGGCCCGACCGACAACCGGCGTGACCAGGTCATCTACTACCAGTACCGCGCCGACCGGGCCCGGCGCACGCTGCGCGGCATCGACGAGCAGGTCGCCAAGGCCGAGAAGGCCGTCGCCGGGAAGGCGCCGGTCAAACGCAACCGGTTCATCACGCTGACCGGCGGCACGAAGACGGTCAACCGCGACCTCGAGACCAAGGCCCGCGCGCTGGCCGGGATCAAGGGCTACGTCACCAACATCGCCAATCCCGACGCCAGAGTTCGTGATCGGCGCCTACCACCAGCTCTGGCACATCGAGAAGTCGTTCCGGATGTCCAAGCACGACCTGCGCGCCCGGCCGATCTACCACCACAAACGCGAATCGATCGAGGCCCACCTGACCATCGTGTTCGCCGCGCTCGCGGTCACCCGCCACGTCGAGGCACCGCACCGGCTGGTCCATCAAGAAGTTCGTCCGCACCGCCCGCCGCTACCGCACCATCGACATCCGCGCCGGCAGACACGTCCTCACCGCCGAAGACCCACTCCCCGCCGACCTACGCGACGCCCTCGCCTTGATCACCTGACCGCGCAGGTGCGCACTAGCCTCGCGCTTTCACGCCCGAATTTCGGTGACACACCCCGGATAGCACGGAAGTGCCTGTCCTGTAAGGGAAAGATCGAGTTTGCGACAACCGATCATCCCGAACTGGAAGGCACTCCGTAGGTGAAGCGTAACCGGCGATTCAGGCGACCGATAGTCACGGCGGATGGCGAGGGTCTCGTGTCGCGCGCCGGGGTGGCGCTGCTGCGCGAGCTGAGCGAGGACACCGGCCTCGCGGCTGGGTGGACGGACGCGCTGCTCGACACCTACAAGGCAGCGCCGGCAGCTCATCTGCCCGGTCGGGTGCTGGCCGACCTGGCGGTGGTGATCGCCGACGGCGGTGACGCGCTCGCGCATCTGGCCACGCTGCGTGATCAGGACAAGCTGTTCGGCACGGTCGCCTCCGACGCGACGGCGTGGCGTTGTGTCGAACGGGTCGACGAGCAACATCTGGAGCGGCTGCGGGTCGTCCGTGCGCGAGCCACGGGAGCGGGCCTGGGCCGCCGGTGCCGGCCCGGATCTGCGCCAGGGGCTGGTGATCGACATCGACGCGACGATCACGATCGCCCACTCGGAGAAGGAGAACGCCGCGTCGACATGGAAGAAGACGTTCGGCTTCCACTCGCTGCTTGCCTACTTGGACCGGCCCGACATCTCCGGCGGTGAGGGGCTGGCCGGGATGCTGCGGCCCGGCAACGCCGGCAGCAACACGACCGCCGACCACGTCCGCATCCTCGAGATGGCGCTGGCCGCGCTGCCTGCCCGCACCCGCCCGCAGCCCGGGACGAAGCGGTCACCGAAGGTGCTGGTCCGCACCGACTCCGCCGGCGCCACCTACGGATTCGCCGCCGCCTGCCATGGAGCGCGGCTGCAACTACTCCTTCGGCTTCGCCATCGACGAGACCGTCCGCGCCGCGATCCTGCGCCTGCGCAAGCGGGCCTGGACACCGGCCTACGACATCGACGGCGAACCCCGCGACGGCGCCTGGGTCGCCGAGCTCACCGGCCTGCTCGACCTGTCGACAAGTGGCCGACCGGATCGCGGGTGCTCGTGCGCCGGGAACGGCCCCATCCCGGCGCGCAGCTGCGGTTCACCGACGCCGACGGACACCGCTTCACCGCCTTCATCACCGACGCCAAACGCGGCGGCCCCAAAGGCCAACACGCCGACCTCGAAGTCCGGCACCGCTCCCACGCCCGGGTCGAGGACCGCATCCGCTGCGGCAAAGCGACCGGCCTGCGCAACCTGCCCTGCAAGGGCTACGCCATGAACAAGGTCTGGCTCGAACTCGCCCTCACCGCCGCTGACCTGCTGTCCTGGATGCAGAGACTCTGCCTCGACGGCGACCTTGCCCGCTGCGAACCCGCCGCCCTGCGCTACCGGCTGCTGCACGTCGCCGCCCGCCTCGTCCGCACCGGCCGACGCTGGCACCTCAAGATCGACCGTGACTGGCCCTGGGCCGAGAACCTGGCCACCGCATTCGCGCGACTACGCGCCGCGCCCTGGCCCGCCTGAACGGACACCAACACCCGACCGACGACCGAAGACATCGGAGAAGCCGGCAGACCGGCAGCTCACCCACGCCCCACCGCAGCCGACATCGACACTCAAGATCATCACGCAAGCCATTGATCAACTCGGCCTCAGCCGTGAGGGATCGAGGC
>CAVVPY010000008.1:0-418850 GCA_963750295.1 uncultured Actinomycetota bacterium
CGAAGCTGCGAGTGTCGCGAGCAACGTCGATGTGCGAGACCCAACGAAGCCGTAATCGCCACGCAGAGTTGATCTGGGCAGTAGCAAGTCGCTGCAGCGCCGCGTCACATGCGGCTGCAAGTACATCGCTGGGCACCTGCGCCAACGCATCCACCACAAGCGCTGCCGCTTGCGGAACGTCATCTAGGTTGCGCGGGAACGTCACTAGGTCGACCCAGCGAGGGTCGCCCGTACTAGCTGCAAGATTTTGGACTTCCTGAGCGACGCTGTGCCGTGTAGGAAGCACTGAATCGCGCCACTCCTCCGCGCTGACCCCGCCCTCAGCGGCGAGGCGTTGAGCGCACGCGAACGACATCAGGGCTTCTCCCATCTCACCCAGGCTCACATGGCCTCGCAGGGCGTTGAGAGCCGCCCAGACGACCGTCTCACCCCTGTCGTCCTGCACTCGCTTGCCTGTCTTGAGCAGCCAGCGCTACGACATCCCGCTGGTCGAACAACGGTTTGGCTGACGATCCCGCGACCGGTTGAGGGAAGTCTTCGGCGCGCTTTCGCCAGTTGCTGACTGCACCCCGCGAGACTCTCGCGAGTTCGGCGATGTCACTGGGGACCAGAGACCTGACAGCGCCGCGACGCTCACGCCGCCCCTCCAGCTTCCGCCACGGTCATCGGCAGAAAGATGGTTCGAGCTGCTGCCACCTGCAGTCGCCTAGAGACATGCCCGGCCTGCCCACCACCGTGACCTTGACTCCCCGCGCCCGAGTCGGGCGACCTCGTCCGTAAAGATTCCGTCGCCGGAGGCGGTCGACCTCGTCGAATCGCTCGTCGACACGCTCATCGCGCAGCACGTCCAGCAGTGCCAGGTCGGCACCGTCCTGACCGGATCGCACGACCAATCGCGGCTGCGGCCACGCCATGTGCGTCGGCAGTACGCCGATGTGGCTGATTCCGATCACGAGCTGCTCACCACCTTCGATCCCGGTTGCGATCCGGAGGCGATCACGTACCTCAGCTGCCTGGTCCGTCGTGAGCACTGCCCCCTCCATTCATGTTCTCGATGTCCACTACGACAAGCCGGCGGCCCCGCAATGCGCGCTTCTTCTGCGGGAGCGCCTCCGACTGTCGCGTCAACACTATAAGTCTCCAAGTGGGTGTAGATCCGATTTTCGGTACGTCGTAAGCATGCCTCGCTGACCGCGCAATGTCAACCCGTAGATCCGATTCACAGGCGCCTAGCTGAATATCGATCGTCTAAGATCGAGGCGGCCGCGTCGGCGAGAACGGCGAAGGGTAGTAAGTCGCAGACCCAGGACCGGGGAGAACCGAGACGTTCCTGGAGTGGGTGGCGCAATCCGCTAGTCCAACGCACCCGTAGCCGAGCTGCACGGTTGCTGATGACTTCCAGCTCCCCTCACGCCCCGGCACTGGAGTATCGATGCACTCGTCCCCTCCTTCTGCACCGGTCGGCCTCAGAGACACCGTTTACTTGCTCGGCACCATCCAAACCCGTGCCGACGTAAACCGCGTGCCACTGCCCGCCCAGCTCGACATCAAGCACTAAAGACGGCACGACACCTCATGCACCCTGGCGCTATATTCGTCGTGACGTAATGACGGAGGCGCACCGATGGTCCGCAACTCGGTTCGACAGCAGCAGGCCCTGCGCCGTGCGCGGGAACGTCAGCGCTCGAAGGATGCCGCCCAGACGGTGCCCCGAGACCTCCAACGGCAGGCGAGCCCCCGCCGACTGAGACAGATCGTAGGCGACTCGCGGCGTCGACCTGTGGCTGGCGCGGCGGCCCGATCGAGTACAAGGCTCGCGGGCGGATTCCCAAGTGGTGCTCGCCGGGTTGCCGGCAGCGAGCGTGGAGCAGACCCGGGCGGCCAGCTCCAGGCCGATCGGCGGTCCTGATCGTCGAACGCCGCATCGAGATCCCCGACCCACAGCAGGCACCCCCGTCGGCCCGGCCTCGGCACCGGAGTGGGTCGCCATTTGGGAGAGCTGGCCGCCCAACTGGACACAGGCGCGGTGTACGACAGGGACCTGCCTGACCTAACTGTTGCGCTTCCGACCCGCGTGCTGGACGCATTGAGCGGCGTCCTACGGCCTCGTCGCGCAGGCGGCCGTCGCCAAGCGGCGGGATGCGCCCGGGCCGGGTTAACCCTCGTCGGACAGGGTTAACACGGTCTGACGGGGCTCGGGCTGCATGGACCTGCCCGCAACAATGGTTCGGACTACGAGCCACTGAGCCATCCAGAGACAGTGGAGTCACGAGCGTGAGATCAGCCAGCGCGAAGCCACCCGCAACACAGCCGGCCGCACATGCGGCCTTGGGCAGGGCATGACGTTCGTCGTGACGAGAGCGGGACCCCGCGGTGAGTTGCGCCCGTTGGGACGTGGCCGCTTCAACGATGCCGCGTGGCGGTAGAGTTCTTGCAACGCCCCCGCCGGGAGTGGGAGGAGATTCGAGACGACCGATGCCTGGAGCGCGACATGACACTCGGTCGCGACGCCTGGACCGACGGGCAGGCCCTGCTCGAGACGTCGGAGGAGGCGGATAGAGCCTCACCGATCCGGGCGGACGCGTTGCCCTATGCGCTATCTCAGCCGAGACTATGGCCGAGCTCGCCGTCGGTCCCATGCGGCGAAGACCTGCCGACTCCGCGCGCGCCGAAAGATCGCTGCAACGGGTCGAAGCGTCTTCGATCCGTTGCCCTCGACACGAAGCAGCCGGGCCTACGGCCGGGCCTATGCGTCCTCGGCGCCACGGCGCAATCCTCGGCGGCTTAGGCCGATCTATTCATCGCCGAGGTGGGCCAGGCCAACGGACGATGCGGCATGAGACCGGGATCAGCGCCGCTCGGTCGAGCTGGGCTCGCAAGAACGACCTGGCACACTAGATCGTCGAGGTCTGACCGTCGTCGTCGGCGCGCCCATGGCTGCATTCCTGGTGCGGTTTGTCGACAGCGAGCTCGAAGCTCTGCGTGAGGCCGCAGAGGCCCAGGGCCGCAGCATGAACGACCTGGCCCGCGAGGGCCGTCGCGCCGTGACGTCCGGCGCGGCCCGCGAGGAGAAGGTGCGTGCGTTGACCCGCCGCGTGATGTCCGAGCACGCCGGCCTGCTCAAGCGACTCGGCGAGGCGTGACCGAGCTGCTGTCGTTCGAGGACGCCATGGCCGTGCTCGACGAAATGCAACTGGTCATCGCCGACCCTGGGCTGCTCGCCTCGGCGGTGGCGCGGCCGGCCGCGACGGTATTCGGTCAGGACGCGTACCCCGATCTGGTCACCAAGGTCGCGGCGCTGCTCGAAAGCGTCGTGCGCAACCACGCGCTGGTCGACGGCAACAAGCGCGCCGGCTGGGCGCTCGCGGTGGTCACGCTCTGGCTCAACGACATGCGACTCGACTACGACGAGGACGAGGCCTTCGCGATGGTCATGACGGTGGCCGAGGGCCGCAGCCGGCTGCCGGACATCGCCGAGTGGTTCGCCGGCCGCGTCCGACCCGAACAAGCAGGAGGTTCGACGTGAGCACACGAGGATCCGCCGGCGAGGCGACGATCTTCCGTGACAAGTCCGGCCGCTGGCACGGCTGGATCACGGTCGGCACGAAGCTCGACGGCAAGCCCGGACCGGCGGCACCGCACCGGCAAGACCCGCGCGGAAGTCGTCGCGCAAGATCCGCGAGCTCGAGGTGCGCCGCGAGACGAGCACGATCACGCCGGCGGGCAACGACACGCTCGCGGTCTGGCTCGAGCACTGGCTCGGCAACATCGCGGCCCGGCGGGTACGGCCGCGGACGCTGGAGAGCTACGCCTCGACGGTGCGGATGCACATCTCCCCCGCCATCGGCAGGCAGCGCCTCGACCGGCTGCAGCCCGAGCACCTCGAGCACCTCTACACGCCAGCTGCTCGAGAGCGGCCTGTCCCCCGCGACGGTGCTGCGGGCCCACCGGATCCTGTCCCGCGCGCTCAAGGTCGCCGATGCAGCGCGGCCGGGTCCCCGCAACGTCGCGACGCTCGTCGACCCGCCCGCCCAGCGCAGCTCACGACGCCGCGACCGCGCTCGACCTCGAGCGAGGCCCGCGCGGTGCTCGCCGCGGCCGCCGGATCACGCAACGCGGCGCGGTGGACGGTCGCGCTCGCCCTCGGGCTGCGGCAGTCCGAGGCGCTCGCGCTGCAGTGGAGCGACATCGACCTGCTCAACGGGCACGCTCTCGCGTGCGCCGCACGCCTGCACCGGGTCAGCGGCAAGGGCCTCGTCTACGAGGCGCCGAAGACCAAGCGCAGCGAGCGCACCCTCGCCCTGCCGACGCCGCTGGTCGCCGCGCTGCACGCGCACAAGGCCGCGCAGCTCGGCGAGCGGATGCTCGCCGGCTCCGAGTGGCACGACGAGGACCTCGTCTTCGCCCAGCCCAACGGCCGGCCGATCGACAAGAAGGCCGACTACAACGCCTGGCGCCGGCTGCTCCAGCGCGCCGGCGTCCGGCACGTCCGGCTGCACGACGGCCGGCACACCGCGGCCACGCTGCTGCTGTCCGAGGGCGTCCACCCCCGCGTGGTCATGGAGCTGCTCGGCCACGCGCAGATGCGCACGACGATGGACATCTACAGCCACGTCATGCCCGCGCTCGCCCGCGAGGCGGCCGACCGGATGGCGCTGTCCTGTCCGGAGCCCGGTGAGCCCGACGCCACCGCCGCAGACACGGTCGTCATCGACCACCGGAAATCGAACACGGCGAGCCGAGAGCGCCAGACAAGATCATTCCGGCAAGGTCACGAAACGGTAACTGCAACCAAAACTGCAACCACGCCTCAGAAGATGATCTTGCAAGTGGCTCTGGGTCCGATGAAATGGGTGGAGCTGAGGGGACTCGAACCCCTGACCCCCACACTGCCAGTGTGGTGCGCTACCAGCTGCGCCACAGCCCCGTACGACGGGCGCAACGTTACACGACCGGCCACACCCCCAAAGACGCACCCGGAAAGCCGCCAGCGTGTCGTACCCCCCTGATTACGGGCTTTGTGTACTCGTCCGCGATACTGGGCCGAGCACCGACACCGACCAAAGGGAGATCCCTGTGAACCGCAAGGAACTGGTGGCAGCAGTCGCCGACGCCGCGGACCTGGAACAGAAGACCGTTGATGCCGTCCTGCGTGGGCTGCAGTCCACGCTCGAAGGTTGCGCCGCCAAGGGCGAGAAGGTCAGCGTCCCGGGCTTCTTCGCGCTTTCGGTCGGCCACCGCGCCGCTCGCGAAGGTCGCAACCCGGCAACCGGCCAGACCATCACCATCGCCGCAGCCAACACCGTGAAGATCAGCGCGGGCAGCGCCCTGAAGGAAGCTGCCAACCGCTAGTCGCCTCACCCGTCAGGCACGGCCCGGCCCCCGCAACGGGGCCGGGCCGTGCTGTTTACGCTGACGGCGCCGGCGACCCGGAGCCAGACGGTGCCGGCGACCCGGAAGCCGGCGACCCGGAGCCAGACGCAGAACCAGACCCGGACGGCGAAGGCGAAGGCGTCTTGGACGGGACGGGCGCCGGTCCGGCAGCGTCAGCGGCCGCAATCGCGTCCTTCAGGTCGCCCAGCGAGTTCGCCGCCAACCGCTTGCCGTTGACGAACACCGTCGGCGTCCCGGTCACGCCCTTCCTCGACGCCTCCTCGGTCATCGCCTCGACCAGCGGCGTGTGCTGCCCCGAATCGATGCACGCCCCGACCGTCGCCACCTGGGACGTCGTGAGGTTCGCCTGGCTGCCGAGCTTGGCCAGCGTCCGGTTCGACGGCCCGGCCGTGTTCTCGGCAGGCTGCACCTGATTGCCCGCGCCGTTCTTGCCGTAGAGGACGTCGTGATAGGCCACGAACTCGTCGACGCCGAGGTCCGACACGCACAGCGCGGCGTTGGCGGCACGGGTCGAGTACGAGTTCGGCGACACGCGGTCCAGGATCGAGATCGGGTGATAGCGCGCCTGGGCCAGGTTCGCCCGCACCGCGTCCTGCAGGTACGAGCCGGTCTGCTCCTCGAACCGCAGGCAGTTCGGGCAGCCGAAGTCCTCGTAGATGTCCACGGTGGCCGCGGCCTTCTTGCCGAACACGACACCCTTCGACACGGTCGCGTTCGTCGCGGTGAGGTTGCCCTCGATCTTCGCCCGTCCCGCCTGCACGCCGATCCCGATCACCGTCACCAGTACGGCGATGACCGCCAGCGAGCTGTTCAGGTACAGGTCGCGGCTGCGCGCCCGCGTCCGGGCGACGGCGAGCTGCGCCTCGTACTTGCGCCGGCCCTCCGGGGTCCGCATCCGCTTCGCCGACGGCACCGTCACGGTGTCGTGCCGCGCCAGGAACTCCTCCAGCGAGAGCCTGGTCACGCTCCACAGGACGAGGAATGCCGCCAGCACCAGCAACCCGACGTCGCGCAGGATGTCGAGCGTGTACGAAGTCGACTCGGTCGTCCCGCCCCCGCCGAAGCAGCCGCACGAGATCGACAGGTCGCGCGCCGCCGCCTGGATCACCCCGATCAGGAACACCACGAGCAGCACCGCGGACACCACCGCCGAGATGCGGACGGCGACACCGACGATCAGCAGCAGCCCGATACTCAGCTCCAGCACCGGCAGCCCGTAGCCGATCGCCTTCGACAGCCACTCCGGCGTCGCGTCGTACGCGCGCACCGCCTGCACGAAGGTTCGGGGCGAGTCGAGCTTCTCCAGCGACGACCACACCCACACGACACCGAGGACGAGCCGGGCGAGCGTTCCGAGCCACGGCCTGATCTTGAGCCAGTTCACGAGCGCTGACCCTATCCGGCGACGAGAGGCAGGTCGTGCTCGATCTGCGCCTGCTCCCCCGAATCGTTGTAGACGAACGAGTCGCGGGCATAGTCGTCAGCGCCGTAGAGCAGCACCTGGGACGAGTGCGTCTGCCCGTCGTCCTCGGCCAGGAAGATGTGCGAGGCGGCCTGCGCGGCGTCCACCTGCGCCTTCGTCCCCCGCAGCCCGACGAACGTCGCGTGCGCGCCGGCGGTGAAGTTCGCCAGCCACTTCGTCAACACCGGGCCGGTGTCACGCTTCACGTCGGTCGACACGAACACCACGAACGTCTTCTTCTGCAACTCGACCGGCAGCTTCTTCAGTGCCAGCGAGATGTCGGCCATGGTGGCCGGGCAGACGTCCGGGCAGTTCGTGTAGCCGAAGAACAACAACGTCGGACGGCCCTCGGTCCGACTGCCGAATTCGAACGACTTGCCGGACGTGTCGCTCAGCGTGAACGACGGCCGCGGGCGCGGCGGGGTCAGCTCGAAGCCCGCGTACGGCCCCGTGCCGGTATCACCGCGCAGCCCGCTGGGCGAGGGCGCGGCCGGCGAACCGTCGGCGGACGAGCAGCCGGCCAGCGCAACTGCCGTGCAGATCGCGACGAGCCACCGCCTCACGAATGACCCCCCGGCGGAACGGGCGCGCCGAGGGCGACGACGGGTGCGCTCACCGAGATCACCCCGGCCCGGGCGAACGTGAGGTCGAGATTGACGTTCTGCCCGGGACGCAGCGTGCCGAACAATTTCTCGATCATCACGTGTCCCTTCCCCGTCGACAGTACGAGTTCGCCGTGTGCCGGGATCACGGCCCCGCCGCGATTCACAGTCATCCCTGCGGTGTGCAGCACCGCGTCCGCACCCGCCCCGGTCTGCACCGACACCAGGCGATCGGCCCGCGCGGACCCGTTGCGCACGGTGAAGTACGCCGCCGCCGCATCGGTCGGTGGCGCGGGGGCGCGGACATACGCGCCGAACACCACGATCGCCGGCTCGGCCGCGGCCGGCGCGCTACGAGGCGTCACCGGCACCGCCGCGCGCACCAGCCCGGCAGCCCCCAGCGCGGCGATCGCCACGCCACCGACCACCGCCTGCCACGGCATCCGCATCAGGTCAGCCTCCGCCGCGCGTTGCCCACCACGGCCACGCCCAGGGCCAGCGCCGCGATCACCAGCGCCACGATCGACAGCACCGTCGCCCCGGTCGTACTTGCCGGCTTCGCGGGCGCAGCGGCGCGGATCGTTAGCGTCGGCTTCGGGTGCTCCGGCTCGGCCGAACTGCCCGGTGCCGCCGTCTCGTTCCACTGCGCCACCGTGCCGTCGCTGTAGGTCTGCACCGCGCCGAACGCGACCGAATCCGCATCGGGCAGCGGCCCGCGCGAGGATGGTGAACTCACCGAACTCCCCCGGCGCGATCCCGCCCGCCGTGGCGGTCCAGTCGACCTCGGCCACCGCCTCGGTGACCGTGTCGCCCTCGTCGGTGGTCAGCGGCTTGGCGAGGGTGGACGTCTTCACGGTGAACGTCCAGCCGGTCATCGGCAGCACGTCGACCGTCGTGAACGGGGTGTCGGCAGGCAGCCGTACCGCCAGCTTCGTCGTGCTCGCCGTGTCGCTCTCGGTCGGCACGCGGAAGGTGAGCACTGCCTCGGCACCGGGGACGGCGTCCGGGCTGCTCACTGCCACGTGCGCGGACGCGGGTGTGGCGATGGCGAGCACGGCGACGAACACCGCGAGGAATCGAAGCACGGCACAACCTCTCATGACAGCGTGATGGTGACCTGTGCGGCCACCGCGTCGAACGACGAACGGGTGAGGACGAGCGCGATGACCCACCTGCCCGCCACCGGCAGGTCTATGCCACCGGCGCTGAACAGGTTCGGGCCGTTGGCGGTCACGTTCAGCGGCAGCGGGCCGAGTTGGCGATCCGGCTGCGCCGCCGTGGCGGTCAGCGACTTCGGCGGATCGCCCGGGCTCAGCGCGACCTCGACCGAGACCGTGCCGTGCTGCCCGGGGTCGACGGTGACGGTCGCGGTACGCCCGCCACCGAGCTCGGCGACGGCGGTGACCGGTTGGCGGTCGCGTGCCGCCAGCGCCTCGGCGCCACGCGGCTGCCCGACCAGCACCGACGTGGCGGCCAGCACCAGCCCAGCCAGGACGAGTTCGACGAGAACCCCACGCCGCAGCCGCTCGGTCTCCAGTTCGGCGCTCGGCAGCGCCGGCGCGTCGTCGGTCATCGCGTAGGCCACCAGCGGGCCGGTCGCCCGCCGGTGCACCACCCGCCGCGACACGTTGCCCAGCGCAACCAGCCCCGCGAACAGCGCGATTTTCGCCAGCACAAGCAGCCCGTACTCGGTCGTGAGCCCGCGCCACGACCCGACCCCGCGCCAGGCGGCATACGTCCCGGTGACCGCCAGGACGACGACGGCGGTGAACGCCACCCGCGAGAACATCGGTAGGACGTCGGCCAGCTCAGCCGGCTCGCGCCGCGGCAGCACCGCGCCCACCACGAGCACCAGTCCCCCGATCCACGCGGCCATCGCGAGCAGGTGCGAGGTGTCGGCCACCAGCGAGAGCCAGCGCGGCGAGGTGGTCTCGGCGTGACCGGTCGCCGAGAACGAGAAGGCGACCACGACCGCGAGCGGCCAGCTCAGCTCCTCGTACCGGCTGCGCATCCGCAACGGTTGCAGGGCCAAGCCGAGCAGCACGCCCAGCACCCCGAGCGCGATCAGCCGCGCGCAGTGCCACTGGCCGTAGTCGGTGTGCAGCGTGGCGTCGATCAGTGACGGTGACAGCAACCGTCCCAGCCCGTCCCCGGCCGCGTACGGGCCCTGCAGCAGCAGTTCGAGCACCGCGCCCACGGCGATAGCGGCCCAGCCCGTCCACACGATCCGCCGGGCTCGCCGGTCGTCGCGACCGGCCGGCCACACCGTCAGCAGCAGCCACGCCCCGCCGAGCAGGGCCAGCCCGGCGTACGACACCCACCGCACCGCGTCGAACGCGACACCCACGCCGTGGTTCACCGACCCGGACGCCACCGCCACACCGGCCGTCAGCGGGCCGTTGCCCACCACGAAGCGCAGCGATCCCGCCACCGGGTGCGAGTCGGCCGAGACGACTCGGTAGCTCTCGGTGTACGTCCCGTCGGCCAGACCGGACGGCAGGTCGACGGCGATCTTCGCCCCGTCCTTGCCCGGGTGGTACGCCGCCCCGCGCTCGACCCGCTTGCCGGACGAGTCGACCACGTGCAGGTAGCCGAGGCTGCCGAGGGCGACCGGTTCGTCGAAGCTCACCGTCACCGTCGCCGGCGCGCCCTGCAGCCGCGCGCCGTCCGCGGGATCGCTGCCGACCACCGTGGCGTGCGCGGACGCGGGCGCCGCGGCCAACACGGCCAGAGCGAACAGACCCGCCAGGACGAGCAGGAGTCGACGCACTACGCGACCCCGCGCAGCCGCCGCGACGGCGTGCCCTCGGCTTCGGCGGCAGTGAACCGCCCCGGCGGCAGCGCGCGCTCGGCCCGGTCCAGCACGAGCAGCAGCACGAGCCCGACCACCGCGGCCGAGTGGGTGAGCAGCCGGTCGACCGAGACCGTGCCGGCCGCGAGGTCGTGCACGCTCAGGGCGGCGAGGACCACGATGAACGTCGCCAGCAGCGGCACCAGCCCCGCCGCCCGGCGCGGCGCGTACGCCGCTGCCAGGAACGCCGCGGCAATCGCCAGGTTCCACGCGGCCGCCTCGTGCGCGCCGTGCTCGGACATCGCCATGCCGATGCTGTCGCCCGTCAGCGCCGGCAGCGCCAGCACCAGTTGAGCCAGGCCCACCACGGTCAGCGCCAGCCGCAGGAGCAGCCGTCGGCGCACCACCCGGCGGGTCGGCAGCGCCACGTCCCGGACGATCGCATCGGCCAGATCAGGGACGTGGGCCACGCCGAGCCGCATCTGCCGGGTCAGCCGGGTGGCGTCTGCCAGCCATCCGGCACAATCGGGGCAGGACGCGAGGTGGCTCTCGAGCGTCGCGGCGGACACCCCAAGCGGTTCGCCGTCCAGACGCGCGGAGGCCGCCTCACGGAACCGGTCGCAGCGCACGTGAGTATTGGTCGTGCCAGGGGGCGCTCGAGTTCCCGGCAAGATGCGAGTCACAGGTTCGACCCGAGAGGATGCCGTGGACGAGGTCACCGAGTTCGCGCTGCACGCGCGGCGCGGCGACCCTGCCGCGGCCACCGCGTTCGTGCGGGCCACCCAGGCCGACGTCTGGCGGCTGTGCGCCCATCTCGGCTCGGCCGCGAGCGCCGACGACCTGACCCAAGAGACCTACGCGCGCGCCTTCGCATCCCTGCACCGCTTCGCCGGTCGCTCGGCTGTGCGGACGTGGCTGCTCGGCATCGCCCGGCGGGTCTGCGCTGACGCGGTGCGCGCGGCTGTCCGCGAGCGCTCCACCCGCGCCGACGACCCGCACCCGGGCAGCGACCCGGCCGAATCGGTCGCCTTGCACGCCCTGCTCGACGGCCTGGACAGCGAACGGCGCGAGGCGTTCGTGCTGACCCAGCTCGTCGGGCTGTCGTACGCAGAAGCAGCGGACGTCTGCGCGTGCCCGGTCGGCACGATCCGGTCGCGGGTGGCTCGCGCGCGAGCCGACCTGGTCAGCGGCATCGGCGGCGCCCGCAGCGCCGGCACCGGCTGACGCCACGGCCGGCCTGTCGAGGTAGCGCTACGGCGCGACGACCGGCTGCTCGGCGGCGGTGCGCGCCGCGCGCGTCACGTAGTGCTCGGCCACGAACGACATCGTCGGCACCGTCCCGGCCAGCATCACCAGGGCGTAGCGCGGCAGCGGCCAGCGCAACCGCACGCCCAGCAGGAACACCGAGATCACATAGAGCAGGTACAGGTAGCCGTGCGCGAGCCACAGGTAGCCGGTCCCGGGCTCCATGTGCGGGACGCCCGACACCCGCAGGATCAGCGCGATCGTCCCGGCCAGCAGCACGAAGCCGGTCACGAAGGCCATGATGCGAAACCGCAGCAGGTGCCCGGACGCGGCGGCCAGCCGGTCGGCGGGCACCGCGGGCTGGGTGAGAGCGATCACGGCTGCTGCCGCTCGTCCAGCGCCGCGAGGTATGCGTTGTACGCGGCCAGTTCGGTGTCGACGCCGTGCGGCGCACCGTCCGTGCTCTGAGGCATCACGTACCGACGGTAGGTGACCGGCTCGGCGGCGGCCGGGGGTGGGGCGGGCGCGGGTGAGCTACCTCGCGCGCGGTCGCGCAGGATCTTGGCCCAGAACACGATCGCGAACAGGCTGAACGCCCACCACTGCAGCGCGTAGCCGAAGTTCTGCAGCGAGAACCCCTTGCGCTCGGACACGTCAAGCTGCCAGTGCCCGAGCAGCCCCATCCCAACGACCCCCGCGAACACCAGTAGGTGCGCACCCAGCCAGCGCGGCGTGCCGGCGAACCGGTAACCGCGCTGCGGGTCAGTCATCCGACGAGCCTAATGCCGCAGGCGAAGACTGTTCCCGACCACGAGCACCGAGCTGGCGGCCATCGCCCCGCCGGCGATCATCGGGTTCAGCAGGCCGAGCGCGGCGATCGGGATCCCGGCCGCGTTGTAGGCAAAGGCCCAGAACAGGTTCGCCTTGATCACGCCGAGCGTGCGCCGCGAGAGCCGGATCGCGTCGGCCGTCCCGGTGAGGTCACCGCGGACGAGGGTCAGATCACTCGCGCGGATCGCGACGTCGGTGCCCGTCCCCATGGCAATGCCCAGATCGGCCTGGACGAGCGCGGCGGCGTCGTTGATGCCGTCGCCGACCATCGCGACGACCCGGCCCTCGTCCTGCAGCCGCCGGATCGCGTCGACCTTCCCTTCGGGCAGGACGTCGGCGATGACGTCGTCGATGCCCACCCCGCCGGCGACCGTCGCCGCCGCCGCAGCGGTGTCACCGGTCAGCAGCACCGGGTGCAGCCCGAGTTGCTTCAGCTGCAGCACCGCGTCGGCGCTGCTCGCCTTCACGGTGTCGCCGACCTCGATGACCGCGTGCGCCACGCCGTCCCAGCCGGCGAGGACGGTCGTGCGGGTCGTCTCGACCTCGAGTGCCGGCGGCACCGTCAGCCGCTCCCGCACCCACGCGGGACGGCCGGCCACGACCAGGTGCCCGTCGACCTTGCCGGTGACACCGAAGCCGCCGAACGCCTCGAAACCCTCGACGCCGGGCACGCGCCCCGCCCGTGCGGCGATCGCCACGCCGATCGGGTGCTCGGACGCCGCCTCGACCGCGCCGACGAGGCGCAGCACCTCGGCCTCGGATGCCCCGTCGGTGGTGATGGCATGCACGGTCATCTCACCGGTGGTCACCGTCCCGGTCTTGTCGAGCACGATCGTGTCGACCCGGCGGGTGGATTCGAGCACCTCGGGTCCGGTGATCACGATGCCCAGTTGTGCCGCCCGTCCGGTCCCGGCGAGCAGCGCCGTCGGCGTGGCCAGCCCGAGCGCGCACGGGCAGGCGACGACCAGGACGGCGACGGCCGCGGTGAACGCGTCCGCCGTCGGGTACCCGAGCAGCAGCCACCCACCGAGCGTCAGGAGCGTGATCGCGAGCACGGCCGGCACGAACACCGACGACACGCGGTCGGCCAGTCGCTGCACCGGCGCCTTGCCGCTCTGCGCCCGCTCGACCAGCGCGGCGATCTGCGCGAGTGCGGTGTCCTTGCCCACGCGCGTCGCGCGCACGACCAGCCGGCCGCCGACGTTCATGGTCGCCCCGGCCACCGAGTCGCCGACGGCGACGTCGACCGGGACGGACTCGCCGGTGAGCATCGACCGGTCGACGCTCGAACTTCCCTCGATCACATCGCCGTCGGTGGCGATCTTCTCGCCCGGGCGGACGGCGAACTCGTCGCCGACGACCAGGTCGGTGATCGCGAGGTCGACGAAACCGTCACCGCGGCGCACCGAGGCCGACTTCGCGCCGAGATCGAGCAGGGCGCGCACCGCGGCGCCGGACGAGCGCCGGGCCCGCGCCTCGAGGGTGCGGCCGAGCAGCAGGAACACGGTGACCGTCGCGGCCACCTCGAAGTAGCGGTGCGCGCCGGTGTCGGCGAGCACGGCCACGGCCGACCATGTCCAGGCCGCCGCCACGCCGAGGCTGACCAAGGTGTCCATCGTGGACGCGAGGTGGCGGGCGTTGATCGCGGCAGCACGGTGGAACGGCCACGCCCCCCAGAGTGCGACGGGGGTGGCGAGGACGAGTTCGGTCCAGGGCGCCCAGCCGCGGTCGGCCAGCGGGGACATCGCGATCACCAGCACGGCCACTGCGAGCGGGGCCGACCCGATCAGGCGGGCCACCAGACCCCGCGGGTCGTAGTCCTCGTGGCCGTCCCCGCCGCCGCCCTCGTCGCGCACGGACGCGTGGTAGCCGGCCGCCTCGACCGCGGCGATCAGTTCCTCGACCGAGGCGTCGCCCTCGATGCTCGCCGTCTCGGTGGCGAGGTTGACGCTCGCCTGTACGCCGTCGATCGCGTTCAGCCGCTTCTCGACGTGGCCGACGCACGATGCGCAGGTCATGCCCTTGACGTCCAGTTGCACCGTCATCCGGCACCTCCAATGGTTGCGTGTTGCCCAGCTCCAACGTGTTGCCTAGCTCCAACGTGCAGCCGCGGTCGGGTCAAGACCGCACCAGCCGGGCGATCGCGGCCGAGGCCTCGGCCACCTTCGCGTCCGCCTCGGCGCCGCCCTGGACGACCGCGTCGGCCACGCAGTGCGACAGATGCTCATCGAGTAGCCCGAGCGCGAAGGACTGCAGCGCCCGCGTCGCCGCCGACACCTGGGTCAGGACGTCGATGCAGTACGTCTCGGACTCGACCTGCCGGTGCAGGCCGCGAATCTGGCCTTCGATGCGGCGCAGCCGCCGCAGATGGGCTTCCTTGGTGTCGTGATACCCGGGCTGGCTCATGCCTCACACTCTACTCCATACCCCCTAGGGGTATCAGGGGGCGGTTACCGTCCCTCGTCGATGTGCCAGGCTCGCAGGCGTGCGCCTCGCCACCTGGAACGTCAATTCGGTCATCGCCCGGCTGCCCCGCCTGCTCGACTGGTTGGGCCGCGCCGAGCCGGACGTGCTGTGCCTGCAAGAGATCAAGACGTCCGACGAAGCTTTCCCCCATGCCGAGGTCGCCGCCCTCGGCTACGAGACGGTGACCCACGGGACCGGCCGGTGGAACGGGGTAGCGATCCTGTCCCGCGTCGGTGTAAGCGACGTGCGGCGCGGCCTGGTCGACGAGCCCGGCTACCGTCCCGACGACGCGATGTTCGAGGCGACCGAGCCGCGCGCGATCGGTGCGAGCTGCGACGGCCTGCGGGTGTGGTCGGTCTACGTGCCGAACGGGCGCGAGCTCGGCCACCCGCACTACGACTTCAAGCTGGCCTGGCTCGATGCGCTGCGCGCGACCGTCGAACCCGACGCGGGCGAGCGGCTCGTTGTGATGGGTGACTTCAACATCGCCCCCACCGACGACGACGTGTGGGACGCGAGCGCGGTGCACGGGGCGACCCACGTCAGCGCGCCCGAGCGGGCGAAGCTGGCCGCGCTGCGCGAGCTCGGTCTGACCGATGTGCTGCCGCGCGCGCTGAAGTACGACACGCCCTACACCTACTGGGATTACCGCGCCGGGATGTTCCACAAGAACATGGGCATGCGCATCGACTTGGTCTACGCGAGCGCGTCCGTGGCCGGGTCGGTGGCCGACGCCTACGTCGACCGGGACGCCCGGAAGGGGACGCTGCCGTCCGATCACGCGCCGGTCGTCGTCGACCTCTCGTAGCGCAGCCAGCGAAACCGCAGCCCGGACGTCGACTCGCGCCACTCGTGCGCACCGGCGACCAGCGCCCACGAGTCGTCGAGTTCCGGTGCGTGCACGTCGCCGGCGAAGGCGGCGTCGAGCTCGGTCACCTCGAGCACGTCGGCGCGCGGCAGGGCGGCCGCGTAGACGTCCGCGCCCCCGATCACCCACACGTCGCCGGTGAGCGCCTCGTCCAGCGAGTGCACCACCGTCGCGCCGTCAACCGCCCAGGTGATGGACCGGGTGAGCACGACGTTGCGCCGACCGGGCAGCGGGCGGAACCGCGCCGGTAGCGAGTCCCAGGTCCGCCGGCCCATGACGACCGTCGCGCCGGCCGTGACGGCGCGGAAATGCGCCATGTCCTCGGGGATGTGCCACGGGATGGCGTTGGCCGCGCCGATGACGCCATTGGCTGCCTGTGCCCAGATCAGCCCGATCATCTAGACGGCGACGGGCGCTTTGATACCGGGGTGGTGCTGGTAGTCGACGACCTCGAAGTCCTCGTAGTCGTAGTCGAACAGTGACGGCGCGGGACGCAGCACCAGCCGCGGGAACGGGTGCGGGTCGCGGGACAGCTGGGTCTCGACCTGGGCGACGTGGTTGTCGTAGATGTGGCAGTCCCCGCCCGTCCACACGAACTCGCCGACGTCCAGCCCCACCTGCGCCGCGATCATGTGCGTGAGCAGGGCGTAGCTGGCGATGTTGAACGGCACACCGAGGAACAGGTCGGCGCTGCGCTGGTAGAGCTGGCACGAGAGCCGGCCGGCCGCGACGTAGAACTGGAAGAACGCGTGGCACGGCGGCAGGGCCATGTTGTCGATCTCGGCGACGTTCCAGGCGCTGACGATCAGCCGGCGTGAGTCCGGGTTGGCGCGCAACTGGTCGAGCAGGGTGCTGATCTGGTCGATGTGCCGGCCGTCCGGTGTGGGCCACGAGCGCCACTGCACCCCGTACACGGGGCCGAGTTCGCCGTCCGGGCCGGCCCACTCGTCCCAGATCGTGACGCCGTGGTCCTGCAACCAGCCCACGTTCGACTCGCCGCGCAGGAACCAGAGCAGCTCGTAGGCGACCGAGCGAAAGTGCACTCGTTTTGTGGTGATCAGCGGGAAACCCTGCGCCAGGTCGTAGCGCAACTGGTGCCCGAACAGGCTGCGGGTGCCCGTGCCGGTGCGGTCGTCCTTGTGCGTCCCGGTGGCCAGGACGAGACGGAGCAGGTCCTCGTACTGGGTGTGCACCGCCATGCGCTGCACCTTACGACCAGACTGTGACAGTGGCGCAATTCAACCCGCCGCCGGCCCTGCTCGGCGACCTGGCTCACCGCTGGGGCCTGCGCCTCGGGCCGCGGCTCGAGCACGACGGAGTGCTCGCCTGGGTCGCCCGGGCGTGGCGGGCGGACGGGTCGTGCGTGCTCAAGGTCACCAGGCAGCACGACGAGGGTGCGCACGAGGCGGACGGGCTGCGCGCGTGGGACGGCAACGGCACGGTCCGGCTGCTGACGCACTGGTCGGACGGGACGACGTCGGCGCTTCTGCTCGAGGACTGCGTCCCGGGCGACCCGCTCAGCGCGGTACCGGCCGACGAGCAGGACGTGGTGCTGGCCGGGCTGCTGCGGCGGCTCTGGGTACCTGCGCCCGTCGGCGGCCCGTTTCGCCCGCTCGGGCAGCTGTGCGCGCGGTGGGCGGACGAGGCGGCGGCCCGGTTGCCTGATTCGGCGCTGGTCCGGGACGGGCTCACGCTGTTGCGGACGCTGCCCGACTCGGCGCCCCGGACGGTGCTGCTCGCGACCGACCTGCACGCGGGCAACGTCCTGTCCGCGCAGCGCGAGCCGTGGCTGGTCATCGATCCGAAGCCCTACGTCGGGGACCCGCACTACGACCCGGTGCAGCACCTGCTCAACCATCCCGACCGGCTGCGGGCCGATCCGGTCGCACTCGTTGACCGGATGGCCGGGCTGCTCGACCTGGACGCGTCGCGGCTGCGCCGGTGGCTGTTCGCGCGGTGTGTGCAGGAGTCGGTCGACCAGCCCTACCTCGCCGCGGTGGCCGCCACGCTCGCCGGGTGATTTCCCCGCTAGTGACCGGTTTGGGTGGACGCAACCGACCACACGCGGGGAAAGGACCGCGGGTTTCCCCGCTAGTGGCCGGTTTGGACGGCCGCAACCGACCACTAGCGGGGAAAAGTCCGGGTCAGCTGTACGGCTTGCCGTGCCGATAGAGCCACTGGTGGAAGAAGCCGGTCAGGTCGCGGCCCGAAATCCGGGCCGCATACGCGGTGAACTCATCCACGGTCGCGTTGTTGTACGCGTGGACGCGCACCCAGCCACGCATGATCCGGAAGAACACCGGGTCGCCCACCCGCTGGCGCAGCGCCTGGAGCGTCCCGGCGCCCCGCTCGTACACCGAGTCGGCAAAGATCTCGGCACCGCTGCCAGGGTTGCCGGGGGGCGGGTTCCACACCCCGGCGTCGGCGGGCCGGCTCATCAGGCGGGCAAGCCGCTCGGCGGCGGTCTGGCCCCCCGTGTGCTCGTCCCATAACCAGTCCGAGAACTCCGCGAAGCCCTCGTTGAGCCAGATGTCGCGCCACCGGAGCAGGGTCACGTCGTCGCCGTACCACTGGTGCGCGAGCTCGTGCGCCAGCGTCAGCTCGTCCGGCGCGCTGTCGAAGACCGGCCGGGTCGCGGTCTCGAGCGCATACCCGACCCGCGGCGCGTAGTCGACGATCGCACCGACGCTCTCGAACGGGTACGGCCCGTAGACGCTGCTGAAGTAGTCGACCATCGCCGGCAACTTGGCCAGGACGGGCGTCGACGCCGCCTGCTGTGACGGGTCGACCGCGTTGATATACGGCACGCCGCCACCGGTGGTGCCGAAATCGAGGTTGAACCGGCCCACCGTCGCGGTCACGAGATAGCTGGACACCGGCGTGTTCAGCGCCCAGTTCCAGGTGACCCGGTCGCCCCTGGTCCGCGTGCCGAGCAGCCGCCCGTTCGACACGGCGGTGAGCCCGGCCGGCACAGTGACCGACACGCGGTAGGTCGCCTTGTCGTACGGGCTGTCGTTGACCGGGAACCAGCTCGGCGAGCCCTGCGGCTCGGACGCCACGAACGCGCCGTCCTGGGTCGGCGTCCACCCGTCGAGCGACCCGTCCGGATCGATCACCGGCGCCACCACGCCGCCATATGAGACGTGGACGGTGAACCCATCGCCCGCCGCCAGCGGAGCAGCCGGGAAGACGACCAGTTCCTGCACCTTGCTGGCCGGCTGGGCGAAGCGGGCCGCCGCACCGTCGACCATCACGGACGTGACGTGCATCCGGCGGCGCAGATCGAGATCGAAGCGGCCCAGGTCCTGCGTCGCCCGCGCGCGAATGGTGGCCGCACCGGTGAGCTGGTGCCCGTCCGGGACGTAGCCGACCCTGAGCGTGTAGCTCGACACGTCGTAGCCACCGTTGCCCTGGCGGGGGAAGTACGGGTCGCCGCCACCCTGCGCGCCGACGCCGGCGGGAGCCGCCACCGCCGCTGCCGTCCCGGCTGCCACCAGCGCGAGGCCGGTCACCGCAATCGCGATCTTTCGAGAACGTCGGATCATGCTTTCATCGAAGCACGACGCGAGCTGGACCTTGTCAGCCGGTTCGGGGCCAGGCCACTTGTTGCGAACAGGGCTGGTGCTTCCCATACCGACGAGCTGCTCGTACGTGGTTGGTCGCGCTCGCCCTCACCGGGGTTGCGGCAGCAACCACCTCGCCCGCATCCGCCGCCGTCCGGCCGAGTGACCGGACGGCGAGCCAGTCGAGCAGCGGACCCGTCCGGCCGGCCGCAGCCGCATCGGGCAGCGGCGCGTGCACGTGGTACGTCTACGGGATGCGGTCGTACTACCGCATCGGGGGCGCACCGATGCACCTCACGGCGCATGGCAGGTGTCGCTACACCGACAACTGGGCCGTGACCGTCAATCTGCACGACGCTGCGACCCACACCTCGGTCCCCGGTACGAGCAGGCACTTCCAGGGCTGCACCGCCGCGTTCTACGACGAGAACACGCGCAGATGCACGCTTATGGACGATGAATCGATCAGCTACCCGTTGATGCTGCGGCGCACGCTCACCGTAACCACGCCCGGCGACTACGTGACCCACTACCGGGACGGCGTGGCCGAGAACTATTACCAGGACTACCTCGCCGACTCGCTCTGGCAGAACACGTTCACCGCGAAGTTCTCGACGAGGACCGAGCTGGGCGTCACCCGGTCGGGTCGGTACGTGACCTTCCACGCGCTCGCGACGCACTACTCCACCGTGACCCATACTTTCCGGCCGTCCACGTCTGCGTCGCTGAAGCTGCAGCGGTTCATCGACGGGCAGTGGGTCATGTGGCGGACGATGACCACGAACTCTGACGCACCGCGGCGATGCGCTCGCAGCAGCCGAAGGTGTTCGACTACCGGGCCGTGCTCGCACCGACCGCGACCCGATGGTGTGGCCGCTAAACCAGCCAGTCCTCGTCGGGACGGTCCGTCACGTCGAGCGCCACGAGCCACTCGGATAACGCCGTGACGATGGTGGCTGCTCGACGCCCGGTCCCACGCGGGAACCGGTTCGGCGGCACGAGCAGCAGCCGCGCTGCCGGATCACCCGCGGCGTAGGCACGCTGCAGCAACGGACGGAAGTCCTTGATGTTCTCGGTGACAATTCGACGATCGCCTTCAGCAGCACGACGGAAGACCTCCGCATCGGGTTGCGCACGCAGATCGGCGTCGGCCACGACCGCGACCACGTCGTACCCAGCGGCTCGCAACTCCACTGCGATCGCATCCGAGTAGTGCTCGTCGAGCAGGAGCCGTTCGCTCACGCAAGCAGGCGTTGCCGCGCGCGCCACGCCTCGAACGCCTCCGTCGCAGCCCGCTCGTTGTCGGCGATCTGCGCGTCGATCTCGCCCGGGAACGACCCGTAATACTCCAACGCCAACTGAACCTGAGCCGGTGACAGCGTCATCTCGGCTGCCACGATGTCGATCGCCCGCTTCTCGTCCTTCGCAGTGGACGCCCGAACGGCAGAGATGACTTCCCAGACATCTGGACCGGCAACAAGCACTGCACGCCGGCCGGACGGGCCGTCTCGAAACACGATCCCCGGGTGTTCTTGGCTGCGAAGGCCTTCATCGACCAGCCGTTGGGCCAGGCCGGAAGGGGTGGAGTCCTGCAACCCGGCCCGACGCCGCAGCCGTTCAAGCAGCGCGGCGTCGAACCGGATCGACAGCGGACTCGTCATGCGCTACATCGTAGCGCAGTGGTCCTGACGGGAACACAATCACACACCCGGGAGGCGATCATGTCCCTGATTCGACGGACCGCCCGCGGGGCCGACGGGGATGTACGGCCCGCCTCGGCACGACGACTCCAGGTGCGACTGGCGGATCCTGACGTCGCTCAACTCGTGATCAACTACCAAGCAGGTGCTCCAACCACGGAGTTGGCGAATCAATTCGGTGTCCACCGCAACACCGTTCAACGGCTGCTCAAACGGGAAGGCGTCGTCCTTCGATGTGGTGCATCCGCGGCAACCGAGCATCCCCTCGGGTGAGCCCCGGGTGATGCTCGGTCCGCGCGCCCTCATTCGCGTTCTGGGGTCGGGTTCTTCGGCGCTTCGAGCGAGCTGGCGATAAGGGTTGCGAGCGCGATGAAGGCTGCGACGATACCGAGCGCGTGCTGGATGGTGCTGATCGAGCCGAGAAAGCCGATTACGGGCGGGCCGCCGAGGAAGGCCAGCTGCCCGATGCCGGACACGACGCTGACCCGTGCAGCTGCCGTTCGGGGGTCGTCGGCCGCGGCGCTGAGACCGACGGGATATCCGAGACATGCTCCGACGCCCCACAGCAGCGTGCCGGCGAACGCCAGCGGCGCCCACGGGCTCAGGACGAACAGCAGTAGCCCGACGAGCGCGAGGACGGCGAGAGCGCGGATGGTCGGCGTTCGGCCGAACCGGTTGAGCAGCATCGGGCCCATCCATCGTCCGATCGTCATCGCGGACAGGAACGCCGCGTAGGCGAGGGTGGCCACCACAGCTGGAGCGTGGTGGTCGTCGATCAGTGCCACACCGATCCAGTCGTTGCCGGTGCCTTCGGCGAAGGCGAACGCGAACACGACCAGGCCGATGAGCAGCGTCCGTCGTTCTATCCACCGCCTCGGGACGGTCGGTTGCCGAGACTCGGACGCGACGCTCCCAGAGTCGTCGTCGACGTCTGGAAGGAACGCACGTACCGAGACGGGAACGATGCAGACGGCCAACGACGAGATGATCAGGAAATGGGCCGTGACCGGCACATCGAGCGCGACCATGCCAGCGCCGAGCAACGCGCCAGCGACGGTGCCGATACTGAAACCAGCATGGAAGCGGGGCATGATCGCCCGGCCCAACTGTCGCTCCACGGTCGCACCCTGCACGTTCATCCCGACTGCCCACGCCGCCAACGCGAATCCGAACAGGAAGAGCCCGACGACCACCGGCACGACTCCGTAGTGATAGCCGATACCGACCAGACTCAACGAAGCCGCGGCCACGACAGACATCACCGTCACCGCGAACCGGGTACCGGACCGGTGGATCACTACACCGGCGACAGGTAGCGCGATCAGCGACCCAGCAGCAATCGCAAGGAGCACTAAGCCCAGATCGGCCGCACTCAAACCGAGCTGGGTGCGCACCTGCGGTATCCGTGAAACCCAGGTCGCGAACATCGCCCCGGCGGCGACAAACGCGACGAAAGTTGATCGTCGCGCTTGCATGGCTGGATCAGCGTCAGCGTGCAGGTCCCTTCTCTGCGCGCCGTTTTTCAGCTTGCAGTCGGGCACCTGCGCGGTCATGCCGAAACTCCTTCGGTTGAGGCGTGCACCGCGTCGACCAACGCGGTCCGCAGTAGGGAGCGGAGCACTTCGGGTCCGTCAGCGTCTGTACGAACTATAACCGATCGGTTAGTTTTGAGCAACGCCATGAAAGGATCGCGGTATGCCGGACAGTGGGACGATCAGCACCAGGGGCCCGTACCGGACAGGATTGCGTCGGCGCGAGCAGCTCATCGCTGTGGCAACGACGGTGTTCGCCGAACACGGTTACGCCGGAGGATCCATCCGCACCATCGCCGAGCAGGCCGGCGTCTCACACGCCACGCTCATCCAGCACTTCGGCAGCAAGGAAGGACTTCTCACCGCGGTCCTGGAGGAATGGGACCGCCGGACCGTCGCCGATGGGCTCGTCGACGCCGGCGGCCTGGACTACTTCCGCCGCCTGCCCGAGGTCATGACCGCCCATCAGGAAAATCGAGGCCTGCTCGAGCTGTTCACCACCATCGCCGCCGAGGCCTCCAGCCCCTCCCACCCGGCCCGCGCCTTCATCGAGCAGCGCTACGCCCGCAACCTCGCAACCCTCGCCGGCCACCTGCGCACAGCCATCGACGCCGGCGACGTCGCGCCGATGACCGACACCGAGATTCAGATCGAGGTCCGACTGCTGACCGCCGCGATGGACGGCATCGGGCTCCAGTGGCTTCTCGACCCGTCGACCGACGTCATGAACACTGTCGCGACCTGCGTCGAGCGCGCCATCGCAGCGTGGCGCGCACCGCGCCGTCCTCGATTCAGGATCCGACCTGCCGACGTGGGAAGTCACATCACGGGACGCAACGACACCACAAGAGGTTGAGCGCGATCGGCAGGTCGAGACGTCAGCTCGTGATTGCCGGTGCTCTTGCTCCGACTCAGAACGCGGCGTACTCCTCGTCGGTGACGTGCTCGAGCCAGGTGACGACCTGACCGTCTTCGTCGGCTTCCTGCATGGCGATGTGCGCCATGAACCGGTCTGGGGTGGCGCCGTGCCAGTGCTCTTCGCCGGGTTCGATGTAGACGACATCGCCGGGTCGGATCTCGGTGACCTCGCCGCCGCGTCGTGACACGAGGCCGATCCCGTCGGTGACGTAAAGGGTCTGCCCCCTGGGGTGGGTGTGCCAGGCGGTGCGGGCGCCGGGGGCGAAGCGCACGTGGGCACACCCGATCGCGGTGTCGTTGTCGGGGTTCCTCACGGTGTCGATGAGGACGTCGCCAGTGAACCAGTCGACGGGACCGCGGGCGGTGTCTCCGCCGCTCTTGGTGAACCTCATGGCCGCAGCAGCGCCTTGATCGCGCGCCGTTCGTCCATGGCCCGGTATCCCTCGGCGACGTCGGCGAGCGGGAGGTCGAGGTCGAAGACGAGGCCGGGGTCGATCGCGCCGGTGAGGATGCGGTCGATGAGGTCGGGCAGGAACCGGCGCACGGGTGCGGGTCCGCCGTGCAGGTGGACGCCGGAGAAGAACAATTCGTCCCCGGGCAGCGTGACGTCGTGGGAGACGCCGACGTAGCCGACGTGTCCGCCGGGGCGGGTGGAGCGGATCGCCTGCATCATCGACTCCTGGGTGCCGACCGCTTCGATGACGCTGTGTGCGCCGTAGCCGTTGGTCATGTCCTTGATGCGAGCAACGCCCTCGTCGCCGCGTTCGGTGACGATGTCGGTGGCGCCGAGGTGCCGGGCGAGGTTCTGGCGGTCCTCGTGGCGGCTGAAAGCGATGATCCTTTCGGCGCCGAGTTCGCGGGCAGCGAGGACGCCGAGCAGGCCGACGGCGCCGTCGCCGACGACGGCTACGGTCTTGCCGGGTCCTGCCTCGGCGGCGACGGCCGCGAACCAGCCGGTGCCGAGCACGTCCGAGGCGGCGAGCAGGGATGGGACGTACTTGTCGTCGGGGACCTCAGTGGACGCGACGAGGGTGCCATCGGCGAGCGGGATGCGGGCGTACTCGGCCTGGGTCCCGATCGCTCCCATGAGTTCGGCGTGGATGCAGCGGGATTGGTAGCCGGCCTGACAGATTTCACAGGTGTTGTCGGAGGCGAAGAAGGACCCGACGACGAACTGGCCGCGGGTGAGCGTGTGCACGTCGCTGCCGACTTCCTCGACGATGCCGACGTACTCGTGTCCCATCGGCGCAAGACCGTCCATGGCCTCGATGCCGCGGTAGGGCCACAGGTCTGACCCGCACACACAGGTGGCGGCGAGCTTGATGATCGCGTCGGTCGGTTTCTCGATCCGCGGGTCAGGTCGGGTGTCCAGGCGTACGTCGCCCGGCGCATGCAGCACTGCACCTTGCATGACTTATCTCCTTCGTTCAGGGTGTGCGGGTGATGCCGACTCAGTCGCGGACGGCAGCCGACGGGCTGTGCGCTGCGGCCAGGGATGCCAGCAGCCGGAGGCGTTCGGCCGACGGCGATCCGGGTTCGGCGGTGTACACGAGCAGGACGAGCCCGGGTTCGGCGGTGATCGCGAGTTCTTCGTAGGCCAGCACGAGTTCGCCGACGTCGGGGTGGTGGAACCGCTTCGTGCCGGTGCCGTGGGTGCGGACGTTGTGTGCACCCCACAGCCTGCGGAACGTCTCGCTACGAGTCGACAGCTCGCCAACGAGGTCCTGCAGGCCGCGGTCGTGCGGGTCGCGTCCGGCCTCGGCGCGCATGACGTCGACGCACATCTGCGCGAACAGATCCCAGTCCGGATAGAACTCGTGCGAGGCCGGGTCCAGGAACTGGAACCGGGCCATGTTCGGCGTTCGTCCACCGTCACCGATCAGCTGCCGGTAGAAAACGCGGCCGAGGGCGTTGGTGGCCAGCAGGTCCTGCTGCTGGTTGCGCACGAACGCGACACCGTCGGTGATGGCGTCCAGCGCCCAGGTCAGGCTCGGCCGCGACACCGACACCCTCGTCGGCCGCTTGCGCGCCCGTCCGGACGTCGGGATGCCATCTGCGGCACGGGCGAGATCGAACAGATGGGCGCGTTCGGTGTCGTCGAGGTGCAGCGCCTCTGCGATCGCCTCGAGCACCGACGCTGACGCGCCGGCGATCGCGCCGCGTTCGAGCTTGGCGTAGTACTCGACGCTGACGCCGGCCAGCAGCGAAACCTCCGTGCGGCGCAGCCCAGCAACGCGACGATTTGCACCCGCGACGAGTCCTGCGTCGGCAGGCGTGAGTTTGGCCCGCCGCGACATCAGGAACTCGCGCACTTCGGCTCGGTTGTCCACGGATCCGAGCCTAGGTCGGCCGCCGCCGACCCGGGGTGCCCTGCCAGTACACCCATCGGTAGAGACTCTGCCGCACCGGCGGTCGGCCGCAGGGTTGTTGGCATGACGACGACGTACCTTCCGCCCGCACGTCCGGCACAGCCGCAGTCTCGCCGGTTCCTGCCCACGCTCCTGCTGCTGCTGACCGTCTTCGGACCGATCTCGATGGATCTGTATCTGCCCGCCCTGCCTGCACTGACCACGGAGCTTGGCGCGGTCACCTCCGTCGCCCAGTTGACCGTTACCGCGTGCCTGATCGGTCTGGCGCTCGGGCAGTTGATCGCCGGTCCGGTGTCGGACCAGTTCGGGCGGCGTCGCGTGCTGCTGACCGGTGTCTTTGCGTACGTGGTCACGTCCGCGCTGTGTGCGGCCAGCCCGAGCATCGAGGCACTCATCGCCGCCCGCTTCGTGCAGGGTCTGGCCGGCGGCGTCGGCATCGTGATCGGACAGGCGGCCGGGCGCGACGTCTTCTCGGGCACGCAGCTGATGCGGTTCTACGGGCGGCTGACGGTCTTCGGTGGCCTCGCCGCCGTCATCGGTCCGCTGCTCGGCGGGCAGCTCAACACGTTCCTCAACTGGCGCGGCCTGTTCGCGTTCCTCGCTCTCGTCGGCGTGATCCTGCTCGCCGTCATCGCCCGCGCGTTCCCGGAGACCCTGCCCGCGCAGCGCCGCACGTCCGGCGGATTCACCCGGACCGTCTCCGACTTCCGGACACTCCTCGGCAACCGACGATTCCTCGGCGCGGTGCTCAATCAAGGGTTCCTGTACGCGGCCCTGTTCGCCTATCTCTCCGGCACGACGTACGTGCTGCAGGAGATCTACGGACTGTCCCCGCAGGCTTACGCCGCGGCGTTCGGACTCAACTCCGCAGGGTTCATGGTGTCCGGCTTCCTCGCCGGCCGCGCCGCCGAGCGGTGGAGCGTTCCCGGCACTCTCGCGGTCGGCATCGCCGTCACCGGCGCCGGCGCGCTCGGCCTACTCGCCACCGGCCTCACCGCCGCCCCACTGCCGGTCGTGATCGTCTCCCTGTTCGCGCTCGCCAGTGGGGTTGCGATCAGCTCACCGCCCGCGACCACACTCGCGCTCGCCGACTGGCCCCAGATGGCCGGCACCGCCTCATCGCTACTCGGCATGATCCGCTTCGGCTTCGGCGCCATCTCTGCACCCCTGGTCGGCGTCGCCGGCGCCGCCACCGTCCTACCCCTCGGCACGGTTACCACGGTGTGCGTCGTCCTCGCCGCAGCTGCATTCACCGGCCTCGCCGCCCGACCTGCGCGTGGCACAGCCACCGCTGCCGTCGCGTCCGAGGCGGCCGCTGCGTGGATCCCGAGCCCGACGCGACATCCCGCTCTTTCGCTGCAGCCCTGTTCGTGATTGCTGCGGCGGTTCCGATCATCGCTGCCTGCACCTCACATGACACGCCACGCTCCAGTCCCGCCGCGAGAACACCGCACCCAAAGCCGAGACGGTGACCACTGCTCACCCGTCCTCGGCATCCGGGCCAACCGAGGAGAGTCCCTTGCGAATCGCGATCACAATCGACGGACACGCGTTCAACGCGATACTGACCGCAAGCCCAGCTAGCCGGGACCTGATCCAACAACTGCCACAAACGATCGAGATGCGGGACCACGGCAACGTCGAAAAGACCGGCCGACTGCGCAGAGCACTCTCTCTGCAGGGCCAACCTCGCGGAGCGGACCCCGCCATCGGCGACGTCGGGTACTACGCCCCGGGCCAGGACTTCGTCCTGTACTACGGAGACCAGTCCTACTACAACGGAATCGTCGTTCTCGGTCGGCTGGAAAGCGACGCCGCCGAACGCCTCGCACGAATCGCAGGAAGTGTGACCGCCCACATCCAACGCGGCAACGACTGATTATCGCGGCGGCTCTATGGCACTCGCGGCTGCGGCCACACCCCGAAGCCCCTTGGAAGTGTGTGATGTGCCGTCAGGTAGCTGACGGGACACGATCACACACCGACTCATTTCGCCGATGACCACGAGGAAATCGACACAGACCAACACCAAGCACTCGACTGGCGGCTGGTCTTCCAACACGAGGTTGTGATGACCAGCCGTCAGCCGCCGAGTGGAGGTGGCGGGAATCGAACCCGCGTCCTCCGTCGCTTCAGCAGGGCTTCTCCGGGCGCAGTGTGTGTTGTCCTTACTCGGCCCCACCGGTCATTCACACAAGCCGGTGCGACGGGCCCAGTCGCTGTGAGTTGTCCCGTCCTCCCCCGCGACCGGCGAGGACGGTGAGCCACCTAGCTGATGCCAGGAACCGGGCCGGCGGCGTGCCCGGGCTGACAGATCCGCTTCGCTACTTAGGCAGCGAGAGCGAGATCGGCGCGACTTGTGTCGGCGCTTATTTTTTGTGCATCGCTTTTTTAACGAGGTCAGCAATGCAATCCTCGGCCCGCTTCCCCTGCCTCGACGTCCGGAGTCGAGACCATTCACCCCCTGGTCGGTAACCGCCCAAGCCTAGCCGAGGACGCCGAGATCGGCGCGACTCAGCAACCGAGCAGGCGCGCGCCGTTGTGCCAGCAGACCGCGCGCAGCCAGTCCTCGCCGAGATCGAAGCGCTCCAGCGCGTCCAATTGGGTGGCGTAGGTGTACGGGATGTTCGGGAAGTCGGTGCCGAGCACGATCCGGTCGCGGTGCTCGCCGAAGCGCGCGATCACCTCGGCGGACATCGGCGCCAGCCGGTCCATGAACTCCGTCCCGACCATCGTCGTGTCGATGTGCACGTTCGGGTACCGGTCGACGAGATCGAGATGGCCCGCGTAGTCGGGCGCACCGGCATGCGCGATCACCGCGGTCAGCGTCGGGTGCACGGCGAGGACGTCGGCGAACGGGCCCACCCCGGTGTGCCTGCCCGGCACCGGGCCGTCCCCGCAGTGCACGACCACCGGCACCCCGGCATCGGCGAGCCGGCCCCATACCGGACGCAGCAGCGCGTCGCGCGGGTCGAAACCGCCGACCTGCAGATGCACCTTGAACACCCGCGTCCCCGCCTCGAGAGCGGCACGGACGTAGGCGTCGGCCGAGGGCTCGGGGAAGAACGTGCCGGTCGGCACGCAGTCAGGCGTCGCCGCGGCGAACTCGCGCGCCCACTCGGACAGCCAGGCCGCCATGTCGGCCTTGTGGGGGTAGACGAGCGCGGTGAACCGGCGCACGCCGAGCCGGCGCAGGATCGCCACCCGCTCGTCGTCCGAGCCGCGGTACTGAATCGGCCAGGGCGTCCGGTAGTGCGTTTCGGCCTCGTCGAAGTACCGCCACACCGCGTCCATCACCGGCTTGGGCAGGAAGTGCGTGTGGATGTCGATCAGGCCGGGGAGCCCGAGGGCCGCCCACCACGCCGGGACGTCGCCGTCCTGCACTACATGCCCTTGTTACGGCGGCCGAGTGCGCGGCGCACCTCTCGGTCGGCGTCGCGGCGCGCGAGATCCTGACGCTTGTCGTAGGACTTCTTGCCCCGGGCGAGGGCGAGTTCGACCTTGACCTTGCCCTCGGAGAAGTACAGCGCGAGCGGGACGATCGTCAGCCCGCTCTCTTTCGTCTTGCCGATCAGCCGGTCGATCTCGGCGCGGTGCAGCAGCAGCTTGCGGGTCCGGCGCGGTTCGTGGTTGGTCCAGCTGCCCATCTCGTACTCAGGGATGTGGACGTTGCGCAGGTACATCTCGCCGTCGTCGATCGTGGCGAAGCCGTCCACGAGCGAGGCCCGCCCCAGGCGCAGCGACTTGACCTCGGTGCCCATCAGCACCAGCCCGGCCTCCCACGTGTCGAGGATCGCGTAGTCGTGCCGCGCCTTACGGTTCTGGGCGATCATCTTGCGCCCGGCAGGCCGGTTGCTCGTGGTCGCCACGGCTACAACCGTACGTAGAGCCGCAACGTCGCAAACGCAGTGAGCGCCGAGAGCACGACCCCGACGATCAGGCTGGCACCCCCGGCGACCAGGATGTCGTTCGCGCCGAGGTTCGGGATCACGCCGGTCTTGGTCTGGCCGGCGAAGACATTGTCGAGGACGAAGTGCTTGCCGAAGGCGATGAAGCCGATCGCGACCAGGCCCCCGATGAGCGTCGCAATGATCGTCTCGAGCATGAACGGCAACTCGGTCATCCAGCGCGAGGCACCGACCAGGCGCATGATGCTCGTCTCGTTGCGGCGCTGTGCCGCCGCCACCTGGATCGTGTTCGCGATCAGCAGGATGGACGCGATCAGCACGACGACCGCGATCACGATCGAGAGCAGTTGCACGCTGTCGATGAGATTGAGCAGCGTCTTGATCGTCTGGATCTGGTTGTTGACCTGGTCGACACCGGCCTGGGTCACGTACTTGGCCGCGAACACGTCGTAGTCGTTCTGGACGTCGTTGAGCTTGACCGTGAACGACGCCGGGAAGTCGCCGATCTTCAGGAACTGCGCGATGGCCGGCTGCTGGCGCTTGGCCAGGTCGAGCGCCTTGCGCTGCGAGATGTAGCTGAACGAGGCGACCAGCGGGTCGTTGCGCAGGCTCTGCTCGATCGTCGCCGTCTGAGAAGCGGAGGTGACCTGGCCCTTGGCACAGGTGACCGTCCGTCCCGGCCGGCCTTCCTTCTGGCTCAGTTGGTTGGACGAGGTCTGCTGGTCGTAGGCGATGTTCGTGCACAGGTAGACCTGGACGTTGATCTTGTCCTCGTAGGTCGTGCGGAACTTGCCGATCTCCGTGCGCGCCAGGATTGCGGCGCCAACGAAACCGAGCGCGATCGCGGTGCTCAGGATGAGCGCAACGGTCATCGCGGCGTTGCGCCGGATGCCGGTCGCTACGCCGGACAGGACGAAGTTGGCGCGCATGGATTCCTTTGGTTGTGGTGCGGTGGGGGAGGTGTCAGCGTCCGACGCCGTAGACGCCGCGGGACTGGTCGCGGACGACCTTGCCGAGGTCGAGTTCGATGACCCTGCGGCGCATCGCGTCGACGATGTTGTTGTCGTGCGTGGCCATCACGACCGTCGTGCCGGTGCGGTTGATGCGCTCGAGCAGGCTCATGATGCCCTGGCTGGTGTCGGGGTCGAGGTTGCCGGTGGGCTCGTCGGCGAGCAGGACGAGCGGGCGGTTGACGAACGCGCGGGCGATCGCCACCCGTTGCTGCTCGCCGCCCGACAACTCGTGCGGCAGCCGCTGCGCCTTGCCGGTCAGCCCGACCAGGTCGAGGACCTCGGGAACGGTGCGCCGGATCGACTTCGGGGACTTGTTGATGACCTCGAGGGCGAACGAGACGTTCTCGTACACGGTCTTCTTGGGCAGCAGGCGGAAGTCCTGGAAGACGCACCCGATCTTGCGGCGCAGGTCGGGCACCTTGCGCTTGGGCAGCTTGTTCAGATTGCGACCGTCGACAGTCACCACGCCGCCGTCCGCGGCCTCCTCGCGCAGCAGCAGGCGCAGCACCGTGGTCTTGCCCGAACCCGACTGCCCGATCAGGAACACGAACTCGCCCTTGGCGATGTTCATCGACACCGTGTCCAGCGCCGGACGTGCACCGGCCGGGTAGATCTTGGAGACGTTCTCGAGCCGGATCACGGAGCCGAAGTTTACGTGACCGTTATGAAGGAATGGCCAAGCGCCCGACCCCGGGCGTGTCTGTTCCGGGCGAATCGGACATAACCTGTCGTAGCCGGTTGCTAGCGTCACCAGACGTGGAAACGCCGATGACCGACGCCGCACCGGCGCACCCGACCCGCATCACCGGCGACCCGCTGATCACCGCAACCGGCCTGACCAAGGACTTCGGGACGTTCCGCGCAGTCGACGCCGTGGACTTCGAGGTGCAGCGGGGCGAGGCGTTCGGCTTTCTCGGCCCCAACGGTGCGGGCAAGAGTTCGACGATGCGGATGATCGGCTGCGTCGCGCCGATCACCGCCGGGACGCTGCGCATCCTGGGCATGGACCCGGTGACGCAGGGGCCGCAGATCCGCGCTCGGCTGGGCGTGGTCCCCCAGCAGGACACCCTCGACACCGAACTCACCGTCCGCGAGAACCTCTACATCTACGGACGCTATTTCGGCCTGTCCCGGGCCGAACTGCTGCCCCGCGTGGACGAACTGCTCGAGTTCGCGCAGCTCACCGATCGTGCGAAGTCCAAGGTCGACCCGCTCTCGGGCGGCATGAAGCGCCGGCTCACCATTGCGCGGTCGCTGATCAACCAGCCCGAGATCCTGCTGCTCGACGAGCCGACGACCGGTCTCGACCCGCAGGCCCGGCACGTCCTGTGGGATCGGCTGTACCGGCTCAAGCAGGACGGCGTCACCCTCGTCCTCACCACCCACTACATGGACGAGGCCGAGCAACTGTGCGACCGGCTCGTGGTGATGGACGGCGGCCGGATCGTCGCCGAGGGCTCACCGCGGCGGCTGATCGCTGACCACTCGACCCGCGAGGTCGCCGAGTTGCGCTTCCCGCCCGGCTGCAACGCCGAGGCCGCGCGCCAACTCGCCCAGGTCATCACCGGCGACCGCGAGCGCATCGAGGAACTGCCCGACCGCGTGCTGCTCTACGTCGCCGACGGCGAGGGGGCGCTCACCCGCTCGCACGAGATCGGCCTGCAGCCGGTGTCCTCGCTCGTGCGGCGCAGCACCCTCGAGGACGTGTTCCTGCGCCTGACCGGCCGGAGCCTGATCGACTGATGAGTCTCGTCGGCGCCTCGCGGCCGAGCCTCGTCTCGGTCATCCAGTTCAACCTGTACGCGGCGCGAGCCTTCGCGGTGAGCATCGTCATCGTCGGCCTGCTGACCCCGCTGCTCTACGTGCTCGCCCTCGGCGTCGGGCTCGGCTCGGTGATCGACAGCGGAGGGAAGGCGTTCGGCGTCGACTACATCGTCTTCGTCGCCCCGGCCTTCCTCACCGCCGCCGCATTACAGATCGCGGCGACCGAGGCGAGCTTCCCGGTGATGGCCGGGTTCAAGTGGCAGCGCACCTTCCACGGCATGGCCTCGACCCCGCTCACCAGCAACCAGATCGCCGACGGCCACCTGCTCTGGGTCACCCTGCGCGTGCTCGTGAACGCCTCGATCTACCTGGCGATCATGGCAAGCTTCGGCGGGACGGCCCGCTGGCAGATCGTGTTCGCCGTCCCCGTCGCGACGCTGACCGGCGCCGCGTTCGCCGCCCCGGTGATGGCGGTCGCCGCGACAGTCACCGCCGAGGGCCAGGCGTTCAACATCCTGTTCCGCTTCGTCGTGACGCCGATGTTCCTGTTCGCCGGCACGTTCTACCCGGTGACCCGGTTGCCGGAATGGGGACGGTGGCTGGCCTACAGCTCACCGCTGTGGCACGGCACCGAACTGGCCCGCGACGCGGGTATCGGGGGGCTCAGCGCCGCCCAAGTGCTCGGGCATCTCGCCTACCTGGTCGGTCTGCTCGTCGTCGGCATCGCGCTCGCCCGGTGGCGTTTCCGCGTACGGCTGTCGCGGGGCGCGTCATGATCAGGCCCGACACGACGACGCCGGTGATCGACCCGGCCGCGCATGCGACCCGGATGCTGCGGATCCTGCCGATGGGCATGCACTCGGGCCGCGGGCACATCGTCCTGGAGCGGGCCTTTCGCGTGTACCGGCGCGGCTGGCTGGTGATCTTCTCGGGCTTCTTCGAGCCGCTGTTCTACCTGTTCGCGCTCGGCACCGGTCTGAAGGGGCTGGTGGGGACGGTCGCCGGGCCCGGCGGGCACCCGATCAGCTACACCGCGTTCATCGCGCCGGCGCTGCTGGCGTCCTCGGCGATGAACGGGGCGGTGTTCGACTCGACGATCAACGTGTTCTTCAAGCTCAAGTTCGCCAAGCTGTACGACTCGATGCTCGCGACCTCGCTCGGCCCGCTGGACGTCGCGATCGGCGAGATCAGCTGGGCGCTGATCCGCGGCGGGCTGTATTCGGTCGGGTTCCTGGCGATCATGCTCGTGATGGGCCTGACCGGGTCGGTCTGGGCGGTGCTGCTCTTGCCTGCCGCCCTGCTCATCGCGCTCGGCTTCGCGTCGGTGGGGATGGCGGCGACGTCCTACATGCGCGGCATCCAGGATCTCGACATCGTCCAGGTGGCGACGTTGCCGCTGTTCCTGTTCAGCGGGACGTTCTATCCGCTGGCGGTCTACCCCCGGTGGCTGCAGATCGTGATCGAGTGCCTGCCGCTGCACCACGGCGTGCAACTGCTGCGCGGGCTGAACTCGGGCGTGCTCGGCCTTGGACTGCTCGGCCACGCGGCGTACTTCGTCGTGATGGCGGCCGTCGGCCTCGTCGTCGCCGCGCGACGGCTCGATGTGCTGCTGTTGCGTTGACGATCCGTTGGGAATCGACTGGTAACGTGTTCCCAATGCAAGCAGTCATCGACTCGGTGGGCCGGGTGGTGATCCCGAAGGCCCTGCGTGACGCCCTCGGGCTGCGCGCAGGCTCGACGTTGGACATCTCGTTCTACGGCGCGGGCCTGCACCTGGTCCCGAGCGGGCGTACAGCCCAGCTCGTCGAGGAAAACGGCGTTCTTGTGGTTGCGGGATCGGCGAGTCTCGATGACGAGGGCATGTTCGGGTTGATCGACGCCGGACGCCGGTGACCCGAACTCTCGCACTCGACCCGAGCGTGGCGATCCCGCTGCTGGTGTCGACACACACGCACCACGAGGCCGTCGTGCGGTGGTGGGCCGGACGCACGGTGGTGCTGGCCGGGCACGCTTCGATTGAGACATACGCAGTCTTGACCAGACTCCCGGGCAACACGCGAGTCGTTGCGCGTGACGCCGCGCGCCTTCTCGAAGCGCGGTTCGGCGCCCCGCTGCCGCTTGCCCGGACCGGACCTGAGCTGTACGAGGAACTCGCCGCTCTCGAGATCGCCGGCGGTGCGGTCTACGACGCGATCATCGGCATCGCGGCGCGCGATGCCGATGCGGTGCTCGCCACCCGCGACGCGCGTGCCCGATCCACCTACGAGCGCGTAGGAGCGTCGATCGACGTGGTGCTCGACGCCCCTGCGTGACCCGTCAGTCGGTGAACAGGTGGCGCAGGTAGGCGTCCGGCTGGTCCAGGAAGGCGCGCCAGTGCGCGACCAGCTCCAGCTCGCCCCAGTCCGCGTCACGGACACCGTGGTCGCCGAACTCGAGGATCGTCGCACCGGGGAATGCCGCCAGCACCGGTGAGTGCGTGGCGAGCACGACCTGCGACCCGCCTGCCACGACGAGGTTGAGGACGGCGAGCAGGCGCAGGCAGGACGTGAACGACAGCGCGGCCTCAGGCTCGTCCAGGACGAACAGGCCCCGCTCGGACAATCTCGATTCGAGATAGGCGAGGAACGACTCGCCGTGCGAGCGTGAATTGAGCCGGCCACCGAACTCGCGGTCCCAGCCCGGTTCGAAGCCGGCGAAGTGGCCGTGCATCGCTTCGGCGCGCAGGAAGCAACCGCCCTGCGGCGGCGGCCACTCGCCGGTCAGCACGAGGGAGCGGTGCAACTGCGCGTCCTCCGCCCCGCTCGGCGGTGCCCAGTGCTTCACCTCGGCGGTCAGGCGCGAACGCCACCGCTGGGCAACGGCCTCGACGAAGGTGGACTTGCCCGAACCGTTCTCGCCGACGATCACCGTGACCCGCGCATCGAGATCGAGCCCCGCCGAACACAGCTGCGCGATGGCGGGGATGTCGGCGAACCATCGGTCGTCGACGGCGGCGAGTCGCTCGGGGTCGACCGTCACCCGGTCGAGGACGGCCACTAGTCAGCGCTTCGGCGCCAGCGGATCCCCGCCTCGATGAACCCGTCGATGTCCCCGTCGAGCACGCCCTGCGGATTGCCGACCTCGTAGTCGGTGCGCAGGTCCTTCACCATCTGGTACGGGTGCAGGACGTAGCTGCGCATCTGGTTGCCCCAGCTGTTGCCGGCGTCCTTGAGCGCGTTCATCGTCTGCTGCTCTTCCTCGCGGCGCCGCTCGAGCAGCTTGGCCTGCAACACGGCCATCGCCGACGCGCGGTTCTGGATCTGCGAGCGTTCGTTCTGGCAGCTGACCACGATCCCCGTCGGCAGGTGGGTGATCCGCACGGCCGAGTCGGTCGTGTTCACGCCCTGCCCGCCCGGCCCGGAGGACCGATAGACGTCCACCCGCAGGTCGTCGTCGGGGACCTCGACGTGGTCGGACGACTCCACGACCGGCAGCACCTCGACGCCGGCGAACGAGGTCTGGCGGCGGCCCTGGTTGTCGAACGGGCTGATCCGGACGAGCCGGTGCGTCCCCTGCTCGACCGACAGCGTCCCGTAGGCGTAGGGCACCTTGACCTGGAAGGTCGCCGACTTGATCCCCGCCTCTTCGGCGTAGGAGGTGTCGAGGACGTCGACGGCGTAGTTGTGCCGCTCGGCCCAGCGCAGGTACATCCGCAGCAGCATCTCGGCGAAGTCCGCCGCGTCCACCCCGCCGGCCTCGGACCGGATCGTCACCAGCGCCTCGCGCTGGTCGTACTCACCCGAGAGCAGCGTCCGCACCTCGAGTTCGTCGAGCGCCTTCCGCAGCCCGACCACCTCTGCCTCGGCCTCGGCCCGCGAGTCGGCGTCGTCCATCTCTTCGGCGAGATCCCACAGCGTCTGCGCGTCGTCGACCCGGCGGCGCAGGTCCTCGACCCGCCGGATCTCACCCTGGACGTAGGACAGCCGGGAGGTGATGCGCTGGGCGTTGTCGCTGTCGTTCCACAGATCGGGCACGCCCGCCTGCTGCTCGAGTTCGGCCAGTTCGGCGCGCAGCTTGCCGAGATCGACCACTGCCTCGATGCTGGCGAGGGTCGCCGACTGTTCCTTCAGTTCGGCGGCAACGTCCACGTCGCCTGAGGGTACGCGACCGGCCGGTTATGACTCGAGCAGCCGCTTCGGTGCGACCTGGCGGTAGGCGTCGCGGACGATCTCGGCGATCTCGTCCCAGTCCGGGTCATCGTCGAGGCGCACGCCGACCCAGCCGCGGTGCCCGACATACGGCGGGCGGAAGAACCGGTCCGGGTTCTCGGCGATCAGTTCCTGCTGCGCCCCCGGCGGGGCCGGGCACCAGAAGGCGAGGTGACCGGCGCCGTGGTGGTGATCGTCGAGGGCCACGAACTGCTTGCCCACGAAGAAGCACACCTCGCCGTGGCTGAGCTTCTCGGTCACCTCGGGCAGGGCCAGCGCGATCCGGCGCAGCCGCTCTACGGCATCCACGATCATGAAGTATTCACCCGAGTGAAACGTCGATGGCCTAGCGTCCGACGCATGCGGCTCACCGAGCACGAGCAGGAGCGGCTGCTCATCACCCTGGCTGCCGACGTCGCGCAGCGCCGCCGCGACCGGGGGCTTCGGCTCAACCATCCGGAAGCCGTCGCGATCATCACCTCGTTCGTGCTGGAAGGTGCGCGCGACGGCCGGACGGTCGCCGACCTGATGGCAAGCGGGCGCGACGTCCTGACCCGCGCCGACGTGCTGGACGGGGTGCCGGAACTGATCGAGTCGGTACAGGTCGAGGCCACCTTCCCGGACGGCACGAAGCTGGTCACCGTCCACGGACCGATCCGGTGATCCCCGGCGAGGTGATCACCGTGGACGGGACGATCGCGATCAACGCCGGACGCGCCCGGATCGAGTTGCGCGTCGAGAACACCGGCGACCGGCCGATCCAGGTCGGCTCGCACTACCACTTCGCACAGGCCAATCCCGCGCTCGCGTTCGACCGCGCGGCCGCGCAAGGCTTCCGGCTCGACGTCCCGGCCGGCACCTCCGTCCGGTTCGAACCCGGCGTCTCGCTGGACGTGACGCTGGTGGCCCTGGGCGGCACGCGCTCGGTGCCCGGACTGCGCCGTGACTGAACTGTCCAGGGCGCGCTACAACGCGCTGTACGGCCCCACCGCCGGTGACCGGGTGCGGCTGGCGGACACCAACCTGCTGATCGAGATCACCTCCGATCTCAGTGCTCCGTCCCCCGGCGACGAGGCGGTGTTCGGCGGCGGCAAGGTGATCCGCGAGTCCATGGGTCAGTCGACGGCGACGCGCGCGCAGGGGACGCCGGACCTGGTCATCACCGGCGTCGTCGTCCTCGACCACTGGGGCGTCGTCAAGGCCGATGTCGGGCGTGCGGGACGGGCTGATCGTGGCCCTCGGCAAGGCCGGCAATCCCGACACGATGGACGGGGTGACCCCCGGCCTGGTCATCGGCGCGTCGACCGAGATCCTCGCGGGGAACGGGCTGATCCTCACCGCAGGCGGCATCGACAGCCACGTGCACATGATCGCGCCGCAACAGTTCCCGGTCGCGCTCGCCGCCGGCATCACCACGGTCATCGGCGGCGGCACCGGGCCGGCCGAGGGCACCAAGGCCACGACCGTCACTCCGGGCGCGTTCTGGCTCGACACGATGTTGCACGCGACGACGGCCTGGCCGCTGAACGTGGTGTTGCTGGGCAAGGGCAACACCGTGTCGTCCGAGGCGCTCTGGGAGCAACTTCGCGCCGGGGCGGCCGGGTTCAAGCTGCACGAGGACTGGGGCACGACGCCCGCGGCGATCGACGCCTGCCTGACCGTGGCGCAGGACGCCGGGGTGCAGGTTGCGATCCACACCGACACCCTCAACGAGGCGGGCTACCTCGAGTCGACACTCGCCGCGATCGCCGGCCGCCCGATCCACACCTACCACACCGAGGGCGCCGGGGGCGGCCACGCTCCGGACATCATCAAGGTCGCCTCGCACGAGAATGTCCTTCCGTCGTCGACGAATCCGACTCGGCCGTACACGCGCAACACCCTCGACGAGCACCTCGACATGCTCATGGTGTGCCATCATCTGAAGCCGACCATCCCGGAGGATCTCGCGTTCGCCGAGTCGCGGATCCGCCCGTCGACGATGGCGGCCGAGGACGTGTTGCACGATCTCGGCGCGATCTCAATGATCGGCTCGGACTCGCAGGCGATGGGACGCATCGGCGAGACGATCATCCGGACCTGGCAGACCGCGCACGTGATGAAGGCGCGGCGCGGGCCGTTGCCGGGTGACGGCGCCGCCGACAATCTGCGCGCCCGCCGCTATGTCGCGAAGTACACGATCGCGCCGGCCGTGACCCATGGTCTGGCGTCCTCGATCGGCTCGGTCAAGGCCGGCAAGCTTGCCGATCTGGTGCTGTGGGAGCCGGCGTTCTTCGGCGTGCGCCCACACGTGGTGCTCAAGGCGGGCGTGATCGCGTGGGCGAACATGGGCGACGCGAACGCGTCCATCCCGACCCCGCAGCCGCAGCTGCCGCGGCCGATGTTCGGCGCGTTCGGCCCGCTGCCGGCCCGCCTGGGCCGGACGTTCGTGTCGGCCGCCGCGCTCGAGGCCGGACTCGGTGACCGGTGGGAATCCGACCGGCCGCTCGTTGCGACCGACGACGTGTCACGGCTGTCGAAAGCCGACCTGCCCGAGAACGGCGCCACCCCCGCGTATCGACGTCGACAGCGAGACGTTCGCGGTGCACATCGACGGTGAGCTGATCACACCCGACCCGGTAACCGAACTGCCGATGGCGCAGCGGTACTTCCTGTTCTGATGGACGCGCTGCTGCTGATGTTGCTGGACTCGCGGGCACCGGCCGGTGGGCACGTGCACTCCGGCGGGATGGAGGCCGCCGTCGACGCCGGGCTGGTGCGCGACCTCGCCGACCTCGAGGCGTTCTGCCAGGCCCGGCTGCTCACATCGGCCCGGGTCACAGCCGCGTTCGCCGGCGCGGCATGGAGCCTCGGCCGCGCTGCCACGGGTCGCCCCGCTCCCGGGTCGAGCTGGGACGAACTCGACGCGGAGTACGAGGCCCGGCTGCCGTCCGAAGCCCTGCGGGCCGCATCCCGGTCACAGGGCAGCGGTCTGCGCCGACTGGTGTCGGCGATGCTGCCCGCTGCCATGTTGCCGCCCGGGCGGGCGCCGCACCATCCGCTCGTCCTCGGCGCCGCCGTCGCCGCAGCCGGAGGCGACGCGAGCCTCGCGGCCCGGGCTGCGGCACTGGCTGCGATCACCGGACCGGCGTCCGCGGCGGTGCGGCTGCTCGGGCTCGACCCGCTCGCCGTGCAGGCCATGCTGGCGCGGCTCGCGCCCCTCGTCGACGACTGCGCCGGCCGTGCCCCGGCCGACGTCGCCGGCCTGCCGTGCGGGTCGCTGCCCTACCTCGACCTGCTCGCCGAGGTCCAAGTCAGGTCGGAGGTGCGTCTGTTTGCGTCCTGAACCCCCACGCCACCATGACCACTCGGTCTCGCCCGCGGGCGGTCTGCCGCGCGGTCGCATCACGCGCATCGGTATCGGCGGCCCGGTCGGCAGCGGCAAGACAGCACTCGTCGCCGCGCTGTGCCGGACGCTGTCGGCCGAGGTCACGATCGGCGTCGTCACCAATGACATCTACACGACCGAGGACGCGGATTTCCTTCGGCAGCAGGGGATCCTGCCCGAGGAACGGATCCGCGCGGTGCAGACGGGCGCGTGCCCGCACACGGCGATCCGCGACGACATCACGCCGAACCTCGACGCGATCGAGGACCTCGAGCATGACGTCCCAGACCTCGATCTCGTCCTCGTCGAGAGCGGCGGTGACAACCTCACCGCCACGTTCTCCTACGGCCTGGTGCATCGCCAGATCTTCGTGCTCGACGTGGCGGGGGGTGACAAGGTGCCCCGCAAGGGCGGTCCGGGAGTCACCCGTTCGGATCTGCTCGTCATCAACAAGACCGATCTCGCGCCGATGGTCGGCGCATCGCTCGAGGTCATGCGACGCGACGCGGACGCCGCACGCGGCGGGCGGCCGACGCTGTTCACCTCGTTGCGTGCGGACCCCGGCGCGGCGGGTGTCGCGGCCTGGGTGCGCGAACAACTCGGCCCGGCGTGAAGGCCGTCTCGCGAGCGCGCGTCGCACCCGGCGGCGTGCTGGACTTCGCCGCGTGCGAGCCGCCGCTGACCGTGCGGCAGGTGCAGGCTGACCAGCCCGGGACATGTGCCCTCTGCCTGGTCGGCACGGCTGCCGGCCCGCTCGACGAGGACGAACTGACGCTGTGCCTCGACGTGCTCGACGGCGCGTCGGCGACGCTGCACGCGACCGGCGCCCAGCTCGCGCAGGGCGGCACGAGCGCCACCCGGATCGAGGCCCGGGTCGGGGCGGGCGCTCGCCTGCGCGCACGTCCGGGCGCTGTGATCGTCAGCGCGGGCAGCCGGGTGGACGTCGCTGTACGCGTGTCCCTGGCCGCCGACTCGTCCATCGATTGGCGCGAAATGGTCGTGCTCGGGCGCACCGACGAGGGCGCCGGTGCGGCGGTGCTGCACTGGGACGTGATCCGGGCCGGGCGTGCGGTGCTGCGCCAGCGCGTCGACCTCGCCGACCCGTTCCTGGCCGGGTGGACCGGGACGCTCGGCGGGCGGCGGGTGATCGCGACCGCCCTGCTGAGTTCGCCGGCCGTGACCGCGCGCACCGTCGTCGCCTCGCCGCACGCCGTCGCCGCACGGCTGGACGAGCACACCGTGCTGGCCACGGTGCTCTCGGACTCCGCAGCGGATGCGACGCGCGCGCTGGACGCCCTGCTTCGCTGACTGCCGGAACAGGCCCGGCAGGGCCGCTCAGGTGGCGGCGCTAGATTTGGCTCGTCGCTCAACCCCGGCGGTGACCAACATGAATTCGACGCTGCAGCGCTGGCTGCCGTTCGCCGCCTGGGCGGTGACCGGCGCCGGAGCGGCGCTTGCCCTGCTGACGGTGCTGACGATCGGCCCGTTCGTGGCGGTGGGCACCGCGATCTGGACCGTCGCGCTCGTCCGCCGCCCGGCTGCGCGCGGACCGGCGGCCTACGGCGCGCTGGCCGGTCCCGCGGTCGTCCTGCTGTACGTCGCCTGGCTCAACCGCGGCGGTCCGGGCGAGGTCTGCGCGGCCGACCGGGGCGGCGTCCGGTGCCAGGACGAGTGGAGCCCGTGGCCGTGGCTGGCGGCGGGCGTGCTCTTCGCGATCGCGTCGGTCGTCCTGTACCGGCTCAGCTCTCGCCGGAACGCCCAGTCGCGGCCCGGGAGGGGCTGAGCCCGACAAGTCGGGCTCGGCCCGACGAGTCGACCGCTCACCGCGACAACCGGGTGGCGAGCTCGTGCGACTGGGCGAGGTACCCGCCGCCGAACAGGACGGCGTGCACCAGCAACGGGAACAGCTGCCACAGGCCGAGTCGATCGCGCCACCCGTCGGCGAGCGGGTGGGCCTCGTCGTAGGCGTCGGCCGTGCGCTGCGGGATGTGGCCGAACAGGTCCAGCATGGCGAGGTCCAGCTCGCGGTGACCACCGTACGCGGCCGGATCGATGAGCCACGGCCGGCCGTGCTCGTCGGCCAGCACGTTGCCCGTCCAGAGATCGCCGTGCAGCCGCGCGACCGGTTCGACCGGTGCGTCCACGCGTACCACGCCGACTTCGTCCGCGAGGCCGACGCGCGCGGCCAACGGCAGCAGCCGGTGCTCGAGGTAGTAGCTGTTCCAGTCCTCGCCCTCGGGCGAGGGCACCTCGCACCGGCCGACGAACAAGCGGCCCGGTGCGGGCAGGGAGCCGAACCGCGGCGCACCCGCGCGGTGGACCTCGGCCAGCATCCGTCCGAGCTCCTCCTCCCCCTCGGCAGAGAGCCGCCCCGGGGTGATCCGCTGCAGCACCAGCCGCTCGGGCGAGTCGTCGAGGATCGCCGGGACGCGCGCGCCAGCAGCGGCGAGCCACCTCAGCCCGGCCGCCTCGAGCGGCGCGGGATCAGCCTTGACGAAGTTCGGCGAGCAGGGCACGGCAGGCGTCCTCGATCACGTCCAGTACCACGTCGAATCCCTGCGGCCCGCCGTAGTACGGGTCGGGGACGTCGTCGGCGGCCAGCTTGCGCACGCGCTCACGCGTCCCCGGCGGCGCCGCCCGGATCAGCCGGTGCAGGTTCTCATCGTCCACGGCGAGCAGCAGGTCGAAGTTCTCGAAATCTGCCGGGCCGACCTGGCGGGCACGCCCGGTCAGCACGAGATCACGGCGTTTGGCCGCCGCGCTCGACCGGGCATCGGGCGGGTCGCCGACATGCCAGTCGCCCATGCCCGCGCTGTCGACCACGATCTCAGCGTCGAGCCCCTCGGCGTGGACGAGCGCGCGCATGACGGCTTCGGCCGTGGGCGAGCGGCAGATGTTGCCCGAACACACGAACAGCAAGCGGGTCAGCACACCGTCCATGGTGCCGGGATCAGCCGGCGTGGCCGGGCTCGGGTCCGGCCAACACGCGCTGGTGGATCTCGGCGGTCAGCTCATGGATCAGCCGGGTCAAGTCGGTGTTCGCGTGCAGTTCCTGCTCGCTGGCGTTGAAGTCGTGGTCGGCCTTGGCCTGCTGGAACGCCGCCTGCCGGTTCTGCCCGATCATCACGAAGGTCGAGAGGAAGATCGCTTCGAGCGACACGATCAGCGTCAGCGTCGGCCACGGGCTCTGCTCGAAGACCAGCATCCACACCGCGAATGCCGCGATGTGCAGGTACACGAACGCCATCGAGCCGGCGAACTTCGTGATCGCGTCGGCTACTCGAAGCTGGACGTCGCCGGATCGCTTCTCGGCGACGGCCCTCAGGGCTGGGTGGGGCAGCCACGTGCGCTTGTGGGGAAGGTGGGCGGCGGTCGAACTCATGGGATGCCTCTCGACGTCGTGACTGGCGCCCAAAGTCTGCCCGACCGGCTGGCGCCGTCCCCTGGGCTGGCGGGTTTCCCCGCTAGCGACCGGTTCTAGCCCCGACAACCGACCAATCCCGGGGAAACGGCGGCGGGTTTCCCCGCTAGCGACCGGTTCCAGCCCCGGCAACCGACCAATCCCGGGGAAAGGGCGGCGGGTTTCCCCGCTAGCGACCGGTTCCAGCCCCGGCAACCGACCAATCCCGGGGAAACGGCGGCGGTCAGTAGGTCGGGGCCCGGGCCGAGGACGTGGCGGTGTGGTGGACGCCGCCGCCCTTGCCGAACATGGCGCCGAAGGCGATCTGCCGGGTCTCGGTGCAGGTGAGGGTGAGGGTCGTGGCGTCCGCGGACAGCACCGCTGCGATGTGCACGTCGGCCCGGGACGGCTCGCGGGCGAGGTAGCCGGCGCTGGCCCGTTGCACGTCGGCGAACCGCAATGCGTGCATACCCGCTGCGTCCGATCCGCGCGAGATCTGTGCGGCGGTGGACGCGGCGGCGACGGCCGCACCGTCGCACACGTCCTGCAGGCCACGCTGCTGCACGAACGCATCCCCGGCGGCCACCGAGCCGGCGATCAACATCAGCGCGAGCAGGAAGAAGCCGAGGACGAGCGGCATCGTCGACCCGCGGTCGTCGCTCACGGCACAGCCCGGTAGTCGTCGATGTGCACCACGTACTCGCCGATCGTCGTGATCCCCTTGCCTGCCAGCACATTCGGCACGGCCGGGATGCTGACGTAGCGCGTCACGCAGATCGTGAACTCCGCTCCGGGACGCAGTTGGGGGCTCACCGCGGGCGGCTCGTCCGCGCAGTCCGAACCGGCGCCGACGTACCGCAGCGCAGCATCGTCGGGCAGACCCTGATCGCGCAGGGCGATCCGCGCCGCAACCGACGCGCGCACCAGCGCCTGGTCGGTCGTCTCGCTCGTGGCGAACGCGCGCCCCGCCTCGCGCGCCGCCTGCGAGACCGCCAGTTCGTTGCGCTGGACGCTGGCGACGGCAACGACGAGATACACCAGCGGCAGCATGACGATCACTGCGACGAAGACGAATTCGATGATCGCCGTACCGCCGTCGTCGTGACCGCGCGTCATCGCGATGTCTCTTTCAAGGCTGACGTGGTGACGTCCACCGTCAGCGGGATCTCGATCGGTGCGAACAGTGCGGGTGCATGGCCGGTGCAATGCACCGTGACCACCGCCAGCGCAGAATCCGCGTCGACCCCCTGCCTGCTGCTGCAGATGATCGCTGCCCGGCCACCCAGGCCGTCCGCGATCAACTGCTCGGCGCGCTGCTTGCCGGCACCGGGTGCCACGTCGGCGGCTGCGGCGAACCGGGCGGCATCGGCCGCGGATGCCGCCACGATGTTGCGTGCGTAGAAGAACACCGCGACCTGCAGCACGGCGAACAGCAGGAACACGAGCAACACCGAGATGAGGACGAACTCTGCGACCGCCGCACCCTCGTCCCGACCGCGCCGCACGATCGCTACTTGCTGTGCGTGACCGAGTCGATCGCGGTGCTGATCGCGCTCTTGATCTGCGGCTCGAACACCCCGATGATCGCGACCACCAGGATCGCGGACATGACGGTCACCATCACCCAGCCAGGGACATCACCCCGGTCCCGCTCGTCGTCCCTGGTTCGCGCGATCGCCGCGGTGAACCAGGCGAACAGCAGTTCGAGTCTCATGCTTCCTCCTCAGCGGGCCAGCGTGGTCAAGGTGAGCAGCCCTGGGTAGAGCGCGAACAGCACAGTGACCGGAAGGATCAGGAACACCACCGGCAGCATCATCGAGATCTCCTTGCGGCCCCCGGCATCGAGCAGCGCGCGCTTGCCGATCTCGCGCACGTCCACGGCCTGGGCGCGCAGCACGTCGGCCAGCGGCGTCCCGCGTTCGATCCCGACGACGATGCCCTGGACGAAGCGCGCGAACGGGTCCAGCGTGGTGCGTTCGGCGACGTCGGCCAGCGCCACGGTGAGCGGCACGCCCGTCTGCGACCGGCGCAGCGCCCAGTCCAGGTCGTGTGCCAGTTCGCCGCCGGTCAACCGGCAGACCCGGCGCAGCGCGTCCGGTGGCGCCTCACCCGCGACCACGGCCAAAGCCAGCAGGTCGGCAAGCACGGGGAACTCGGCGAGCATCGCCGCCTGGCGTCGCTCGAGTTGCCGCGAGAGCCACCAATCGCGGCCGAGTGTGCCGCCGACCAAACCCGCGAGCGCCGCCGCGCCGACGAGCACCGGGTCGACACTCCCGCGCGCGAGCCCGCCGAGCGCTACGGCCAGGCCGGCGCCGAGCATGCCGCCAGCACCCCACACCACCTGCTCGATGCGGAACTCTTCGACCGTCAGAAGGCTGCCGAGACCGCCGAGGCGCCGGCGCACCGACGCGGAGCCGCCGATGACGCGATCCAGCAGGCCGACGGCATCCGCCAGCGCCGGGCCGAACAGGCGGCGCACCACCGCGAACGGCGTCGCGGTCGCAGATGGTTGGGCCAGCAGGCGGGACGGTCGCGGCGTGTCGGCCAGGTAGGGAGCGACCCGATCCACCAACCGCACCGGACGCATGGGCGGGGCGGCGCGCACCGCGATCAGCGCGCCGGCAGCAGCGAGCGCACCGAGGATCGCTCCGAGCAGCCAGTGACTCATTGCAGGATCCGCCGATCCTGTGGCAACCGGCCGATCCGCAGCATGATCCGGTAGGCCACGACACACACCGCCGCGCCGATCGCCAGCAACAAGGTGCCGGCCGCCGAGTCATAGGCCCGCAGGGTCTGCGACTGCGTCCCGAGCAGCAGCAGCACCAGCCACGGCGCTGCGACGGCCAGCCGGGCCGCGTTCACGATCCAGCCCTGCCGGGTCTCGAGTTCGGATCGGGTCCGCGCGTCCGAGCGCAACAGTTCCGACAGCGTGCGCAGCACCGTCCCGAGATCGCTGCCCCCGACCTCGCGCGCCACCCGGACGGTCTCGCACACCCGGTCGCCCACCGGGTCGGCCAGGTCGGCCTTGAGCCGGTCGAGGCACTCGCCGAAGCGTCCGCTCGCGCGGTAGGCAGCGCCGAAGCGCTCGAAGGCCGGACGCAGTTCGGCCGGGCCGCGCTGCCCGAGCCCGGCCAGCCCCTCGGGCAACGGCATCCCCGCGCGCACGGCGGAGGCAAGGTTGTCGACGGCTTCGGGCCACAGTTCGCGCAGCGCTACCTGCCGGCGTCGGCGCAGCCGGACCAGCACGGCGATCGGCAGGAAGAACGCGAACACCGCGAAGCACACCGCGATCGTGGCCGTCGCGGTGATCAGCAGCACGACAAGGCCCGCAGCAAGCGCGCACAGCACCTGCGCCCCGACCAGTTGCGCGGTGCCGACACCCTCGACCCCGGCCTGACGCAGCAGGTCCGCCCGGCTCGCGCGCCTGACCGGTGAGCGCTGCGGCGCTCGCGGACCGCTGCGCCAGATCAGGAGCAGACCCACACCCAGCAGCAGCCCGATCAGCGCACCCATCCGCTCAGGCCTCCCGCACGGCGGCCATCGGTCGCTGCGCGAGCAACCGGGCGAGATCGATCCCGGCCGCCTCGAACCGCTCCGGCCGCGGCGGATACCCGTCGGCGCGGTCGAGCCGGCCCCGCTGCAGGTGGAACAGTTCGGTGGTCTCGATGATGTCGCCCTCGACCCGTCCGGTGACGCCGACGATCTCGCGCACGCGCCGCTGCCCTGCAGCGTCGATGCCGAGGTGGACCACGAGGTCGACCGAGGTGGCGACCGTCGGCACCACGAAGGTGGCCGACACGTTCTCGCCGGCGAGCAGCGGAAGCGTGCACATCTTCACCAGCGCCTCGCGCGCCGAATTGGCATGCAGCGTGCACATGCCCGGCAACCCGCTGTTGAGCGCGATCAGCAGGTCGAGACATTCCTCCTGCCGAACCTCGCCGACAATGAGCCGGGACGGTCGCATCCGCAAGGCCTCTTTCACCAGGCGCCGCAACGGAATCTCGCCGGTGCCCTCAAGATTCGGCTGTCGGGTCTGCATGGCGACACAGTCCGGTGACTGCAGGCGCAGCTCGAAGACCTCTTCGACGGTGACCACGCGTTCACGTCCGGGGATCGCGCCGCAGAGCGCGTTCAACATCGTCGTCTTCCCCGACTGGGTACCACCGGCGACGAGGATGTTCAGCCCCGCGGCGACGGCTGCCTCCAGGAACCGTGCCGCGTGCTCGGTCAGGGACCCGGCCGCCACCAGTTCGTCCATCGAGGTCAGGCCGAGGACGAACTTGCGGATGTTCACGGCCATGTGCCGCAAGGTGATCGACGGGATGACGACGTGCAGGCGTGACCCGTCCGGCAGCATCGCGTCGACGAACGGCGTGGAGAGGTCGATGCGGCGGCCGGTGGTGCGCAGCATCCGTTCGACGAGTTCGGCGACCTCGTCGGCGGTGAGGATCAGCGTGGTCAGTTCCGAGCGGCCGCGGCGGGCGACGAAGACCCGGCCCGGCTCGTTGATCCAGATCTCCTCGATCGTCGGGTCGTCGAGGTAGGGCTGCAGTGCGCCGAACCCGGCGACGGAGTCGAGCAGCGCTCGGGTGGACTCGGCGACGTCGCCCAGTGGCGGCAGCTGCGAGGTGGTGGCCCGGTCGAGGTAGTCGGCCACGGCCTCCTCGACCAGGCAGGCGACGGAGCCCGGCTCGCCGAACGGGTCCAGCCCGCGGCGGCGAACCAGTTCGCGGATCTCGCCCTCGAGGATCGACCGAGCCGTCGCCACGCCACTGGCCTCCCACATGTCCGAATTGCGTATTTTGGGTAGAGCCTAGATCGGCCATGCCCGAACCGCCAGCACTCCTGCGGTCTGTGGACGACCCGGCGGGCGCCCGTGTGGACATGCTTGCATCACGGATAGCAGAATTGATAGCATGTGGGCGTGTCCAACGTACTCATCCGGGACGTGCCCGCCGACGATCTCGATCAGCTCCGAGCGGCGGCCGCCGAGCGCGGCACCTCGTTACAGCGATACCTCCGCGACGCGGTACACGCACAGGCGGCGTATCTGCGGCGGCAGGCGGCGCTCACCCGAACGGCCGACCGCTTGGGCGAGCAACGCGCGGTCCCGGAGAAGGAACGCGCCGCAACCTTGCAGGCCATCGCGGACGCGCACGGCGAGCGTACGGACCGGTTGCGCGGCGAGCCGACGCGTTGATCGTCGACGCGTCGCTGATCATCGACGCGGTGTCCGACTCCGGCCCGCGCGGTACCGCTGCCCGCCATGCGTTGGCGACTGTCCCAGCGGCGGAACCACTGATCGCGCCGGGGCACTTCGCGTTCGAGATGATGTCCGGACTCGGCGCCGCCTCGAACCGACCCAACCATCCACTGCAGCCCACCGACCTGGCGCAGGCGCTCCAGGCCGCGGAGTCCTTCGAGATCGTCATCGAGGCGACGCCGTGGCCCGACGTGCATCGGGCGTGGGCGCTCGCACAGGGGTCGCTGCGCTACGCCGACGCCATCTACGTCGCAGCCGCTGAACGGCATGCCACTGCGCTTCTGACCGCCGACAGCCGCATCGAGCGCTCTGGTGCGAGCATGTACTGCGAGATCATCACGGTCTGATCCACAGCCGGGACGATGCGCGTGCCTCGACGTCGCGCACCGCTCACTGCGACAGCGCGACCGGACGCTTGTTCCGCAGCACACCGATCAGGCCGATCGCCGACACGATCGCCCAGACGCCTTCGAGCAAGAGGAAGCCCCACTGCCGCTCGATGAACGCATCGACGGCCAGCACACCCGAGCCGACGAGGTTCAGCACCAGGTAGCGCCGCGACTTCGGGTCCAGCACGCCCCGTTGCCCCAGGGTGAATCCGGCCAGCACGAGCAACGACCCGACGATCTGCACAACCTGACCCATGACGGCCCCCTTGTGGGAAGCGTCGTCTTGGCAGTCCGGGTACGGCGCAATCTCGTCCGGGACGCCACCGATCCGGCGACGTCACCACCGATTATCGCACCTCGAAATGCCTGCTATTCACCTGCGCAGCAGGAGTGCTTGCTCTTCTGGACGTAGTGCGGGTCGTGCCACCAGTACTGCTTGTCGGACGCGGGCACCGGCACCGGTGCCAGCACCCGGTTCGGCACGGCCGTCGCTCGGCCGGCGAACGGCGCCAGCAGCCCGTCGACGCCGTGCAGGTACCCGTTCACCATGACCTGCGAGACGTTCGCGGCCTGGCGGATGTCGTGCAGCGGATCCCCGCCGAGGAAGGCCAGGTCGGCGAGCATGCCCGGCGCGAGCTGCCCGATCGGCTCGTTGAGATACGTGCCGACTGCACTGGTCGCGGTGACCATCGCCTGGTGCGGGCTCACGCCGTAGGCGACCATCGCGCGCAGATTCATGTGCGTGCTGACGGCGTTGGCGGCGATCGGCGAGTCACTGCCGTTCACGATATTGCCGCCCGCGGCGAGCATGTCGACGATCTGGCTCACCTGTGCCCTGAGGTTGTGCCGGCTCACCGTCTGATCGGTCGTGCTCGCGGCGGTGCGTGCGTTCTGCAGATTGGCGTACTCCCACGACGGGTACAGCGTGCGGACCCGCTCATCGAGCACGAGGGACGGATCGTCGCGGAACAACGTCGTCGCCCCGAACAGCGTCGGCGTGCGCCGCGCCCCGGACGAGGCGAAGATGTCCGCGACGTCCGAGTAGCCCGTGCCCAGCGCGGTGACCGTGCGTGAGTAGCCGAACCGGTTGGTCGCCCCGATGTGCTCCATCCCGTCGCCGCCGAAGGCGAAAGCCGGGTAGTGGTAGTGCGAGCTGGCATGGATGCGCTGCGCGTGCGCCCACTCGATCGACTGCTGCTGGCGTTCGGTCGACAGCCGCACGTAGCACTTGATCATGTCGTAGTCGAGCGCCTCGGCGCGGGCGAACTCGAGCGCCAACTGGTCCTCGTCGTAGGTGGGCCGCATGAAATTGTAGAAGATGCGTGACCCGTCGATCGCCTCACCGGTCGCGTAGTACCTCGGCCCGACCCGCTTGCCGGCCTGGAACGACTCGCGCTCCTCGACCATGTGGTAGGCCGGGCTGCCCGGCGAGCGGGTCGTGGTGATCCCGAGCGAGAGCCACAGCCTGCCCTGCCGGTCGCCGTAGGAGTAGCCCTGCATCTCGCGGTGGTGATGGATGTCGATCAATCCCGGCATGACCACGAGTGCGGACGCGTCGACCTTGCCGGCCCCGGCGTCCGCCGCCCGGTGCGGCTCGACCGCGACGATCCGGTTCTGGTCGACGACGATGTCGACGTCGTGGCGCAGAGCCTGGCTGCGGCCGTCCCACATTCGGCCGGCATGGACGACGGTGCGCCCGGACGGTGCGGCGTTCGTCCACATCAGCGCAACCGGCACCGTCGTGGGTCGAGCGGCCGTCCGCGGTCACCATCCGCAGCCGGCCGGCGTTGAGGTACAGCAGGCGCGACGAGTCCCCGCTCCAACTCGGCGCGTCGGTCACCTCGGTGGTGATCTGCCTGGCGGCGCCGGCGGGCGTGCCGTCCGCCGTCACCGGCATGACCCACAGCACGCTGGCCACGACGAACGCCATCAGCCGGCCGTCCGGCGACCACACCGGCCCGTCGTCGCCGCGGGTCTGCAGCGATCGGTTCGGCAGCGCCTGGTGATAGCTCGCCTGCCCGGTGACCCGGTTGATAGTCAGGATCTCGCTGAGCCCCTCGCGGTAGCGCGCCGAGTACGGCTTGATCGCGGCGATGGCGATCGTCTTCCCGTCCTTCGACCACGTCGGCCGGCCGGGCTCGAACGTCGCCGGGTAGACGCGCTGGATGTCGCCGGATGCGACGTCGACGGTGTGCACGGCACCGGTCTGGTCGAGGAACGCGATGAACTTCCCGTCCGGCGACCACGTGCCCGACACCGCCGCGGCATCGCGCAGCCCGGCCAGCCGGGTGTCCTCGCCGGTGCGCACGTCGCGAACCCAGATCTCGAGCTGACCACCGCGGTCGGAGGAGTAGGACAACCTGGTGCCGTCCGGCGACCAGGACGGATCGGACTTCCAGAAATGATCACCGGTCATCGGCTGCGGCACCTGGCCGATGCGCATCAGGTAGATGTCGTTGAGGGCACGGAACGCGACGTGCTTGCCGTCCGGGGAGAGCACCGGACTGCCGATGCCCTTCACCGGACCGCCGGTACCCGGCTCGAAGTTGCGGCGCCGCTTGACGTAGGCCGGCGTCGTCGTCGTCACGGTTGCCGTGGTGCCGATCGTCCGGGCCGTCCCGGACCGGATCGAGCGGCGCCGGATGTGCCCGTCGGCGGCGTAGACGAACACGTCCCGCGACAGCCACGAGACGCGGAACGGGAACGCCTGCTCGCCGTCGACGAAGACCTCGCCGGAGCGGTAGAGCCGGCTCGTCCCGTTCGCGAGCAGGTGGTAGACGAGGTCGGTGCCGTCGGGCGTGAACGCCGGGGCGTGCAGCACCTGCCCGGCCGGGACGCTCACCGCGACCGAGCGCGCGCCGGTCGCGAGCGTGACCACGTGGATCTCGGTGTTGTCGACGACGAACGCGATCCGCGTGCCGTCCGGTGACCAGGCCGGTTCGTACTCCTCGGCGGCGGTGTCGGTGATCAGCGCGATGTCGGCGGTATGCAGGTCGAGGGTGTAGATGGCGTAGCTGCCCGCGAGGTCGGACGAGAACGCGAGGTAGCGACCGTCCGGTGAGTACCGCGGCTCGCGATGGTCGTACGGGCCGTGCGTGTGCTGCCTGAGTCCGGTGCCGTCCGCCCGGACGGTCCACAGGTTGAACGTGCCGTCGCGATAGGACTGGAAGGCCAGCGTCCTGCCGTCCGGTGACCAGTCGGGCTGGGCGATGTCGAAGCAGTCGTCGGTCAGCCGCCGCGCCCTGCCACCGGCTGCCGGGACCGTCCACAGCACCCCGACGGTGTCGAAGGCGATGGTCTGGCCATCCGGGGAGACCTGGGCCGCCACGTCCGTCCCGGTGTGCAGGTCGACGTCGTGCCGTCGACCCCGCGGAAGCGGCGGCGAGCCGTCCGAAGCCGGACGGACGGGCGCGGCGGCCGAGGACGCTGCCGGGACCGCTCCCGCCACGACCGCTCCGGCGCCGACGCCGGCGCCCGCTGCGAGAAATCTCCGGCGGCTGACTTGGCTACTCACGGTTGCTCACCGAGGCGGCTCCTCAGGACGAAAGTTCGGCTTATTCCTGAATACGCCGTTTAGCCGGTTTTGTCACGAAGGTCGCGACACCGGTCCAGCTCTCGATCAGTGCTCGGATCGGCCTGGCGAGTCGCCAATGTCCGTCAAGGGGTGTATTCATCTCCCAACGACCAACCGGGCGTCATACCTGCTGAAGGAGAACCCGCCGTGGAGATCGTCGGACTTGTGGCCCTGATCCTGGTGGCACTCGTAGTTGTCCTCGTCCTGTTCATGACGATCCGCTCCATCCCGGACATCAGGCGATACCTGAAGATCCGGCACATGTAGCGGTCGGCGACAGCCACGTCGGGCTGTCGCCCCGGTTGTCGAGCTCCAGCGCCGGTGTCGGGCCGCACGGCACAATCACCGGCATGGAGCTCTTGCACGTCGCCGACGAGCTCTACGCCCTCGCGCCGCAGCAGTTCACCGCCGCACGCGATGCCGCGGCCCGCGAGGCCCGCGAAGGTGGCGACAAGGACCTGTCCGCCGCGATCAGCAAACTCAGGCGTCCCAGCGCCGGCGCCGCGCTGGTCAACCTGCTGGCCCGGCACCGGGCCGCCGACCTGGACGAGCTGCTGGATCTCGGCGAATCGCTCCGGGCGGCCCAGGACGCGTTGGCCGGCGACGAACTGCGCACCCTGTCGCGGCAGCGGCACCAGGCGGTGCACGCGCTGGCCGACCAGGCCCGCGACCTCGCCGGACAGCCGGTTACCGCCACCGTGTCCCGCGAGGTCGAGACCACGCTGGACGCCGCGCTCGGCGACCCGGACGCAGCCGACGCGGTGCGCACCGGCCGGCTGGTGCGCGGTCTCACCAGTGCCGGGTTCGACGCGATCGACCTGGCCGGCGCGGTGGCTGCCCCCGACCCCGGTGCCGCCACTCGGCCGCGGGCAGCGGCCCGGACGAAGCCCGCCAAACGATCACCCGCCAAGGCCGCACCACCGCGCGAGAAGGTCACGGCCGCGCGACGGGCGGTCAGGGACGCGCGCGTCGAGCTCGACCGCGTCGATCGTGATCTTGCGCGGCAGGATGACAGCGTCACCGCGGCCCGCGCGGCGGTCGACCAGGCGCGCGACCGCGTCGGCGACCTCGAACGCGACCTCGAGCGGGCCCGCGCGCAGCGGGCGGACGCCGAACACGCGGCTGATGCGGCGCAGCGCGAGCGCACGACGCTGGCCCGGGCACAGCGCGCCGCCCAGCGCACCCTCGGCAAGGCCGAGGACGCGTTGCGCGCCCTCGACGGCTGATCAGCCGGGATCAGGTCCGGCGGCGATCGGCAGGCCCGCGGCCTGCCACGCCTTCGTCCCACCGTCGATGCAGAACGCGGTGCGCCCGGCCAGGTCGAGCAGGTGCGCCGCCCGCTCGCCGCGGGCGCCCATCATGCAGGCGGTGATCACCGTCTTGCCGGGAAGGTGCTCGGCACCCATGGGCAGCGTGTCGATCGGGATGTTGAGCGCGCCGGCGATGTGGCCCTGCGCGTACTCGTCCGGGGTGCGGACATCTATCACCGCGTCGCCTGCCTTGATCATCTCGCGGGCGGTGGCGACGTCGATGTGCTCTGCGGCCATGGCGCCACTGTAGGGCCCGGAGAAGTCGGGGTGTCCCCGAACGCAGGTAGCGTCGCGGGAGTGGATGCGCGGCGGGTGGACGTGGTCGTTGCCGGCGCCGGCCTGGCCGGCCTGAAGGCGGCGCTGGAGCTGTCGGCGTCCGGTCTGGACGTCGCCGTTCTCGAGGCGGACGAGGCGCCGGGTGGACGGGTGCGTACCGACACCGTCGACGGCATGCTGCTCGATCGCGGCTTCCAACTGCTCAATCCGGCCTACCCGCAGGTGCCGTCGACCTTCGACCTCCCCGCGCTGCACCTGCGCGCGTTCGGTGCCGGTGTCGTGGTGGCGCACCGCGGCCAACGGCACGTCCTGGCCGACCCGCGCCGGATGGTGCTCGACGCGCTGTCCGGCCTGCGCCTGCCACTCGGCACCGTGCGCGAGAAACTCGCCTTCGTCCGGTGGGCGGCCGAGATCGGGTTCGGCCCGGCGGCGCGGATCAAGAGCCGTGCCGACAGCAGCCTGGCCGACGAACTGCAGCGGCGTGGGCTCACCGGCGAGTTGGCCGACGGGGTGCTGCGGCCCTTCCTGGCCGGCGTCCTCGCCGAGCAGGACTTCCGGACGTCACGGCGCTTTGCCGAACTGCTCGTCCGCTCGTTCGTGCGCGGCACGCCGGCGCTGCCCACCCACGGCATGCAGGCGCTGCCCGATCAACTGGCCGCCCGGCTGCCCGCCGGCGCCCTGCACCTGTCCACGCGCGTCTCGGCGGTCCGGCGCGACGGTGTGGACGCCGCGGACGGGTCGTGGCAGGCACGGGCGGTCATCGTCGCCACCGACCCGCACACGGCAGCCGTCCTGACCACGCGGCCGGCGCCGATCATGCGCGGCCTCACGACCTTCTACTACTTCGCGCCGGAATCCCCGGCCAGGCGCCGGTTGCTCCACGTCGACGCCGACCATCGCGGCCCGGTCGTGAACAGCGCCGTCGTCACCGACGTCGTACCGTCCTACGCACCGGGCCGGACGCTGATCGCGTCCACCGTCCTCGGCGAGGACGGCAGTTCGGCTGCCGAACGAGCAGCCCGCGAACACCTGGCGAAGATCTACGGCGTGACCACCGGTTCCTGGGAACACGTGCGTACCTACCCGATCCCCCACGCGCTGCCGGCGGTCCCGGCCGGGACGCCGCTGCGCCGACCGGTCGAGCTGGGCAGCGGGGTGTTCGTCGCGGGCGACCACCGCGACACATCCTCGATCCAGGGCGCGCTCGTGTCCGGCCACCGGGCGGCACGCGCCGTGCTCGCCCGGCTCGGCTGATCAGTGGTGCGGCGGCTGCGGGATCTTCAGCAGTTGCGGCGTGATCACTTGGAAGGTCAGCGCGGCGCCCGGCTTGTAGAAGTGCGTGCCGTCCCACCGGTAATTGACGTCGCTGGCGATCGGCTCGCGGCAGAACTGGCTCGGCGGATGAATCATGAACACCCGCAGCGGATTCTGCTTCGCCGCTGCCTCGAGCAGCGTGGTGACGTGGTGGGTGCGGTTGTCGTAGCCGCGTTCGGGCAGCAGCGGCAGCCCGCCCGCGGCGATCGGGCGGTAGCAGGGCACGCCCATGAGCGCGACCTGCGCACCCGCCTTGGTCAGCACATCGATGCCCGTCGCGAGTTGCCTGGCGAAGTAGGCGTCCCAACCGGGTGAGCCGAAACGCAACTGCTTGCCGCCGACGGTGTCGTCGAAGACGTCCCAGGCGCCGAGTTCGACGACGGCGATCTGCGGTCTGTTCCGGGCGGCGTTCGCGGCCCACAGCTGGGGCCAGTTGCCGCAGTCGGCGGACAGGTCGCGCGCGAAGCCGACCTTGCTGCGGATCGTCCCCAGCAGCACGCCGCATCCCTCGACGGTCGAGTCGCTGGTGCTGATGCTGCCGTCCAATCCGTTCGGCTTGTTGAGCAGCAGCGTCATGCCCTGCGAGTCGCCGAAGAACGAGACGCGGACGGGGCGGGCGAAGGGCGGTTCGGTGTTGACGACCGGAGCAGCCGAGGTGCTGGGCGCCGAGTGCGTCGCCGATGGCGTCGGCGACGGGGTCGGTGCGTGCGGCGCCACGCTCGGCACGTGGATGGTGATGTCGTGGCTGCGGTCGACCTGGATCCCCGCCGGTGCGCCGGGGGCCGTGAACAGCGTGACCGCGACGGCGGCCACCACGGTTACGGTGATCGCGCCGATGCGCGTGGGCCGCGACTGCGCCCCGTGCGCGGTGCGGCGCGAATGGACGCGTGTTCCCGTCCCGCGCAAGAACGCGAGGAAGCCGTGCGCGCGGATCGGCTTCTCGACGTAGCGGAAGGACAGGTCGGACGCGATGAGAATCACGGCTACCTGCAGCGGAATGAGCACCGGACGCGGCCACGACACATCCACCCCGGGGCGGGTCAGCATGAGCACCGGCCAGTGCCACAGGTAGATCGCGTACGAGCGTTTACCCAGCCAGACCAGCGGATCCCACGACAGCAGTCGCGCCGTGACCGTTCCCGCGGTGGCGGCGGCAAGGATCAACGCGCCCGACGCGAGTCCGACGAGCAGGTAGCCGCCGCGGTAGAGCCCGGGGCTGTAGTAGTCGATCGATGTCGCTGCCCAGACCAGCCCGACCAGACCGAGCACGCTGGCCGCGTCCACACCGACTCGTCCGGCCAGCGTCCCGCCGCGGGCGCCGGCCTGCCGCCGAAGCGACACGACGATGGCGAGTGCCGCACCCAGCAACATCGGCGCGATATGGGTGTCGGTGCCGTAATACACGCGGGCCGGATCCTGGCCGACGTGGAACATCGCGGCCATCAGGACGGTGGACAGCAGCGTCAGCGCGACGGTTGCGGCCAACGGCAGCCAGCGGCGCCTCGAGGCGATGCACGCGACGAGAATCAGCGGCCACAGCAGGTAGAACTGCTCCTCGACCGCCAGCGACCACAGGTGCTGCAACAGCGACGGACGGTCGAGTTGGTCGAAGTAGGACCGGTTCCAGAATATCTGCGTCCAGTTCGTGCTGTAGCCCAGCGCCGCGACCACGTCGCCGCGCAGGCGGTGCAGTTCACCGCGCGCGAACACCGCAGCGACGAGGGTGACCCCGCCCAACAGCAGGTACAGCGCGGGCAGCAACCGCCGGGCGCGGCGCAGGTAGAAGTTCTTGACGTCGATGCGGCCGCGACTGTGGAACTCCGTCAGCAGGATCGAGGTGATCAGGAAGCCGGACAGCGTGAAGAACACGTCGACGCCGAGGAAGCCGCCGGCCAGCCAACTCGCCCCGAGGTGGAAGATCACGACAGCGGTCACGGCGAGGGCGCGCACACCGTCCAGCCCGGGTGCGTAGGCGAGATGGGCGCGCCGGACGGGTTCGTGCGGTTGCGGCGGGGTGGGCCCGACGCTTTCGCGCACCTCGCTGTCGCCCGAGTACGTCACCGCGCCCCACGATCCCGACGGGTCGAGACTTCGTACCGGTTCCACTGCGGTCGGTATCCCCTCGGGCGGCATCGGGCGTCCGAACCGATGCTAAGGCAGCAATGCCGCGGCCCGATGCCGCGCACGCGGCGCGGCGACCGGCTCAGCGGGGCCTCAGCGAATCAGTGCCGGTCACGGCGGCGAGCTATTTGGCGATCCGGTACTCGCGCAGCAGGCCGCGGCTGATGATCGTCTTCTGGATCTCGGACGTGCCTTCGCCGATCAGCAGGAACGGGGCCTCGCGCATGAGCCGCTCGATCTCGTACTCCTTGGAATAGCCGTACCCGCCGTGGATGCGGAAGCTGTCCTGCGTCACCTCGGCGCAGTACTCCGAGGCCAGGTACTTGGCCATGCCGGCCTCGACGTCGTTGCGCTCACCGGCGTCCTTGAGCCGCGCCGCGTTGACCATCATCAGGTGCGCAGCCTCCACCTTGGTGGCCATCTCGGCGAGCTTGAAGGCCACGGCCTGGTGGTCGGCGATCTGCTTGCCGAACGTCTTGCGCTGCTGCGCGTAGCGCACGGCAAGTTCGAAGGCCCGGATCGAGATGCCACACGCCCGCGCGGCGACGTTGACGCGGCCGACCTCGACACCGTCCATCATCTGGTAGAAGCCGCGACCACGGCCCTCGGCCCCACCGAGCACGGCGTCGGCCGGCACCTGCACGCCGTCGAGCACCATCTCGGTGGTCTCGACCCCCTTGTAACCCATCTTGTCGATCTTGCCGGGGATGGTCAGGCCGGGACGGCTCTCGCCGAAGCCCGGCTCCTTCTCGATCAGGAACGTGGTCATGTTCTTGTAGACCGAGTCACCGCCGAGATCGTCCTTGACGAGCGTCGCGACGACGCCGGCCCGCGCCCCGTTGGTCAGCCACATCTTCTGGCCGTCGATGACGAAATCGCCCGACTCGGTCGGCGTCGCGCGCGTCTTGATCGCGGATACGTCCGAACCGCATTCCGGCTCGCTCATCGAGAACGCGCCGCGGAGCTCGCCGGTCGCCATCCTCGGCAGCAGGCGCTGCTTCTGCTCGTCCGTCCCGTGCTGGGCGATCATGTACGCGACGATGAAGTGCGTGTTGATCACCCCGGACACCGACATCCAGCCGCGGGCGATCTGCTCCACGACGAGCGCGTAGGTCAGCAGCGACTCACCGAGCCCGCCGTACTCCTCGTCGATCATGAGCCCGAACAGGCCCATCTCCTTCATCCCGTCGACGATCGCCTCGGGGAACTCGTCCTTGTGCTCGAGTTCGGTGGCGTAGGGCAGGATTTCCTTGTCCACGAAGGACTTGACCGCCGACAGAATTTCGGTCTGGACGTCGGTGAGTCCGGCGGTCTGGGCAAGGCGAGCCATGGCGGTTTCCTCCGCGGGGTGTGGGCGATTACCGGCCAGTATCCCTCCCCCGCCGGGGGTGCGAGCAGTCGCCGCCGATTTCGCCGGATTCGTGACCGCGGCGTGCGCGCCTCGTTGTTACCAGCAGGTAACCGTCGCTGTCGTCCCTGCCGGAGGATCCGTTGCGCCACACCGTGCCCGTCTTCGCTGCCGTGGCGGGCATAGCCGTCGTCGTGGGCGCGCTGCAGCCCACGCTCGGGGCGTCCGCGTCCGCGAACGGGATCGGCACGCCGATCCCCGCCTCGGTGATCCGGGCAAGCGCGGCACCCGGCTCGTCCTGGCGTCCCGGCCCCGAGCGCTACGGCGTCGGCAAGCTCGTCGACCGACCGGTCACCATGGCCGACGGCACGGTGCTGCGCGCTGACGTCTACTACCCGACGACTGCCTCGGGGCAGCGTGCGCCGGGGAAGTTCCCGGTCGCGCTGACGCAGACGCCGTACGGCAAGGGCATGGCGGGGGCAGCCCCGGGGGTGGGCGGGCAGACCGGCCCCAACCCGTACCTCGTCAAGCACGGTTACCTCAATGTCGTCGCCGACGTGCGCGGCACCGGGGACTCCGAGGGGCACTTCGGCCTGTTCGACCCGGTGCAGGATCGCGACGGTGTCGCGCTCGTCCGCTGGGCCTCCCGGCTACCCGGATCGAACGGCAGGGTGGGCCTCTACGGCGCGTCCTACCTGGGGATCGACCAACTGCTCACCGCAGCCGCAGCGTCGAAGAACAGCCCGATCAAGGCGATCTTCCCCGTCGTGCCCGGCAACGACCTGTACAAGGACGTCGCCACCATGGGCGGGCTGATCGACCTCGAGTTCGACGCCTTCTACCTGGCCCTGACCGGCGGGCTGAACGCGCTCGGCCCGATCGCGGAGGGCCTGCAGAACCCGGCCATCCTGGCCGCCCTGCTGCCTGCCGAGATCGCGCACCTGCAGGATCTCGGGACGTTCGACGCCGCGTTCGCCGCGCAGACCATCTCCGGCGGCGACGCCGCCTACGACGGCGCGTACTGGCAGGCCCGCAACCCGGTCAATGTGCTGCAGAAGATCGTCGACAACGGCATCCCGGCCTATCTCGTCGGCGGTGAGTACGACCTGTTCCAGCGCGGCGAGCCGCTGAACTTCAGCGGCTTGCAGAACGCGTGGGCGGGCCGATCGGTCCGCGCACCGATGTCGAGGACGCAGCCGGTGACCGGGCGCTACCAGTTGCTCGACGGGCCGTTCACCCACCTGTCCGGCGCCACCGCCGCCCTGGATCCGCTCATGCTGGAGTGGTTCGACACCTGGCTCAAGGGCGTGCACACCGGCATGGCACGCACGCCGACTCCGCTGCACTACTACGACCTCGGCACCAAGCGGTGGACCGAGCATGCGCGCTACCCGTTCGAGGGGACGACGGCGCGGCGCTACTACTTCTCGCCGGCCCGGAGCGGCACCGCCCCGCTGTCGATCAACGACCATTCGCTGTCGAGGGCACGACCGACGACCGCGGCGCACGACACGCTGGCGTGGTCGCCCGTCGGCAACCCGTGCGGGCGGCCCACCGACCAGTGGTCGGCCGGGGTCCCGTCGCTGGTGCTGGCCTCCGTCGCGCCCGGTGCGCCGTGCATCGACGGCGACGACACGCTCGGCCAGTTGGGCATCGACCGCGCGACCTACACGACCGCCCCGCTGCGTCGCGCGGCGACGATCGCCGGGCCGATCGACGTCACCGTCTACGCCACCGCGACCACGCGCGAGACGCAGTGGGTGGCGCAGGTGCAGGACGTCGCCCCCGACGGCACGTCGGTGGCGCTCACCGAGGGCGCGCTGCTCGGTTCCTTGCGCGCGGTGACCGAGAAGGGGACGTGGCGCACGCCCGACGGGCAGATCGTGCTGCCGAACCACCCGTACACCCGCGCGAGCGCACGTCCGGTCACCCCCGGCGCGGTCACCCGGTACGACATCGAGGTGTTCCCGACCTACGCCACGATCGCGCCCGGGCACCGCATCCGGATCACCCTCTCGACCGCGGACACCCCGCACCTGATCCCGACCCTGCCGGCCCTCGCCGCCCTGGCCGGCGGCATCTACCAGGTGCAGTTGAGCCCGGCGCACCCGTCCGCGGTGCAGTTCTCGCTGGCCGGCTGAGCCCGCCGCCGCCGTTCGCCGCCTTCCCCCCCGGTCCGACCAGATTTCGCCGCCCAAAATGGTCGGACGAGGGGGGAAGCGGGCTCAGCTCTCGGGGGGCTCGAACGTCGACGTGCGCTGCAGCCCGGCCGCGCGACCCTTGGCCGAGATGACCAGCGCCATCTTGCGCGAGGCCTCGTCGATCATCTCGTCGCCGAGCATCGCCGAGCCCTTCTTGCCGCCCGCCTCGGACGTGCACCACTCGTAGGCGTCCAGGATCAGCTCCGCGTGGTCGTAGTCCTCCTGGGACGGCGCGTAGACCTCGTTCGCGATGCCGACCTGGTCGGGGTGCAGCACCCACTTGCCGTCGAAGCCGAGCGCGGCCGAGCGCGACGCGACGCGCCGGAACCCGTCGGCGTCACGGATCTGCAGGTACGGGCCGTCGATCGCCTGCTTGCTGTTCGCGCGTGCCGCCATCAGGATCGACATCAGGATGTGGTGGTAGGCATCGCCCACGTCGTAGCCCGGTGGCTGCTCGCCGACGACCAGCGACTTCATGTTGATCGACGCCATGAAATCGGCCGGGCCGAAGATGATCGTCTCCACCCGGGGTGAGGCCTTCGCGATCGCGTCGACCGCGATCAGGCCCTGCGCGTTCTCGATCTGCGCCTCGATGCCGATCCGGCCGACCTCGAAGTCCATTGTCTTCTCGATCTGGGTCAGCAGCAGGTCCAGCGCGACCACCTGGTCGGCCGACTGCACCTTCGGCAACATGATGCAGTCCAGGTTCGGTCCCGCTCCCTCGACGACCTCGACCACGTCGCGGTAGGTCCAGTGGGTCGTCCAGTCGTTGACCCGGACGACGCGGATCTTGTCGCCCCAGCCGCCCTCGTTCAGCGCGGCGACGATGTTCTTGCGGGCACCCGGTTTGGCCAGCGGCGCGCACGCGTCCTCGAGGTCGAGGAACACCTGGTCGGCGGGCAGTCCCTTCGCCTTCTCGAGGAACCGGGGGTTGCTACCGGGCACCGCCAGGCACGAACGGCGGGGACGCAGGGTTTTGCCAGCCTCAGTCATGGCGCCAGCTTGCCGTGAGCAGGCAGTCCGCACCAAGCCGTGTCGGCCCATTTCACACCTGTCCACCGACTACCCTGCATCCGTGACGAGGAAAGCCCGATGACGTCGCGCGTGTTCGTCGCGCGCCTGGCCGGCATCGGCGTCTTCGATCCCAGCGGCGACCAGATCGGCAAGGTCCGCGATGCGGTGACGGCGCTGCGGGTCGATCGCCAACCGCCGCGGGTGCTGGGCCTCGTCCTGGAACTGCAGCACCGCCATCGCATCTTCGTCCCCATGGGACGGGTCACCCGGATCGAGACCGACCAGGTCGTTTTGTCGTCCGGGACGGTGAACATGAAGCGCTTCGAGCGCCGGCAGAGCGAGATCCTCGTCCTCGGCGAGCTGCTCGACCGCACCGTGATCAACCGCGACACCGGCCAGACCGTCACGGTCGTGGACGTGGCGATGGAGCAGAACCGCATGCGGGACTGGGTGCTGAGCCGCCTCGCCGTCCGCACCGCCGGCCGGCTGGGCCGCCGCCGCGGACAGCTCTCGCAGGTCGAGTGGAACGAGGTGGACGGGCTCGCCCTGCCGCCGACCAGCCAGGGCACCGACGCGCTGCTGTCGACACTGTCGGACCTGCGGGCGGCCGACGTCGCCCACGCCCTGCAGGACATGCCGCACAAGCGCGTGCTCGAACTCGTCGCTGCACTCGACGACGAGCGGTTGGCCGACGTCCTGCAAGAGATGGAGGAGGACGACCAGGTCAAGGTGCTCGCGTCGCTGGCCGACGAGCGTGCCGCCGACGTCCTCGAGGCGATGGACGACGACGACGCGGCAGACCTGCTCGGCGAGATGCCGGCCGAGGACCAGCAACGCCTGCTCGAACTGATGGAACCCGACGAGGCCGAGCCGGTGCGCCGCCTGCTCACCTACGGCGACTACACCGCCGGCGGCATGATGACCTCCGAGCCGGTGATCATGCAGCCGGACGCCACCGTCGCCGAAGCATTGGCGTTGCTGCGCAATGCCGAACTCTCGCCCGCGATCGCGGCTCAGGTGTTCGTCGTCCGCCCGCCGCAGGCGACGCCGACCGGCAAGTTCCTCGGCACCGCGCACATCCAGCGCCTGCTGCGCGAGCCGCCGTCCGCCCTCGTCAGCGGGATCTGCGAGAAGGACACCGGCTCGCTGCGTCCGGACACCACCATCGACGACGTCACCCGGCACCTCGCCACCTACAACCTGGTCGCCGCACCGGTCGTCGACGAACGCGACCGGCTGCTCGGCGCGGTGTCGGTGGACGACGTCCTCGACCACCTGCTGCCTGAGGGCTGGCGGGACGCCGACCGGGTCGAAGTCCATGGCTGACGGACGCCCCCGCCTCGACCAGCCGAAGATCGAGCGCGGGCCACGCCTGCGTTACGACGACGACACGTTCGGCCGGTTGACCGAGCGGGTCGCCCGGTTCATCGGTACCGGCCGCTACCTCGTCTACCAGTCGGTCGCGATCACCATCTGGATCCTGCTCAACGCGCTGCCCGGCCTGCCGCACGTCGACCCGTACACCTTCACGTTCCTGACGCTGATCCTGTCCCTGCAGGCGGCCTACGCCGCGCCCCTGATCCTGCTCGCCCAGAACCGGCAGGACGACCGCGACCGCGTCAACCTCGAGGCCGACCGCGAAGAGGCACGCCAGGCCAAGGCCGATCTCGACTATCTCGCGCGCGAACTCGCCTCGATCCGGATGGCGATCGGCGAGGTGGCCACCCGGGACTTCCTGCGCTCGGAGCTGTCGCGGCTGGAGCCGAAGGACCGCGCCGCCGCCGACGACTAGCGGCAGGGCGGCGGTTGGGCCGCGGCGGGCGGAATCGGGCGACGTAGCATCGAGGACGTGCCCAGCCCAGACCTTGCCGCCGTCCGCGCCGCCCTCGCCACGGTCGACGACCCGGAGATCCGGCGTCCGATCACCGAGCTGGAGATGGTCGAGGACGTGACCGTCGCGCCCGACGGGACGGTCACCGTCCGCGTGCTGCTCACCGTGGCAGGCTGCCCGATGAAGGCCGAGCTCACCCGTGCGGTGACGGCGGCCGTGTCGCGGGTCGACGGGGTCACCGGAGTCGACGTCCACCTGGGCGTGATGAGCGACGAGCAGCGCACCGACCTGCGCAAGCAGCTGCGCGGCGACGCGCCGACCGCAGAGATCCCGTTCGCGCAGCCCGGTTCGCGCACCCGGGTGTACGCCGTCGCGTCCGGCAAGGGCGGCGTCGGCAAGTCGTCGGTGACGGTCAACGTGGCCGTCGCGCTCGCGGCGCGCGGACTCTCGGTCGGGGTCCTGGACGCGGACATCTACGGGTTCTCGGTGCCGCGCATGCTCGGCGTGACCGGCAAGCCCACCCAGGTCGAAAAGATGATCATGCCGCCGCAGGCGCACGGCGTGAAGGTCATCTCGATCGGCATGTTCACCCCCGGCAACACCGCGGTCGTCTGGCGCGGCCCGATGCTGCACCGCGCCCTGCAGCAGTTCCTCGCCGACGTGTTCTGGGGCGAGCTCGACGTGCTGCTCATGGATCTGCCGCCGGGGACGGGTGACATCGCGATCTCGGTCGCGCAGCTCGTCCCGTCGGCCGAACTGCTGGTCGTCACCACGCCGCAACTCGCTGCACGCGAGGTCGCCGAGCGCGCCGGGTCGATCGCGCTGCAGACCCACCAGCAGATCGTCGGCGTCGTCGAGAACATGAGCTGGCTCGCGATGCCCGACGGGTCGCGGATGGAACTGTTCGGATCCGGTGGCGGCCAGGCGGTCGCCGACTCGCTGTCGATCTCGACCGGCACCACGGTCCCGCTGCTCGGCCAGATCCCGATCGAGCAGAAGATCCGCGAGGGCGGCGACGACGGCGTACCGGTCGTTCTCAGCGACCCGTCCTCGACCGCGGCGGCAGCGCTGAACGCCGTCGCCGACAAGCTGGCTCAGCGCCAGAGCAGCCTGGTCGGGCGTCCGCTCGGCCTGGCCCCGGCGCGCCGCTGAGGCCCGCGCGACCACCTAGCGTTACGTGGCGTCCGAGTCGTAGGGCGCCGGCTCGTCGCGACCCAGCGGTCGCTGGCGCGGCGGTTCGGGCTTGGTGAGATCCGGTTTGCCCATCGGCACCGGCGGTGGGTCGGCGCTCATCGCATCCTGGACGAACCGCTTCGGATTGAGGCTGCTGAGGTCCTCGTCCCCGAGGATGGCCCGTTGCAGCGCGGTCCGGGGGTTCAGGTTGCGCAGGCCCTGCAGGTCCATGTCCGCGAACTCGGGGCCGAGCTCCTCCTTGAGCTGGGTGCGCGCGCCGGTTGCCATCTCGCGCAACGTCTTGATCATCCGCGCGGCGTCGCGGGCCAGGTTCGGCAGCCGGTCCGGGCCGAGCACGATCAGCCCCACGATGACAAGGACCAACAGCTCGGCCGGCCCGATGTTGAACACGAACTAGAGCTTAGGCCGAGCCGAGCGTGACCGTGGCGGTCCGCTTCGTGGCCCCGCGGTAGTAGGACGCACCGATCCGGTCGCCAGGCCTGTGCTGCTGCACGATCACCACCAGCTGGTCGTAGCTCAGGACGGTGCGCCCGTCGGCCGACACGATCACGTCCCCGTTGCGCAGACCGGCCTTCGCCGCGGCGCCGCCGGGCTCGATCTGCTCGAGATACGCGCCTTCCTGCAGCCCGGCCGTGGCGGTTCGGCCCTGCGCGTCCAGGGAGCCGTGCTGCGCCTTGCCGGTCCGGATCAACTGCTGCGCGATGTCGCGCGCGTAGTTGATCGGGATCGCGTAGCCGATGCCGCTGGCCGGGGTGTCCGGCTGACCCTGCGGACCCGGGCTGGACAGGGCCGCAGCGGAGTTGATGCCGATCACGGTGCCGGCGGCGTCGACGAGGGCACCGCCGGAGTTGCCCGGGTTGATCGGGGCGTCGGTCTGGATCGCGTTGAGGTAGGCGTCGGACGTCCCGGAACTGTCGAACACGTGGACGGCGCGACCGAGTGCCGACACGATGCCGGCGGTCACGGTGCCCTCGAGCCCGAGCGGGGAACCGATCGCCACGACGGGGTCACCGACGGCGAGGTTGTCCGAGTCGCCCAGTGCGGCCACCGTCAGCCGGGCGTTCGGAACCTTGAGCACGGCGAGGTCGCTGACGGCGTCGAGACCGACGATCTGCGCTTTGGCGCTGTCCTCGTTGGAGAAGGTGACGATGATCGTGCCGCCGAGCTTCGCGCCGGACACGACGTGGTTGTTGGTCAGGACGTAGCCGTCCTTGCCGACGACCACGCCGGACCCGACACCGTAAGAGTTCTGGGTCTGCACGGCGATGGAGACCACGGCTGGGCCGACCCGCTTGGCGATGTCGGCCACCGACCCGGGCGGCCGGTTGGCCGGCGTCCCGGCCTTGCCCAGGGTGACGTCGCTGTTGTGCAGCATGTCGCGGGCCCGCTCGGCGAGCCAGTAACCCGCCCCGCCACCGATCAGACCGGCGACGAGGGCAACGAGCAACGACAGCAACAGCGCGTTGAGCCCGAACCGGCCGCGCAGGCCGACCGCGCGCGGGACGCCGTCCTCGGCCTCGCTCTGCTCGGCGAGGGGCTCGTCCTCGGACGTTTCGTCATCGCGGTCGGGGTCGAGCTGCGCCGGCTGACCGGCCGCGAACACCGCGCCGCGCCCGAGCCAGAACGGCGAGGCGGGATCGCGCCAGGGATCGCGCTCGGCGTCGGCCTTCCACCACGGCGATTCGCGCGGCGGCCCGGACGGTGCGATCCGGTCGCCCTGCGGCGCGTCGAAACCGGTGCCGCCCTCGGTGGTCCGGCCGAACGCCGCGGCGGTCACCCGCGGGACGGCCGGGCCCTGCATCGGACCCGCCGTCAGCCTCGACCCGGGCGGCGGCTGGTACGGCCCGGCGCCGCCCGGCCGGCCGAAGACCTCGCGCTCGGCCGGCGAGACGGTCGCCGGCGGCGGGGTGTAGGGCGGCGGGTCCGCGCGCGGCGCGAAGGCCGACTCGACACCATCCGGACGCCGGAACGCGTCGTCAGGCGCCTCAGCGCCGGACTGCTCGCTCACGTGCGCCTCCTGAGCAGAGTGGATCAGCTCCTCACCCCGAGTCTGCCCCATCGACCCTGCCGGACGGGCAGAGGATCCGTCCCGGCTGCGACGACGCCGAACTAGGGCAGCCAGGCGGTGACGAGGTGTACCGCGTCCACCGTGCCCTGCCGGATCTGCCCCGGCTGGGGCGCGCCCGACGTCGCTGTCGAGGCGGCTGAACCGGCAGCAATGGCTGCGGTCGCGGCGAGGACGGCCGTGGTGGCGAGCAACGGGCGCAGGTGCCGCGACTGCCGCATCTCGGTGGGCTCCGCACGCGCGGGGGGTGTGGGGATCGGACGGTAGGTCGCGAACATCGGGGAGCCGTCCGGACCGAGCGCCGTCGGGACGCCCGTGATCGTGGTCGTGGTCGCGACGTCACGCAGCCGGTCCAACAACCCGATCGGCAGCGGTGGCGCGGGGGCGGCGCGCAAGGCCCACACGGCTTCGTGCTGGACGGCGACGGCGTGGCGGCACTCGGCGCAGGCGGCGCAGTGCCGGCTCGCCCGCTCGTGCGCGCCCCGGCTCAGGACGCCGTCGGCGTAGGCCGCGACCGCCTCGTCGGACAGGTGCTGATCCCTCATCCGCCGACCTCGGCCGGTGTGCCGGGCTCGACGGGACGTAGCCCCGGCGCCCGGTGAGCCAGCGCCTGCCGGAGCAGGACGCGACCGCGGTGGATCCGCGAGCGGACCGTGCCGACCTTGATGCCCAGGGTGGCGGCGATCTCTTCGTAGGACAGCTGCTCGAGATCGCACAGCACGACCGCGACGCGGAACTCCGCGGGAAGCTCGTCGAGCGCCTGCTGGATCTCGGGGTCGAGGTTCATCTGCTCGTACGCGCGCTCGGGACCCGGCTCGGCCGAGGCGAGGCGATCACCGGCGTCCTCGGGGAGTGCGTCGAAGCGGATCCGCTGGCGCCGCCGCACCAGGTCGAGGAACAGGTTGGTCGTGATCCGGTGCAGCCAGCCCTCGAAGGTGCCGGGCGTGTACTCGGCCAGCGACCGGAACACCCGCACGAACGTCTCTTGGGTGAGGTCCTCGGCGTCCGCGCGGTTGCCGGACAACCGGAACGCGAGGCGATAGACGCGGTCTGCATGCGCGCGCACGACTTCGTCCCACGTGGGCGGAACCCACATCGCGGTCTCTGCCGTCACGCCCTCACCCCTGCTGCCGTCCCCCGCCAATACTCGTCCTCGCACAGATTGCCCGTCCAACCTGTCCATTGGCTAAACGCCGGCTATGGGTTGGTCGTTCCCACCTTGCGCGAGGACTTCTCTATGGTCGCGGGGTGCACTCGTTCAGCCCCGACGACGACCGCATCGCCCGCACGGTCGTCGAGTACTGCCTGCAGCGGCTCAGCCGGGAGGTCCCGCTGGACCGCCCGCTGACCCCGGCCGACCTCGACCGCCTCGTCGGGCAGACCATCGTCGACCAGGGCCTGGGCCGGGACGAGGCGCTGAAGCTGTGGGCGGAGGTGCTCGGCCCGGCCTGCCTGTCGGTAGACCACCGCCGATATCTGTCGTTCATCCCGAATGCGCCGACCAAGGCAGCCTGCTACTTCGACATGCTGGTCGCGGCGTCCAACGTCTACAGCGGCTCGTGGCTGGAAGGTTCCGGAGCGGTGTACGCCGAGAACCAGGCCCTGCGCTGGATCGCCGACCTCGCCGGCCTGCCCGCCGAGGCGGGCGGCACGTTCGTCCAGGGCGGAACGGTCGGCAACCTGTCCGCCCTCGTCGCCGCGCGGGAACTGGGGCTGCACCGGCGCGGCGGGCGGCGCCCCCACCGCTGGGCGGTGTGCGTCACGGCCGAGACGCACTCGTCGGTCAAGCACGCGGTGACGGTGGTGATGGATGCCGACGTCATCGAGGTGCCCGGCGACGAGCGCGGCCGGATGACCGGCGCAGCGTTGCGGGCCACGATCGCCGCGGTGAGCCCCCAGACGCGGGAGGGCATCTTCGCCGTCGTGGCCACCGCGGGGACGACAAACCTCGGCGTCGTGGACGACATCGCGGGCATCGCCGACGTCGCCGCCGAGAACCTCTGGTGGCTGCACGTGGACGGCGCGTACGGCGGCGCAGCCCTGGCCGCGCCGTCGGTACGGCACCTGTTCGACGGGGTCGAGCGGGCCGACTCGTTCATCGTCGACCCGCACAAGTGGCTGTTCGCGCCGTTCGACGCGTGCGCGCTGCTCTACCGCGACCCGGTGCAGGCGCGGGCCGCGCACACCCAGCACGCCGGCTACCTCGACCCGGTGACGGTGGACGGTGAGTGGAACCCCTCGGACTTCGCGATCCAGCTGACCCGCCGGGCGCGGGGCCTGCCGTTCTGGTTCTCCCTCGCCGTGTACGGCACGGACGCCTACCGCGACGCCATCGAGCAGACGTTGAGCGTCGCGGCCGAGGGCGCCGAGCTGATCCGGTCCTCCGCGCACCTGCGACTGCTGGTCGAGCCGGACCTGTCGGTGCTCATCTTCGAGCGGATCGGGTGGACGGCGACCGACTACGCCACCTGGAGCGCTCGGATGCTCGACGAGCAGATCGCCTTCGTGACGCCGACGCGCCACGGCAGCGACGTGTGCACCCGCTTCGCGATCGTGAACCCCCTCACCACGCGGGACGACCTGGCGCTCATCCTCGACTCGATGATGTGATCGTGGCGTTGCCGCCCGCGCGCGGTTTCCCGGCCTGGTCGGCGCTATCGTCTCGCCCATGGCCGACGCGATGCTCAACGAGACCAGCCTGGCGTACGCCGAGTCGTACTCGGCGGAATCAGAGGTGTTCGCGTCAGCGCGCGAGCGCGGCGGCGAACTCGGCTGTGTCCCGATCGGGCCCGCCGGCGGGGCGGCGCTGCGCGTCCTGGCAGCGGCCACCCAGGCCCGTGCGGTCGTCGAGGTCGGCACCGGGGCGGGAGTGTCCGGGCTGTACCTGCTCGGCGGGATGGTCGCGGACGGCCAACTGATCAGCATCGACATCGAGGGTGAGAACCAGCGCGCCGCCAAGGAGGCGTTCACCGACGCCGGCATCGCGACTACCCGGTACCGCCTGATCAACGGGTCGGCGCCGGAGGTCCTGCCGCGCATGCGCGACGCCGCGTACGACCTGGTGTTCGTCGACGCGGACAAGGGCGCGTACGGGGTCTACTACGAGCAGGCGATCCGGATGCTGCGTCCCGGGGGCGTCGTGGCGTTCGACAACGCACTGTGGCACGACCGGGTGGCCGACCCGTCCCAGCGCGACCCCGACACCGTGACGCTGCGCGACCTCGTCCGTACCGTCCGCGACGACGACCGGCTGGTGTCCGCCCTGCTCGCCGCCGGGGACGGGCTGCTGGTCGCTGCGAAGCGCTGAGCGCTGAGCGCTAAGGCCGCAACGCCCACGCCATGACGGCGGCGCGCACCGGCTCGGGCAGCATCAGCACCTGCGGCTCGGCCTCGACCCAGCCGGGTTGTTTGGTTCGCCGGGCCTGCGCGTCATGGTCGCGGTCGATCGGGATCGACAGGTCCAGCCCGCCGCCGTGCTCGCCGTGGACGCTGACCCAGAACAGATGGTCCTCGCCGTCCTCCTTGAGCCGGAACACGATCTCGATCGCCATCCGCTCGCGATCCAGCGTCGCCACACACTCATCGACGCGATCGTCGAGCATCCGCATCCACGTGTCCGCCTCCGCCGACGCACCGGGAAGGACCTTGCACCGCGAGAGCTCGACGACCAGGCCGTCGGGAATGCTTTTCGGCATCCGGTGAGGCTAGCGTCGTAACCGTGGCCTGCTACGTCGACACCGTGCGGTCCTACCCGGGCGCAGGACTGCGCTTCACCGAGTTCTGCCACTTGCTTGCCGACACGCAGGACGAACTGCACGACCTCGCCGACCAGCTGGGGATCCCGCGCAGGTTCTTCCAGGACCACCCGTGGCGCTGGCACCACGACCTGCCCGCCCACCTGCGGCCCCGCGCGATCGAGCTGGGCGCACGCGAGGTGACCATGCACGAGGTGGGCGCGCTGTTGCGTGCCCGGAAAGCGCAACACGCGATCGCGTAGGTTCGACGGGTGCGCATCACGGTCCTGGCCGGCGGCATCGGCGGCGCTCGCTTCCTGCGCGGCGTGCGCGTTGCCTGCCCGGCCGACGAACTCACCGCCATCGTCAACACCGGCGACGACGTCACCCTGCACGGGCTGCGGATCTGTCCCGATCTCGACAGCTGCATGTACACCCTCGGCGACGTCCACGACCACGAACGCGGTTGGGGCCGGGCCGGCGAGACCTGGCGGATCAAGGCCGAACTCGACGAGTACGGCGCCGAGCCGACCTGGTTCCAACTGGGGGACCTCGACATCGCCACCCATCTGGTCCGCACCCGCATGCTCGAGGCCGGCTTCGCCCTGAGCGAGGTCACCGCCGCGCTGTGCGAGCGGTGGCAGCCCGGCGTGCGCCTGCTGCCGATGTCCGATGACCGCTGCGAGACGCACGTCGTGGTCGAGATGGACGGCAAGCGCAGCGCGATCCACTTCCAGGAGTGGTGGATCCGCCACCGCGCGGCACTGCCCGCGCAGGGATTCGTCCAGGTCGGCGTGGACGATGCCGAGCCGGCACCCGGCGTGCTGGACGCCATCACGACCGCCGACGTCGTCCTGCTCGCGCCGAGCAATCCGGTCGTGTCGATCGGGACCGTCCTCGGCGTCGAGGGCATCCGCGAGGCGATCCTCACCGGGCCCGCGCCGGTGGTGGGCCTGTCGCCGATCGTCGGCGGTGCGCCAGTACGCGGCATGGCCGACTCGTGCCTGCCCGCGATCGGCGTCGAGGTGTCGGCCGAGGGCGTCGGGCGCCACTACGGGGCGCGCGCCCACGGTGGCCTGCTGGACGGTTGGCTGATCCACGACACCGACAGCGCCGACGTCCCCGGCGTGGCAGTGCGCGCGATCCCGCTGATGATGACGGGCGACGACGCGACCGCGGCCATGGTGCGGACGGCGCTGGATCTGGTGTCATGACCGATCACGCCGCGGCCCGGATCGAGGTCCTGCCCGTCCCCGGGATCGGTGAGCTCCGCCCCGGTGACGATCTCGCCGCGCTGATCGCCGAGCACGGGCCACCGCTCGCGGACGGTGACGTCGTCGTCGTGACGTCCAAGGCGGTGTCGAAGACCGAGGGTCGCCTGGTCGTGCTCGACACAGCCGACGCGGACGCCCGCGAGGCGGCCCGCCAGGCCGCCATCGACGTCGAGACGGTGCGGGTGGTGGCGCAGCGCGGTGAGCTGCGCATCGTCGAGACCCGGCACGGGCTGGTGCTGGCGGCCGCCGGCGTCGACCTGTCGAACGTGGCGCGCAACGAGATCGCCCTGCTGCCGCTCGACCCGGACGCGTCCGCGCAGATGTTGCGTGACGCCCTCGCGGACCGGCTCGGTGTGGACGTCGGCGTGGTGATCAGCGACTCGATGGGCCGGCCGTGGCGCGCGGGGATCACCGACACCGCGATCGGCGTGGCGGGCCTGACGGCGCTCACCGACGCGCGCGGGCGCGTGGACGCCTACGGCAACGTCCTCGAGGTCACCCAGGTTGCGGTCGCCGACGAACTGGCCGCGGCCGGCGATCTGGTGAAGGGCAAGCTCGGCGGCGTCCCGGTGGCGATCGTGCGGGGCTTCGCCCACGACGGCAAGCTCGACGACGACGGACTCGGCAGTCGCGCCCTCATCCGCGGTTCGGCCGACGACCTGTTCCGGCTCGGGACCGCCGAGGCGATGGCCGTCGGACGCGAGGACGTCGGGTGGGCGAGCGACGTCGCGCCGCCGCTGCACCTGGACGCGGTCACGGTGATCACCGGGTTCGTCCCGACGTCGGACGCCGAAGCGTCGGTTCGCGAGTCGTTCCTCGGCTTTCTCGCGGCCCGCCCGGACGCGCTCTGGCGCTCCTGCGCGCCGGGACACCTGACCGCGAGCGCGCTGGTGATCGACCCGTCCCGCCGGCGAGTGCTGCTGACGCTGCACCCGCGGGTGGGCCAGTGGCTCCAACTCGGGGGGCACTGCGAAACCGGCGATCACACGCTGCTCGACGCAGCCGCCCGCGAGGCGCGCGAAGAGAGCGGGATCGGCGCGCTGTCCTTCGACCCGGTGCCGATCGGGCTCGACGTGCACCCCATCACCTGCTCGCTCGGCGTGCCGACCCGGCACTTCGACGTCCAGTTCGTCGCCGTCGCGCCCGAGGGTGCCGAGCCGGTGCAGAGCGACGAGTCGCTCGACCTGCGATGGTTCCCGTGGGATCGCCTGCCGGACGGGTTCGCCGCCGACCTGCCGCGGCTGGTCGAGGCCGCGCGGCAGCGTCTCGGCCGGTGAGCGATCCACTCGCGGCGCTGGTCGACTGGCCGGTGCCGCACGCAGCCGCCGCAGTCGTCGGCCCGGACGGCGTGCTCGCCCAGCGCGGCGACACCGATCGGCTCTACCGCCTCGCGTCGGTGACGAAACCCTTGGCAGCACTGGGGATTCTCATCGCCGTCGAGGAAGGCGCCGTGTCGCTGGACGATCCGGCTGACGAGGCGGTCGTCCCCGGCGCCACGCTGCGCCACCTGTTGGCGCATGCGTCCGGCCTGGCGCCCGAACGCGCGATGCGCGCGGCCGCGGTGGCCTCGCGCAGGATCTACTCCAACGTCGGGATCGAGCGAGCGGCGAAGCTGGTCGAGGACGCGACGGGGATCGGCTTCCCGGCCTACCTCGACGAGGCACTCGAACCACTCGGGCTCGAGCACACCTCGTTACCGGGCTCACCGGCGCGCGACGGCGTGTCGAGCGCCGCCGACCTGACGCGGGTCGTCAAGGAGCTGCTGGCTCCGTCCGGGCTGCTCGCCGCGCAGACGCTGGCCGATGCCACCTCGGTGCAGTACCCGGGCCTGCGCGGCGTGGTGCCCGGCTTCGGCGCGCAGGATCCGAACGACTGGGGCCTGGGCTTCGAGGTGCGCGGGACCAAGTCGCCGCACTGGACCGGATCGGCGAATTCGCCGGCCACCTACGGCCACTTCGGGCAGAGCGGGACGATGCTGTGGATCGACCCGGTCGCCGGCATCGGCTGCGTGGCCCTCGCCGAACGGGACTTCGGGCCTTGGGCGGCGCAGGCGTGGCCGGCCCTCTCGGACGCGGTGCTGGCCGCCTACGCCTGAGTGCTCGTCACGGATCAGATCGCGCGGATGTCGTTCGGGGCGAACCGCGGGCCGAACCGCGGCGCACCCACCCCGGCCAATTCGATCAGCCGCACCACCCGCTGCCGCTGACCGGCCCACGGGGCGAGCAACTCGAGCATCTCGGCGTCGGTGCCCCGCGCGCGGCCGGTCAGCGAGTGCACCACCATGTTGGCCAGGTGGAAGTCACCGACGCTGACCGCGTCCGGGTGGGCCATCGCCCGCACCAGGGTCTCGGCCGCGGTCCACGGGCCGACCCCGGGGACAACCATCAGCCGGGCCAGTGCCAGGTCCGGGCCGAGCGACACGGCCTCCTCTAGCCGGGCGGCGACCGACGCGGCCGCCCGGATCGCCGTGTGCCGTTTGAGGTCGACGCCGAGCCGGTGCCACTCCCACGTCGTGATGTCGCGCAGCGCCTGCGGACCCGGCGGGATCCGCAGCGGCACCGGCCCGGGTGCCGGCGTCCCGAACCGGTGCAGCAGGGTGCGCCAGGACCGCCGCGCCTCGTGCCCGGTCACCTTCTGCTCGAGAATCGCCGGGACGAGGGAATCCAGCACCAGGCCGGTCGAGGGCAACCGCAGTCCCGGACGGCGGCGCAGCACCGCCCCGAGATGCGGCACCGTGCTCAGCTCCAGCCCGGACCACTCGTCCTCGGCCCCGAGCAACGTCGGCACCCGCTCGAGCAGCCAGCCGGCACCGGGTCCCCACGCGGACGCGGACACCACCGGACCACGCACCCTCAGCGCGAGCGTGCCGTCCCCGCCGGGCGTCCCGGCTGCCCACCAGAACCCGGACGCGTCCATCCGATGGGCCGGGTCGCCGCCGCCGCGTACCAGCCCGCCGAGCGTCGCGCGGACGTCGACCGGCCGGCCCGCGTCCCAGACCCGTTCTGTGCTCATCGCTCAGCTCACGGGCCGGCTCAGAGGTCGGACGAGAAGCGCACCGAACCGTCGGGCAGGACGACGTCGGGCCACACGCGCGCACCGCCCCGGAGCTCGACCCCCGAACCGATCCGTGCCCGGTCGCCGACGACCGCGTCCTCGAGGACCGCTCCGTCCGCGACGTGCGCGTCGCGACCGAGCACCGATCGCCGCACGACGGTTCCCGCCCCGACGCTCGCGCCGTCGAAGAGCACCGCGCCGTCCACGTCGGCGTCGGCGCCCACGTGGCAGCCGGCGCCGACCGTCGCGCCGCCGTGGACGGTCGCCGAGCCGTCGACCGACGCGCCGGCGAGCACCAGCGCCTCACCGGGCGGGCCCGGCAGCGCCGAGGAGGGCGCGACGCCGAGCACCAGGTCGGCGGACCCGGCGACGAAGTCGCCAGGGGTGCCGAAGTCGCGCCAGTACGCCGAGTCGACGTGGCCGAACATCCGCACGCCGGCACGAAGCAGGCCGGGGAAGGTGTCACGCTCGACCGACACCGGCCGCCCGGCCGGGATCGTGTCGATCACCGAACGGCGGAACACGTACAACCCGGCGTTGATCTGGTCGGTGACCGGATTCGGGTCCTTCTCCAGGAACGCCGACACCCTGCCGTCCGCGTCGGTCGGGACGCAGCCGAACGCGCGCGGATCGGACACCTTGGTCAGGCACAGGGTCACGTCCGCGTCCCGGTCCTCGTGCGAGGCGGACAGCTCGGCCAGGTCGACACCGACGAGGTTGTCGCCGTTGAGGACGAGCACGGTGTCGTCCGGTCCGGCGCGCAGCCGTCCGGTCACGTTGCGGATCCCGCCGCCCGTGCCCAGCGGCTCGGTCTCGACCGCGTACTCGAGCTCGACCCCGAACGCCGTGCCGTCGCCGAAGTAGTCCTCGAACACCTCGGCCCGGAAGGACGTTCCGAGCACGATGTGGCCGACGCCGGCATCGCGGATCCGGGTGATCAGGTGGGTCAGGAACGGCACGCCCGCCGTGGGCAGCATCGGCTTGGGCGCCGAGAGGGTCAGCGGACGCAACCTGGTGCCGAGTCCACCGACCAGGATCACCGCATCAGTCGTCGCCATCCGCCGAGCGTGCCACAGCGGCGCCAGCGCGTCGCTCAGGCCGCGACGTAGCCGACCGAGAGCACCGAGACGGTCAGTCCGGGCACGTCGGACTGGAGCTTCATCGCGCCGTCCGTTCCGACCCTGATCAGCACGGTCGCGAACTGCGTCTGCCCGGCGCCGACATAGAGCGTGTGTGCCGTGGGCCGGGAGGTGCCGCTCGTCCAGGCGTAGAGCTTCGCGCTCGCGTCACCCGCGGTCGCAACGAGGTGGACGAGCACGGCGCGCACTCCGGTCGCGGGAACCTGGGCGAGGCCGGTGACGGCCTGGGTGATCCGGTCGGTGCCGACGTGCAGGCTCGGTCGCGAGGGCATGCTGTCATCGGCGATGCGGCTGGACGGGTAGGTCTCGAGCAGCCCCCCGCCGCTGCCGATCAGGCCGACCAGCCTGACCCGGGCGCCGATCCCGTCCGCGCCCGCGGACAGGTGCAGGTGCCGCGAGGCCGTGAGCGGGACGATCACGGTGCTGGTGTTCGGCCCGGTCGGCGAGACCGCCACCTGCACCGTCCGCGGCTGGTCTGCCCCGTCGGGCCAGACCCGCAGCCAGGACGACGCGCCGTGCGTCCACGCCTGGATGCTGAGCACCGCGGCCACGGCGCTCGGCTGCATGCCCGCGACGCGGTAGGCCGAGACGGTCGACGAGCGGTACGCGGGTGAGCCGGCGGCGTCCGACTCGCGGGCGACCGTCCCGACGGTGCCGAGCAGGACCGGGCTCACCGGACGCATCCGACGACCGGCCACGCTCGTGTAGCTCTGCTGGTCACCGAACAGGCCGACCTGGCCCGCGCTCGGGACGAACACCAGCGCGCCGGTCGGCCGCAGCGGCACCGAGATCGTCGCGACCGTCAGCTGCCCCGCGCGGTACGGGACGGTGGCGACCGGCGCGAGCGAGGAACTTCGGACGAACACCCGCAGCGTGCCGTCGTCGGTGGGATGCAGGATGCTCACCGACAGCTGTGCGGCCGTCGCGCCGCTGGCGGGGATGCCACCGACCCCGGCGAGCTGAGCCGTGAACGGGTGCGCGGCATCCACCGTCGATTGGCTGTCCCGGGACTCGAAGATGCGCTTGGGGTTGAGTGCCACCACGCCCTGCGGCGCCGGGACGCCATGGACCGTGACCGTGGCCGGCGGGCCCGCCCCCCCGGAGTTGAGGGCGCGGACCGACACGGTCTGGTCCTTCGACTGCCCGATCGGCGCGAGGTACGCGCGGCGCGTCCCGGGACCGAAGGTGATCGTCCGCCCGCCGGTGTCGACCTGATACCCGGTGACCGCTGCGGCATCGGCGTTCGCCGGAGCGTGCCACTTGATCGCTGCACCCGCATCGCCGGAAACGGCTGTCACCGCCTGCGGCACCGTCGGGGTCGGTTCACCGCCGTCGAAGTGGAAGTAGGACGTGCGCACGCCCATGGCCGACGCCAGACTCGTCCCGGTGGTCGAGACGTGCGTGCTCGAGCCGGACCAGGTCACCCCGTTCACCGTCGCGGCCAACACCCAGCCGCCCCACGTGCCGAACCCGTTGCGTTGCGTGATGTCGACGGTCGACACGCTCTGCAGGCCGTAGTAGGAGGCGATGCCGGTCATCGAGACTGAGGAGGACCAGTCCAGATACGGGTCGCCGGACTCGACGTCGTCGTACGGGTCGGCCTTGTCGACCAGGTAGGGCTGCCCGCCGGCCAGCATCGCGCCGCCGTTGGAGGCGCTGAACTGCGCGAAGATCGTGTAGCCGTCGTAGGTCAGCACCGAGTTCTCGTTGCCGACGATGGCGGCCGGGTCATCCTGCCAGATCAGGTTGCCGCTGGAGTCGAAGTGGTCCATGCCGCCGTAGACCTGGCACCAGGTGGTGTCGCAGATGTCGTAGGCCGAGCCGCCGTGGCTCTCGACGGCGTTGCGGCCGTACGTGCGGGCCGCGACGGCCTGGGCGCCGAGCGCGGCCGGTCGCCACGAGGCCGGCATCTCGCGTGGCACCACACCCTGCGTGTATTGATCGAGCGAGACCCGGTTGATGGCATTGAGCCCGGAGCCGTCGCGGACCGCGCCGACCGTCCCGTGGTAGCGCGTGGACGCGCCGTCCGGGAGCAGCACCCGGACATAATTTGCCGTGCTGGCGAAATCGGCGCGGGCCGGCAGCCCGCTCTTGAGCCGATGCCACGAGCCGTCGGGCTGCTGGCCGCCCACGGCCAGGCCGCTGCCGTTCGGGACCAGCCGGAAGTAGTCGTACCCGGACGTCGGTAGCGCGCCATACCCGCTCAGCGACAACCCGCGGGTACGCGCGAAGACCGTCGGGTACGCACCGGTGCCCGACAGCTTGACCCGGATCGTGCTCGGCGCGAGCGTCGTGTACGTCGCGCCCGGGTAGTAGAAGGCGACGATCTGGCGCGTGGTCAGCCCGCTGATGGCAGCGCCCTGGGCGCCGTACTGGCTCATACCGTGACCGTGGCCGTTGCCCCGGCCCTGGACGGTCACGGTGTCGCTTCGCGCGAACGACGCACGATCCGGGTGGGGCGGCGCACCCGTTGCGTGCGCTGCGGCGCCGACGAGCACGCCGGCGGTGGTCGCCACGCCGAGAGACGCCGCGGCGAGCGCGGCCAGGCCGCGCCGTCGCGTGGCTTTCGGGTGGCGGCGCATAACACACCCCTTTGCACGCCAGTGGCGACACGCCGAGAGTACCGCCGACTGATAGAGCCTAAACACACTTGTCACAGAGGACCACACTGGACGACACAGGACACATTGACCCCTCAGCTCACCTCAATCACACCTGCAACAAGACTCCCGCCCCGAGCCCGTCGCGCACCCTTCCCATCGGCGCCCGGCAGCCGGACTTCATCTCGTCCCGGCGATCTCGCGGCACGCCGGGTCAGGGCCGCGGATTCGGCGCCGTCCGCGGCTAGCCTGGCCCGATAATGGCTGTCGACATCGTCGCCGCCCGCGCGCGAAACCACTTCCGCTGGCGGCTCTGGACCCGGATCGGGTTCGCGTCAATCGCGTTCGTGCTGATGGTCGCGAGCGGGTACGCCTGGGCGGTCTACCAGAACTTCACCGCCGGGGTACCCCACGGGGCGGCGGTTCCGACACTGCAGGACGGCCAGCAGGATCTCGACGGCGCTGCGCAGAACGTGCTGCTGATCGGCAACGACAGCCGCGCCGGCGCGAGCAAGGCCGAACAGGACGCGTTGAGCACCGGCCACGACGACGGCACGGTCAACACCGACACGATGATGATCCTGCACATCCCCGACGGCGGCGGGAAGCCGTCGGTCATCTCCTTCCCACGCGACTCGTGGGTGAGCATTCCCGGCCACGGCAAGGGCAAGCTGAACGCGGCGTACGGCGACGGGTACTACCCGGCCAAGAACCGCAAGGCGAGCGAGCAGGACGCCCAGAGCGCCGGGATCATCAGCACGCTGCAGACGCTGTCGCAGTTGACCGGCCTGCACATCGACCACTACCTGCAGGTAAACCTGCTCGGCTTCTACCGGATCAGCAATGCGATCGGCGGCGTGACCGTGTGTCTGAAGCACGCGCAGAACGCGACGACCGACCGGGACGCGTACGGCAGCGGGTACTCGGGCATCGACCTGCCGGCGGGTGAGTCCACGATCTCCGGCGCGCAGGCACTCGCCTTCGTCCGCCAGCGCCACGGCCTGCCGCACGGTGACCTCGACCGGATCAAGCGCCAGCAGTACTTCCTCGGCGCCGCGTTCAGCAAGGTCACCTCGGCCGGTGAACTACTCAACCCGTTCAAGCTGCACGACCTGCTCGACGCGGTCAGCTCATCGCTGCTCACCGACCCGGCGCTGAACCTGCTCTCGCTCGCGCGCTCGTTCGAGATGCTCAGCGCCGGTGACATCAGTTTCGACACGCTGCCGAACAACGGGCCACAGGTGATCTACCCCGACGGAGTCGAGACCGCGATCGTCCAGGTCGCCACCGCCGCGGTCCCGGGCTTCATCCGCTCGGTGATCGGCCGGCCCGCCGATCCAGCACTGGCCAAGGCCACCGCGGCCAAGCCGTCGTCGGTCACCGTCGACATCCTCAACGGCACCGACATCTACAAGCTGGCCACCCGTAACGCCACCGCGCTGAAGAAGCTCGGGTTCAAGATCGACGTCGTCGACTCGACGGCCAACCCGGTGGCGGCGACCACGGTGCTGTACCCGCTGCACGCCCAGTCGGCGGCGAAAGCCGTGAGCGCGGCCGTCCCGGGCGCCAAGCTTGTCGCGACACCGTCGGTGGACCGCGTCACGATCCAACTCGGGACGGACGGCAAGCAGGTGAGCGGGCTGACCGCCAGCACCCCGGCACAGCGCCCATCAACGCCGTCCGGAGCCACGAGTGCGGGGACGCACCCGGGCTGCATCGACTGAGCACAAGCGAGGTTCTCAGACTCGCGAAGGTAACCTCGTCTGATGCCCCCCAGGCGCGCCGACGACGGTCGTGCGGACGGATCGTCCGCCGGCTTGCCCGCGCTGCCGCCGCATCTGGACCCGAGGCGCGGGAACAGGCACGCCGTCTCACGCTACGGACGCCGTCAGATCACGCAGATCTCCACCGGTGTCCTGGCGACCGTCCTGTCCGCGAGTTTGCTGCTGTTCTTCGGCTACGCGTGGTGGAACTTCCGCGACCTGAACAACAACCTGCGTCGCATCGACATCCATACCGGCGTCCAGGGCACCGGCAGCCAGGACATCGACGGCAAGGACCAGAACCTGCTGATCGTCGGTAACGACGACCGACGTGGCATGACCGCGGCCGAGGCGCGCGCCCTGCACACCGGGCGGACGGCGGGCAGCCTGAGCACCGACACCATGATGATCGTGCACATCCCGGCCGACGGGTCGAAGGCGACGTTGATCTCGCTTCCGCGCGACTCGTACGTGAACGTCGCCGGTCACGGCATGCAGAAGCTGAACTCGGCATACGGATTCGGCTACCTGGGTGCGAGCGGCAGCGACGACGCGAAGGTGGCCACCGGCGCGAACCTGCTCATCCAGACGGTGACCGCGCTGACCGGGCTGACGATCGACCACTTCGTACAGGTCGGGCTGCTGGGCTTCTACCGGATCAGCAACGCGATCGGCGGCGTGAACGTCAATCTCTGCAACGCTGTGAACGACAGCTACAGCGGCCTGCACCTGTCCGCCGGTGAACACTCGATCAAGGGCGTCACCGCGCTGGAGTTCGTTCGGCAACGGCACGGCTTGACCAACGGCGACATCGACCGCACCCAGCGCCAGCGCTACTTCCTCACCGCGGCGTTCCGCAAGATCGCCTCAGCCGGGACCTTGCTGAACCCGGGCCGCCTGCGCGCCCTCGTGCACGCGGTCGACAAGTCGCTCTATGTCGACCAGGGCTTGAACATCACCAGTCTCGCGCTGCAGATGGCCAACCTCAGTGCCAACAACATCGTCGGCAAGGCGATCCCGTACGACGGGTTCGCCGACACCCCGGTCGGCAGCGTCGTCGTCGTCAACCCGGCGAAGGTGAAGGCGTTCGTGTCGCGCCTGATCGGTTCGAGCAACTCGGCACTGTCGAAGGCCAAGGCCGTCGACCCGTCCACCGTCAGCCTCTCGGTGCTCAACGCCGGCTCGACCAACGGCGCCGCAGGCGTTGCTGCGACCACACTTCGCCAGGCCGGGTTCACGGCCACCGCGGCTGACAGCGGCACACCGTTCACCGCCACCACGATTCAGTACCCCGCTGGCATGGAATCACAGGCCAAGACCCTCGCGCTCTACGTGCCCGGCGCGACGGTGCGCGAGGCCAACGTGTCGGTGGTGACGTTGGTCCTCGGCTCGGACGGCATCAGCGTCAACTCGCAAGCGACCGCGGCCGGCCCGTCGAGTTCGTCGGGTTCGCCGAAGCCGAAGCCGGTCGACAGCGGCTGCATCAACTGATGGCAGGCCGTCACGGGCAGGCGCATGAGCGTTCGGGCGCCGTGGCGCTCGTCCGGTTCGGTGGCCGCATCGTGGCCGCGCTCCTGTCGGTGGTCGTGCTCGTCTCGTTCGGGTACGGGTGGAAAAACTACCGTGACCTCGACAGCGGGCTGAAGCGGATCGCCGTGCAGGGACTGGGCGTCGCGCCGAGCGCGGGCGCAACTCCGGTAGCGGTGCACCAGGGTACGGACGAGAACATCCTCATCGTCGGCAACGACGACCGCAACGACATGACCGACGCCGAGGTCAAGGCGCTGCACACCGGGCGTGACGGCGGCAGCATCAACACCGACACGATGATGATCGCGCACATCCCCGCGGACGGGTCGGCGGCGACGCTGATCTCACTGCCGCGTGACTCGTACGTCGACATCCCGGGCTTTCGCAGCAACAAGCTCAACGCCGCCTACCCGGACGGCTACTTCACCAACGCCCCCGCCGACGCCAGCGACGCGGTGCGGCGCGCCGCCGGTGCCAGCCAACTGATCAAGACGATTCGCCTGCTGACCGGGCTGCAGATCGACCATTTCATCCAGGTCGATCTGATCGGCTTCTACCGGATCAGCATGGCGATCGGGCCGATCACGGTGAACCTCTGTTCCCGCGTGGACGACCCGAACAGCGGCCTGCACCTTCCCGCCGGGATCAACAACATCGTCGGGCGGACTGCACTGGCCTTCGTCCGCCAGCGCGAGACCCTGGCCGGCGGCGACCTTGCCCGCGTGCAGCGTCAGCGCTACTTCCTCACCGCCGCGTTCCGCAAGATTGCCTCCGCCCGGACGTTGATCAGTCCGTCGCGGCTGCACAACCTGATCGTCGCCGTCGACAAGTCCGTCTACGTCGACGCCGGGTTCAGCATCCAGTCCATCGCCGAGCAGCTGGCCAACCTCAGCGCGAACAACATCGTCGGCAGGACCATCCCGATCGAGGACGAGCGGATCATCGACGGCGTCGGTGACGTGCTCATCGTCAATCCGGCGAAGGTGAAGGCTTTCGTCCATCGGTTGGTCGTCGGCCCCCCGGCCCGGCCCAGCCCGACCGCGTCGACCGCGCCGCGGCCGCCATCGCCGTCGTCGCCTTCCCCATCGCCTTCCCCATCGCCATCGTCGACCAAGCCGGCCATCGACGCCGGCTGCATCCCGTGAGCACCCCCGAGCAGTCGTTCGCCGACCTGCTCGCGTCCGCACCGTCCGCACCGTTCGTGACCTACTACGACGAGGCGAGCGGCGAGCGGTCGGAGCTGTCCGCACGCTCGCTGGGCAACTGGGTCGCCAAGACCCACTTCCTGTTGGTCGACGAACTCGGCCTCGGCGCAGGCTCGCGCGCGGTCGTTGCCGTCCCCGCGCACTGGATCTCGGTGCCGATCGTGCTCGGGTGCCTCACCGCCGGTCTCGAGCTGGTCGATGATGCCAGCGCCGAGGTCGCGTTCGTGGCGCCGGAGACACTCGAGCGCGCCGCCGGCGTGGCGGACGTGTTCGCGATCGCGCCCGGCTCGGCAGCCGTCGGCCTGCGCGACGCGGTGCCGGCGGGGTGCGCCGACTACGTCGCGTCCGTGCGCCCGCAGGGTGACGTCTGGGCGACGGTGCGCTTCGGGGCCGCCGCCGGCGATCCGTGCCTGGCCGGACGCACGCGCGGCGACGTCCTCACCTGGGCTCTGTCGCGGGCGGACGAGCTCGGTCTGCAGCCGGGCGCCAGGGTGCTCACGGCGCGTGACTGGGCGAGCCCCGCCGACCTCGTCGACACACTGCTCGCCCCGCTGGCCGTCGGTGGCTCGGTCGTCTACGTCCGCAACTGCACCGACGAGGCCGTGCTCGCCCGCCGCGGGGAACAGGAACGTGCCACCGTCCGGCTGTGACCGCCTCGCCTAGACCAGCTCGATGACGTCGGCGATCGAGTCGAGCACCCGGCCGGGCCGGAACGGGAACCGGTTGACCTGCTCGCGTTTCGTCGACCCGGTCAGCACGAGGATCGTGTCCAGCCCGGCCTCGATGCCGGCGATCACGTCGGTGTCCATCCGGTCGCCGATCATCACCGTGGACTCCGAGTGCGCGTGGATGCGATTCATCGCGCTGCGGAACATCATCGGGTTCGGCTTGCCGACGAAGTACGGCTCGGCGCCGGTGGCCTTCGTGATGAGTGCCGCCACGCTGCCCGTCGCCGGAGTCGGGCCCTCCGGGCTCGGGCCGGTCACGTCGGGGTTCGTCGCGATGAAGCGCGCGCCCAGACCGACGAGCCGGATAGCCTGCGTGATCGCCTCGAAGGAGTACGTGCGCGTCTCGCCGAGCACGACGTAGTCGGGGTCGGTGTTGGTCAGCGTGTAGCCCACCTCGTGCAGCGCCGTGGTCAGCCCGGCTTCGCCGATCACGAAGGCCGATCCGCCGGGCAGTTGCTCGGCGAGGAAGTTCGCGGTGGCCAGCGCGGAGGTCCAGATCGACCGCTCGGGCACGTGCAGCCCGGCGCGGGCGAGCCGGGCCGACAGGTCGCGGGGCGTGTAGATCGAGTTGTTCGTCAGCACGAGGAAGCGGCGCTCGAGCGCCACCAGTCGATCGAGGAACTCGGCTGCACCGGGCAGGGCGCGCTCCTCGTGCACGAGGACGCCGTCCATGTCGGTGAGCCAGCAGTCGGCAGGCGCCCTGGTCGTCATGCCCAGACGGTACCGAGCGCAGGCGCCTGGGTAGGACGGCCGTGGACTCGCCCGACGAAAGGACGACGATGACCGCTCCCCGGCAGAACGTCACGTTCGCCAGCAACGGCGGCCAGGCGCACGGGTATCGGGCCGTGCCACCCACGGGATCGGGACCTGGGCTCGTCGTCATCCAGGAGTGGTGGGGGCTCGACGAGCACATGGCCGATCTGGTCGACAGGTTCGCTGCCGAGGGGTTCGTGACGCTCGCACCCGACCTCTTCGGCGGTCGCGTCGCCCATGACGCCGACACCGCCGGGCAGTTGCTGAGCGAGCTTCCCGTCGACCGGGCCGCCCGCGATCTGCGCGGTACGGTCGACTTCCTGCTTGCCGACGACGCGGTCACCTCGACCACGGTGGGCGCAGTCGGGTTCTGCATGGGCGGCGGGTTCGTGCTGCTGCTGGCTGCGCAGGAGGGTGACCGGATCAGCGCCGCGGTCCCGTTCTACGGCGTCGGTCCGGCCGTCCCCGACCAGTTCCGCGGGATCACTGCCCCGGTGCAGGGCCACTACGGCGAGCAGGACGCGATGTATCCCGTCGACGCGGCGCGCGCGCAGGAACAGCAGATGCGCCAGGAATCGCAGGCGACGGTGGAGTTCTTCTACTACCCGGCCGGCCACGCGTTCCACAACGACCGCGACCGCCTCGGCACCTACGATCCCGAGAGCGCCGAACTCGCCTGGGCCCGTACCCTCGAATTCCTCCGTGTCAACGTCTTATAAGTCCGGTCAGGTAACGTCCCGGCACGTGACGCACTCGCTTCCGTCCGACCTCAAGAGCGCCACGCTGCTCGCCGCCGACATGACGATGCTGGCCACCGCCGCTTCGTTCGACCTGCAGAACCCGGACGAGCGACGACGGTCGGCACTGGAACTGAGCCGGTTCTTCTTCCACGTGGCATCGGTCATCTCGCCTGACCTGTTCATCGAGGCCGGCGCGAAGGAAGCCGGTGCCTCACGGCGGGCCCGGCGGCTGCTCGACCCGAAGCGCATCGTCGCATTCGAGGCGAACCCGTACACGCACAAGCGGTTCAGTGCGAAGTACGACAACCCGGCACACGGGGTCGAGTACCTGCACCTGGCGCTGTCCGACTCACCGGGCTCGGTGAGCTTCAACGTCAACCTGACGCACGACGGCAAGCCGGCCGCGGACGGCCAGGGATCGCTGCTCGTCCACGACAACAAGCCCGACGGCACGACCGCGGTCACCGTCGAGGCAACCACACTGGACACGTTCTTCGCCGCCCACGAGTACACCAGCGCCGCATGCTGGATGGACGTCGAGGGCGCGCTCGAGGGCGTGCTCGTCGGCGGGCAGGCGACCCTCGAGAAGGCCGGCGTGGTCATCATCGAGGTCGAGGACCGCGAGTACTGGGGCGGCCAGTGGCTGCGGCACGATGTCGTGTCCTACCTCTACGACCGCGGTCTGGTACCGATCGCGCGTGACTACCAGTCTCGCTACCAGTACAACATCGTCTTCGTGCGAGCGTCCGAACTGGACAACTCACGGGTGCGGTGGGCGCTGGCGCAGCACCGGTCGCTCTGCTCGACCGGCCGGCCCGGTCCCGAGGTCGGGCAACCGGCCACGACGGCGGCTGACGCCACCCTCGCCCGCAGACTGCGGCGCACGGCCGGCAAGGTCCGCCGTGCGGTGAAGCAGCGCACCAAGCGTTGACGAGCCGCGCACCGGATCCGTGCGGTGCGCTGCGGGCCTATTGCGGCGTCCAGGCCCTAATCTCGACCCGTCACCATCGTCGGGAGGGCCCTGTGACCAGGTCGGTCATCGCCGCGCTGGCCGCCCTGGTGATCGCGGCCGGCACCGGCGCAGCGCTGATCTCGCCCGCCCGGGCCGATGACACCACCGTCTCCTACGACACCCTGCGAACCGGGTGGGACCCGAACGAGCCGGGCCTCGACGCCGCCACGGTTACGGCCTCCGACTACGGGCAACTGTTCGCCGCCCAGGTCGACGGGCAGGTGTACGCCCAGCCCGTCGTCGCGAACAACGTCCTGCTCGTCGCCACCGAGAACGACAAGGTGTACGGCCTCGACCCGGTGACCGGGGCTGTCCGATGGACCCGTGACGTGGGACCGTCCTGGCCGGCGTCGGCAATCGGGTGTGGCGACCTCGTGCCCAACATCGGCGTCACCGGTACGCCGGTCTACGACCGAAGCACCGACACCGCGTACTTCACCGCCAAGGTCAACGACGGCAACAATCCCGGGCAGCCGCACTGGTACCTGCATGCCGTCGACGTGGCGACAGGCGCCGAGCGCAGCGGGTTCCCGGCCACGATCCAGGGCAGCCCCAGCAACAGTCCGGGCAACCCGTTCAACCCGTACACGGCGATGCAGCGACCTGGCCTGCTGCTGATGGACGGCGTCGTCTATGCGGGGTTCGCCAGCCACTGCGACCACGGCCCGTACGTCGGGTACGTCATCGGCGTCGATGCCGGGACGGGCGCTGTCACCGCGATGTGGTCGACCCAGGCCGGCTCTGCCGACGGTGGCGCCGGCATCTGGCAGGCCGGCGGCGGACTGGTGTCCGACGGTGCCGGGCGGATCATCGTCACCACGGGTAACGGCATCTCGCCGGCGCCCGGATCAGGTGACAGCCGTCCGGCCCGGCTGGCCGAGTCCGTCGTGCGGCTCGGGGTCGATCCGGGCGGCACGCTCAGCACACGGGACTTCTTCAGCCCGGTCAACAACACCAACCTCGACCGGGATGACGCCGATCTCGGTTCCGGCGGACCGTTGGCCATTCCCGACGGCTACGGCACGGCGGCACACCCGCACCTGCTCGTCCAGGTCGGCAAGGACGGCCGCGTGTTCCTGCTCGATCGCGACAACCTCGGCGGCACCGGGCAGGGGCCGGGCGGATCCGACGCCGTGCTGCAGACCGGTGGCCCGTACAGCGGGGTGTGGGGTCACCCGGCGTTCTGGGGCGGGGGCAGCGGCTACGTCTATACCGTCGAGATTCGCGGTCCGCTACGGGTGTTCCGCGTCGGTATCAACGGCAACGGCGTGCCCGCGCTGACCGCGATCGGGACGTCGGCGTCAGCATTCGGATACACGTCGGGCTCACCGGTCGTCACGTCGAACGGGACGGCGGTCGGCTCAGCGCTGGTGTGGGTCGTCTATGCCAGCGGGCCCGACGGTTCGGGCGGGCAGTTGCGTGCCTACGACGCAGTGCCGACCGGAGCCGGGACGTTGACGCTGCGGTACGCGGCGCCCATCGGGCAGGCGTCGAAGTTCTCGGTGCCGGCGACGAGTGACGGGCGCGTGTATGTCGGCACGCGCGAGGGAAAGGTGTTCGGGTTCGGCCGGCCGGTCGACGCCGCGCTCAACGCGCAGCCGACCGACTTCGGCTCGGTCGCCGTGGGCGATACCGGTCACGCGAGCGCGCATCTGCACGCGAACCGCGAGGTGACCGTCTCGGCGATCACGGCGTCCGCGCCGTTCGGGGTCGCCGCGCCGAGCCTGCCGGTCACGCTGCACGCAGGCGACGATCTCGATGTTCCGGTCACGTTCACACCCACCGCCCCGGGCGCCCAGTCGAACGCGTTGAGCCTGTCCACCGACGTGGGATCGTTCGCGTTCGACCTGCACGGGACGGCGACGAGTCCCGGCATCTCCGCCAACCCGACGGCATTGGACTTCGGCGACGTACCCATCACCGGCCGGACCGCCCTGAGCGTCAACATCACCAACACGAGCACCGGCACGCAGACCTTCAGCAGGGTCATCGCGCCCGCCAGGCCGTACTCGGCGACGCTGCCGGCCGTGGGCAGCACCCTCGAGCCCGGCGCGTCGGTCTCGGTCCCGATCACCTTCCAGCCACGCACGACCGGCAGATTCACCTCCTCGCTGCGCCTGTCGACCGACACCGGAGGGGTGCGCGTACCCGTGACGGGTACCGGGGTCGCGGGAGCGGCCCAGCTCACGATCACACCGACGGCGCTGCACTTCGGCACGGTCGGTGCAGGTGGATCGCTGACCAAGTCCTTCGACATCGCCAACACCGGAAACCTGGTCCTCACCATCACCAAGGCCGCTCCGCCGACCGCGCCGTTCGGGACGAGCGCACCGCTCTCGGAGGGCCAGCAACTGCAGCCGGGTCAGGTGATCCACCAGCACATGACCTTCACCCCGACCGAGCCGGGTCCGACCAGCGGGACCTACCTGATCACCGGTGACGACGGGCAGGGTCAACAGACGGTGACGTTCACCGGACGCAGCGGAAACCCCGAGGTCTCGATACCGGGGCCGGCGACCGGCGACTGGATCCTCAACGGCTCCGCCGCGCACGACGGTGCGAACACCGTGCTGACCGATGCCGGCGCGGACCAGGCCGGTAACGCCGTCTACCGAAACGCGATCAACCCGGTCGGCGTCCATGCACGCTTCACCGCCGAACTGGGCGGCGGCTCCGGCGCGGACGGGCTGGCCTTCGCCCTGCTGGACGCGGCCGCGACCACCCCGGCATCGCTGGGCAACACCGGCGGTGCGCTCGGGTTCGCGGGGCTCACCGGGGTGGCGGTCGCGCTCGACACCTACCGCAACGGCGCCGACCCGTCCGCGAACTTCGTCGGCATCGGTACTGCCGGCGGCGATCGTCGCGCGCGCCAACTCGACTACGTGGCGACCATTGCGGCCACTGCCCCGCTGACCCCCGGCGCGCACTCGGTGGACGTGAGGGTCACCGCGACCGGCATTCGCGCGGTCGTCGACGACGCAATAACGGTCACCGCGACGGTGCCGATCCCGGCGACGGCCTACCTCGCCTTCTCTGCAGGCACCGGCCGGCTCACCGACGTCCACACGATCCGCGAGGTCACGATCACCCGACCGGCGCCCACCGGACGCATCGTCGGGGTGGCGGGCAGGTGCGCGACCAGTGGACCGCTGCGCGCCGGCGTGCGTGCAGCGACGCTGTCCACCTGCGGCGCTGGCGGCGCGCAGGCATGGACCGTGCAGGGTGACGGGACGTTGACCATTCAAGGGCGCTGTCTCAGCGCGGCGGGCACCGCCGAACTGGCCGCCGTCACGGTCGTGACCTGTGACGGGACGGCGGCTCAGGTCTGGGCGGCACGGCTGGACGGGATGCTGCGGAACGAGGCGTCCGCGCGCTGTCTGTACGCACCGGGAATCGCCGACGGCACCGAGTTGCGGATCCGACACTGCGGCAACTCGGCCGCCGCGCTGTGGCGACTCCCGCGCTAGCCGCCGACCGGCACTACTTCAGCAGACTGCGGGCCATCACCATGCGGTTGATCTGGTTGGTGCCCTCGTAGATCTGGGTGATCTTCGCGTCGCGCATCATCCGCTCGACCGGGAAGTCCCGCGTGTAGCCAGCGCCGCCGAACAGTTGCACGGCATCGGTCGTCACTGCCATCGCGGTGTCGGACGCGAACACCTTCGCCGCGGCCGAAGTGAACGTGAGGTTCGGCTCGTCGCGCTCGGCCCGCGCGGCGGCGGAGTACACCAGTTGACGCGACGCCTCGATGCGCATCGCCATGTCGGCGAGCATGAACTGGATCCCCTGGAAGTCGGCGACGGCCTGGCCGAACTGATGCCGCTGCTTGACGTAGTCGCGGGCGGCGTCGAACGCACCCTGTGCGATCCCGAGGGCCTGCGCGCCGATCGCGAGCCGGGTGTGGTCGAGGGTGCGCAGTGCGGTCTTGAACCCGGTGCCCGGTTCGCCGATGATCCGGTCGCCCGGGATGCGGCAGTCCTCGAAGTAGATTTCACACGTCGGGCTGCCCTTGATGCCGAGCTTGCGTTCCTTGGCACCTACCGAGAACCCGGGATCGTCCTTGTGCACCACGAACGCCGAGATGCCGTTCGCGCCGCGCTCCGGATCGGTGACGGCCATGACCGTGTAGTACGTCGAGACGCCGGCGTTGGTGATCCAGCACTTGGTCCCGTTGAGCACCCAGTCGTCACCGTCGGCGACGGCGCGGGTGCGCATCGACGCGGCGTCCGACCCGGCCTCGCGCTCGGACAGCGCGTAGCTGATCATCGCCTCGCCGGAGGCGATGTCGCCGAGCACCTGCTTCTTCAGCGACTCCGAGCCGGACAGGATGATGCCCTGCGAGCCGAGCTTGTTCACCGCCGGGATCAGCGAGGACGAGGCGCAGACCCGCGCGATCTCCTCGATGACGATGCAGGCCGAGATCGCGTCCGCGCCCGCGCCGCCGTACTCCTCGGGGATGTGGACGGCATGGAAGCCGGCGCGGACCAGCGCCTCCAGCACGTCGTACGGGAACTCGCCGTCCTCGTCGATCTGGGCCGCGCGGGGCGCGATCCGGTCCTCCGCCAGTTCGCGGACGGCCTGCCGCAGCATCTGCTGCTCAACGGTGAGTCGGTACTGGTCGAAGTTCGGATTTCCGGTGCCCATCACTACATAGTAGGACGTCCTAGTATCAGCTGGGTATCAGCTGGCGACACCCACTAGCGCGCGCAGCGGCAGGTGCAGGCCGTCTGCGGTCAGGTACTGCCTGGTCAGGTCGGCGGCCGTCGACCGCACCGCGGCGAGATCCTCGGCAGTGGCGTTGCCCAGCGCGTCAGCCAGATTCGGGGCGAGCACGCTGACCATGTCGAAATGCTCGTCCTGGTCGGCGAACGCCCTCGTGGAATCGACGATGTCGATGCGCACATCCGCGAATCCCGCCGTTGTGAGCCGGCGCTCGAGATCGACGGGATCGGCCAGCGAGAACGGGCCACCGGGTCCGGTCGGCGGGCCGCCCTGGACCAGGCCGCGCATCATGGCGGCCATCCCGACTGCCGTCAGCCACGGGTTGTCCTGGGGGCTGCCCCAGACGGCGAACCCGAACCGCCCGCCCGGGCGCAGCACGCGGCGGATCTCGGCCAGCGCGCGGTCCGGCTCGCTCATCAGCATCAGCCCCATCCGGCAGACCACGACGTCGACGGACGCATCGGTCAGCGCGATGTCACACGCATCGATCAGCGCGACGTCGACGGCGGGCAGACCGCCCAGGCGCGTTGTCAGCAGCTTGACCATGCCTTCGGCCACGTCGCTGGCGAGCAGCGAACCGCCCGGCTCGACGGCCGCGGCCAGCCGCGCGGCGAGTTCACCGGTGCCTGCGCCCAGCTCAAGCACCCGCAGGCCGCCGAGCGGGCCGAGGGTGCCGAGGAATCGTCGGGTCAGCTCGGACTTCGTGGTCTCGATCGGGACGCGGAGCCGGTCCCAGTCCGGGGCCACCGAGCTCCAGTCGACATCGTGCGGTACGTTCACAGCAACTCCAATACAGTGACGATGTTTTCAATACTGTGAAGGTGTACTCGATTTGAGCACAGACGTCAAGCGGCAGTACGACTCGTCCCGCCGGCGGGAGCAGGCGCGGCAGACGCAGCGTGCGATCCTGCACGCTGCGCACGACCTGTTCGTCGCCGAGGGGTACGGGCGCACGACGATCGCCGACATCGCCCGCGCCGCCCAGGTCTCGCCGGAGACCATCTACGCAACCTTCAAGAACAAGGCGACGCTGCTGCACCGGGTGTGGGACGTGACGGTGGGCGGGGACGACGAGGCGATCGTGTTCCACGAGCGCCCGGAGGTCGTGGCGATCCGCGCCGAGCCGGACCTCGCGAAGCGACTCATGCTGCACGCCACGTTCTCGACCGCGACGTCGCGGCGGATGGGGTCGTTCCTGATCGCCCTGCGCGCCGCCGCCGGCGCGGATGCTGCCGCCGCAGACCTGCTGGCCGAGATCGGCCGTCAGCGTTACGAGGGCATCGGCGTGATGGCCCGTGAAGCAGCGGCGACCGGGCAGCTGGCAGTCGACGAGCAATACTGCCGCGACCTGATCTGGGCGATGACCGACAGCACGCTGTGGCACCAACTCGTGCAGGAGCGCGGGTGGACCGACGAGCAGTACGCCGACTGGCTGGGCCGCAGTTGGGTCACGACCCTGGTCGGCAAACCTCGGCGACGGCGGCCGCGGTAGCACTGGTTATGCTCCTCGCGAGCCGTGACTGGCGCATCTCATAAGGTGGGTCGACCACCGGGGAGCGGCTCCGCACCACCGCCGCGCGCCTGGGCCCAGACACTCACCGTAGGAGTCGCGCCCATGTCCGAGCCGTTCGACGCCGCCGCCGCGTCCGCCGCATACCGAAACGCACTCGAGGTCATCGAAACCGTCGAGCCGACGATCGCAGCAGCGATCCGCAGCGAACTGGCCGACCAGCGCGCGTCGCTGAAGCTGATCGCGAGTGAGAACTACGCCTCCCCCGCCGTGCTGCTGACGATGGGGACGTGGCTGTCGGACAAGTACGCCGAGGGCACGGTCGGGCACCGGTTCTACGCCGCCTGCCAGAACATCGACACCGTCGAGCAGACCGCGGCCGACCACGCGCGCGAGTTGTTCGGAGCGCAGCACGCCTACGTCCAGCCGCACTCCGGCATCGACGCGAACCTGGTGGCGTTCTGGGCCATCCTCGCCCACCGCATCGAGTCGCCGGCCCTGGCCGCGGCCGAGGCCAAGCACGTCAACGACCTGTCCGACAGCGACTGGGAGGAGCTGCGCAAGGCGATGGGTGACCAGCGTGCGCTGGGCATGTCGCTCGACGCAGGCGGGCACCTCACACATGGCTTCCGTCCGAACATCAGCGGCAAGATGTTCCGCCAGTCGTCCTACGGCACCGATCCCACGACCGGTCTGCTGGACTACGCGGCCGTGCGCGACCGCGCGCGAGAGTTCAAGCCGCTGATCCTGATCGCGGGGTACTCGGCCTACCCGCGCAAGGTGAATTTCGCGACGATGCGCGAGATCGCCGACGAGGTCGGGGCGACGCTCATGGTCGACATGGCGCACTTCGCCGGCCTGGTCGCCGGCAAGGTGTTCACCGGTGACTTCGATCCGATCCCGCACGCGCACGTGGTCACGACGACGACGCACAAGTCCTTGCGCGGCCCGCGCGGCGGGATGGTGCTGTGCCAGTCCGAGTACGCCGACTCGGTCGACCGCGGCTGCCCGATGGTGCTCGGCGGCCCGCTCGGCAACGTGATGGCGGCGAAGGCCGTGGCCCTGGCCGAGGCGCGGCGACCGGCATTCCAGACCTATGCGCGTGCCGTGGCCGACAACGCCGTGACCCTCGCCGACGGGCTGATGCGACGCGGCGTGCGGCTGGTCACCGACGGCACCGAGAACCACCTCGTCCTGCTGGACGTCACGAGCTTCGGCCTCACCGGCAGGCAGGCCGAGTCGGCGTTGCTCGATTCCGGCATCGTGACAAACCGCAACGCCATCCCCCGCGACCCGAACGGCGCCTGGTACACCTCCGGGGTCCGGATCGGGACGCCTGCGCTGACCTCGCGCGGCTTCCACGCCGGCGACTTCGACCGGGTGGCCGAGCTGATCGTGGACGTGCTGGCGGCGACGTCCCCGACGACCGCCGCGTCCGGTGCGGCGTCCAAGGCGAAGTACACGATCGGGGACGGCGTGGCGGCCAAGACCCACGACGCGGCCAGGGAGTTGCTGTCGGTGCACCCGCTCTACCCGGGGCTCGACCTGACCTGATCGCACCCTGCGCGAATCGAGTGACGTCCCCGCGCCTCGAGTGACGACCCGCGAAGGTCAGAGACGGCAAATCTCCGTCTCCCAACCCGCGCATCCGTCACTCGACGCAGGTGATTTCCGCGCGGCCGGTCAGACGCGGTACGGGCTGGACGTGACCCCGTCACCGTCGCGCCACTCGTACACGCTGACCCCGTTCAGGAATACCTGCTGCGCCCGGCTCATCACGTCCAGCGGGTCGCCGTCCCAGAGGACGACGTCCCCATCGAGGCCCGGACGCAGCGAGCCGACCCGGTCGTCGAGGCCCATGATGTGCGCCGGGTTCACGGTGATCGAGCGCAGCGCGTCCACTCGGCTCATGCCTTCCTTGACCGCGAACGTCGCCTGGTGGACAAGGAAGTTGATCGCCACCACGGGGTGGTCGGTGGTGAGCGCGACCTCGACGCCGGCGTTCGCGAGCCGTCCCGGGTTGGCCAGCGTCCGCTCGCGCAGTTCGACCTTCGAGCGCGTCGTCAGCATCGGCCCGACGATGCATGGGATGTTCCGCTCGGCCAGCACGTCGGCGAGCAGGAAGCCCTCGGTCGCATGGTTGACGATCAGCCGGTAGCCGAACTCGTCGGCCAGGCGGATCGCGGTGGCGATGTCGTCGGCGCGGTGCGTGTGCTGGCTCCACGGCAGTTCGCCGTCGAGCACCTTCGCCAGTACCTCGCTGGTGGGGTCGCGGTCGAACGGCTCGCCCTTCGCGGCGGCGTGGTCGCGGCGCGCACGGTAGTCCTGCGCCTTGGTGAACGCGTCGCGGATGACAGCGGCCACGCCCTGCCGCGTCGAGGGCAACTGCTTCTTGTCCCCGTACACCCGCTTGGGGTTCTCGCCAAGCGCGCTCTTGACGCTGATCGGCGACTTGATCACCATCTCGTCGACGATGCGTCCCCAGGTCTTGAGCGCAACGGTCTGCCCGCCGATCGGATTGCCGCTGCCCGGCTTGACCACGACGGTCGTCACGCCGCCCGACAGTGCGTCGCGGAAGCCGAGGTCGGCGGGGTTGATGGCGTCGAGGGCGCGCAACCGGGCGCCGTTCGGGTCGGTCATCTCGTTGGTGTCGTCGCCCGCCCAGCCCTGGGCCTCCTCGTCGATGCCCACGTGGGAGTGGACGTCGAGGAAGCCAGGCAGCACCCATCTGCCCGTTGCGTCCACGACCGGGACGCCGTCCGGGATCTCGACCTCGGCACCGACGGCGGCGATCCTGCCGTCGAGGACGAGGACGGTCCCGGATTCGATCGGCTCGGCGGACACGGGTACGACGCGAGCGCCGGTGATGGCGACGCTGGCAGTCTGGAAGGCCATGGGTTCCACCGTAGGCGGCGTCGATCCGGGCCGGCCGACAGGGCGACGCGGCGAGCCCCGGCGACCGGGGCCACCGGAACTCAGGTGGTCTTCGCCACGCCCAACGGGATGATCAGCTGGCCCGGGAAGACCGCACTGAGCGCGCCGACACCCAGCCGTTTCTGCACGACTTCACCGAGGACGCTGAACGGGCTGTTCAGGCCGGGCACGTCGCCGTTGTCGAGGACGCCGGCGAGCAACGGCAGCCAGAGCCCCTTCACGCCACTGCTGCTGAGCCCGCCGCCCAGCAACCACATCACGCTGCCGTGACCGTGGTCGGATCCGCCGCAGCCGTTCATCGCTACCCGCCGCCCGAACTCGGTCTGGACGGCGACCGTCACCCGCTTGCGGCGATCCGGGCCGAGGTCGGTCATGAACGCGTTCAGCGCCTTCGCGACCGTGGCGAGGTGCCCGTCGAGGTCGGTCACCTCGTCGGTGTGCGTATCCCAGCCGCCGACGTCGATCGTCGCGACCTGCAGGCCGACCTCGGCCCGCAGTACCGCGGCCAGATCCTTCAACGACGCCGCGAACGGGTCGCCGGGGTAGCTCGCGCCATTGCGCACGCCGCGCTGCGCGCGGATCGCATCGGCGGTGTCCAGCGCCGCGAGCGTCGTCGGCACGTCCTCGCCGAGAGTTCCGTCGATCCCGCGGTAGAGCGTCGACAGCGCAGCGCGGCGAGCGGGCACGATCCCCTCCCACGAGCCGAGCCGGAAGCTGTCCAGTGACGAGAGGGTGACCGCCGGCTCGGGGCCGGTGAGCGAGGCGGGCGAGGCGGCACCCTCGGCGACCGCGCGGAACGTGGTGCCCGGGCCGAGGGCGGTCAGCAGCCGGTCCAGCCAGCCCGTGGTCGCGGTGTCCGAGCCGCCCTTCTCGAGGAACTGCTGGGCCTGGAAGTGGCTGCGGCTGACACCAGGGGTCGAGACCGCGGGGACGAAGCTCAGCTCGCCGGATGCCCAGAGTCCGTCGTACAGCGGCTGCATCGCCGTGTTGAGCGCCCAGCCGCCCTGCCCCGGAAGGGGAATCAGCTTCGACGCGCCCGGCACGAGCGGGTCGCGTACCTGCCGCAGGAAGTTCAGCCCGAGATCGGCGGTGTTCGGCACGAGGATGCGCAGCCCGTCCGCCGCGCCACGAAGGAAGATCATGATCAGCGTGTTGTCGGTCGTGGCCTCGGCGGGGGTGGCGGCGTAGGCGACCCGCGTCGTGACGAGTTGACTGGCCATCGCCGCGGCACCGACCATGCCGGCACCGGCGATGAACCGGCGTCGGGTCCAGCCCTTGCCGCGCCAAGCCTCGTCCTGGGTGCACAGCTCGGCCTGGACCTGCGCGGCCCGGCGGGCGAGCGCGAGATCGGCAGCCTGCTGCGAGGACATCGTGGTCATCGTCGGTCCGTCCTGGGGTAGGGAGGTCAGCGCAGCGCGTGGTAGGGGCTGTGCAGGATCAGGCCGACGAGGTACAGCAGGTACCAGCGCAGCCCGGAGAGCGACACCGCCGTGCTGAAGGACGTGTCGCCGAGGAACGTGAGCAATGCCTGGCGGTCCTGGTCGGCGAACGTGGTGCCGGTGAGGGTGTTGGTGAGCATGTCGATCGCGTCGCCGACCGTCACCGGTGGCGCCGGATAGAGCGCGTTGAGGTCACCGGGACTGAAGCCGTCTGCCCATTGACCGCCGAAGCAGAGGTGGTAGTCCCACACCTGCAGCAGCGAACCGCTCTGGTGCCACGCCGCCGCCACGTCCGGGTAGCCGTTCGGTGCCGGCCACTCGAGCGGAATGTCGCCGAGCGCGTAACACATCCAGTGCAGCGTCTGCATCGCGTCCTTCCATCGCACGACGCCGTTGCCGAGCACGCGGACCGCCGCGACGAGGTTCTCGCTGGGACGGCGCAGCTTCTGCCCGCGGCTCTCCCAGAACTCGGTCGAGCAGAGAATCGCCTTCACCGTAGGCAGGATCTGAGTTCCGTTGTCCACGTACGCCTGCGCGACGGCGGCCACCAACTCGGCCGACGGGCTGTCCGAGACGAAGCGCACGCACAGCTTTCGCGCGATCGTCTGCGCCGTGAACGGGTGCGCGGCGAGGTAGCGCAGCATCGCGTCGCCGACGGCTTCGCTGCGGTTCGGCACGTTGTTCGGGTCGGTCCATCCGAGGACGCGAATCGCGCCCTTGTAGTGGATGTTCGGGTCGTAGTCGTAGTTGTCGCGGCTGCCCGTGGTGCGTCCGGTCAGCATCCGGGCCGCGTTCTGCACATCGGTCTCGGTGTACTGCATCCCGACCGTGTGCAGTTCGAGCATCTCGCGTGCGTAGTTCTCGTTGACCGTGTTCTTGGTCGAGTCGCAGAGGCTGAGATAGCGCAGCATCGCCGGGTGCTTGCACGACGCGACGAGCATGTCGCTGAACGAGCCGAAGGCGTGCCTGCGGATCACGTTGTTGTCGTAGTCGGCGCGAACCGTCCACAGGTCGCCGATGTGATTGGGCACGTTGAGGTGGTTGGCGAGGACGTCGACCACAGCCTCGTACAGTTGCGCCGGGCTGTAGATCTGCAGCATCAGCGTCACCTGGGTGAGCTCGTCCATCGCCTGCCACGAGTACTCGTTGCCCTGCGCGATGAAGTACTGGCGCAGGTCGTACGGGGTCATCCGGCACCGCTTGGAGCGTGCGAACACGGCGGGGACGCCCTTGTAGCCCCGCTTGGTCTGCCCGAGGGTGACCTGCTGGGCGAACCAGGCGTCCGGGCCGTTGGCAGCGACGAATGCGCGTGAGTCCGGGGTCGCCCCGAAACCGACCCTGGCCAGCAGATGGTCGGTCGGATCCCAGCGCAGCGGCGCTTTCGCCACCTGGGCGGCGTTGTTCATGGCGTCGGCGAGGGAAGGCCAGATCGTCACGGCGGGGGCTCCGTATCGTTCAGGTCGAGTGCCCCCCTGATCGGCCGTGCGCGCCGCAACGTTAGATCTTTGTTAAGGATTGCTCAAGATTCGCTCTGGTCCGGCTCAAGTCGGCCCGGCGCTAGCGTGGACGCCATGGCGAACACGGCATCAGCTCAGATCGGCGTCACCGGCCTCGCGGTGATGGGCCGCAACCTCGCCCGCAACCTCGCCCGACACGGCCATACGGTCGCGCTGCACAACCGCAGTCAGGCTCGGACCGACTCGCTGGTCGCGGCCCACGGCGACGAGGGGACGTTCGTCGCGACCACCTCGATGGCGCAGTTCGTGGCGGCGCTCGAGCGCCCGCGCGCCGTCATCGTGATGGTGCAGGCCGGCGCGCCGACCGACGCGGTCATCGAGGAACTCGTCCCCCTGCTCGATCAGGACGACATCATCGTCGACTGCGGCAACGCGCACTTCGTCGACACCCGACGGCGTGAGGCGTCGCTGGCCGAGCGCGGGATCCACTTCGTCGGCTGTGGTGTGTCCGGCGGCGAGGAGGGCGCGCTGCTCGGGCCCTCGATCATGCCGGGCGGCTCGGCGCAGTCCTACGAGAAGCTCGGCCCGATCCTCGAGTCGATCGCGGCGACCGTGGACGGGACGCCGTGCTGCGTCCACGTCGGCCCGGACGGCGCCGGGCACTTCGTCAAGATGGTGCACAACGGCATCGAGTACGCCGACATGCAACTGATCGCCGAGGCCTACGACCTGCTGCGCGCAGGACTGTCGGCGTCCCCGGCCGAGATCGCCGACATCTTCCGGGAATGGAACTCAGGTGAGCTCGAGTCGTTCCTGATCGAGATCACCGTCGACGTACTCGCGCAGCTGGACGCAGCGACCGGCAAGGCCTTCGTCGACATCGTCCTGGACCAGGCCGAACAGAAGGGGACGGGTCGCTGGACCGTGCAGAGCGCGCTCGATCTCGGAGTGCCGATCACCGGGATCGCCGAGGCGACCTTTGCGCGGTCGCTGTCCGGCCACGCGGAGCAGCGGGCGGCGGCACGATCGGCGTTCGGGTCGGCGGTGGGCTCGCTGCCGATCGACTCGCCGTCGATGGCCACGGACTTCGTCGAGGACGTCCGGCGCGCGCTGTACGCGTCCAAGGTGGTCGCCTACGCGCAGGGCTTCGACCAGATCTCGGCCGGGAGCACGGAGTACGGCTGGGACGTCGACCGGGGCGCGATGGCAACCATCTGGCGTGGTGGCTGCATCATCCGCGCCCGGTTCCTGGACCGGATCCGCGCCGCCTACGACTCGAACCCGGCCCTGGACACGCTGCTGGTCGACCCGTACTTCGCGTCGGCGGTGTCCGACGGTGTCGACTCGTGGCGCCGGGTCGTCTCGGCCGCGGCGCTCGCGGGGGTGCCGACGCCGGCGTTCTCGTCGTCGCTCGCCTACTACGACGCGCTGCGCCGGGCACCGCTGCCGGCCGCGCTGATCCAGGGTTTGCGCGACAACTTCGGGGCGCACACCTACCGCCGCGTCGACCGCGAGGGCGCGTTCCACGTCGAGTGGGCCGGCGACAAGCAGGAACACGAAGCCTGAGCTCGGCGCCGCGGCGCTACTCGCCAGTGGGCAGCTCCACATGGCCGCCGAAGGCCTGGCGCATCGCCGAGAGCAGCTTGTCGGCGTAGATCGCCTCGCCGCGGCTGGAGAAGCGTGCGAACAGTGCTGCCGAGAGCACAGGGACCGGCACGCCTTCGTCGATCGCGGCCTTCACCGTCCACCGTCCCTCACCGGAGTCAGAGACGCGCCCGGCCAACTTGTCGAGGTTCGGGTTCGCCTGCAGCGCTCCTGCCGTCAGATCGAGCAACCAGGACGCCACGACCGATCCGCGCCGCCACACCTCGGTGACCTTCGCGATGTCCAGATCGTAGGAGTAGTACTGCGGCTGATCCATCGGGGTGGTTTCTGCCGAGTGCTCCTCGGACTGCTTCCCGGCGTTCGCGTGGTGCAACACGTTGAGGCCCTCGGCGTAGGCGGCCATCATGCCGTACTCGATGCCGTTGTGGACCATCTTCACGAAGTGGCCGGCGCCGTTCGGGCCGCAGTGCAGGTAGCCCTGCTCCTCCGGCGCCGGGTCACCCTGACGACCCGGGGTGCGGTCGATCTCACCGGCTCCCGGTGCGATCGACGCGAACAGCGGGTCCAGGTGGGCGACCACCTCGTCCTCACCGCCGATCATCAGGCAGTACCCGCGATCGAGGCCCCATACGCCACCGCTGGTCCCGACGTCGACGTAGTGGATGCCCTTCGGCTTCAGCTCGGCGGCGCGGTCGATGTCCGCGCGGTAGTTGGAGTTGCCGCCGTCGATGATGATGTCGCCGTCGTCCATCAGCTCGGCGAGCTTCGCGACGACCTCACCGGTGATGCCGGCGGGGATCATCACCCAGGCCACCCTGGGCTTGTCCAGCGCGGCGACGAAGTCCTCGAGCGTGGTGGTGCCGATGGCGCCGTCCGCCTCGAGCGTGGCGACGGTCTCGGCGTTGGTGTCGTACGCGACGCCGGTGTGCCCGTCACGCAGCACGCGGCGCAAGATGTTCGCGCCCATCCGGCCGAGGCCGACCATTCCGAGCTGCATGCGCCTACTCCCTCCGACGAGCCGCACGGTAGCGGCGGACGAGTGCGTTGGTCGAACTGTCGTGTGACAGCTCGGGCTCCTCGGACGCCGACAGCTCGTCCGCCACCTTCTTCGCCAGCACCTTGCCGAGCTCGACGCCCCACTGGTCGAAGGAGTTGATGGTCCAGATCGTCCCCTGCACGAAGACGCTGTGCTCGTACAGCGCAACCAGGGTGCCGAGCGCGTGCGGGGTCAGCCGGTCGAGCAGCATCGTGTTGGACGGCCGGTTACCGTCGAACACGCGGTGCGGCACCAGCCAGTCGGCCGTCCCCTCTGCAGCCACCTGCTCGGCGCTCTTGCCGAAGGCCAGTGCCTCGCCCTGGGCGAAGACATTCGCGGTCAGCAGATCGTGGTGGGCGCCCATCGGGTTGAGCGAATGGGTGAAACCGATGAAGTCGACCGGGATCAGTTCGGTGCCCTGGTGGATCAGTTGATAGAAGCTGTGCTGGCCGTTCGTCCCGGGCTCACCCCAGTACACGGGGCCGGTCGCGTAGTCGACGGTCCCGCCGTCCAGCGTCACGTGCTTGCCGTTGGATTCCATCGTCAGCTGTTGCAGGTAGGCAGGGAATCGCTTCAGGTACTGGTCGTAGGGCAGCACCGCCTGGGTCTGCGCGCCGAAGAAGTCCGCGTACCAGACCGTGAGCAATCCCAGTAATACTGGAAGATTCTCACCGAACGGCGCCGTCCGGAAATGCTCGTCCATTGCGTGGAAGCCGTCGAGCAATTCGCGGAACTGCGTGGGGCCGATCGCGATCATCGTGGACAGCCCGATGGCGGAGTCCATCGAGTAGCGCCCGCCGACCCAGTCCCAGAAGCCGAACATGTTCATGACGTCGATGCCGAACTCGCCGACGGCGTCGGCGTTGGTCGACACCGCGACGAAGTGCTTCGCGATGGCCGAGTTGTCCTTCAGCGCGTCGAGCAGCCACGCCCGTGCCGTCGCCGCGTTCGTCATGGTCTCGAGGGTGGTGAAGGTCTTGGACGAGACGATGAACAGCGTCGTGGCCGGGTCGAGATCGCGGGTCGCCTCGGCGAAGTCGGTGCCGTCCACGTTCGACACGAAGCGGAACGTGAGTTCGCGCAAGCTGTAGTGGCGCAACGCCTCGTAGGCCATCACCGGGCCCAGATCCGATCCGCCGATGCCGATGTTCACGATCGCGGTGATCGGTTTGCCGGTGTGTCCGAGCCAGCGCCCGGCGCGGACCTTGTCGGCGAACTCGGCCATCCGGCCCAGCACCTCGTGCACCGCCGGCACCACGTCCACGCCGTCCACGGTGATCCGGGTGCTCTTCGGTGCGCGCAACGCGACGTGCAGCACCGCGCGGTCCTCGGTCACGTTGATCTTCGCGCCGGCGAACATCGCATTGATGTGCTCACGCAGCCCGGACTGCTCGGCCAGCGCGATGAGCAGTTCGATCGTGGCGGGCGTGACGCGGTTCTTCGAGTAGTCGAGGTAGATCCCCTCGGCCTCGACGCACAGCCGCTCGCCACGGTCAGGGGCTGCGGCGAACAGCTCGCGTAGCGAGGTGTCGCGCAGCCGTTCGTACTCCTCGGTGAGCGCGGCCCAGGCGGGCCGGTCGCGCAGCGTCGGGGGTGCCGATCCGGTCATCGAATCGCCTCTGGCGCACAGGTCCGCATAGCGCCATCCCTACCAGAGACGCGCCCGGCGTTGCACCGCGGCTAGGGGTGGATAGCCTCGATCCGTGAACAGGCCACGGTTGTCGATCATCGGCACCGGCTATCTGGGAACGACGCACGCGGTGTGCATGGTCGAACTCGGCTATGACGTCATCGCCCTGGACGTCGACGTGGCGAGGATCGACCAGTTGCGCAACGGCGAGGTGCCGTTCTTCGAGCCGGAGCTGCCCGAACTGCTGGCCAAGCATGTCGACGGCGGCCGGCTGCGCTTCACGACCTCCTACGACGAGGTCGCCGAGTTCGCCGACGTCCACTTCATCTGCGTCGGGACGCCGCAGCAGGACGGTGAGCTGGCCGCCGACCTGGCCTACGTCGAGGCGGCGTTCTCGTCGCTGGCGCCGCTGCTCACGCGCAAGGTGCTCGTCGCGGGCAAGTCGACCGTCCCGGCCGGGACGGCCGCGCGGATGGAGCGGCTGCTCCAGCGGCTCGCACCCTGTGCGGATGTCGAGCTGGCGTGGAATCCCGAGTTCCTGCGGGAGGGTTTCGCGGTTCGGGACACGTTGCAGCCGGATCGGCTGGTGTTCGGCGTCCGGACGCCGTGGGCCGAGCAACAGCTGCGGGCCGCGTACGCGCCGGTCATCGACACGGGGACGCCGGTCGTCGTCACCGACTTCGCGACGGCCGAGCTGGTCAAGGTTGCCGCGAACTCGTTCCTGGCGACCAAGATCTCGTTCATCAACGCGATGGCCGAGGTGTGCGAGGTCACCGGCGCGGACGTGACCCAACTGGCCGAGGCGATCGGTTACGACGAGCGGATCGGACGGCGCTTCCTCAACGCCGGCCTCGGCTTCGGTGGCGGTTGCCTGCCCAAGGACATCCGGGCCTTCATCGCGCGCGCCGGCGAACTCGGCGTCGACCAGGCGGTCTCGTTCCTGCACGAGGTGGACGCGATCAACCTGCGCCGGCGGGCACGCACGGTCGAGCTCGGCCTCGACCTGCTCGACGGGTCCTACCGTGGCTGCCGGGTCGCCGTCCTGGGTGCGGCGTTCAAGCCGAACTCCGATGACATCCGCGAGTCGCCGGCACTGGACGTCGCGGCGGCGATCGGGCGGCGCGGCGCGGACGTGATCGTGTACGACCCGCAGGCGCTCGACAACGCCCGGCGCGTGCACCCCGAACTGTTCTACGCCGATTCACTCGATGACGCGCTGCGCGGGGCCGACATCGTCTTCCTGCTCACCGAGTGGGACGAGTTCCGAGCGCTCGACCCGCACCGGACGGCCACGCTCGTCGCCCGGTGCAACGTCGTGGACGGGCGCAACGTCCTCGACCCGAAGCAGTGGCGTGCTGCCGGCTGGACCTATCGCTCGCTCGGCCGGCCCTGACCGCCGGCTCCGCGGCACGCTGCGCGCCCGACGGACGGTGGCACACCTCGACGGAGCCTCACGGTCGCGTCCTGAGTCCCGGATCCGGGCAGGGCTGGTACTGGCCGGACTGCCCAAGCCGCGGGTCAACGAGCCGATCTTCGACGAGCACGGCGGCTGGCTGCTCGAACCGGACCTGCACTACCGCGAGGGCCGGATCGCGATCGAGTTCAACGGCGCGGACCACGCAGACGTCGAGCGCATGCGCAAGGACTCGGTGCGCACCCTGGACGCGCAGCGGGCGGACCGGGCGATGCGGATCTACACGACCGCACACGCGTTCGGGCGGCTGCCCGAGGTGGTCACCGATGTCGAAGGACTCCTCGCCCGCCGCGCGCCCGAATTGCTCACCACCCGCTACCTCGCGAATCGAGTGACGGACCGCGGTGTCCGGAGACGGAGAAATCGCCGTCTCTGATCATCCGAAGTCGTCACTCGATGCGAGGGAGCAGCGGGTCAGGGGTCGAGCGTGATCCGCACCGCGAGAAACTGGTCCGGCATGGCTTCGAGCACGCGGCGCTTCGGGTCCTTCACCGACAGCCACGGCCCGGTCACCAGCGCGGCGAGGGGCACCAGCCGTGCATCGGCCAGCACGGCGCGGACGGCCGGCCGGTCACCCCCGACCACCAGGGCGTCGAGGTCGGTGCCGAGCAGTACCCGCGCTGCCGCGTCGGCGGCCGAGGCGAAGGCCGCAGTCGCCTGGTTGGCGCGCCGGCGCGCGTAACGCTGCTGCGACCACCCACCGGCCTTGGTCGTGCTCTGGACGTAGGACGAGTCGACCTTCGACGAGATCAGTTCCGGCCCGTCGAACACACCGGCCGCGAAGCCCGCGCGCCGGACGAGCAGCACGCCGACCCGCCGCCGGCGCCGCAGATGCACGAGCAGATCGGCGACCCGGGTGCCCGCGAGCGGTGGGAAGGGCACCTCGATCGTCGCGGTCGCGGCATCGGCGGCCGTCAGCGTCACCCCGGTCGGTGTCACCGACGGCGTGACCGCCCCGTGCCGGTCGGCGAATCCGTCGATCCAGCGGCTCAGGCGCTCGAACCCGACGCTGACAACCCGCGCCACGTCAGCTCGTGATGTCCTTGCGATCGAAGCGCAGCCACGCGATCGCCACGAAGATCGCGAAGTAGACCAGCGCCAACCCGGTGCCGCGCACCATGTTGTCCCACTGGATCGGTGCGGTGAGCGCGTCGGTCCACGAGTAGTTCCAGTGCGTCGGCAGGTAGTGCCGGTAGACGCCGAGCGCGGTGATCTGATCGATGATGTTCGACACCACGACCAGCAGCGTCGCACCACCCACGGCTCCGAGCGGGTTGTCGACGCTGACGCTGAGCAGGAATGCCAGCCCGGCGACGACGAGCAACTGCCCGCAGACGTAGGTGACGATGATCGCCAGCCGCGCCCACGAGGACGTCGTGTCGAACGAGGTCCCCAGCGGCGCTTGCGCAGGCGACCAGCCGAAGACGACGCCGCCCACCAGATAGGCCCAAATCGGCAACACGAAGTTGGCCGCGACCGACAGCAGGCCGGCGACGATGAGCTTCTGCCGCAACAACCGCGAGCGCGGGACCGGTTGGGCGAGCAGGTACCGCAGCGACGCCCACGTCGCCTCGCTCGCGACGGTGTCGCCGCAGAACAGGGACACCACGACCACGAGCAGGAAGCCCACCGACGCGAACTCGGTGAACAGCGCGAAGTTGGACGCGCCCGCGGTGGCCAGGCTGACCAACCCGGGTGCGTCGCTGCCGGCGCCGCCGCCCACCTTGAACGCCAACGCGATGATGATCGGCAGGATCAGCAGGACCGCGAACGTGAGCTGGGTGCGCCGCCGCTTGATCTGCCGGGCGAACTCGACGCGCAGGCTGAGCGTCCGGCGCGGGTCGAAGTTGGGCGGCTCGCCCGGACCCATCCCGGCCAGCCGGTTGTGTACGCCGCGCCGGGTCGGGGCGACCCGGGTACCGGGATTGGTCATTCGTCGGCTCCGATGAGATCGAGGAACACGTCTTCCAGGGCGCGCCGCGCCGGCACCGGAACCGCATCGATTCCCGCTGCGGCCAGCACCGCTGCGGCGCGCGCGGGATCCGGCACGGCCAGCTGGGTGCCGCCCGAGCCGGCGATCTCGGCAACCGATCCGGCTGCGACCAGCTCGCCCTTGTGCATCACGACGACGTGCGTGCAGGTCTGCTCGACCTCGGCCAGCAGGTGGCTCGACACGACGACGGTGCGTCCGGTCTCCGCATAGCGCTGCAGGACCTCGCGCATCTCGGCGATCTGGGGCGGGTCGAGGCCGTTGGTCGGCTCGTCGAGGACGAGGACCTCGGGCAGCCCGAGCATCGCTTGCGCGATCCCGAGGCGCTGCTTCATGCCGTGGCTGTAGGTACGCACCTTGCGATCGACGGACGGGCCCAGACCCGCGATGTCCAGCGCGATGTCGAAGCTCGCCTCGTCGGCGGGACGACCGGTGGCCGCCCAGTACAGGTGCAGGTTCTCGCGCCCGGACAGGTGCGGCAGGAACCCAGGTCCTTCGATGAACGCCCCGACGCGGGAGAGGACGGACGCGCCCGGTGTCACCGGTTGGCCGAACACGTGCAGCACCCCGGCCGTCGGCGTGATCAGCCCGACCAGCACTCGCAGCGCCGTGGTCTTGCCGGCACCGTTCGGCCCGAGCAGCCCGACGACCTGTCCGCGCTCGACGCGGAAACTCACGTTGTCGACCGCGCGGAAACCGCCCGCGTACTCCTTCACCAGCCCGCGGATGCTGATCGGCACCTCGGCCAGCGACGGGTCCGGACGCACGACCCGCCGTCTGCGCCGCAGCTCCAGGCTCACCCCGAGCAGGACGGCCAGGCACGTCGCCACGCCGGTGATCAGCCACGCCATCGGGTGCCCGGTCGTGACAACCCGTCCGTCGAGCGTGGGGATGGTGACAGTCGTCGGGTTGCCTGCCAGGCCGATCGTGTACGTGCGCGGGTCCTGCGCGTTCTGGTAGGCGAAGTCGGTGGTCGCCACCGTCAGGACGAGGCGGTTCCCGGCCGGGACGGTGTACACGATCGACGGCAACCGGACCGTGACCGTCCGCGGCTGACCCGGTTTCAGGTCGGTCAGGTACAGCGGCGCGATCAGCAGCGAGGGCAGCGTGGCCCCGAAGGCGGCGTCATTACTGACCCCTTGGCCACCGCCGCGCAACGCGGCGTCGATCGCCCTGCCGCTCGCATCACGCAGGGTCGCGAACAGCGTGGCGTCCCCGCCGCTCTGCGAGGTCACCGACAACGACACGGTGGACGAGCCGCCGATCGACATGCTCTGGGACAGCTTCGGCGAGACGAACCCGGCGATCTGGCCAGGCTGCACCGACAGCCCCCCGGCGAGGCCGCCGAACCTGCCGAACAACCCCGACAGTCCGGGGATGGACGTGATCGCGGCGGGCACGCCGCCGGCGGGAGCCGCGATGCGCTGCGGCGGCCCGGCCAACGTCACCGACGTGGTGCTCTGCCGGACCCCGCCGATGCCGGGGAACCCGGGAAGGACGACGCGACGCTCGTCGCCGGTGTCTGAAGCACCCGATTGCGACGAGCTCTGCTGATCGACCGAGAATTCCTGGGTGCCGGTGATGCCCGCGCCGAAGGCCCGCCCGAACCAGTCGAGCGCCGCCGTGGTGGCGGTGCTCTCGCCGGTGCCGAACGCGTCGTGACCACCCGCGCGCCACACCACCTGCACCGGCGTGCCGTTCGCCGCGATGCCGCGGGCGTTCGCGGTGGCCTCCGAGAGCGGGAACAGCGAGTCCTGCTCACCCTGGGTCAGCAGCGTCGGCGCGGTGATCTTGTCGAGGACGGACGCCGGGCTCGCTCGCCGCAGCAGGGTGAGCAACTGCGCATTGGGACGGCCCGTCTCGGCGGCGGCCTGGTAGGCGCGGCAGGCATCGGGGGCGAACCGGCCGCAGGCGACCGTGCCGCCCTCGCCGAAGGCGTTGCCGAACAGCTGGCCGGTCCAGAGCTTCTTGAACACGCCCGGCTGGTCGCCGACTGCGTTCGGGAACAGCGCATGCGTCAGGTCGTTCCAGGTGATGTCCGCGGCGACGGCCCGGATGCGGGGGTCGGTGCCGGCGAGCAGCAGGGCCAGGCCACCGCCGTACGAGGCGCCGGCCACCCCGATCTGCGGCCGGCCGTTCTTCGTGGCCACCTGGTCCATGGCGGCGAGCCGATCGACGAGCAGGCTCGCGTCCTGCACCTCGTAGTCGGGCTGGTCCAGGTGGACCTTGCCCCCGGAGCGACCGAATCCGCGTGCCGTCCAGGTCAGCACCACGTAGCCGCGGCCGGCCATCGTCCGCGCTTCCCCCGCGACCGAGTCCTTGGTCCCGCCGAAACCGTGGGCGAGCAGGATGGCCGGGGCAGGCGTCGATTGCGGCAGGTAGAGCGTGGTGTCCAGGCGCACCGGCTTGCCGTTCTCCGGCGTACCGGTCGCGAAGGCCGACGACGTGGTGACCGAGGAGGACGAAGCGCCGAACGCGTTGATCGCGACGATCGCGATCAGGACGGCGACGACGCCGATGACTGTCCATCGCGAGCGCAGCCGTCTGAGCAGCCCCGCACGCGTCATCAGGTCACCCTACGGACTGCGCCTGTGGTGCGGTCGGCGACCGAGTCCCACGTGAACGGCGGAGCGCCTGATCGAAACACCCGGCACGGGTTAGGTTGCCTCGTATGCAGGTCATTGCCTCTGGCTCGCCGGTGACCGAACTCGTCGACAGCACCCGGTTCACCGGCCGGGTCTGGCGGACGGACTACATCGAAGCGGCCGACGCCGACGCGCTCTCGGGCGTGCGGTTTCTCTACGAGCCCGGCGCGCGCTCGTTCTGGCATGTGCACGAACACGAGCAGGCGATCATCGCGGTGTTCGGGAGCGGGCTCGTGTGCTGGGAGGGGCTGGACCGGCCGAGGACGCTCGAGGCCGGCGACTGGTGGCACGTCGAGCCGGGCGTTGCGCACTGGCACGGAGCCACGCCGCACACCCCGTTCGCCCACCTCGCGGTGACCGCCGGCGGCGCGACGCACTGGCAGCACGAGGTCGCCGACCACGACTACCTGGCCGGCCCGAGCACCGGCTAGCGCAGCCGGTTCTGCAACGCGGCGTCCTTGGCGCGGGCCGATTCGGCCAGCTCGGTCTGGAACGCGGCCATCCGGTCGACCAATGCCTCATCGGCCACCGCCAGGATGCGGACGGCCAGCAGCCCGGCGTTGCGCGCACCCCCGACCGACACCGTCGCGACCGGCACCCCGGCCGGCATCTGCACGATCGACAGCAGCGAGTCCAGCCCGTCGAGATGCTGCAACGGAACCGGCACGCCGATGACCGGCAGCGTGGTCAGGGACGCGACCATGCCTGGCAGGTGCGCGGCACCGCCGGCGCCGGCGATGATCACCTTGAGTCCTCGCCCGGCCGCGTCGCGGGCGTAGGCGGCCATGTCGAGCGGCGTGCGGTGGGCCGAGACCACCCGCGCCTCGTAGGCGACGTCGAACTCGTCGAGCGCCTCGGTCGCGGCCGACATCACCGTCCAGTCCGAGTCGCTGCCCATGATTACGCCGACGGACACGGTCACCGCGCATCTCCATTCGAGAGGTAGTCGGCCGCGGCGCGTGCCCGGCCACGCACGCTGTCGAGATCGGCACCGAGCGCGGTGACGTGGCCGACCTTGCGGCCCGGACGGAAACCCTTGCCGTACAGGTGGATCTTCACATCCGGCCAGCGGGCCAGGCAGTGGTGCACCCGCTCGTCGATGCCATTCGGCACGACCCCATCAGGCCCGCCGAGCAGGTTGGCCATGACCACCACCGCAGCGGTCGGCGTGGTCGAGCCGAGCGGGTAGTCGAGGACGGCGCGCAGGTGCTGCTCGAACTGGGAGGTGCGGGCGCCCTCGATCGTCCAGTGCGCCGAGTTGTGCGGACGCATCGCGAGTTCGTTCACCAGCAACCGTCCGTCCACCGTCTCGAACAACTCGACCGCGAGCACGCCGGTCACGCCGAGTTCGGCGGCCAGGCGCAGCGCGAGTTGCTGTGCCTCGTCCGCGAGGTCGTCGTGCAGGTCCGGTGCGGGCGCGATCACCTCGACGCAGATGCCGTCGCGCTGCACGGTCTCGACGACCGGCCAGGCGGCACCCTGCCCCCACGGCGAGCGGGCAACGACCGCAGCGAGTTCGCGCCTGATCGCCACCTTCTGCTCGGCGATCAGCGCGGTCCCGGCCGCGAGCATCGCGTCCGCACCGGCCGCCGAGTCGATGACCCAGACCCCCTTGCCGTCGTACCCGCCGGTCGACGCCTTGAGCACGACCGGCCAGCCCACCTCGTCCCCGAATCGCGTCACCGTGTCGCTCGAGTCGATCCGGGTCCAGCGCGGGCAGGGGACGCCCAACTCGCTGAGCCGGTCCCGCATCGCCGCCTTGTCCTGCGCGAAGCGCAGCGCCGCCGCACCCGGGTGGACGGCGACACCGTCCGCGGCCAGGGCGACGATGTGCTCGTTCGGGACGTGCTCGTGGTCCCAGGTGACGACGTCGCACCCGGCGGCGAACGCGCGCAGGTCGGCGAGCGAGCGATAGTCCCCGACCAGCACGTCCCCGGCGACCACCGCCGCGCCGTCCTCGGCCGAGTCGGCGAGCACGCGCAACGACTGGCCGAGGGCGATCGCGGCCTGGTGCGTCATGCGGGCCAGCTGGCCCGCGCCGACCATGCCGACGACCGGCAGTCCGGTGCGGGCGTCCACGGCGCATGAGCCTAGGCGATGACTGCCGCGCAGTAAGCTGCACACTCGCCATGACTCACACGACCCGCGTCTCGCTCACCGAGCACGTGCGTTCGTCGTGGCGGATCCTGCTCAAGGAACTCAGCGCGTTCGGACTGATCGGCGCGCTCGCGTTCCTGATCGACTTCGGCCTGTTCACCTGGCTCACGCCGATCGGTTCGTTGAAGGCCAATTTCGTCTCGACGATCGTCTCGACGACCTTCGCCTACTTCGGCAACCGGCACCTGTCGTTCTCACACCGGGCACGTACCAGCCTGGGCCGCGAAACCGCGTCGTTCTTCGGGATCAACCTGATCACCCTCGCGTTCTCAGAGGCCGCGATCGGGCTGTTCGTGTACGGCTTCGGCTACGGCCACACGAGCGCGATGATCTCTGTCGTCAAGCTGTCGTCGATCGCGCTCGGGACGATTTTCCGGTTCTGGGCCTACAAGCGGTTCGTGTTCCTGCACCCCGACCGGGTGCGGTCCCGCGGCATCGACCTCGACGTCGAGCTCGCCGAGTGACTCAGCCGTTACCGCCGATGTCGGTCGCGTAGGCCTCGTACACCAGATCCGCGCCGCGCTGGCGGTGCTTGATGACGTGACCGAACAGCCGGGTGGCCTGCTCGCGGATGAGCGGGACGTCGGTGGGGATGACCGGGGCGTCGCTGGCGGCCCGGACGGCGGCGATCTCGGCGGTGATCTCGGCGTGCTCGCGGGTCAGCGACTCGACCGCGTTCGCGAGCCGCAGGTCGCCGGACAGGATGCTCTGGTGCAACCCGTCCGGACCCTCGGTGACGACGATGTGCTCGGTGAAGTCGCGCGCGAGCCGCTCGAGCGCCTGCTGCACCCGCTCGCCCCAAACCACTGCGCGGCCGATCGCCGGCGCCGCGAGAGCCTCCTCGAGGTCACTGAGGGCGGCGCGCAGTTCGGCGCGGCGCTGGCGCACGGCGGCCAGATCGCTGCCTGTGTGCAGGCTGGCATCCATTGCTACCTCCGTGGGGCCGGGCACACCCATCGTCGCTGACGGGCGGCGTCCCGACAAGCGCCCCGCGGCCTCACTCACCGCGACCTCGCGCCGCGAAACCGGGTCAGACCGGGACACGGACGGTGCCGCGCGCCGCCGAGGCCAGCGCGGCCGCCACCTCGACGTGCCCGGCGGCCAGCAGCCCGGCCGTCACCCGGATGTGCGGCCGTCCCGGCCGGACCGTGAACGGTGACCCCGGGGCCACGCCGATCCCCTGGCTGGCCAGCCGCACGACGGCTGCGGTCTCGTCGGCCACCGGCACCCAGATGTTGAGCCCGTCCGATCCGCCGACCTCGACACCGTGTGCGGCGAGGCCGTCGACGAGGGCCGCGCGGCGCTGTGCATACGTCCGGCGGGCGTGCGCCACTTCACGGACGGTCTCGGGATCGGTGAGCAGGGCGAGCAGCAGTCGCTGCAGCAACCGGCTGCTCCACCCCTGACCGAGCTGGCGCAGACCGGTGATCCGGCGCGCCAGGTCGGCGGGGGCACTCAGCGCTGCCAGCCGCAGGTCGGGGCCGTGTGACTTGGCGAAGCTGCGGATGTGGACGGTGCGCTCGGGCAGCCACGTGCCCAGGCTGATCGGGGCTGCCGATGCCACCGCGCCGGCCGAGTCGTCCTCGATGACCACGGCGGTGCCCGGCCGCAGCACCGCCGCCAGGTCGGCGGCCCGGGTGAGCGTCATGGACACGCCGGCCGGGTTCTGCGCCCGCGGCTGCAGGTACACCGCGCCGACGCTCCCGGCCGCCCGGAGCCCGTCGACCGTCATGCCGCTCGCGTCGACGGGGACGGGCACCACCTCGGCACCGCGCCACTCGAGCAGGTCCAGCAGAGGCGGGAAGGCGGGCTGCTCGACGGCCACCCTCTCACCGAAGCCGACGAGCACCCTGGTGGCCAGTTCGACCCCGTCCATCGCCCCGTCCACGACGGTGATCTCGTCCGGGTCGAACGGCCAGTCCGCGCGCAGCGCCGCGGCCAGGTCGGGCAGCACCGGATCGTCGAGGTAGCTGCTGAGCGCGCTCAGGTCGGTGAGGGTGCCGATCGCGCGGGACAGTGCCGGCAGCAGGTCAGGGTCGGGCACGCCGGTCGACAGATCCACCCGGAAGGACGTCTCGCGATCGAGCGCGCGCTGGTAGCGCGGGGTGCCCGGCCGCGCTCGCTCCGCGACAGTCGTCCCGCGGCGGCCGTCGGTGCGGATCGTGCCGCTGCGGGCGAGCAGCGCCCAGGCCGCGCTGACCGTGGTGGGCGACAGGCCGAGACCGGCCGCGACCGAGCGGATCGGGGGCAGCCGCGAGCCGGGCGCCACCGCGCCGTCCCGGACGGCCTGGCTCAGCGCGGCGGCCAGCCCCCGCGCCGAGGGATCGGCCAGCCGGCTTCCGACCTCGCTCAACACCGCGTCCACGTTTTGTAACATAGCAAAGCAAGTATTGTGCCGCACAGCCTGCGCTTCTATCGTCGAGGGCATGAGCACCCGCATTTCGCACTGGATCGACGGCGCCGTCGTGGCCGGCACCTCTGGTCGCACCGCGCCCGTCTACAACCCGGCCACCGGCCAGCAGAGCGGCGAGGTCGACCTCGCCAGTGCCGCCGAGGTGGACGCCGCGGTCGCCAGCGCCCGGACCGCGGCGAGCGAGTGGCGCTCGACGTCGCTCTCGCGCCGATCGGGCGTGCTGTTCGCCTTCCGGCAGTTGCTGCACGAGCGGGCCGACGAGCTGGCCAAGATCGTCACGGCCGAGCACGGCAAGGTCCTCGGCGACGCCCACGGCGAGATCGCCCGCGGGCTGGAGAACGTCGAGTTCGCGTGCGGTGCGCCGCAACTGCTCAAGGGCGGCTACAGCGAGCAGGCCGGCTCGGGCGTGGACGTGTACTCGATCCGCCAGCCGCTCGGCGTGGTCGCCGGCATCACCCCGTTCAACTTCCCGGTGATGGTGCCGCTCTGGATGTGCGCGAACGCGATCGCGTGCGGTAACGCGTTCATCCTCAAGCCGTCGGAGAAGGACCCGTCGGCTGCGCTGTTCCTCGCCCGGCTGTGGCAGGAGGCGGGGCTGCCCGACGGTGTCTTCACCGTCGTGCAGGGTGACAAGCAGGCGGTGGACGCGCTGCTGACCCACGACCAGGTCGCGGCGGTCAGCTTCGTCGGCTCGACGCCGATCGCGCGCTACATCTACGAGACCGGGACGACCCATGGCAAGCGGGTCCAGGCGCTCGGCGGCGCCAAGAACCACATGGTCGTGCTGCCCGACGCCGACCTCGACCTGGCTGCGGACGCGGCCGTGTCGGCTGCCTACGGCGCGGCGGGTGAGCGCTGCATGGCGATCTCGGTGACGGTGGCCGTCGGCGAGATCGGCGACCGCCTCGTCGACGCGATCGCGGCCCGCCTGCCGAAGCTGCGCATCGGCGACGGTGCCGATCCCGATTCGGACATGGGCCCGCTCATCACCCGCGAGCACCGCGACAAGGTCGCCGGTTACATCGCCTCCGGCGCTGAGAGCGGCGCCCGGGTCGTCGTCGACGGCCGGGACGCCGACCTGCCCGCGGACGGGTTCTTCCTCGGCACCACGCTGCTCGACCGCGTCGGTGCCGACATGGACGTCTACCGCGACGAGATCTTCGGCCCGGTGCTGTGTGTCGTGCGGGCGGACACGTACGACGAGGCGATCGCGCTGGTCAACGCCAACCCGTACGCCAACGGCGTCGCGATCTTCACCCGCGACGGCGGCGCCGCGCGGCAGTTCCAGTTCGACGTGGAGGTCGGCATGGTCGGGATCAACGTCCCGATCCCGGTGCCCGTCGCCTACTACTCCTTCGGCGGCTGGAAGAGTTCGCTGTTCGGCGACACGCACATGTACGGCCCCGAAGGCATCAACTTCTACACGCGTGGCAAGGTCGTGACCGCACGCTGGCCCGACCCGGCGACGTCCACCGTCGATCTCGGTTTCCCGAGGACCCGATGAGCCGGGCTCGCACCGCGAGTGCGCTGGAGGAGAACCGATGAACCCACTGGACGGCATACCCACCGACGGTGCGACGGTCGCGGCGCTGGACAAGGCGCACGTGTTCCACTCCTGGTCGGCGCAGAAGCTGATCGACCCGCTGCCGATCGCGTCGGCCCTCGGCTCGCACTTCACCGACTACGACGGCAAGACCTACCTGGACTTCTCGTCCCAGCTGGTCAACGTGAACATCGGCTATCAGCACCCGAAGCTGATCGCGGCGATCCAGGAGTACGCGGGACGGATGACGACCATCCAGCCCTCCTTCGCCAACGACGCGCGGTCCGAGGCGGCCCGGCTGATCGCCGAGGTGGCGCCGGGCGACCTGAACCGAGTCTTCTTCACCAACGGCGGCGCCGAGGCCACCGAGAACGCGCTCCGGATGGCGCGGCTGCACACCGGCCGGCACAAGGTCCTGGCCGCCTACCGCAGCTACCACGGGGCCACCGCGGCCGCGATCACGATGACCGGCGACCCGCGCCGATGGGGCGCCGAGCCGGGGATCCCGGGCGTCGTGCACTTCTGGGGTCCCTACCCGTACCGCTCGCCGTTCCACTCGACGTCCGAGGACGAGGAGTCACAGCGCGCCCTGGCCCACCTGCGCGACACGATCATGGTCGAGGGCGCGGCGACGATCGCCGCGGTCATCCTCGAGACCGTGGTCGGCACCAACGGCATCCTGGTGCCACCACCGGGTTACCTCGCCGGTGTGCGCGAGCTCTGCGACGAGTTCGGGATCGTGTTCATCGCCGACGAGGTGATGGCCGGCTTCGGCCGGTGCGGCGAGTGGTTCGCGGTGGACCACTGGGGCGTGACGCCTGACCTGATCGCCTTCGCCAAAGGCGTGAACTCGGGCTACGTCCCGCTCGGCGGGGTCATCATCAACGACGCGATCGCCGCGACGTTCGACGAGCGGGCCTACCCGGGCGGGCTCACCTATTCCGGACATCCGCTGGCGTGTGCCTCGGCCGTCGCCTCGATGACGATCTTCCGCGAGGAGGGGATCATCGAGCACGCCCGCGCGCTCGGGACCGACGTGATCGGGCCGGAGCTGGCGAAGCTGGCCGACCGGCACCCGAGTGTCGGCGAGGTCCGCGGGCTGGGCGTGTTCTGGGCGCTCGAACTGGTCCGCGACCGGCAGACCCGCGAACCGCTCGTCCCCTACAACGCCTCGGGCGCCGCCGCCGCGCCGATGGCCGAGTTCGCCGCCGCGTGCAAGCAGCGCGGGCTGTGGCCGTTCGTCCACTTCAACCGGACCCATGTCGTCCCGCCGTGCACGACCACCGAGGCCGACGTCCGGGACGGGCTGGCCATCCTGGACGAGGCGCTCGAGGTGGCCGACCGGTACTGCGCCTGACCGGTCGGCTCGCGGGGTCTGTCCGAACGGTGTTCGTCCGAGCGCGGTGTTGTCCGAGCGCGCCGGTACCGTCCGCGACGTGGCTGCGCCGGAACTGAGCCGACAGGCCCGCAATCGAGCGCTGCTCGCCCGGCAGCTGCTGCTGGACCGCGCGCCGTTGACCCGTCCAGGCGGTATCGAGCGCATCGTCGAGCGGCTGGTCGGGTTGCAGGCGCAGACGCCACGCAGCCCCTACACCGCGTTGTGGTCGCGGGTCTCAGGGTTCGATCCTTACCAGCTGTCGCGGGCGATCGAGACGCGCACGCTCGCGCGGATCGCACTCATGCGCAGCACCATCCACCTCGTCACCGCCCGCGATGCGCTGCGCCTGCGGCCGCTGATGCAGCCGGCGATCACTCGCGAACTCGCGACTCCTGCGATCCGTCGTTCGCTGGCCGCGGTCGACCTGGGCACGCTCGCGGACACCGCGGCAAGAATCCTGGCCGAGCGGCCGCTCTCACCGGCCGCGCTGGGCGCCGCGCTCGCCGAGTGCTGGCCCGGGTGCGACGCGTCGGCGCTGGCCCGCGCCGCGCGCTCGGTGCTGCCGCTCGTCCAGGTGCCACCGCGCGGGCTCTGGGATCGCTCCGGCGCGACCACGCTCACCACGGCGCAGCACTGGCTCGGCGCGCCGCTCGCGTCCGACGCCTCGTGGGACGAGACCGCCCGGCGCTATCTCGCCGCCTTCGGCCCGGCAACTGCGGCCGACCTGGTCAGCTGGAGCCGGATCACCGGGCTGCGCGAGGTTCTCACCCGGCTTCGTCCAGTGCTCACGGTGCTGCGCGACGAGACTGGGCGCGAGTTGTTCGACCTGCCGGGGGCGCCGCGCCCGCCGGCGACGGTGCCGGCGGCGCCGAGGTTCCTGCCCGACTTCGACAACGTGCTGCTCGCGCACGCCGATCGAAATCACGTGTTCGCCGACGAACACCGCAAGGCGATCCAGACGAGCAACGGGACGCTGCCCGGCACCGTGCTCGTCGACGGGTTCGTCGCCGCCACCTGGACGCTGGCCCGCGACAAGGGCTGGGCGAGACTGCTGGTGACCGGCCTCGACGACATCGCCGAGCCCGAACAGGTCCGGGCCGAGGCACGCGCCTTGCTCGCGTTCCTCGCGCCGGACGCGACCGCAAACGAGGTCGTGCTCGGGTGAGCAGGGACGGACGTGGCCCGGTGGCGAGAAGTGAGCGAGAAGTGAGCGAGAACGAGCAGGTGCGGCCGCGAGTGGCCGAGCTGGAGGGTCCGCGGGTGCGGCTGGTGACGACGACGGCCGAGCACGTCGCTGACCTGCTCGGCATCCACCGCAGTGCCGAGGTCCGCGCCCGCTGGGGCGAGCCGGCCGACGACTGGCCCTTCGACGACCCCGAAGCCGTGCCGTACACCGTCCTGGTCGACGGCGTGATCCGCGGCTTCGTGCAGTACAGCGAGGAGCCGACGCCGATGTACCGGCATGCCGGCATCGACATCTTCCTCGACGTGCAGGTCCACGGTCAGGGCATCGGTCGCGAGGTGGTGTGGCTGCTCGCCGATCACCTGATCCGCATCCGCGGTCACCACCGGCTGGTCATCGATCCCGCGGCGGACAACGCGAGCGCGATCCGCTGCTACACCGCGGTGGGCTTTCGTCCGGTCGGAGTGTTGCGCAGTTACGAGCGCAGCCCGGACGGGGCGTGGCACGACGGCCTGCTCATGGACCTGCTCGCCGACGAGTTGCGCCGGCCGTTCTAGCCTGCACGGCTACGCGGGTCCGCCCGTCCGCGCACCTCGGCGATCGGGTGGCTAGTTCGGAACGTTGGCTCCGGTCGGGTCCGACAAGTGACGACCGTTGCTCGTCAGCTTCTCGCTCGCGTCGATCATCGGCGCTACCAGAGCGGCGACGAGTCCACCGATCATCGGCGCGACAAGGAACAGCCATACGTGCGACATCGCGTGCGTCCCAGCGAACACTGCCGGACCGAACGAGCGGGCCGGGTTCACCGAAGTGCCGTCGAGCGGGATCCCCACCAGGTGGATGACGGTCAGCACCAAACCGATCGCCAAGCCGGCGAAGCCGGGCGCAGCGGCGTGGGCGGTCACGAGCAGCACGACGAACACAAGCAGAAAGGTCAGGATGATCTCGAGCAGAAAGGCACCGCCGCCGCTGATCGCTGGGCCCCAGTCGTTGGTGCCGAGCGCCCCGGTCTGATCGGTGACCTTGCCGAACTTTGACGTCATCAGCTTCAGCAGCGCACCACCGAGGATGCCGCCGGCGAACTGCGCGATCCAGTACGCCCCGGCTTCCGAGAGCGGCATGCCCTTGCGCAGGAGGACGCCGAGCGTCACCGCCGGGTTCACGTGGCAGCCAGACGTCGGGCCGATGGAGTAGGCCAGGGCGAGCAGGACGAGCCCGAAGGCAAGCGCGACCCCAAGGGCGCCGACCTTGTCGATCCCGAACACGGCCGCGCCGACGGCGAAGAACACCAGGATCGCCGTGCCAAGAAATTCGGCGACGAGCTTGCGGACCAAATCTGTCATGCCAGACCCCTCACGTCCGCTCCGAAAAGCCTGCCCCGGTGCCGTGTCCCAATCACAAGCCCACACACAAGCTAGCGGCTGATCGCCCGCATGGCGGTTGTTTCAGGCGTGGTGTTCGGGCCCGTGCTCGTGCTCGTGCGGGTGCTGGTGATCGCGATGGTCGGGATCCTCGGGGTGGTTGTGCTCGTGTGAGTGGTGCTCCGCAGCGCCGGGGCTGCCCTCGTGGTGGCCCTCGCCGTGCGGATGCGTGTGGGTGTGCCCGTCGTGGCCGTGCTCGTGCTCGGCGTGTTTGGTAGTGGGGCCGTTCTCGGCTTCGGTCATCGGGGTTCCTCGCTGCTCGGAGATCACCATACGTATGTCACTATATACGCGTGCACGTAGATAACAAGATAGCAGGCCAGCAGCACTCGACTGACGGTGCTGCCGGGGACGAGTTGGCGCTGGCCGTCGAGATCTTCCGGATCCTGGCCGACGCCACCCGGGTTGCGCTGCTCCGCGCGCTGAGCACCGGCGAGCACGAGCAACCGGTCAGCGAGTTGGCCGCAGCGGTGGGCAAGCGTCCCTCGACGGTGTCCCAGCACCTGGCCAAGTTGCGGATGGCGCGCCTGGTCACCACCCGCCGGCAGGGCACGCAGGTGCTGTACCGCGTCGCGAACGAGCACGTCTCGCAACTGGTCGCGGACGCGCTGGGGCACAGTGAGCACCTCGGGCCGGGAACGCCCGCGCACCACCGCAAGCCGGCCGAGAGCTCCGCTCCGGATGCTCCCGGGCAGGCTTGACTGATTCGAACTGACGTTCGATGATGGACGGATGCTCGACGTGGCGATCCGCAAGGCCGACGGCAGCACCACCGTCGACTGGCAGCAGGTCGGGCGCCGCACCGCTCCCCCGCTGCCCGTCCATTCGGCGCTGACCGAGGTGCTGCCGGGCGGGCTGCGCCGGGGCAGCACGATTGCGGTGTCCGGATCGCTGTCGCTGCTGCTGGCCTTGCTCGGTGCCGCGTCGGCCGACGGTGCCTGGTGCGCGCTGGTGGGGTTCCCGCGGCTGTCGGCAGAGGCGGCGATGCGAGTACGGCATGGATCTGTCCCGGCTCGCGATCGTCCCCGCGGCCGGTTCGGCGTGGACGACCGCGGTCGGGGCGCTGCTCGACGCGGTCGACGTGGTTGCCGCCCGGCCCCCGCGGCTCGTCCCTGGTGAGGTACGCCGCCTGGCGGCACGCGCCCGGACCCGCGACGCGGTGCTGATGCCCTATCTGAACCAGCACGGCCTGAACGAGCACGGCCTGAGCAACTCCAGCGGCGACTGGCCCGGTGCGGACGTCCGACTGCGGGCGACAGCAGGCACCTGGGCGGGGATCGGTGACGGGACGGGACGGCTGCGCGCACGCCGGGTCGACGTCCACGCCGAAGGCAAGGGGACGGCTGCCCGGCCACGCTCGGCGACACTCTGGCTGCCCGCGCCCGGCGGCGGCATCGGTGCGGTCGAGCGGGTCGCGCCGGTCGTCGAACTGGCCGGGTGAGCAAACGAGATCGAATCCAGCGAATCCGTTGACGGCTCTCGCACGAACTTCTGTATAGGTGACGACAGGTCGCCAGCCGATCGTCGAGGTCACCGATGCCGAACTTCGAAAGTTTCCGCAAGAGCAACATGTCGTTGAAGTCCGCCCCGCACGTGACGATCCAGAAGCGCGGGACGATATCGATCAACAAGTCCGCCTACCTGGCCATCGACTCGCCCAAGGCCGTGGAACTGCTCTACGACCGCACCCGGCGCATCATCGGCTTGCGCCCGACCGAACCGAGCGACGAGAACTCCTACGCAGTGCGGCCGGCCGCTTCGGCCAGCGGGCCGTTCATCATCTCCGCGATGGCCTTCACCCGCTTCTACGACATCGACACGTCGGCGACCCTGCGCTGGCCGGCCTACGTCGAGGACGGCGTGCTGTGCGTCGATCTCGACCGCGCCGAGGGAATTCCGGTCACCAGCAACCGCGCCCGCCCGCACTGAGTCCAGACGCTCGGCTCAGCCGGGGCGCAGCGACACGAGCGTGCCGAAGGCGACGATGTTGTCCTCGTAGCTGCCGGCAGCCGGATCGAAACTCCCCCCGCAGGTGATCAGCCGAATCGCGGCGCCGGCGGTGTTGCCGTAGACGGTCTGCGTCGGGAACGCGCTCTTTGGGTACTGCGCCACCCGATCCACTCGGAACGTGGCGAGCATGCCGTCCGCGCGACGAAGGCTGAACCGATCACCGCGATGCAGCCGACCCAGGTCGAAGAACACGCCCTTGCCGTACCGGGCCGAGTCGACGTGGCCGAGGATGATCGACGGCCCGAGCACGCCCGGCGCCGGTGAGTACTTGTACCAACCGGCCAGGCTCACCTCGTCCAGCGGCGGTACCTCGATCGTGCGGTCTGCGTTGAGCCCCACCTGGAGGATGTCGGCATCCACGCCGATCGCGGGGATACAGATGTGCACCGGCACCGTGCCGCCCGCACCGTGCTCGGACGTCGCCGCGCACCCGGTCGGTGACGCGGCGGCAGTCGGCGCAGCGGGCGCACTGCTCGCACGGGTCGAGGCGGGGGGCGACCGGTCGGCTCCGGGCGCCGCCGGGCTCGGCGGTGTCGGCGGTAGCGCGATCCCGCGCCCGGACACCGTCGTGGCGCCGGAGAACACGAACGCTGCTGCCACCAGGACGAGCAGCCCCACCACCGCGACGCCGGCACGGGCCCAGGCGAGGTGGCCGGCCACCCAGGCGTCGGTGCGTCGACGCCACCGGACGAGCGCGCTCAACCGGGAGTGCCTCCCGGTCAGGGCCATGACGGGGCGCTGCACTCCGGCGGTACGGGATCAGGCGGCATGGAATCAGGCGGCATCGAATCAGGCCCAGTCGATCTGGGTGACCTCTCCGCCGGTGATGGTGACCGTGTCGTGCGGCGTCCCGTCCAGTCCCCACACCGTGTACCTGCCGGCGGTCAGGGCCGGGTAGATCGCCGCGTAGCGGATGCCGGACGGTCCGCGCCGCTCCCGCACCGCGACGTGCGTCCGCGCGCCGTGCGAGTGCGCGCCGTGCGAGTGCGCACCGTGCGAGTGCCCGCCGTCGTGCGCATGGCCGTGGTCGGGCACCGGATCGTGCGTGTGCTCGGCCATGCGGTCGGGCTCCAGCGGGCTGACCTCGATCTCGGCCAGGTGCAACTCGGGCGAAGTCATGATGATCAACGCACCGATGTCCCCACCGATGTCCAGCACGACCGTCCCGTCGTAGGACGGCCCGAGCTGACTGGTTTCGTCCATGACTGGATTATTCGCCTCGACGCTCTTGCTGAACATCCTCGGCCAGCCCGGTTTCGGGTCCGGTCACCGGCGCGGTTCGCGGCCGGGCCAGCGCGCTGCCTACCGCTGCGGCACCGGCCAGCGCCAACCCGCCGCCGAGCAGGATGGCGGTCGTGGACGAGGAGTCCTCGGCTGGGCCGAAGCCCGTCTGCGGCGGCCCGACCGGTGGCACGACCTGGCCGGGTGGCCGGTTGATCGCACCGAGATCCGGCGCCGGCGCGTTGCTGCCGGGGACGTCGAAACCGCTGTGCGGTGTGCCGAGGTAGGGGAAGCGGGACAGGTAGTGCACGGTGTTGTTGGCGGACACGTCGGTGTTGCTCGAGGTCAGCCCGGGAGTGATGGCGCCTGCGGCCGCGTCCGGCGTGAAGGACGGGTCGACCAACGGCAGCGTGGCGCCGGCGATCGCGCGCAACTCGATCGTCGTGACGTCGTCGAACACCCGGCGCCCGTTCGGGAAACCGGCCGCGTCCCCGCCGATCAGGCCGAGGTTGCTCGGCTTGGACGTGGTCGGCTTGATGGCCAGGTTGAGCCGCAGCAGGTCGGCCTGGGTCGTCCCGGTGTAGTTCTGGAAGCCCGGCACCACGCCGGACGGGATCCCGGTGAGCAGGATCGCGAGCAGGTCGGCGCGGGGCTTGGTGTAGTTCGCCAGCTTCGGGAACACACCCGGGTACAGCACGGGCAGCAGCGTCGCCAGTTCCGGGTGCGCAACGCCGTCGGCGTACTGGCTGTCGCCCGCCGGGTCGTCGCTGTTCCATCCGTCCTTGTTCGGGATCGGCACCAGGACCTCGTTGAACAGCGGGTTGCCCAGCCGCGAGACCTGCACGTACGGACCGCTCGGCGTCACCGTGCCGTCGGAGTTGTAGATGCGCGCCCGCTGGCGGCTCGCCCGGGCGTAGACACCGACGGTCGAGCGCTGATCGCCCGGATCGGTCGGGTCGTAGCCGGCCTTGGTGAGGTCCGTCTTCGGCACCTGGATCGCGATGGTGTGGATGTTCTTGTACTTCGTGGCGTTGACGCCCGGCGCAGCAGGCATCTTCGCCAGGTGCGCGTCGAGGAACGGGCGCAGGATGCCGAGGTCGAAGATCGCGCCGAGGTCGACGTAGAAGCCCTCGGCACGCTGGCCGGCGAACACCTTGCTGCCGCCGAGCGAGTGGACCGCGGCACCGGCCAGACCGGCGTAGTTCGGCGTCGACCGCGGCCCGACATTGCACGGCGGGCAGGCCAGATCAGCTCCGAGTTCGGTGCTCACCGCCCCGACCCTCTTGGTGACCGTGTAGAACTGCCGGCGGTTCCAGTTGGCGCTGTCGAGCGAGTCGATCGGTCCGGTGTTGTAGAGAAAGGTGTCGGGGTTGCGGTACGTGGTCGTGAACCGGAACTGGTAGCTGACGTCAGCGACCGCGTCACCGTCGTTGTCGATCAGGATCTCGTAGCTGACGTCGTCGCCGAACTCGAAGAAGTTCGGGCCCGCGGCCGGATCCTGCAACGGGACGAAGTTGGCGATCAGCGTGACGGTGTCCGGTGCGTCGGGACTCACGAACGCGTAGACGTCGGTGTTGTCGGCCGCCGCGTCGTTCGCTATCCCCGGTGCTTCCTTGTGCGATGACATGCGTTACCTCTCCTGCTGCGGATTCGCTGCGGACGTGCCGTGGCCCGGGCGCTCAGCTCTGGGCGCGGGCGGCGATCTGGGCGAGCTGACGAGCCAGCTTGGCGTCGCGGTGGACGATCTCGGTTTCGCCGACGAGGACGGAGATCTCGCCGGCCTGGGCGTTGTTCACCCAGACCAGGAACGGTCCGGCGTGCGCCGGTCCGCGCGAGGGCGGGGCGGCGTCGGCAGAGCCGATCACGGAAGTCGGCACGACGACCGCGGCGCCGATCGCGGCGGCGCCGATCGAGGCGGACTTGAGGAAGTTGCGACGGGACGAATCAGACATGAGGAGCGGACCTTTCGCTGGACGGAGGCTGCACGAGCAGTCAGGCGTGACTCAGGAACCGGGGTTCTGGTAGCCGCCGTGCGGCAGGCCGAGATACGGGAACGAATAGCTGTAGTTGACGGTGTTCTCGGCAGTGACGTCGGTGTTGCTCGACGTCAGCCCCGGGCTGATCGCACCGGCCGCGGCGTCCGGCTCGTAGGACGGGTCGACCAGCGCGTAGGTCGCACCGGCGATCGCGCGCAGCTCGATCGTCGTGACGTCGTCGAACACCCGGCGCCCGTTCGGGAAACCGGCCGGATCCGCGCCGATGAGACCGAGATTGCTCGGCTTGGACGTGGTCGGCGGGATCGCTAGGTTGAGCCGCAACAGGTCGGCCTGGGTCGGCCCGGTGTAGTTCTGGAAGCCCGGCACCACACCGGACGGGATACCGGTGAGCAGGATCGCCAGCAGATCGGCGCGGTCCTTGCCGGACTTGTTGAGCTTGTCGAGATTCGGGAACACGTCCGGGTAGAGGACGGGTAGCAACCCGGCCAGCTCAGGCTTGGCCACGACATCGGCGTAGTCCTCGTCGCCGGCCGGATCGCTGGCATTCCAGGCGTCCTTCTTGCCGACGGGGACGATCACCTCGTTGAACAGCGGGTTGCCCAATCGCGAGATCTGGACGAACGGGCCGGTGTTCTGGACCGTGCCGTCGCCGCGGTAGACCTGCGAGCGTTGCCGGCTCGCCGAGGCGTAGACACCGATGGTCGAGCGCAGGTTGGTGGCATCGGCGGCGTTGTAGCCGCCCTTGGTGAGGTCGGTCTTCGGCACCTGGATGGCGATCGAGTGGATGTTCTTCTGCTTGGTCGCGTTGACGCCGCCGGACGCCGGCATCTTGATCAGGTGCGCGTTCTGGAACGGCCGCAACACGCCGAGGTCGAAGATCGCGCCCAGGTCGACGTAGAAGCCCTCGGCCCGCTGTCCGGCGAACACCTTGCCGCCACCGCGCAGCCCGTGGACAGCCGCTTCGGCCAAGCCGGCGTAGTCGGGTGTGGAGTGCGGGCCGACGTTGACCGGCGGGCAGGCCAGGTCGGTGCCGAGCGTGGTGCTCGTCGCGTTCACGATGCGTTTCACGGTGTAGTACTGCCGCCGGTTCCAGTTGGCGCTGGTGAGCGACTCGATCGGCCCGACGTTGTAGAGAAACGTGGCCGGGATCGTGTTCTCGGACCGGAACCTGAACTGATAGGTCACGTTCGGCTTGGCGTCGCCGTCGTTGTCGACGTGAATCTCATACAGCACGTCATCGCCGAACTGGGCGAAGTTGGGTCCGCCGGCCGGATCCTCGAGCGGGACGAAGTTCGCGATCAGCGTGACCGTGTCCGGCTGGTCGGGGCTGACGAACGCGTAGACGTCGGTGTTGTCGGCCGCCGGATCGTTCGAGATTCCCGGCGCTTCCTTGTGAGACGACATTCCTTACCTCTCCTCGAGCGCGCGCTCGTCACTGATCAGCGGGGACATTTCGTCGTGCGCGCAACGACCACGCCGGGGGTGGTGGGTGTCGTCCGAAGGACCGCGCATCACGTGCATTGTTCGTCGGGAAGCCGGCGGCGGTTCCACCCTCGCGCAATTCTTTTTCGCGCGACCCCGGAAGCGGGGAATTAGGCCGAGAATTGCCGATCACGTCGCGGTGAGAATGCCCGGTGCGGCAGCCGCGATTTGATTAGTCAGTGGTGAGCGGAATGAGAAAGTACATCAGCTCAACATTCGGGCGCGGTTGCGTGAGTGCTCGCGTTCGCGTCCATTGGCGGTGAGGGTCGCCGCGCGCTCGAATTCGGCACGGGCCTCGGCGTTGCGTCCCAGCTTGGCGAGCAGGTCGCCGCGCACGCTGGCGACGAGGTGACTGCCTCGTAGTGCCGGGTCGTCGCGCACCGCGTCCACGATCTCGAGGCCGGCAGCCGGTCCTTGGGCCATCGACACCGCGACGGCCCGGTTCAGTTCGACCACCGGTGACGGCGCGAGGTCGGCGAGCAGGCCGTAGAGGGCCTCGATGCGCAGCCAGTCGGTCTGCTCGGCGCGCGCCGCCCGCGCGTGGCACGCGGCGATCGCAGCCTGCAGCACATACCACCCGCGCCCGTCGCCCAGCTCCTCGGCCCGGTCCAGCGCACCGAGCGCGTGGGTGATCAGGGTGCGATCCCAACGACTGCGGTCCTGATCGAGCAGCGTCACGATCTCGCCGGCAGGCCCCACGCGTGCCCGCAGCCGTGAAGCCTGGATCTCCATGAGCGCGACGAGGCCGTGCGCCTCGGGCTCGTCCGGTGCCAGCGCGGCCAGGATCCGCCCGAGCCGCATCGCCTCGTCGCACAGGGCCGGCCGCGCCCACGCCTGACCCGAGGTCGCGGTGTAGCCCTCGTTGAACACCAGGTAGACGACCTCGAGCACCGCGGCCAGGCGTGCCGTCAACTCGCCCCCGACCGGCACTTCGAAGGCGACCGCCGCGTCGGCCAGCGCGCGCTTGGCGCGCACGATCCGCTGCGCCATCGTCGGCGTCGGGACGAGGAACGCGCGGGCGATCTCGTCGGTCGACAGGCCGGCCACCGCCTTCAAGGCGAGCGCGACGCGGGCTTGCGGGGGCAGCACCGGGTGGCACGCGGTGAACATCAGCCGCAGCACGTCGTCCTCGACGTGGTCGTCAACCTCGAGATCGGCGAGCGGGTCGTGCAGCGGGTCGAGCCGGCGTCCCATCTGCTCGACCTTTCGCTCCAGGGTGACCTGCCGCCGGATCGCGTCCACGCCGCGCCGGCGAGCCACGGCCATGAGCCAGGCGCCCGGGTTGTCGGGCACGCCTGACGCCGGCCACTGTTCGAGGGCGGCGAGCAGCGCGTCCTGCGCGAGGTCCTCGGCCGCGCCCAGGTCGCGGGTGAGCCGGGTCAGCCCGCCGATGAGGCGAGCTGCCTCGATCCGCCAGACCGCCTCGACCGTCCGCTCGACGTCGGCCGTCACCGGTTTCGCAGCCCCACGGATGTCACGACCGGTCGGCGTGTCCCAGTTGCGCGCGCAGCCGCTCCTCGGCCTCGCGCAGTTCCGGCGTGAAGTCGTCGCCGAAGTCCTCGGCCTCGAAGACCTGGCGCACCTCGACCTCGGTGCCGCGGAACGGTGCCCGCTTGAGCCACTCGAGCGCCTCGTCCATCGAGCTGACCTGCCACAGCCAGAACCCGGCGATGAGTTCCTTGGCCTCGGCGAAGGGCCCGTCGATGACCGACGTGCCGGCGCTGTCGAACCGCACCCGCTTGCCGGTCGAGCTGGACTGCAGGCCTTCGGCCGCCAGGATCACGCCGGCCTTGGCCAGCTCTTCGTTGAACGCCCCCATCTCGGTGAGCTCGGCCGCCGACGGCAGCCCGCCGGCCTCACTTCGCTCGTCCGCCTTGACGATGACCATGACTCGCATGTCGCTCTCCTCGCGTCCTCGCCCGAGCTCGGTCACCCGGGCGCTACACCAAGGCGTCGAACGGGCCACCCCGGATTCGACACCCTCCTCGACCTTCTTTTCTACCGGCTTGCTACCGGTTCTCGCGCCGCCAGACGATCTTGAGCCCGGACCAGTCGTCGTCGATCGCGGCGACCTTGACGTCCACCAGGCCGAGCGGCAGCACCGCCTCGCGGATCGCGTTCTCGGTGACGTCGCTGACGTGCCCGGCAGCCCGCCGCGGCCAGGCGACCCAGAGCGCGCCGCCGGGGTGGATGCGATCGGCCAGTCCGGCCAGCTGATCGAGTCCGGCAACGGCTCGGACGAAGACCACGATCACATCGGCGGCACCGTCGGCGGTGGTCGGCTCGTCGGCATCGACGAGTCCGGGCGGCGGATCGGTCAGGGTCCACCCGCGGGCGTCGACGAGCGCCACCCGCATGCCCGCCGTGATGCCCAGCTTGCGTACCTGCGGGGTGGCGGAGTACCCGGGCATTGCCGCATTGTGCACCCGGCGCACCGCTGGTGCCCCGGCACGCGGCCGGGGCACCGGCGGTTAGTGCGGCCCGGCTCAGCCGGGCCGCTCCCGGTTACGGGACAGCAACCCGCGCCGCGTAGACGTCCTCGTCGTTGGCGAACGGGGCGTTCGGCGCAGATCCGGTGCACACGCTCGGCGGGCTGCCGGGGCAGAGGAACTCATCCGGCGTCCGGGTGTCGGACCACAGCGGGTAGACGACCGACCCGGCCACGTCCATGCCGGCGTAGTCGCCGTAGAACTGGCCGCTGAACTGGGTCGGCGGCGGCATCGACGACGACGTGGCCCGCGTGTGGCTGAACCCGGCCAGCGTGGGCGATGCCGAGACCGTGATGTCGGAGTACCCGGTGTAGTTGTCGCGGCGGTACGAGCGGTCGTAGTAGCTCGACACCAGCGAGCCGTCCGAGGCGAATGCCGCGCCCTGCCAGAACTGGTCGGTGGTGGCCTGGGCGGGGCTGTCGGACACGACCGGCAGTTGACGGGGATCGATGACGCCGCCGGAGAAGCTGGCGCCGGCATCGGTCGACACGCTGTAGACGATGTCGTTGTTGCACCCGCCGTCCTTGACCCCGGCGTAGAGGTCCTGCCCGTCGGCCGCGAACCCTGCCGGCGTGCATCCGCGCGCCTCGTTGGAGTCCCGGTTGATGTACGAACCGAACGTGACCACGACCTTGTCGCGTCCGGTCGGGTCGACCGCGCCGATCGGGTAGTTGTTGGCCCGGAAGACCGAATTGGTGCTCGGCCCCTTCTCGACCACGCAGGCCCGGAACGGGTTGCTGCCCGCACCCTGGTAGGTGTCACAGTCGGGCAGGTCGTAGAAGTCCGCGACCTTGACCGGGGACGAGAAGCTGGCACCGCCGTCCGTCGACCGCGACAGCAGCACCTGGTTGCGGTTGTCCGCGCCCCTGACCACGTTGTTGTAGTTGTTGTAGACGACGTACAGCGCTCCGTCGGGACCGGTGAACGGCTGTGAGTCCTGGTTCTCGTTGCACCGGCCGCGCGGCGTGGGGAGCCCGTAGGTGTTGCCGCACAACCCGCTGTTGCGGCTGACCAGGACCGGGCGCGAGAAGCTCTCGCCGTAGTCGCTGGAATGCGCCTCGTAGATGTAGCCGGTGCCGTCCTCGGCGAACGAGGTCCAGGTGACGTAGATCCGGTCGGCGTAGGGGCTGCCTGGGTGGTTGTCGACGGTCATCAGTTGCTTGTCGAGCAGGAAGTTCCCGGCGCCGGCGGTGTCGTCGTGCGTGACCACGGCGCGGCCGGGGAAGTTGAACGACGCTCCGTTCGTTCCGGTCGACCGGAACACGTACAGCGCGCTCGACTGGTCCGGGTTCGGCGACACGTTGGCGCCACGGTCGAACGCCCCGCAGGACAGGTACACGTTGCCCTTCGTGTCCCACGCGACCGAGGTGTCGCCGCTGGCCTGGAAGTACTCGCGCGCCTTGCCCACGAAGTTTCCTCGCGCGAAGCCGTTCGGCGTCGTCGCGTCAGCCCACGTGCGGCCGCCGTCGAGGGAGTACGAGACGCCGCACGTCCCGTCCCCGCGGCGGTAGTCGTTGTAGCTGCCCACCAGGTGCCGCGGGTTGCTCGGGTCTGCCGCGATCCAGGTCTCGTTCTGTGACTGGCCGCGCCCCTGCAGATCGGCATCGGTCAGGTTGAGGCAGTTCTGGTTGACCTTGACGTTGCTGCCCATCGTGTTCGGGCAGCCGTACGGTCCCGGCTGTTGCGGAGTACCGAGGTAGGCCCTGATCGGGCTCACCGAGCGCGGGCGAGCGGTGGGACCGAGGGCCTCGGCCAGTAGGCCGGATACGTGCGCCCGTTGGATCTTGTTCAGCGAGTGGTAGCCGAACGGCGCGGCGGTCGCGCGCGATCCGAGCGCGACGAGCGAGACTGCGATCAGCGATCCCGCGCCCAGGACGGCGAGCGCGTGCCGACGAACGATCATGGCGAAACCTTTCCCGCGAGGACTGGCGTGAGCGGCCGGGATACCGCCCGGCACAACAACAGGGCACCTCCCGTCGGACGACGGAGCCGGCGGCCGCACCGCGCATCGGGTCATCGCGGGACCGCACGCGATCCGGACAGTAGCCACAATTGGCCGGACCAGGAAGATCATCGGGCGATAGCCTCTGCGCCATTTCTCAGCTTTGGGTCAGGGCGTGATCGCGTCGAGCGCACGGTAGATCCGCTGCTCGCTCACCGGACGGGCGGTGCCCAACTGCTGCGCCCAGAGGCTGACCCGAAGTTCCTCGATCAGCCAGCCGATATCGCGCACGTCCGCCGCGCCGGCCCGCACGCTTGGCAATGCCGACACCAGTTCCTCGTAGGCGGCCCGCACCGCCTGCACGCGGACCATCCGCGCCCGATCGACGTCGACGTCGCGGGCCAGGACGTCGAGCCGGCGGCCGATGGCCCGCAGGTAGCGGGCAAGGTCCGGCAACCGCGCCGTCCCGGCCGCGGCGACGAAGCCGGCCGGCAGCAGCCACCGGAACTGTTCCCGGACGTCGTCGACCGCCTCCGCATGCGCGGGTGACGGGCGCGGCGGCAGGGCGGCACGAACCTCGTGCGCGGCGGCCAGCACCGGCTCGACCCGGGCGACGACGTCGATCGTGTCAGGGACGAGGCGCGAGCGGACCCGCTCACAGAGCGCGCCGAAGCCCGCCCGGTCGTGCGGCGGGTCCGCGCCGACGACCGCGTCGACGGCCGCGTCCGCACAGTCGTCGAGCAAAGCCGCGAGCGAGCCGTCCGGGCTGGTACCGAGGACGAGCCGGGCGCGGGTCGAGAGGGTCCGCTCGACCGCCTTCACCGGCGACGGGACCGCGAGCCGGACGAGCCTGCGCACGCCCAGCCGATGCGCCGCACCCGCCTCGGCGGCCGAGGTGAACACCACCACGTCGACGCTCGCCGCTCGATCGACGAGGGCCGGATGACCGCGCACCGTGTGCTCACCGCTGCGCCGTTCGACGGTGCGGGGCAGCTCGTCGAGGTCCGGCCAAGAGCTCAGCCCTCGGCGCTCCCACTCGGCCCCCACCGCCGAGGCAACCGCTGCGCGCACCGGCGCGGCCAGTTGCTCCTGCAGGGCGGGCAGGTCCTTGCCGCGGGCGACCACGGCACCGGTTGCGTCCTCGACCGCGAAGCTCACCCGCAGGTGCGCCGGGAGCTTGCCGGTGTCGAACGCGTCGAGCGGGACGAGCACCCCCGTCCGCCGCTGCAGTTCGCGCTGCAGGGAGTCGAGCAGCGGCTCCTGACCGGGCGCGAGCTCGGCCAGCACCGCTCTGGCCGTGTCGGGCACGGGGACGAAGTTGCGCCGCAGGTTCTTGGGCAGCGAGCGGATCAGCTCCACGACCAACTCCTCGCGCAGGGCCGGCACCTGCCAGGCGAACTCCTCACCACCCAGCCGCGACAGCACCTCCACCGGGACGTGGACGGTCACGCCGTCATCGACGGCACCCGGATCGAAGCGATAGCTCACCGGTAGCGCCAGCTCGCCCGCCTGCCAGACATCGGGTTGCTCGTCGAACGCCTCCGCGTGCACCAGATCCTCGCGCGTCATCGCCAGTAGGTCCGGCGTCCCGCGTCGGGCCTTGGCCCACCAGGCGTCGAAGTGCCGCGCCGACACGACCTCGGCCGGGATCCGCCGCACGTAGAAGTCGAAGATCTCGTCGTCGGTGACGAGCAGGTCGCGTCGGCGAGCCCGTTCCTCGAGCTCGATCAGATCTGCCCGTAACGCCTCGTTGTCGTGGAAGAACTGATGGCGCGTCTGCCAGTCCCCCTCGACGAGCGCGTGCCGGATGAACAGGTCGCGGGCCTCGTCCGGTGCGACGCCGGCATAGCCGATGCGGCGGTGCGGGATGAGCGGCAGGCCGTACAGCGTCACCCGTTCGTAGGCCATCGCGGCGCCGCGGCGCGCGTCCCAGTGCGGTTCGCTGTAGCTGCGGGCGACGAGATGCGCGGCCAGCTGTTCCACCGTCTCGGGCTCGATCCGGGCCCCCGTGCGACCGAACAGCCGGGACGTCTCGACGAGCTCAGCCACGACGACCCAGGCCGGTGGACGCCGGCTCAGCACCGACCCGGGCGCGAGGACGAAGCGCGAATTGCGCGCACCGAGGTAGGCCCGCGACCCGGGCCCGTCGCCGGTCTCGGTCTCGCGCAGCCCGACGTGTGACAGCAGTCCGGCGAGCAGTGCCGCGTGGATCCGGGCCGGGTCGGCCGGCTCGTCGGACTCGACGATGTCCAGGCCACGCGCGATCGTCCGGAGCTGGCCGCGCAGGTCCTGCCACTCGCGAATGCGCAGGTAGTGCAGGAATTCCTCGCGGCACATCCGCCGAAACTGGTTGCCCGAGCGTTGCTCGCGCTGCTCGCGCAGGTAGTTCCAGAGGTTGAGGTAGCTGACGAAATCGCTGTGCTCGTCGGCGAATCTGGCGTGCTTCTGCCGAGCTGCGTCCTCGCGGTCGATCGGCCGTTCGCGCGGGTCCGGGATCGACAGCGCAGCGGCGATGACGAGCACCTCGCGAACGCAGCCCTCGTGTTGCGCCTGCAGGATCATCCGCCCGATGCGCGGGTCGACCGGCAGCTGTGCCAACCGGCGTCCTACCTCGGTGATCACCCCGGCCTGGTCGAACGCGCCCAGCTCCTGCAGCAGGGTGACGCCGTCGCGCACGCTGCGCCGGTCGGGCGGGTCGACGAACGGGAACCGCTCCAGGTCGCCGAGCCCGATGGCGGCCATCTGCAGAATGACCGAGGCAAGGCTCGTGCGCAGGATCTCCGGTTCGGTGAACCGGGGCCGGGCGGCGAAGTCCTGCTCGGAGTACAGGCGGATCGCGATGCCGTCCGCGGTGCGCCCGCAGCGGCCCGCCCGCTGGCCGGCCGAGGCTTGCGAGATCGGCTCGATCGGCAGTCGCTGCACCTTGGTTCGCCTGCTGTAGCGGGAGATTCTCGCCGTGCCGGGATCGATGACGTAGTGGATGCCGGGCACGGTGAGGGACGTCTCGGCGACATTCGTCGCCAGGACGATCCGCCTCTCGGTATGCGGCTCGAACACCCGGTGCTGCTCGGCCGTTGCCAGCCGCGCGTAGAGCGGCAGTACCTCGGTACCGGGCAGTTGCTCGGCACGCAGCGCGTCGGCGGTGTCGCGGATCTCGCGCTCGCCGGACAGGAACACCAGCACGTCGCCGGGGCCCACGCCCCGCAACTCGCGCACCGCGTCGATGATCGCCTCGGTCTGGTCACGGGGCGCCACCCGGCGCACGACCTCGTGATCGGGGTCGTCGCCGTCGTCCTCGTCATCGTCGGCCGCAGGCGGCTCGGGTTCGAGCGGTCGGTAGCGGATCTCGACCGGGTAGGTCCGGCCGGACACTTCAACGATGGGCGCGCCGCCGAAGTGGGCCGAGAAGCGCTGCGGGTCGATCGTCGCCGAGGTCACGATCAGCTTCAGTTCGGGGCGGCGCGGCAGCAGGTTGGTCAGGTAACCGAGCAGGAAGTCGATGTTCAGGCTGCGCTCGTGCGCCTCGTCCAGGATCAGCGTGTCGTAACGCAGCAGCTGACGGTCGCGCTGGATCTCGGCGAGCAGGATCCCGTCGGTCATCAGCTTGACCAGGGTGCGGTCGCCGACCTGATCGGTGAAGCGGACGGTGTACCCGACGGCGTCCCCGAGGGGGGTGCGCAGTTCGTCGGCGATGCGCTGCGCGACCGTTCGCGCGGCCAGCCGGCGTGGCTGGGTGTGCCCGATCGTGCCGCGGATGCCACGGCCGAGTTCCAGGCAGACCTTCGGCAGCTGGGTCGTCTTGCCCGAACCGGTCTCACCCGCCACCACGACGACCTGATGCTCGGTGATCGCCGCGGCGAGCTCACCCCGGCGAGCGGCCACGGGAAGATCCGGGTAGCTGATCGCCGGCATCGCGGCGGTCCGCACCGCGATCAGCGCCTCCGCCCGGTCGAACTGGGCAGCCAGCTTGGTCAGGTCCTTCGGTGGCCTGCGCAGCCGTCGGCCCAGCCGGTCCTCGTCCCGGATCGACAGTCCGGGCAGCCGGGCGCGCAGGTCGGCGACGGACGGGGCGGGCACCGGCCCGAGGATAAGCCGGTCACCTGGTATTCCGGTTGCGGGGTGCGGGTGAACGGCGAGTCGGCCGCGCACCGCGGCGCCCACGCGTCCGCCTCCCGGCCGGCATGGCGGTCGGCGTGCTCTGGTACGAAGGCACGATGACGTCCTCCGCTGCGAGCACGACGTCGACGTGGGTTCGACGACGGTGGTAGTCGCTGCGGGCGGGTCAGGGACGTCGGCGCGCATGCCCGCAGCGGTGAGCGACATGAGTACCGCCCGCTCGACCGTGCTGGCGCAGGTCGCGGCGCACATCACGGCGGGCGCGCGCATCGGGATCGACGGCGTCGACGGTGCCGGCAAGACGCGCTTCGCCGAGGAACTCGCCGCGGCGTTGCGGGGGCGAGGCGTGAGCGTGGTCCGCGTCAGCATCGATGACTTCCACCAGCCGCGCGCAATCCGGTACCGGGCCGGACGTGACTCGGCCCCGGGATACTGGGCCGACGCGTTCGACTACCCACGGCTGTGGCTCGACGTGCTCACGCCGCTCGGCCCCGAGGGATCGCGGCGGTACCGGCCACGGGCGCACGAGCTGGTCACTGATGTCGCGCTGGACCCGGCCTGGCTGGACGCCGCCGCGGACGCCGTGCTCGTCCTGGACGGTGTGTTCCTTCAGCGCCCGGAACTGACCGGCGGCTTCGACACGACGATCTTCCTCGACGTGCGCCTCGACGAAGCGGCCAGGCGGCTGGCGGCGCGTGATGGCACGGCGCACGACCCGGCCGCCAGTAGGTAGGTGAGGGCGCAGCACCACTATCTCGAGTCCTGCCGACCTCGCGAGCGGGCCGACATCCTGATCGACAACAACGTCCTCGACGGACCGGTGCTCGTTCGGCCAAGCTGGCCGACATGACACAGACGATCGGGATCCTGCTCTTCGACGGCTTCGAGGAGCTCGACGCGGTGGGTCCGTGGGAGGTGCTCGCGTTCTGGACGCAGAGCTTTCCGGACGACGGTTGGACGGTGACCACGTTCTCGCGGTCCGGCGAGACGGTCACCGCCGCGAAGGGGCTGCGCGTGACGCCCGAGCATTCCTACGACTCGGTGCCGGCGCTCGACGTGCTCGTCTACCCGGGCGGGCAGGGCACCCGCAGGCACCTCGAGGACGAGGCACAACTCGACTGGGTGCGCCGGCAGCGCGCGAGCGTGCCGTTGCTGACCAGCGTGTGCACGGGCTCGCTCGTCTATGCCGGCGCCGGGCTGCTCGCGGGACGGCCGGCCACCACGCACCACGAAAACCTCACCCTGCTGCAGTCACTGGACCCGACGCTCGTGCTGCGCCCGTTCGACCGCTTCATCGACGACGGCGACATCATCACCAGCGCCGGGGTGAGCGCCGGCATCGACATGGCCCTGCACCTGGTACTGCGACTGGCCGGCGAGGAGCGCGCCCGCGCGGTACGCCGCGGAATCCAGTACGACCCCGAGCCGCCCGTCTGAGCAACGGCACGCCGCCGCCGAGGAGGACGCTGAGAACCAGCAGCGGCGACACGAAGGGCACGGCGGAACAGCACTAGGCTCGAACCACCGGTAGAGGTTGCGCGACCGGTATTGCCGAGCAGCAAAGGGGATTCGTTCGTGCCGTCCTTCGTCAAGGTCCCTCGCAACGACAGCGTGCTGCGGCAGTTCGGCCCGTATACGAGCACGATGAGCATCGGCGAGGCGAGCACGTCGCTTCAGCGCAACGTCCGTGACCGCGGCCTGTCCGATTTCGAGCCGGGGACGCAGGCCACCCTGCTCACGCTGGTGCAACTGGCGACGTCGGTGCCGATCGAGTTCTTCGACGTCGGCGGGCACTGCGGCATGCACTCGGTGCTGATCGCGTCCGTGTACCCGGCCAACCGCGTCCGCGTCACCGCCTTCGAACCCACGCCGCACACCTCCGCGGTGTTCCGCTCGCTCGCGGCGGCCAACCAGCTGCCGATCCGGATCGAGCGCAGTGCCGTGTCGGTGGCCGATGGCACCGCCGAGCTCTACATCTCGCCGTGGGACACGTCGAACTCGCTGACCAAGGGCTTTCGGCCGGCCCAGGACGTCGTCAACGTTCCCACCGTGTCGCTGGACGGTTACTGCGGCCGGCGTGGCGTCTACCCGGACGTGGTGAAGATCGACGTCGAGACCTTCGAGGCGCAGGTGCTGCTCGGTGGCGTGGCCGCGTTCGAGCGATCAAGGCCGTCGATCGTGTGCGAGATGCTGCCGCACGCCGACCCGCAGGCGACCGCCCGCGCTCTCGCCGCACTGGACGGGCTCGGCTACCACATGCACAAGTGGATGCGCGAGGACGGCTGGCAACCGTGCACCGCCCAGGACATCGTCGATCAGGTGTTCCACTTCGGCCGGGACTGGTTGTTCACGCCGAACGCTCTCGACGACCGGTTCGACACCGCGCTGCGCGAATGGCGCGCCGCCGTCGCCGAGTGCACGGCGGACACCACCGTCGTGGTCAGGCGGGACCGGTCGACCACGGCGCCCGCGCGCTACGAGTTGGCTGCGCCCCACGGGGTTGCGGGATTGGTGCGGCGGGTGTCCGGGTCGCTCGCGCGTGTCAGCGCAGCCGGCGTGCCCGACGCCGCAGCCGCCCCGCGACGTGTCGTACGTCCCGGCCGAGCGTGAGTCTGGCCGCCGTGCCGCGCGCCGATGCGGCCGAGCGCAGGGTCACTGCGAGCGGCGGTGCGGCCGGCTGGGCGAGGACGTTGCCCAACGCGAAGGTCGCGGTGTCGTCGGCGTAACTGTTCGGCGGCAGGTAGGGCATGTGCCGTGAGAACAGCACGTGGTTGGACGCGGCGTAGCAGTCGAGGATCCGCTGCCTGCTAGCGCGGTCCAGCAGGTTGGTGTCGTAGCGCTCGCCGACGCGGTAGTGCTCGGCCAGGTACTTGCTCACCTGACGAACCTCGCCGCCAGAGTCCAGCAGCGGGTGCATGGCGAGTGCGAGCTGCGCGCCGCGCGCGGAGTACGCATCCCCGTAGCTGGCCACGTCGCAGCCCATCACATAGAGATCGAGTGCGTTCTCCAGCCCGAACACGTCGAGGAATTCGTTGACGAACGCATGCGACCCTCCGTCGGCGAGTTCTACCGGCCGCACGACGATGTCCGAGACGTGCGGGACGGCGCGGAGCCGGGCGATGAGCGCGACATAGTCGAGGACGGGCTCGAACCGGTACGGGAAATCCTCCTCGAAGCCGGCGCGCTCGCCCGCGCTGATGCGCTGTAGGTATGCCAGTTCCATCAACCGGTCCTGGCGCTGGGTGTGCAGCACGAGCCGGACGCTGCGCGCGGACAGCGCCTCGATGACCTGGGCGACCGCATCCGCCGCAGCCGGGCGGAACTGGTCGGCGTCGCCTGGGCCGACGTCGCCGCTGCCGAGCAGGCGGTCACTCGAGACGATCACCTGCGGTGAGCGCAAACCCGTTATGCCCCGCGCGTGTCGACGCTCGGCCGCCACCCGGGCGCAGAGTTCGCGGGCGAAGGTGGCCTCGTCACCCCGGCTGGTTGGCCCGCCGCCCGTCCAGGAGGCCGCGTGCGGCAGCCGCTCGATCTCGGCGCCGCCGACGTAGGCGAGGCCGTGTGCGCGCAGTTGCGGACGCAACCGGCCCAGCGCCCGTCGCAGCATCGTCCCGCTGCGCGGCATGCCGATGTGCAGCACCAGGTCGGGCCCGCTCACCGCGCCGTCCCCTGCCCGACCGGGCCGCCCACCCGAGTCACGTCTCCAGCCACGTTGCCGGTGCCGTCAGCCGCCACCAGGTGCGCGTACTCACCGTCGTAGCGTGCGTGTAGTCCCGCCTTCTGTTCGGGCGAGAGCAGCGTGGGCTGCTTGCGGTGCTCGCCGCAGAAATGGGCTTGCAGGAACGCGCGCATCCGCCGGCGTTCGTCGACCGAGCTCAGATACCGGTTCGCAGCGAGCGAGAGCCGGACGGCCTGGTCCGACAGCACGGCGCCCTCGACCGGTGAGTTGTCGTCGAGCCGGGCCGGCGAAGCGATGCCGACGAGGCGGAAGAACTCGGCCAGGAAGGCACCGAGACCCTGTTCGCTGCGTCGGTAGTCGAGCACCCGCACGGCGTCGGCGCCGAACGTCGCCACCAGTTGCTCGTGCAGCGGCAGCCAGGACAGCTGATCGAGGTCGATCGTCTGCAGCCAGGTGTCGAAGGTGGCGGTGTTGCCTGTGGCGAGCGTGTGCAGGTAGTAGGCCTCGAGGAACTCCGCCTGCGGGCGTACCGACAGCACGATCACCTGCCGGTACGGGCGTGACAGCTCGGCCAGTGCCTGCAGCGCCGGTGCTGCATGGGGATACAGCCCGCTCGCCCCGTCGGCCGCGATCGGGTGCCCGATCGTGTTCTCGTGGGAGGTGAGGAAGGTAGCGAAGCGAGGCTGCCGCAACGCGTCGTCCACCGCGGCAGCGAACGGTTGCCGATTCTCGACCAGCCGGTCGCCCCAGTCGACCAGGCGACTCGCCGTAGCTCGCGGCAGGTAGCGCACTCCGGCAGCCGCGAGGGCGTCGGTGTGGTCGCGCAGGCATTTCTGGATGAGCCGTGATCCGGTCGTGTGGGCGCCGACATGGAAGGTGAATGTCTTGTCCCGCTCACTCATGCAGACTGGCTCCCGACGACACCGTGACCCCTGGCACGCGGATACGCGGGCGCGATCGTGTGCGCCCGCATGGTGCCCTTGGCAAGCATCATGTCCTAGCTGGGCTGAGCAGCGCCTGTGGTGGCGCACGCCGGTTGACCGGATCGAACACAAGTTCGATACTGAGCCGATGAGCGTCGCCCCGCCGCGGATGATCGCGGTGTGGTGCCCCGACTGGCCGGTCACGGCAGCGCGGATCGAGGCCGGCCTGGCCGACGACGTCCCGGCCGCGGTGGTGCACGGCAACCATGTCCTGGCCTGCTCGCACGCGGCTCGCGAAGCCGGGGTGCGGCGCGGGCTGCGCCGCCGCGAGGCTCAGGCACGCTGTCCCGAACTGGCCGTCCTGCCTCGCGATGAAGCCGTCGAGGCGCGCACGTTCGAGCCGGTGGTGGCCGCACTCGAGTCGATCGCCCCCGGCGTCGAGATCACCCGGCCCGGGCTGGCCGCGATCGGGGTGCGCGGTCCCACGCGGTACTTCGGCGGTGAGACCGGTGTGCTGCACGCGATGTCACGCGCCGTTGCCGGGACCACCGGCACCGACATCCTCATCGGGATCGCCGACGGCATGTTCGCTGCCGAGCAGGCCGCCCGGCGGGGCACGATCGTGGCCCCGGACCGATCACCGGATTTTTTGGCCGGCCTGCCGGTCGAGACGCTCGACCCGGCCGGGACCTCACCGCTGATCGATCTGCTGCGCCGGCTCGGGCTGCTCACCCTGGGCGCGTTCGCCGCACTGCCCGCGAGCGACGTGCTGGCCCGCTTCGGACCGTCCGGGGCCTGGGCCCATCGCCAGGCGAGCGGACGCGACGACCGGCCGGTGTCCGGACGCCGCCCGCCGGTCGAATTCGCGCTCACCCTCGATCTCGAACCACCCGTCGATCGGGTCGACACGGTGGCATTCAGCGCTCGGGCGATCGCCGAGCAGTTCGTCACCGACCTCGGCTCGCACGGGCTGGCCTGCGCCTGCCTGGAACTGCAGGCGCTCAGTGAGAACGGTGAGGAGACGGTGCGCCGCTGGCGGCACGTCGGGGTGCTCGGGGCAGCAGACGTCCTCGACCGGATCCGATGGCAGCTGGAGGGGTGGCTGGGCTCGGCGCGCAGACCGACCGGCGGCGTGGCCCGACTGCGGCTGGTGCCGATCGAGACGGTGCCCACCGGAGCGCACCAGCAGGCGCTGTGGGGCGGATCGGGCGCCGAGGACGAACGGGCGCACCGGGCACTGGCCCGGGTGCAGACGTTGCTCGGGCACGGCTCGGTGCTCTCGCCGGTGCTCGACGGTGGCCGCGATCCCGCCCAGCGCACCCGGCTGGTGCCATGGGGCGACGAACCGGTCGCGGTGCGCTCGCCGCAGCAACCGTGGCCGGGCGGACTGCCTGCGCCGGCACCGTCCGTACTGCTCGACCCACCGCGTCCGGCTCGGGTGCTCGACGCCTCCGGACGGTCGGTGACGGTGACCGAGCGCGGCTCGATGCCGGCCCCCCCGGCCCGGTTCGCGATGGGCGATGAGTCGCCGGTGGCGGTCACGTCCTGGGCCGGGCCGTGGCCGGTGGACGAGCGGTGGTGGAACCCCGAGTGCGCCCGGCAGGTCGTGCGCTGCCAGCTCGTCGATGTTCGCGGCCGGGCCTACCTGGTGAGCGGCACGATGCCGTCCGGGTCATGGCAGGTCGACGCGATCTACGACTGAGCAGGCCGGTGGGCGGTGGTCAGCCGAGTGGGTCGTGGGCGTGGTTGCGTCGGGGTTGTCGGGTGGGGTCGATGTGGGCCGGTGGGATCCAGTGGGGGTGGCCGTGGAGCATGACGCAGGTCCAGCCCATGGTGTGGAATTCGGGGTGGTGGATCAGGCAGAGCAGGGCGGCGTTGGTGATGGCGGTGGGGCCGCCTTTCGCGTGGTCGGTGACGTGGTGGGCTTGGCAGTGTGCGGGTGGCGCGTCGCAGCCGGGGAACGAACAGCCTTGGTCGCGGGCGATCAGGGCCAGTCGTTGGCCTTCGGTGAACAGCCTCGCGGTGGGGGTGCACGCGCGAACCGAGGTGGCTCGGCCGGGCCCGGTGCGGTCGAGGATGACGCCGAGGTGGCGGGCGTCGCGGGCGGCCCAGTGTTGGGCTTGGGTGGCGGGGATGAGGGCGCCGTGGCGGTGCGGGCCAGGCCGGTGCCGGTGGTGAGTTGGTCGCGGGTCATGGTGAGGATGACGGTGGTGGCGATGCCGCCGCAGGTGGGCAGGTCGCCGGCGGCCAGGGTGCGGTGCAGGACGTGGTGCAGGGCGTCGTGGCGGCGTTGGCCGGCGGTGCGCTGGTCCGGGACGCGCACGCCGTCCTGCTCGACGGGTCGGGGTGCGGCCAGGGTGTCGAGCACGGTGCGCAGTTTCTCGGCGCATTCGGCGTCCAGGTCGCCCTCGAGGTGGGCCGAGCCGTCCGGGCGGGGGTGCAGGTCGAGGTAGCGGTGCCGGCGCCGGTAGGCGTAATCCTTGAGCGTGCCGTCCGGGTCCAGGGTGTCGCTGACCCGGCGGGCGATGGTGGCCAGCGTGGCCGGGTCGAACTGGCGCGCCTGCTCGACCAGGAACCGTTCCACCGACTCCTCCACCGACGTGCCGGTGCCGGCGTCGGCGGCGGTGTCCGGGGCGGTGCCGTCGGTGAGGGTGGCGGCGTCGGCGGCGCGGACACCATCGGGCAGGTGCTCGATGGTGTCGATGATGAGCGCGGCGTGCCGTTCGGAGATCTCACCGGCGCCCTGCGCGGCGGCGACCTGCGGGTAGATCGGGGCGAGCGCCTCACCGGACAGCGCCCGGCGCGGCCCGGCCGCCTCGGCGGCCCGCACCCGGGCCCGTGCCTCACCCGGCGGCACCCGCAGCACCTGGCGCACCAGCGCCGTCATCGACGCCGCCCCGCAGGTGTGGTCCAGGTGCCGCGCGGCCGCTTCGCTCACCACGGCGTGGTCGACGGCGGCGAGCCGGCGCCGCACGGTCTCGGCCCCGCGCCACAGCTCGAGCAGGTGATCGTCCGAGAGGCCGATCACATCGGCGCCCAGCAGGTCGTCGATGGCCGAGTGCAGCCGGGCCAGCAGCGCCGCCCCCGCATCCACCACCGCTGCACTCATACGTTCTAATCTAGCTGTCCGATCAGACACCAGTCACGATATCCACAGACCTAATTAGCCGAGCAACCGACGGACCGGAGTCAGGCGATACCGGCAACGTGCGCCGCGACCGTCGCCCCAAGATCCCAACACGCCTCACGCACCTCGGCCGAGACCCCCGTCGTCACCAACACCGGATCGTGCACGCGCACCCACCCCATCGCCGAGGTGATCGACTCCGCGGCGCGCAGCGCACCGGCGGTGTCGTTGTTGCCGTGCAGGTACAGCCCGTACGGCGCACCGGCCTTCGCGGTCAGGCACGGGTAGTAGACGTTGTCGAAGAAGTACTTCATCGCACCGGACAGGTAGCCGATGTTGGCCGGCGTCCCGAGCACGAACCCGTCCGCGGCCAGGACGTCCGGCGGCCCGGCCGCGAGCGCTGGGCGCACCGTGACCGAGACGTCCTCCAGGCCGTCTGCGCCAGCGCCGGCCAGCACCGCGTCGAGCAGTTCCTGCAACGCAGGTGAGACGGTGTGGTGCACGACCAGCAGGTTCGGCATGACGCTGAATCTAGGGGGCCGGCGCACACCTCAGCCGGTGACCGTCCCGTCCGGCATGATCAGGCCCGGCAGGTCCGGCTGGAGCTGATCGACGTCGGTCACGTTGTCACTCGTCAGGGATTCGCCGTACTGCCACAGCATCGTGATGCCGGGTGGGACGCAGCGCGGACGCGACGGCGCGAAGCGAGGCGCGTTGTGCGGCCCGATCGTCTGTCGCGGCGCTCCGATCTGCGGCTCGGGCTGGTTGTCGGCGAGGACGACCTCGTGCAGGAATGCCGGCTCGCGGCGCACGACGGCGCAGTACGCCTTCGGGAAGTCGTAGTCCTCGCTGATCGCGTTGCCGTACAGCCCGACGCGGTACTCGGTGCGATGGACGGCGAGGTACCACGTGTGCAGGTAGTCGGCGGTGAGTTCGCCGGTACACGTCCCGATCTGCTCGATGTCCTTGAACAGCACGGCGCCGGCAGGGATGTGTGCCGCGCGCGCGGCAGCGACGGCTTCGTTGGCGTCGCCGCGCGCCTGCGCGGACGTGATGTCGTTGCCGCAGATGTCGTAGCCGTTGTCGCAGATCGAGCAGTTCGCGTCGGGCACGATCAGGTAGACCGCAATGTCGTGCGCGCGTGCGAACGCGAGCTCACCGCGCTGCAGCGCGAAGCTGCCGTTGACATAGCGGCCCCACGCCGCCGGGGTGCGCCCACCGACGTACCAGTCCCGGACGTTGGCCAGTGAGTTCGCATCGATTGGAACGGTCGAGTCGACCCCCCACCACAACCCCCCGCGGGTCATCCGGCCGGGAAACCTCGGCGGGTCGGGCGAGGTCGCTACCGACGACGGCGCCGATGTCAGCGGCGGATCGGACGGGCTGCGCGTGACGGTGACCGTGGTCGATGAGCCGACCGACGACGTCGTGCACCCGCTGAGAACGGCCAGCCCGGCGAGCAGAACGGCTACCCACCGGGCGCTGCGCATGACCTCGACGCTAGCGGCAGACTGATCGAATGACCGATTCGAGTTCGCTCGAGCGTTTCGTGTCAGCGCAGGACGGCAGCTATGCGCAAGCCGTGGCCGAGCTGCGCCGTGGCCGCAAGACCAGTCACTGGATGTGGTTCGTGTTCCCGCAGTTGGCCGGCCTGGGCCGAAGCCCGACGGCGCAGCACTACGCCCTTGCATCGCTCGCCGAGGCGCAGGCCTACCTGGCGCACCCGCTGCTCGGCCCGCGACTGCGTGAGTGCGCCGGGATCGTCGCCGCCCTCGAGGGACGCACCGCCGAGCAGGTGTTCGGGGCCATCGACGCGATGAAGCTTCGCTCGTCCATGACACTGTTCCTGCGCGCGGCACCCGACGAAGCCGTCTTCGGGGCCGTCCTCGACCGGTTCTTCGACGGCGTGGCCGATCGCGCGACCGACGACCTGCTGCGCTGACCCGCGCGACGGGCGGGCGCACCCCTCCCAGATGGGGCGCTACGTCACTGCCGCGCGACGTCGAGTTTGATGCCGGTCTCGCGCTCGGAGACGGCCCACAGAGTGGCAATCGCCTTGCTCGTGCCCGGTCGGAGCGTCGGACGTTGTGCGGGGGCGCCGTTGGTGATGAATCTGGGGGCGTACATCTGGCCGCCTGCGGCGTCGGGGTCGGTGGCCGCGCGCAGGGCGGGGAGGGCGCCCTTGCTGGTGCTCATCCCGGTTGCCTTGGCCCACTTCTCGAAGAACCAGCCGAGGAACCCGGCTGCGCCCTGGGACTGGGTGTTGGACTGCAGGTCGGAATTGGTCAAGCCGGGGTGCGCGACCAGGCTGATCGCGGTGCGGCCGGCCTCGGCGAATGCGGCCTGCAGCCCGAGCCCGAAGTGGTAGCTGGCCAGCTTCGATTGGTTGTACGCGCGCCAGGCGCCGTAGTTTCCGCGCCGGTGCGGGTTGTCGGGGTCGACGCCGCGGGACAGGTGATGGGCCACGCTGGTCATCGAGACCACCCGCGCGGCGTCGCTGCGCAGCAGGGCCGGCATCAGGTGGGCGGTGAGCGCCCAGTGCCCGAGGTGATTGATGCCGAACTGGGTCTCGAACCCGTCCGCGGTGTTGCCTTCGGGCATGGCCATGACGCCGGCATTGTTGATCAGGATGTCGATCCGGTCGTGCCGGTCGCGGATGGTCTTGGCGGCGGCCTCGACCGAGGCGAGTGAGCCGAGGTCCAGTTCGACGATCTCGACGGCGGCGGCCGGATGGGCGGCCAGGATTTCGGTCTTCGCGGCCTCGGCCTTGTGCTGGTTCCGGGCGGCCATCACGACGTGCGCGCCGCGGGCGGCAAGGGCGTCCGCGATGGCGAGACCCAGCCCCCCGTTGGCTCCGGTGACGACGGCGACCCGGCCCTGCTGGGTAGGCATGTCTGCTGCGGTCCAGCTCATCCTCGGCTCCTCACCGTGTGGGTCCCGTCTTCCGGGACGCTTGGGGTCTGACCACCGCGGTAGGGAGCGCAGTGCGATCACCTGCAGACGCGCTGCAGAACGGCGCTGCAGAACGGCGCAGTCGCCTGTCAGTTAACGCCCCGCGCGGCAGGGCGCTGCACCCGGTAGTGCCACGGCGGAGTCCTGCCGCGCCCGCAGCGCCGGCTCCCGCAGGTCCGGCTCGCGCAGGTCCGGGACCGGTACCGGTCCACCTGAGGCGCACGCTCTGTCTTGACTCAAGGACTTGGCACAGCCAGCCGGGTCAGGTAGTCGGTCGGCCGAACGTCTGCAAGGTGCTAGTCATTACCGCTGAGTCGCCGTAGTCGGCGTCGAGCTCGTCGTGTTTGGTGTCGACAAAGGCCAGCTTGTGCAGCACGCGAAGCGACGCACCGTTCCATCGGCGCACGCCTGCCCACACCTGGCAGTAGCCGGCCCCCGCTGCCCACCTGAGCACAGCGCCAGCCGCTTCGGTGGCGTAGCCGAATCCTTGAGCCCGGCGCAGCAGCTCATACGCGAGCTCGGGCTCGCCGGACGGACCTCGGCCGTCAAAGATCAACCCGCAGTAGCCGATGGCGTCGCCCTCGTGCTTGCGCACGATTGTCAGCAGTCCGGTCTTCGTGCCCTCATGTTCAGTTCGGAGCGAAGCGGCGATGTCCTCGATCGTCGGCCGACCATCCGGTCCTATGCGCCTGTGCGGTGGAACTCTCGGGTCACGCTCGGTCCACAACTCCCGCTGGACGGTGGCGTCTTCCGTGCTCGGACGCCGCAGAACAAGCCGATCTGTCTCGATCTCGATCGGGATGAACAGCGTGGCCACCACACCAGCGTGCCACCGAAGGCCCTGTAAGCGGACCCGCCGTCGGCATGGCCAGCCGGGCGTAAGTCCACCGCTCCGATGATCGTCCACGTCTCGTTCGACACCCCGTCACCGGGCACCTGCCCGGATGGGATCCTTGCCCGGGACGGAAGCTCGTCAGTGCAGTGCCTTGCGCATCACGTAACGCGGTTGACCGCCGCTGTGGGCGGTGGTGGCTGCGACGCGCTGGAAGCCGGCGCGTTCGAAGAGCTCAACCGTGCCAACGTAGCCGGAGGTGACGTCGACCCGGCTGCCACCTGCGTCAACCGGATAGCCCTCGACAACGTCGGCGCCGTGGACCGTTGCATGCTGCACGGCGCCGACCAGCAGGTGATGCATCAACCCGTGCTTGCGGTACCCGGCGCGGATGACGAAGCAGACGGCGATCCAGGCGTCCCGGTCGTCCAGGATCGGGATGGTGCGTGAATTCAGTAGGCGCCGGTAGCTTGCTCGTGGCGCGATGGAGCACCAGCCGGCCACGGTGTCATCGACGTACACCAGCACGCCCGGGCCCGGCTCGGTCGCGCACTGCGCGCGCATGTACACCGGCCGGTCGAGTGCGGGTACGCGGCTGTCCCGGTAGGACATGCACCAGCATCCGCGCGCGTTCGGCCGTTGGACGCCGACGACGGCGGCGAAATCCTCGAACCGACCGAACGCGGGCCGCACGTCGATCGTCGGATCGTGATCGGTCGGAAACCGGGACTTGGCAACCACGACGTGGACCGTACCGACGACCTCCGACTCACCAGAGCAGACCGTGCGGGGCCTGCCCGCAGCGGGCGTGCTGAGCGATCCTGGCGCGGCGACGCGCTCCCCGTGCCCGGCTGGCCGTCCTCTGTCGTGAGTCAAGGTCCCCCGAGGTGAGTGTGATTACCCTTGCGGCGTGCCCGGCAGCCGATGGACGTCGTTCGTGGCCGACCCGGAGCGTCGGCGGATCCTGCATGAAGACGGCAACGAGTTGCACCGACTACGCGTCGAGCACGACCGGGCTCGCCTCTACGTCGAGTTGAGCGGCGAGGAGGGTGCGGGGCCATGGACGGTGCTGGCTGTCGACCGGGCATCGCGGCGCTACTCGGTGGCCCAAGCCGAGACCAAGACGGGGGCGACCGAAGCCGCGGCTCGTGCTCTCACTGAGCTTCTCGATCGCTGACCCTGGCACCCTCAATCATTGGCCACGCCAAGGAACCCGACGCACACCACCTCGCCTTCATCGAACAGATGTTCTAAACTGTGCGGATGGGTTGGGAGAACCCGCCGATCCCGTGGCGCGAGCTGGAACGCCGGCTCTCGGGACGCCCTGCGCCAGGGGTACGAGCGCACGGGGTACGAGCGCACGGGGTACGAGCGCACGGGGACGGCGGGGACTCCCCTGCCTGGTCCCGCAAACGTGACTCGTACGAGCCGCTGGGCCTGGCCCGCCAGCCGAGCGGAACCGCCTACGCCGAGCTGCACGCCCACTCGTCGTTCAGCTTTCTCGACGGCGCGTCCGCTCCTGAGGAGCTGGCCGAAGAGGCCTCTCGGCTCGGCCTGCGCTCGCTGACCCTCACCGATCACGACGGCATGTACGGCGTGGTCCGCTTCGCCGAAGCAGCCGAGGCGATCGGGCTGCCGACCGGATTCGGTACCGAACTCTCGCTCGGCGTGCCACTGCCACGGACCATGTCCGAGAAGAGCAGGGCCGCCCGGGTCGGCGTCCCCGATCCACCAGGCCAACATCTGCTGGCACTGGCCCGCGACCCGGACGGCTACGCCAGTCTGTGCCGAACCATCAGCACCGCACAACTGAGAGGCGGCGCGAAGGGTCGCCCGGTGTACGACCTGGATGAGGTCACCGAGGCAGCCGACGGACATTGGCTGGTGCTGACCGGGTGCCGCAAGGGCGCCGTACGACAGGCGCTGGATACCGGCGGTACCGCCGTAGCACGGCGTGCCCTGGACGAATTGATCGCCCGGTTCGGCCCCGACAACGTCGCCGTCGAGCTGTGCCACGAACTCGACCCGCTGGCCGACGAGCGTTACGACGTGCTCGCCGAACTCGCCCACGACGCGGGGCTGCCGATCGTCGCGACCACCGCCGCGCACTACCACGCACCACCGCGGCGGCCGCTGGCCACGGCACTTGCCGCCATCCGCGCGCGCAGCAGCCTGGACGACATCGACGGCTGGCTGCCGGCCTGGGCCGGGCAGCATCTGCGGTCCGGCGACGAGATGGCTGCCCGGTTCGCCCGGTGGCCGTCCGCGGTGGCCAACGCCGCGCGCCTCGGCACCGAGATCGCGTTCTCGCTGCACCTGATCGCGCCGGACCTGCCGCCGTTCCCCGTCCCACCCGGACACACCGAGATGAGCTTCCTGCGCGAACTGGTGTACCGGATGGCACCCGAGCGGTTCGCGGGCAAGCCGCACGAGGCGCGCGCCTACCAGATGATCGAGCACGAGCTGACGATCATCGAGGAGCTGCACTTCCCGGGCTACTTCCTGGTCGTCTACGACATCGCCCGGTTCTGCCGCGAGCAGGGAATCCTCGCCCAGGGAAGGGGATCGGCCGCCAATTCCGCAGTCTGCTACGCGCTGCAGATCACCGCGATCGACGCCGTCTACTACGAGCTGATGTTCGAGCGCTTCCTCGCACCCGAGCGCGGTGAGCCGCCGGACATCGACATCGACATCGAGTCCGACCGCCGCGAGGAGGTCATCCAGTACGTCTACCAGTTGCACGGACGCGAGCACGCCGCGCAGGTGGCGAACGTGATCACCTACCGGCCGAAGTCTGCGGTGCGCGACATCGCCAAGGCGCTCGGGTACTCGCAGGGCCAGCAGGACGCGTGGAGCAAAGAGATCGAGCGTGGCTACTACTGGTCCGAGCAGACCGAGGCGGACGCCGCCGCCGTCCCGCAGCAGGTCGTCGACCTCGCCGGCGAGCTGCAGAATTCGCCGCGACACCTGGGCATTCATTCCGGCGGGATGGTCATGTGCGACCGTCCGGTGGTCGAGGTCTGCCCGGTCGAGTGGGGCCGCATGCCAGGGCGCACGGTGCTGCAGTGGGACAAGGACGACTGCGCCGAGATCGGCCTGGTCAAGTTCGACCTGCTCGGCCTCGGGATGCTCTCGGCGATCCAGTACTGCTTCGAACTGGTGGCCGGAACGCACGGCGTGACCCTCACGCTCGATTCGATCCCCAAGGAAGCGCCGTGCGTGTACGACATGCTCTGTGCCGCCGACTCGATCGGGGTGTTCCAGGTCGAGTCCCGGGCACAGATCGCGACCCTGCCGCGGCTCAAGCCACGCTGCTTCTACGACCTGGCGATCGAGGTGGCGCTGATCCGTCCCGGCCCGATCCAGGGCGACTCGGTGCACCCGTACATCCGGCGCAAGAACGGCGAGGAACCGATCACCTACCCCCATCCCCGCTTGGAGGAACCGCTGCGCCGGACGCTGGGCATCCCCCTGTTCCAGGAGCAGTTGATGCAACTGGCCGTCTCGGTCGCGGACTTCACCCCGGCCGAGGCCGACCAGTTGCGCCGCGGCATGGGTTCGAAGCGCTCGAAGGACAAGATCGACGCGATGCGAATGCGGCTCTACGACGGGATGGCCGCGAACGGGATCACCGGCTCCACCGCGGACGAGATCTACGAGAAGATCAAGGCCTTCGCGGCGTTCGGTTTCGCCGAGTCGCACTCGATCAGCTTCGCGTTGCTGGTCTACGCCTCGTCCTGGCTCAAGCGGCACTACCCGGCGGCGTTCTGCGCGGCGCTGCTCAACGCGCAGCCGATGGGGTTCTACTCGCCCCAGTCGCTGGTGCACGATGCGAAACGGCACGGGATCGAGATCCGCAAGCCCTCACTCGCGCTGTCGTTAGCCGGTGCGTCGCTCGAACCCGCGGACGGTCCGCCCCAGTGCTCGTGCGATCACCCGTCCGCCACGCTGCCGCAACCGGCCGTCCGGCTCGGGCTGTCGTCGGTACGGTCGATCGGCTCCGAGTTGGCCGAGGCGATCGTGGCGGCACGATCGGCCGGCGGCCCGTTCACCTCGATGGCCGACCTGGCCCGGCGGGTGGGCCTGTCCGCCGATCAGGTCGAGGCACTGGCGACTGCCGACGCGTTCGAGGATTTCGGCCTACCCCGGCGCGATGCGCTGTGGGCCGCCGGCGCCGCGGCCTCGTCCCGTCCGGGGCAACTGGACGTGGACGCCTACTCCGAGAAGGCACCGGCCGGCATCCCGGCCATGACCGAGCCGGAACAGTTGATCGCCGACATGTGGGCCACCGGGATCACCCCGTCGATGTACCCGACCGCGCTGATCCGCCCGCGGCTGAGGGCGCAGGGCATCCTGACCAACGCCGAGCTGTTTTCGGTCCCCAACCGCACCCGGGTGACCATCGGCGGCGTGGTGACCCACCGGCAGCGGCCGGCTACCGCGCGCGGCGTCACCTTCCTCAACATCGAGGACGAGACCGGCCTGACCAACGTGATCGTGGACGAGGTGGTCTGGCAGAAGTACCGGCGGGTGGTGCGCGATTCCGGCGGACTGAAGATCCGCGGCATGCTCGAGCACACGCGCGACGGCGTGATCAACGTACTCGCCGAGCGGATCGACAAGCTGCACCTCGGCCTGCGCACCAGGTCCAGGGATTTTCGCTGACGCGGTTCGCCTCGGTGTTCAGTCGAGCGACAGCGCCGTGATCAGCCGGTCCAGGACCTGCTGCATCTCCGCCCGGGCCGCGACCGGGTCGAGCGCGCGCGCGAGGTAGAGCGCCGCCTCGTCCAGCGCCCCGATCAGGACGTGCGCCAGCGGGATGACCGGCTGGGCCGGCATGCGGCCCACCGCGATCGCGTGCTCGAGCAGGCCCTGCACCAGTCCCATTCCGTAGCGCAGCCCGATCTCGCGCCACCGCTGCCACCCGAGTACCGCCGGCGCCTCGATGAGCACGATCCGCTGCACCTCCGGCTCGGCGCAGGCGTCCAGCCACGCCGCCGCACCGAGCCGCATCACCGCGATCGGGTCCGCCTCGCCGGCCGCGAGCACCACAGCGCCGATCTGCGCGGTGATCGCTGCCTCGGCCGCCTCGAACACCGCGGCGAACAACTCGCGCTTGTCGGCGAACTGGTGGTACATCGCGCCGCGGGTCACTCCGGCCGCGCGCACGATCGCCTCGGTGCCGACACCGGCGTAGCCGTGCTCGGCGAACAGCGGGCGCGCGGCAGCGACCAGCGCGTCCCGCGTCGCGGCCGATCTGTCGGCCTGCGTGCGCCGGTTGCTTTTCATACAGGCTGTACGTATGTTTGTGGCACCACGAGCCGAACCTACCGCGAGCTGACCGAGAGGGACCACCATGTCGATCGTCGATCTGCCCCAGGGCCGGGTCCACTACCGCGCGGCCGGACCTGCCGACTCGACCGCGCCGCCGGTCGTGTTCGTCCACGGCCTGCTCGTCGACCACGGCCTGTGGACCGGAGTTGCCGACGCGCTGGCCGCGCGCGGGATCCGATCCTTCGCTCCCAGCCTGCCACTCGGGGCGCACCCCGAGGCGCTCGCCGCCGGCGCAGAGCTGAGCCCACGCGGCGTGGCCGGCCTGATCAACGACTTCCTGGACGCCCTCGACCTGCGCGACGTGACGCTGGTCGGCAACGACACCGGCGGCGCACTGTGCCAGTTCCTGATCGATGCGGACGACTCGCGCATCGGCCGCCTGGCCCTGACCAACTGCGACGCATTCGACAAGTTCCCGCCCGCACCGTTCGGCCTGTTGGTGACGCTCGGACGCAGCGCCCGACGGCTGCGCCTGGCGATGGCCGCGATGCGCTCCACCCGGGTGCGCCACTCCGTCCTCGGGTTCGGCAGCCTCGTCGCCAAGCCCCTCGACCCGGCCCTGACCCGCCGCTGGGTCGAGCCGATGCTGACCGACGAAGGTGTCCGACGAGACACCGCACGCTTCCTCGCCGCCATCGACAAGGCCGACCTGCTCGACGTCTCGACCCGTCTGAGCCGCTTCGGCAAGCCGGTGCTGCTCATCTGGGGCGAGGCCGATCGGTTCTTCCGGATCGCCTTCGCACAACGGCTGCGCGATACGTTTGCGGATGCCCGTCTCGTCCCGATTGTCGGCGGGCGGACGTTCGTGCCTCTCGACGAACCCGAGCGTGTTGCCAGCGAGATCGCCACCGCCTGGTACACGCTCTGAGGCGTCAGACCCTGGCGCGCGCCGGTCAGGTGCGGCAGGCTCGACCCAAGCGGCGTACGCCAAGGAGCCTCGATGAAGATCTCAGCGATCCTCGCCCACAAGGGCGGCGACACAGTCACGATCGCGCCTGACGCAACTGTTTCCGACCTGCTCGCCCGCCTCGCCGAGCACGGGATCGGTGCCGTTCTCGTCAGCACGTCGACCGAGGTGCTGGGAATCGTGTCCGAGCGGGACGTGGTGCGGCGCCTGTATGAGCGCGGCAGCGACATCCTCACCTCGCCCGTCGAAACCATCATGACCGCCGACGTGGTGAGCTGTTCACCCGATGACGAGGTCGACCAGGTGGCCGAGACGATGACGGCGCGCCGGATCCGGCACATGCCCGTCATCGCCGATGGATTCGTGCTCGGGCTGGTCTCGATCGGCGACGTCGTGAAGAGCCGAATCGGCGAACTCGAGCAGGAACGTGGCTTGCTGGAGCAGTACATAACCGGCTGAAACAACCGAAACTCCGCACGGATCGGCGCGACGTCCTACATGTCTGCCTGATCCGGACGATCTAGTCGCTGTGTACGGCAATCACGGGCCGCTTCTCGAGGCCCTGCGCGAGCGCGGGCTGAGCGCCGCCGTGCTCGGCGATGCCGTCCGCCTCGCCGACGAATCCGGCCGGCCGCTGCGCGACGTGCTGGTCGGCCAGGGTGCCGTCACCGAGGTCGAGATCGCCGAGACCCTCGCCGAGGCCTACTCGGTCAAGAGCATGGACCTGGCCGGGTACCCGATCGATGTCGCGGCCGCGGCCAAGATCCCGCTGGCGCTCGCACGTCGGCATCGGTTGCTCGGCATCGCCATCGACGACGAAGAGATCGTCGTCGCCGTCGCGGACCCGGGCGACGTCCTCGCGCTCGACGACGTCCGTGCGGCGACCGGCCTGCAGGTGCGACCGGTCGTGGTCGCCCGGGACGAGCTGAACAAGGCGATCGACCGATTTCAGCGCTCCGAGGCCGACCTCGACGACGTGGCCGCGAGCCTGGCCGGTAGCGAGCAACCGTCATCAGTCGTCGAATCGGTGTCCGACGAGGCGCCCATCGTCCGATACGTCAACGGCCTGATCGAGCAGGCGATCGAGAACCGGGCCTCGGACCTGCACCTGGAGCCGACCGAACACGAATTGCGTGTGCGCTACCGCATCGACGGTGTGCTGCACGAGGTCGACACCGTGCCCAAAGCGGTGCAGTCCGCTCTGATCAGCCGGCTGAAGATCATGTCCAACGTCGACATCACCGAGCGGCGGGTACCTCAGAACGGCCGGATCACGATGCGGATCGGTGCCCGGGCGGTCGACATGCGGCTTGCCACGCTGCCGACCGTATGGGGCGAGAAGATCGTGCTACGGGTGCTCGACACCGGCGGCATCGACCTCGACCTGCGCCGGCTCGGGTTCACCACGGCCAACTACGACCGCTTCGCCACGTCGTTCCACAAGCCGCACGGGATGGTGCTGGTGACCGGCCCGACCGGTTCGGGCAAGTCGACGACCCTGTACGCGACCTTGACCGAGCTCAGCAAGCCGGAGGTCAACGTCATCACCGTCGAGGATCCGGTCGAGTACCGGCTGGCCGGTGTGAATCAGGTGCAGGTCAACCACAAGGCCGGGCTCACCTTCGCCGCCGTACTGCCGGCGATCCTCAGGTCGGACCCCGACATCGTGCTGATCGGCGAGATCCGCGACCGGGTCACCGCGCAGCTCGCCGTCGAGGCCGCACTCACCGGCCACCTCGTGCTCTCGACCCTGCACACCAACGATGCGCCCAGTGCGGTCACCCGGCTGGTCGAGATGGGGATCGAGCCCTTCCTCGTCGGCTCATCGCTGGACTGCGTGATGGCCCAGCGGCTGGCCCGGCAACTGTGCTCGTGGTGCAAGGAGCAGTACTACCCGACGATGGCCGAGCTCGAGTCCGCGCGCTGGCCCTTCGAACTCCTCGGTCCTATCGCCATGCTGTGGCAACCCGTCGGCTGTCGATCGTGCGCCGGCACCGGTTACCGCGGCCGCATCGCCCTGCACGAGGTGATGGCGGTCGGCGAAGAGATCGAGCGCCTGGCAGTCGAGCGCGCATCGGCTCACGAGATCCAGCGCACCGCGATGGCGCAGGGCATGGAGCTGCTACGCGTGGACGGCTTCCGCAAGGCCGCAGCCGGCGAGACCTCGCTGGCCGAGGTCCTCCGCGTGGCGATCTGACGCGATTTCGTCCCACTTCGGCACGGTTCGTGGCCCGGGCGCGAGCAATAGCAACGATCCGGCTCAGGATTCGATACGCCCCGCCGATGGAAGGCGCGACACCGAGTGTTAGTTCGGTGTGAAGTTTGACGCGCTGAGCGGGGGCCCGCGCGACACGAGGTCGAAGGGTCCTGTTGTGACTGCACACTCCCAGTCCGTGCTCAACGGCTCGGCCTCGCGTGCGGACGTCGCGGCAGAGTTCGCCACCGGCGGCTCGGCGCGGGAGCTGCCGCGCAGCGAAGCGCGCGACTCACTCGACACCTTGCTGCAGAGCACGGTCGAGGCGGGCGGGTCCGACCTGCACCTGACCACGAACTCGCCGCCGATGATCCGCGTCCACGGCGACCTCACCCCGCTGCCGGACTACGAGCCCCTTGGGCCCGAGCAGACCGCCGAGCTGATCCACGCGATCCTGACGCCGGACCAATGGCTGCGCTTCGAGACCGACCTCGAGTACGACCTCGCCTACGACGTGCCCGGCCTGTCCCGGTTCCGCGTGAACGTGTTCCAGCAGCGCAACGCCTACGGCGCGGTCATGCGGGCCATCCCGCACGAGATCAAGCAGTTGCACGAACTCGGCATCCCGGACCAGATCGCGCGCTTCGCCACCCTGCCGCGCGGGCTGGTCCTGGTCACCGGGCCGACCGGTTCCGGCAAGACCACAACCCTGGCCTCGTTGCTCGATCTCGCCAACCGCACCCGGCGCGACCACATCGTCACCATCGAGGACCCGATCGAGTTCCTGCACGGCCACCGCCGGTGCCTGGTCAATCAGCGCGAGGTCGGTGTCGACACCAGCAGTTTCGCCGAGGCACTCAAGCACGTGCTGCGCCAGGACCCGGACATCATCCTGGTCGGCGAGCTGCGCGATCTCGAAACGGTGGCGACCGCGATCACCGCGGCCGAGACCGGGCACCTCGTCCTCGCGACCCTGCACACGCAGTCGGCCGCGCAGACCATCGACCGGGTGATCGACATCTTCCCGCCGCACCAGCAGCAGGAGATTCGCGCGCAGCTGTCGACGGCATTGCAGGGCGTGGTCACCCAGGCGCTGTGCAAGACCGCGGACGGGCAAGGACGTACGGTGGTGTGCGAGGTCATGTTCGCCACCGCAGCGATCCGCAACCTGATCCGCGAGGGCAAGAACCACCAGATCCCGTCGTTCATGCAGTCCTCCGGCGCCGACGGCATGCTGACCTTCGATCAGCACCTCGCCCAGCGCGTGCACGAAGGACTCATCCGCTACGAGAACGCGCTCGACCTGTGCCACGCCGTCGAGGAGTTCAAGCGACTCGTTGGACGGGCCTGAGCCATGGTCACCACCCTCACGAAGAGCTTCGACTACGAGGCGATCGACGCCAACGGCAAGCGGTCCAAGGGCAAGCTCGACGGCGCGAGCGAGGCAAGCGTCGCCTCCTCGCTTCGGCAGACCGGCGCGATCCCGCTCACCATCACCGAGTCGGGCAAAGGTCTGCAGAAGGATCTCAAGATCCCCGGCCGCAAGGATCACGTCTCGCTGAAGGAACTGTCCGTGTTCGCCCGGCAGTTCGCCACGATGACCTCGTCCGGGCTGTCGTTGTTGCGCTCGCTCGCGATCCTCGAGGAACAGACGACCAAACCGGTGCTGCACAAGGCGATTCGTGACGTCCGTCGAGACATCGAATCCGGTCTGTCCCTCTCCGGCGCGTTGGGCCGGCAGGATCGGATCTTCCCGGAACTGATGATCGCGATGGTGCGGGCCGGCGAGACCGGCGGCTTCCTCGACAGCGCGCTGGACCGGATCGCACAGAACTTCGAGAAGGACGCCGCGCTCCGGGGCAAGATCAAGTCGGCACTGACCTACCCGGCCATCGTGATCTGCTTCAGCGTCGTCATGGTCGCGGCGGTACTGGTGTTCATCGTGCCGATCTTCGAGAAGATGTTCCGCAATCTCGGCGGCACGTTGCCGTTGCCGACGCAGATCATGGTCACGCTCAGCCACCAGATGTGGTGGATCGCCCCGATCGGCCTCGCCGCTGTGACCACCGGCACCGTCCTGTTCCGGCGCAAGCTGCGCGAGGACTACGAATGGCGGCTGTCCGTCGACCGCCTCAAGCTCCGGCTGCCGATCTTCGGTTCGCTGTTCACCAAGATCGCGATCAGCCGATTCGCTCGCAATCTAGGGACCTTGCTCGCTGTCGGCGTGCCCGTCATGCAAGCCCTCGATGTGGTTGCCGGGACGACCGGGAACGCGGTCATCGGCGAGGCGATGAAGGACGTGCAGAAGTCGGTGCGGGACGGACAGCCGATGTCGGCGCCGTTGGTCAAGCACCCGATCTTTCCCGTCATGGTGACGCAGATGATCGAGGTCGGCGAAGAGACCGGTCAGATCAGCGCGATGCTCGACAAGATCGCGGACTTCTACGACCAGGAGGTCGAGACCAGCACCGAGTCGCTGACCGCCGCGATCGAGCCGGTGATGGTCGTCGTGATGGGCGCGATCGTCGGCGTGATGGTCATCTGCCTCTACCTGCCGATGTTCACCATCTACCAGAACATCCAGGGTGCGACGTCATGAGCCGGTGCCGTCGGGTTGCCGCAGGTGCGGTTGCGGCATCGATCGTGCTCGGCATCTCGGCCCAGCCCGCGTCGGCGGTATCGGTGACGACGGGCGCGACCGGGTTCGCGTCGGCCGGCTTCACCGGGACTGCCCAGCTGCACGCGAACCTCAGCCTGACCGGTTCGCTCGGGGGGCTGCTCGACGGGCTCATCGCGCCGATCGTGAACGACGCGCTCAACCCACTGGTGGCGGCGCTTCAGGGCACGGCCAGCAACATCATCGGCGCGGCGCTCGGCCCGTCGAGCAGCCTCCACGCTGCATCGCCGACCACGCAGGGCGGACCGAAGCCGGCCGCGTTCCCGGCCGACCTGCCGGCCGGCATCCCCTCCCCATGCACCGCCGCGTCGGCGACCCAGCCGTGCTACCGCACGACCAGCCCCACCTCGAGCAGCGCAGGTTCGCTCGCTTCGGCAACGGTGAGCTTGATCAGCGGCTACACGCAGCAGACGCCGTCCACGGCTGACGCGACGACACCGATCTTCGGCCGCGCCCAGTCCGCCGGCGTCCAGATCAGCGTGCTGCCCGGCGCCACCTCGATCCTGAACCCGGTGGTGTCGACCGGCGCGGTCGACTCGATGGCGACCTGCCCGAACGACGGCACCACGTCACCGACCGCTCAGGTCTCCGCCGCGAACGTGTCCGTCCTCGGCGGGAAGGTCACCTTCGGTGTGGCCAACGGCGTGATCGCCACGATCACGGTGAACGGCGTCACTTACCCGGCAGTGGACGACGTGCCCGTGGTGACCTTCGCCGGGATCACCGTCCAGTCCTACGGCGACTCGGTCGCGATCAGCCTGCCGCTGACGCTGGCGCAGGTGGTTGCCGCTCTCGGCCTCGGCGGCTCGGTGGTCAGCACCCTGCTCAGCTACGGCACGAGCGGCACCGGCCTGACCCTGACCTTCGTCCTCGGTCCCAATGTCGCCGTCACCAAGACGACGGCGCTGGCGTGGGGCTTGGGCGTCGGCGCCGACCTGTCCGGCTCGCTGAACTTCAATCTGCTCGGCGTGGTCGGCGCAACGGTGTCGGTACCGACCGGCATTACCGGGTCGACCTTCGGCAACCTGCTCGATCTCCGACTGGCCTATACCTCCTGCCAGGTCGGAGCGGCACCGAGTGGCGCGCCACGGGCGATCCCGGTGCAACTCGTGTAGCGCACTCGACAACGGCAGCCCGGCTGCCCACACAGATTTCCGGTCGCACCCCTGCCGACCGGAGACGGAGCAAGGCACCCGCCGCGCTTCAGTCGGACTTTCCGCGGTCCGGCATCCCCTGCGAGTCAAGGAGACTCAGATGTACAACACACTCCGCCGCATCCGCGACGAGAAGGCCGCCGAGGACCGCGGCTTCACGCTCATCGAGCTGCTCGTCGTCGTCGTGATCATCGGCATCCTGGTCGCCATCGCGATCCCGCTGTACCTGAACTACCGCAACGGCGCAGAGAACAAGTCGACCGAGTCCGACATCCGCAACGCGGCCCCGGCCGTCGAGCAGTTCTACGCCGACAACCAGCACTACCCGTCCTCAGTCGAGTGGACCACCGTCGTCGCACCGGGCGTGCACATCAGCGACAACACCGCGATGAGCTACTCCCTGACCGGCAGCACGTACTGCGTGCAGGGCACGAACAGCCAGACCACCGACACGTTCCACTACACCTCGTCCGTCGGCAAGGTCCAGAGCGGCGTCTGCTGAGCTAGTCCACCGCTAGTGCGGTGGGGCGGGCCACCCGCCCCACCGCACGAGCCGCCGCCGCGGTGCTCGCCTGCCTGTCGCGAATCCACCGCAGGTCTCCTCCTGCCCGCACGTCCGCGTACGCCCCCTGCCAAGGACATGACGATGGTCGCGATCTACGCTCGGCCCGCCGAGGACCGGTGTGCTGGCGACGGCGGATTCACCGTCGCCGAGGTCATCGTCTCGTTCGTCCTGTTCGTCGTGGTCGCCACGGCCGCCACCACCGGTGTCATCAATTCGCTGCAGTCCGCACACGCCAGCCAGCGACGCGTCGACGCGGCCAACGTCGCGCAGTCGTTCATCGCGTCCGCCCAGGCCAACAGCGCGTCGGCGACGGTCGAGTCCGGCAAGTCGTACGAGGCAAATGTGCTCGGCGAGCAGTTCACCGTGAAGCGCTGGATCACCTTCTTCCCGCCGGACGGCACGCCGGGTGGCACGCAGTGCAGCCCCGGCGCGACGTTCACCGTGAATGTCACCGTCGACAACGCCGACGGCGAGTTCCTCGCGCGCAGCGATTCGGTCGTCGCATGCTGACCCGGCCACGCCGGCGCGCCGCGGACGACCGCGGTGTCACCCTGACCGAGCTCGTCGTCGCGATGACGCTCGGCACCATCTTGGGCACCGCCACCCTCATCTTCTTCGTCCGGTCAACCGTGTCGGCGACATCGACGACCGACCGCGCGATCTCCACGGCCCAGGCGCGCAGCGTGCTGCAGTCGTGGAGCACCTACCTGCACGTCGCGGACGACCCGACGGCATCGGGGCTGGCCCTGAACCGGTTCGAGTGGTTCGGCCCTAACAACATCGCCTTCCACTCCGACATCAACAACCGCGACGCCGCCACGAACACGACCTCGGCGCCGCAGCTCGTCTGGCTGCGCTTGGACGGTGCGGGTCAGCTCGTCGAGGAGTTGTTCAGCTCGACACCGGCCAGCTACCCGGCGAACCCGATGCGCTGCCGCGTCCTCACCGGTCCGGTGTCGGCCGGCCCGCTGTTCACCGCGTTCAACTCGGCGGGCACCAGTCTGTCGGGGCTCAATCTCGGTACGCCGCCCACCGTCGCGTCCGGGTGCACACCGCTGACCGCGGCAGTCCCCTCGCAGCAGAGCCGGCCGGACGCCGTCGCCGTGGCGAATCTGCAGAACATCTCCAGCGTCTCGATCGCTTTCACCGCACGAGATCTGCACGGTGCGCACCCGGTCGGGTTTCAGACCGTGGTCGCCGTGCCGGTTCTCGGAGCGCTGTCGTGATCAGCATCCGTACCGCGATCCGACGCAGGACACGGGCTACCGGTGACGAGGCGGACGGCGGCTTTCTGCTGGTGTACGTGCTGATGGTGATCACTGTCATCACCGTCGTCGTCACGAGCACGCTCGTCGTGGCGACGTCGAACGTGGTCCCGTCCCTGCGTTCGGCGTTCAGTCAAGCGGCCGAGGCCGCGGCCCAGGGTGGCATCAACGCCTTCGTCAGCTATGCCGACGCGCATTGCTCAGGAGCCGACTCGTCGGTCGCTACCTGCGTCCTGCCGACCAACTACTCGGGCGTCATCCCGATCTACAGTGCATCCGGGTACACGGCCTCCTACGCCTGGAAGGCGGACAAGGATCCGTCCGGCGGCCGCTACTTCCGGGTTACCGCTATCGGGACGACCTCCCGCGGGGGTGTCAGCGTCAGCCGCACGCTCAAGGCCGATATCGCAGGCGGCGCCTCGATGAACCTGCTCGACTACGGCGTCGTGACCGCGTTCGAGACGCAGTCGTCGGCGTCGGTGCTCGCCAACTACCCGAGTCGCACCATCGCCTTCGACGCCACCGGCATCGCCAATGCGGGCGTGCCGATCAAGGGTTCCAGCGTCCGGTGGAGCGGCAGCTCGCCCGGCGCCGCTGCTGGCAAGGTCGCGGTCTGCAACGCCACGTTCGTCGGCAGCCACGGCCGCGCCTCGCTGCCCCCGCCGAAAGCGCCGGACCCTTACGTGAACTGGAGCGAGAGCGCCCTCGCGGGCAACCAGCAGACCCACTTCGCCCCGTGTCAGACGAGCTTTGGCCACCTCACCAAGCTGCTCGCACCCACCAACCCGGCCGACGGTGCCGGTGGGTACTACTCGGGCGACGCACTGATGATCAGCAACAGCTTCCCGGGCGGCACCGGGCCGCTGGTCAACCAACCGGTGAGCACCGGCTATCGGTACCAGCAGCTGTCCAGCCCCGTCTGCGGGGCGGCCTCGGGGCAGAACTACCGGGCCTTCGATCTGGGGTGCGCGGGATTCCCCGTCGACGTGGGCGGCACGATCGACCCGGCGTCCACCTACGGCCCACCGCAGTACGTCTCAGTGGGGCCGGACGTGCCGACAGGCAGCCCGACCGTCCCGACCGGCACGTCGGCGTGCGTGTACAACGGCCCGACGCGCGTCAAGCTCAACGCGGACGGGACGGCAACCGTCACCAGCCCGCAGACGACGACGAGTTGGGTCGCCGCCAACGCTGCCAGCCGCTCGGGGCAGTGCTATTCCGGCGCAACGGCGACCGGTATGGGCGTGGCGACGGTGAACCTCTCCTCGCCCTACACGATCAGGGTGCTGTCCGTCCGGAACGACGGCGACGCACCGCCGAGCACACCTGCAATCGCGCACGGATCGAGCGGATGGAACACCACCGGTCAGAAGCTCGGCGACGCGGCGAGTTCGGCCAACAGCGTCTTCTATCTCAAGGCCGGTACCGCCGGCACCACCACGACCAACACGACCGTCGTCACGGCTGCCGACAAGCCCTACACCCCGGCGACCGGCGACAACCCGAGCACCAAGCCCGACGGCGCATGGACTCCGCAGTGGACGAGCTATTCGTCCGGCACCAGTTGCACGACCTCGACCGCGACGACGGATCTGAAGTTCCTCAACTGCTCGGCTGCGGGCGGGTTCTCGGCAACCGCCTACCCCACGCTCAAGTCGACCGTGAAAGCCGCGCTGGCAGCGGCCCCGACGAGCTACACGAGCGCGAGCGCACTCAACACCTACCTGACCGGCGTCCTCGCGCCGTTCAACTCGACCGACGCGGCCGGATCCGCACCGAGCTACGCCGACAACCGCAGCCACCGGCTGAAGGTGACCACGGTGTCGGACTCGAGCGCGACCGACGGCTGCACGCCGGCGTCCGGGGTGAGCGGTGGCACGACGAATACCAGCATCCCCGCGCCGAGTACCGACAGCTTCTTCGCCAATACCGCAGGGAATTCGGCGGTCACCCCGTCAACAACGACGACGTGCTTCACCTCGACGATCACGCTTCAGGTCGGCACGTGCAACGTGGCCCTCGTCGGCGGTCTGTGCCTCAACGTGGGCAACTACGTATGGGGCAACGGCACGGCGCTGCTGGGGGGTGGCCAGTCGGTCCCGCAGTTCAAGGTCACCTTCACCGTCGCCGCAACCGCCACGGCCACCACCGTCACCCCCGCGACGAGCACCTTCCCCTCGATGGACGACGTCACGCAGTACGCGATGGGAACCGCCGGGACGTTCGGCACGAATGGGCCTGGCGACCTCTACCTCGAGGGCACCGCGACCAAGACGATGGCGATCGTCGCCCAGAACGACCTGATCGTGAGTGGCACGACGACGGCGGCCGACCGGTCCACCCAGGCGCTGATGATGATCGGGCAGAACAACGTGCGCATCTACCATCCGGTCAAGTGCCGTTACACGACCGCGAGCCTGATCAGTGCCACCACGCAGGGCTTCTGCCCGAACGACACCACCGCCCTCTACACGAGCGTCCCGGTAGACGGCGCTCGCCCGGATCAGCAGTACACGAACCTGCGGACCGATCTGGCCAACCTGAACATCTACGGAGCGCTGCTGGCGCTCGGCAACGCACCGATCAAGTTCACCTGCCCGGCACAACCCGGCACGACCGGCATCTGCGGCGGTGAGTTCACCGTTGACAACTTCGATCGGGGCGACAGCCCGGGCATCGGTCCGCTCGGCTGGCTCACCGTGACGGGCACCGTCGCGATGGCACATCACTCGCCGCTCGGCGCGGAATGGGAAATCGCTGATACCCCTGGTCAGACCGGGCGTCCGTACTCCGGCTACCAGTTCGCCGAGCGCTACCAGAACCTCAAGCAGGCGTTTGCGGCCGTCGATGACGTCAACGGTGTGCTGCACACGGTCACCACGACCTCGTCGCTGTGGCACGTCATCAGTACCTCGACGGGAACGCCGTGACAACGCCGTGGCCGATCGTCGCCCTGCTGATGCTCGTCGGCCTGCTGATCGGCTCGTTCCTGAACGTGATCGTGTACCGCGTGCCACGCGGGGAATCAGTCGTGTTCCCGGGCTCGCACTGTCCGGCGTGCGACGCACCGATCAGGGCCCGCGACAACGTTCCGGTGGTCAGCTGGTTACTGCTCCGTGGCCGGTGTGCCGGGTGCGCTGGTCGGATCGGTGCGCGGTACCCGCTCGTCGAGGCTGCCTCCGCGGCGCTGTTCGGTGCCATCACCTTGCACTTCGGGCTATCTGCCGAGCTTCCGGCCTATCTGTTCCTCGCCGCTGTCGGAATCACGCTCGCGCTGATCGACATGGACACGCGCCTGACGCCGAACTCGATCGTGCTCCCGGCCTACGTCGTGAGTGTCTTCCTGCTCATGCCGGCCGGCGCGGTCACCGCGGACTGGCGTCCGGCGGTGCGTGCTCTCGCCGGTGTGCTGGCGCTGCTGAGCATCTACGCCGTGCTCGCCTTCGCCGATCCGGTCGCCGTCAATTTCGGCAACGTGAAGCTGGCCGGCCTGCTCGGGCTCTACCTCGGCTGGCTGTCGTGGTCGACGCTCGTGGTCGGCGCCATCGGCAGCCTCGTGATCGGTGCCACCGCCCGGCTGGTCAGCCCCGCCGGACGACACGACCGGTCACTCACGATCGCGTTCGGGCCGCCGATGGTAGTGGCGACCGGCGCGGCGCTGTTCCTCACCGTTCCTCTCACGCAGGCCTACAGCGCGCTTGTCAGCGCGGTCTGAACACCTGCTCGTCCAGAAGGAGCACCTCGTGCCAGCCGCAGCGACAGTCGGGCTCGACATCGGATCGACCTCGATCCGCGCGGTCGAAGTGACCCGAGCGAAGGACCACCCGATCATCACCAACTTCGGTCAGATCGTGCTGCCGGAGGGGACAGTCGTCGGTGGCGTCGTGAAGGGCGACCGGGCAGTGACGACCGCGTTGCGGCAGCTATGGGCGGCGCAGGACTTCACCTCCAAGTCGGTCGTGCTGGGCGTGACGCATCAGCAGGTCGTCGTCCGCGAGATCGAGCTGCCCAACCTGCCCAAGAAAGAGATGCGGCTGGCGCTGCCGTTCCAGGTCCGCGACGTCCTGCCGCTGCCGGTCGAGGAGGCCCTGCTCGACTTCTACCCGCTCGAGGACGCCGGACGCAACGACACGGTGCGCGGGCTGCTCATCGCCGCGCCCAAGGAGGCCGTGATCACCACGGTGCGCGCGGTCGAGAAGGCGGGCCTGCACGTCGCTCGGGTCGACCTGTCGTGCTTCGCCGCGCTGCGGGCGGCTGCCCATCTCGCCCAGGACACCGAGGCCGTGATCGACATCGGGGCCAACGGGACGAACATCGTGATCCACACCGACGGTGTCCCGCAGATCGTCCGCAGCATCTCTCGCGGCGGCGCCGAGATCACCCGGCTGATGGCATCACGGCTGGGCATGCCGGTTGCAGAAGCCGAAGTGCTCAAGTGCCGCGTCGGGCTGATCCGCGGCGAGGGACCCGAGAGCGCCGAGGTGATCGACGAGGCGCTCCGGCCGCTCATCAACGAGATCCGCAGCTCGCTGAGCTACTTCGCGTCCTCGCGCGGCGAGCAGCGGGTGTCGCGGCTGGCCCTGGTGGGCGGAGCCGCCCAGCTGCCCGGCCTGACCGACAAGATGCGTGACCTGATCGGCGTCCCGACGGTCCTCGCGAACCCGTTGCGCCGCATCAGCGACTCGCGTCAGGGTGGTCGCCACGACGTGCTCGAGCGTTTCCGTTCCTCGGCAGCCGTGTCGATCGGCCTGACCCTCGGATCGGCGTGATGAGCGCCCCGACCATCGCGCCCGCGCGACCCCGGCCCGGCGACGATTTCCGGATCATCATGGTCACGGCCAACCTGCTGCCCGACGAGATCGTCGCCGGCCGGCGGCTGCGGCAGCTGCAGCGCCGGATCGTCCTCGCATTCGCGGTGCTGCTCGTTGTCCTCATCTCCGGATACGCGGTGTCGTGGTGGCAGACCGGAACGGCGCAGACCGAGCTGTCCGATCAGCAGACCCGCACGGTGTCGCTGGACAACCAGCTCAAGACCTACCAGCCGCTACTGGACGCGCAGGCGAAGTCGACGCGCATCGAGCAGGCCCTCTCGACGCTGATGACCGGCGACCTGCAGTGGCGTGACCTGGTCACCGAACTGCGGTCGGCGGCGCGCGGCGGTCTCACGGTGACCGGAGTGACCGGCAACGTGTACACCGTCGACCAGCCTTCGGTACCGGGCGCCGGGCTCGAGCTGCTCAACCAGTCCGGTCTGCCCGTCATCGGCACGGTCAACGTCACCGGGTCCGCGCCGAACAAGAACAATGTTGCCGCCTACGTCGAGCGGCTGGCCAAGCTGCCCGGACTTGCGGCTCCGCTGCCGGCCAGCGTCACCGGGGAGGGCAACGCGCTGACGTTCTCGGTCGACGTGCTGCTCACCTCCGACGCTCTCGGCGGACGATTCGCTGCCAAGACCTCGGCCGCCAACGGAGGAAACTGACATGCCCAGGACGCAGGCGGAACGACTCTGGCTCGCCGGCGGCGGCCTCGCCGCAGTGCTCATGATCGTGGTCGCGTACCTGTTCTTCATCGGTCCGCAGCGCGACGAGACCGCGTCGGTCGGTGACGATGTGAACGCCGCGGCGACCCACAATCAGGCGTTGCAACTACGCATCAACTCCCTCGACGCGCAGAACAAGAAGCTGTCGACCTACCAGGCTGCCCTGCACCAGGCCGAACTGGCCCTGCCCAACACCAGCGGCCTGCCCGACTTCCTGCGCACGTTGCAATCGATCGGAAATTCGACACTGATCGACATCAGCTCGCTGTCAGTCGGCGCTCCCGCACTGGTCGCTCCTGCTGCGCCGACGGCCGACACCACGGTGCCGGGCGCGGCCTCGACCACACCCACGCCCACGCCGACGGCGTCCAGCGCCACGAGCGGCCCGCAGTTCTACTCCCTGCCGATCACCCTCGAGGCGAGCGGGAGTGTCGCCGCGCTCACCGCGTTCCTCGGCCAGTTGCAGTCGGTCCAGCCGCGCGCCGTGCTGGTCTCGTCGATAACACTCGGCGGTGCGGGAACAGCAGTCCCCGGCAGCGGCGTCACCACGCTTCAACTGACCATGTCGGCATTCGTCGCCCCGGCCAGCCTGGTCGAAACCCAGCAACTGGCGCAGGCTGCGAACAAGTGAACCGAGGCGCGTCCAGGCTGTCCGGCTTGCGGCGATTGGGACTCGCGGCCACCCTCGTGACCGGCCTGGCCGGGTGTTCGGCGGGTTCGGCGGGTTCGCTTGCGGCGCAGCCGACACCGTCGGTCAGCCACTGGTGGTCGCATCCGGCAGGCCCGGCAAGCTCAGCGGGCTCGTCGGCGGCACCGTCGGCACCCGACTACTGCTCGATCCTGCGCGACACCGTGTCGGCGGGGCGCTCGTTGCTCAGCGGGGTCGGCGCCACCGACCCCGTGCGGGTCGCGTCCACTCAGGCGTTCGTCACGGAGGTGGTGCGGGTGGCGCCGGCCGAGGTGGCGCGCTCGTGGCAGGTGTTCGGGCCGGCACTCGTCGCCCTGGTCACGTCCGGGAGCACACGCTCGACGGTCCCCGACGTGGACGTCGCGGCTGTCGCGCGCGCGGCCGATTCGATTGCTGCAGACGCGAAATCGCGCTGCAATCTCGATCTCAGCGCGTAGTCACCGCCTGCTACCGCGGTGGGTACGGCTGCGTCGGCGGGTGGGGCGGCTGACCCTGCGGAGGCTGGCCCTGCGGAGGCTGACCCTGCGGGTAGCCCGTCTGCGGGTAGCCCGTGCTGCGGGTAGCCCTGCTGCGGGTAGCCCTGCTGCGGGTGGCCCTGCGGCGGCACGGCTTGCGGCGGCGGCTGGTTGCGGCGATCCTCGTCCTGCTCGATCAACCGGTTGAGCAACTGCTGCTGCTGAACCGAGCGAGGGATGTTCGTCAGCGTCTCTTGACCGTGCTCGCCGGCCGACTCGATGGTGACGGACCCGGCGCCCACGATGCGGTCCCACAGCGACTGGGTGAATGCCACGTCGCTGATCCGCGAGAGCGAGATGTCCCGGCCGGTGTGCGTGAACACGCCGCGGCGGATCAGGACGCGGTGCGTGGTGATGACGTAGTGGGTGGTGCGCCATTGGATCCACGGCTTGAAGGTGAGCACGGACAGCAGCACGAGACCGACCACGATGATCAGGCCCAACACCACCGTGCGTCCGGTGCCATGATCAGGTGCGAAGGCGATCCCTACGCCGGCCAGGCCGCATATCAGGATGAACCACAATGTCGCCGGGGCGAGCGAGATCCAATGTGGGTGCAAGTGCTCGACGACCTGCTCGTCGTCGGCGAGCACGCTCTCCGGATACGCCACGGGAACCTCCTGCTGGTGGTGTCGCCTACCGTATCGCCTAGCGCGCGCCGCGCAGATGTTCTACGTCCCCCGCGCCGACGATGTCTCCGGTGTCGAGCCGCAGTCGGCCGTCGGACTCGATCGTCACGGCCCGCCCGACTAGGCGCGAGCCAGCGGTCGTCGTGACTGCTACGTCACGCCCGAGCGTCGCGCACGCGCTGCGGTAGGCGGCGGCGAGCCCGCTCGCCTCGGCATCGCCGCCGACGTCGGACCACCGCGCCACGAGCGCGCCGAACCGGGTCAGCAACCGGATCAGCAGCATCGTCCGGTTCAGCTCGGTGGCGCCGCACTGGGCAAGCGAGGTCGCTGTGTCGACGGGGAGTTCGGCAGCGGTCGTCGACACGTTCAGCCCGATCCCGATGACCACCGCCGCCCCGCTCGTCTGGGCGAGGACGCCGGCGAGTTTGCGGTCCCCCGACCCGCACAGGACGTCGTTGGGCCACTTCAGCGACGCAGGGACGAGCTCGCCCACCGCCTCATGGACCGCGACCCCGGCAAGCAACGGCAGCCAGCCCCACGTCGGGATCGGTGTGGTGGGGCGGAGCAATACCGAGAAGGTCAGCCCGGCCCGGGCCGGCGTCACCCACTGCCGGTCGAGCCGGCCGCGGCCGGCCACCTGGTCCTCTGCGACCAGCACGCTGCGATCCGGTGCCGCCTCGTCCGCCAGCAGGTCCGCATTCGTCGAGGCGGTACTGGCAACGACCTGGATGCGTGCCCAACGGGCGCCGAGGACGGCGCGCAGCGCATAAGCGTCCAGGGGTTGGCGATCTGGCGCCGCCTCGTTCGCGGGCCTGACGGATCCGTCCTCCATGCCTCGACGGTATCGGCGAGATCGGTCACGTCGGCCCACGCCGCGCGGTCGTGGCGGAATAGGCTGCACCGCATGGCAGCCGAGCCCGCACCTGAGTCCGACGGCGGTCTCGACCCGCACACCACCGCCGGAAAGCTCGCCGACCTCGAACGCCGCTACGACGAGGCAGTGCACGCCGGCTCGGCCCGTGCCGTCGAGAAGCAGCACGCGAAGGGCAAGAAAACCGCACGCGAGCGCATCGACGCGCTGCTCGACGAGGGTTCGTTCATCGAACTCGACGAGTTCGCCCGGCACCGCTCGACCAACTTCGGCATGGACAAGAACCGCCCGTTCGGCGACGGCGTCGTCACCGGCTACGGGACCGTCGACGGGCGGCCGATCTGCGTCTTCAGTCAGGACGTCACCGTCTTCGGCGGCGCGCTGGGCGAGGTCTACGGCGAGAAGATCGTCAAGGTGCTCGACTTCGCGATGAAGACCGGGTGTCCGGTCGTAGGTATCAACGAGGGCGGCGGCGCGCGGATCCAGGAAGGGGTGGTCAGCCTCGGCCTCTACGGCGACATCTTCCTGCGGACGGTGCACGCCTCGGGGGTGATCCCGCAGATCTCGCTGATCATGGGCGCGGCAGCCGGCGGTCACGTGTACTCGCCTGCGCTCACCGACTTCGTCGTGATGGTCGACGGCACCTCGCAGATGTTCATCACCGGACCGGACGTGGTGAAGACCGTCACCGGTGAAGAGGTCACGCTCGAGGAACTCGGCGGGGCGCGCACGCACAACACCAAGAGCGGCAACGCGCACTACCTCGGCGAGGACGAGGACGACGCGATCAACTACGTGAAGGCCCTGCTGTCGTACCTGCCGAGCAACAACCTCGATCCCGCACCGGCCTACGCCACCGAGGTCTCGGCCGACGTCGACGAGGACGACGCCTTCCTCGACACGTTCATCCCAGACTCGGCCAACCAGCCCTACGACATGCACACTGTGATCGAGCACCTGCTCGACGACGGCGAATTCCTCGAGGTGCACTCGCTGTTCGCGCGCAACATCATCGTCGGCTTCGGACGCATCGAGGGTCATGCGGTCGGCGTGGTCGCCAACCAGCCGACGCAGTTCGCCGGGTGCCTCGACATCGACGCCTCCGAGAAGGCGGCGCGATTCGTCCGCACCTGCGACGCGTTCAACATCCCGATCCTCACCCTGGTGGACGTGCCCGGATTCCTGCCCGGCGTCGACCAGGAGCACAGCGGCATCATTCGTCGCGGCGCCAAGCTGATCTACGCCTACGCCGAGGCGACCGTCCCGAAGATCACGGTCATCACCCGCAAGGCGTTCGGCGGCGCGTACGACGTCATGGGTTCCAAGCATCTCGGTGCCGACATGAACGTGGCCTGGCCGACCGCACAGATCGCCGTGATGGGTGCGCAGGGAGCAGCGAACATTTTGCACCGCAAGCGGATCGAGAAGTCCGACGATCCCGAGGCGACCCGGGCGAAGGTCGTCCAGGAGTACGAGGACACCCTCGTCAACCCCTATATCGCGGCCGAACGCGGGTACATCGACTCGGTGATCCAGCCGTCGCACACCCGCACGTTCGTCATCAAGTCGCTGCGGATGCTGCGCAACAAGCGGCAGAGCCTGCCGCCCAAGAAGCACGGGAACATCCCACTGTGAGCGAGGATCGCCCGATATTGCGGGTGGTTCGCGGTGAACCGACAGCCGAGGAACTCGCCGTGCTGACTGCACTCGTCACCGTCGCCTCGGGCGCCGACGAGACCGAACCGGTGCCCCAGCGCGGCCGGTGGAACGACCCGGCGGCGATGCACCGTCGCCCGTGGCTGCCCGGTCCCGGCGGGTGGCGGGCCGCCGTCCGCTGAGCCTGGACGGTTACCCCGGCTCAGCGAGCCAATGCCATGAAGGTTCGCCCGTCCGCCGTCCACGTGTCGGCCGTCGCCAACCCGGCGCGCCTGGCGTGGCCGGTCAGCGCGTCGCGCCCGACGCGCGCCCAGGCGAAGCGCGGCCCGACCACTGCACCGTTGCTGACGAAACGCACATCGAGGCACTCGTCGCGTGCGCGATCCGGATCGGTTTCGACGATGATCTGCCCACCGGCCGAGCCGACGGACCGCAGTCGCGCCAGCAACCGCAACGGGTCACCGCCGATCCCGATGTTGCCGTCCATGAGCAGCACGACCGGCCAGCGTCCCTCGCCCGGTACGCGGCTGAACACGTTGCGCAGTAAGGCCGGTAGGCCACGGGCCTGGTTGAGCATGACCGCGGTCGAGGCGATGTCCACGCCCAGCGCCGGTACACCCCGCTCGGCCAGCGCCGACACGAACCGTCCCGGCCCGCACCCGACGTCGAGCGTCGGCCCGCTGCACCGGTCGAGGACGGTCCGGTCGGCCGCGTCGACAGGTGCGAGCCAGCGGGCGAGGTCGAGGTCGACCGTTCGTCCGTCCTCTGAGCGAAGGCCGAGCGAGCGGTACTCCGACAGTGCCTGCTCGTAGGGCAACAGAGTGCCGACCTGCATCAGGCCACGGCCGCAGGCAGCAGATCCCCGAAAACCTCGGCGAATTCGGTATGCGGCGCGTTGAGCGCCACCTCGCGAGCCACGTCCACCGTGTCGACGTCGGCCAGTGGGTCCAGCAACTGCACGCGCATCCCCAGCGAGCGCAGGCGCACGAGTTGCTCGGCCGCGGTGTGCCGGGTCGACATCGCAATGCCGAGCAGCGCCTCATCGGCTCGCGACGGATCGCGTAACCCGATCGCCCAGAAGCCGCCGTCCTCGGCCAGGCCGAGACAGGCGTCGTACTCGGTGGGGTCGAACACGCTCAACTGTTCCGGTTCGAGTTGCGGCGTGTCCATACCGACGAGGACGGCCGGGCCGTTGACATCGAAGGCAGCGGCGAGGCGCTGGTCCAACCCGCCCACGGGCTGTTGGTGGTAGCTCCACCCGGCCGGCAACCAGGTGAGCGGGTCGGCGTCGAAGCTCAGGACGCGATGGGTGACGGTCATCCGCTCGACGGCGCGCAGCGTGTCGCGCAGCGCTGCCGCCGCGAGGTCGGCGGCCTGGCCAAGCGTGAACGGCGGGACGAGTCGGGTCTTGACCAAGCCCGGGAGCGGCCGCTTGGCGATCACGATCGCGGTGGCGATACGTGGGACGGCGACGGCGGACCTATCGTGCGCGTCGCTGTCCACCTCTCGACCGTAACGGCCCGATCGGCACTGGTTGACCAGATGCCCCTTACGAACCGGTGAACCGGTCCACCGACCTACCATGCGCTGCATAGACTCGAACTGTGGCGCGCGTGCTGGTCGTAGACGACGACGACACCGTCGCCAACGTGGTTGTCAGCTACCTCGAACGCGGCGGCCATGACGCGACCCGTGTCGCCGATGGCCGCGCCGCACTCGAGTCGATCCAGGCCTACCCGCCCGATCTCGTCGTGCTGGACCTGATGCTGCCCGAGATCGACGGCCTGGAAGTGTGCCGGCGGCTGCGCTCGACGGTTCCCGACCTGCCGGTGATCATGCTGACCGCGCTGGGCGAGGCGGAGGACCGCATCGCCGGACTCGAGGTCGGCGCGGACGACTACGTCACCAAGCCGTTCTCGCCACGCGAACTGGTGCTGCGCATCGACTCGGTGCTGCGCCGGGTGTCCGGTGCCCGGCTCCAGGCACCGCTGCTCGTGGCGGGGTCGATCACCGTCGATCGCGCCGCACGCAGGGCGACCCGCAACGGCGCCGAACTTGCGCTGACCGTCCGCGAACTCGAACTGCTCGCCTTCCTGATGGACCATCCCGGCGTCGCCTTCAACCGTGAGCAGTTGATGCGCGAGGTGTGGGGCTGGACCTTCGGCGATCAATCGACGGTCACCGTCCACGTCCGCCGACTGCGCGAGAAGGTCGAGGACGATCCCACGAACCCCACCCTCATCAAGACCGTGTGGGGTATCGGTTACCGGCTGGAGCTGCCGTGCACCTCAGCCTGAACAACTACCTGTCCATCCTGATGTGGTCGGCACTGGCCGGCCTCGTGGTGTGGTTCGTGCTGACACCGATGCGGCGGCATTCGGTGATGGGGCTGCTCGCCACGGTGGTGCTGACCGGCAGCGCGGCCTCAAGTGGTGCCCTGCTCGGCGGGATGCACGAAATGCTGCTGCCGATGGCGGATCTGACCACCGTCATCGTGCTCACGGCCTCCGCCGGTCTCGTCGCCACCGCTGCAGCTGCGACCGCCGCGCGCCGACTTGCCAAGGACAACCGCAGTCTGCGTTCGGACATCACCCGGCTGGCCGAAGGAATCGTGCCGGACAAGGACGGACGGCGGCTGTCGGCAGAACTGGACCGGCTTCGCAACGACCTGCACACGACTGCCGTGACCCTCGCCGAGACCCGTGAGCGCGAGCGCGCGCTCGAGTCGGCGCGACGTGATCTGGTGTCGTGGGTCAGTCACGATCTGCGGACGCCGCTGGCCGGGTTGCGGGCGATGTCCGAAGCGCTCGAGGACGGCGTCGTCGACACCCCTGAGCAGTACTACAAGCAGATTCTGGCCTCGGTCGACCGGTTGAGCGGGATGGTCGACGACCTGTTCGACCTCTCCCGCATCCAGGCCGGTGTGGTGTCGCGCGATCTTGAGATGATCTCGCTCGACGACCTCGTGTCCGACTGCATCGCTGCGCTGCGCCCGCTTGCGACGGCGCACGGTGTCGAGCTGAGCGGTCAGGCCGGCGGCGGCGCCGCGGTCGCCGGGAACGGTCCCGAGCTGAACCGGGCGCTCACCAACCTGATCGCCAACGCGATCCGGCACACCCGCGCGAACGGCGCGGTGGACGTGCGCGTCGGTATCGTCGCGGCGCCGCAGCCGCATGCCGAGGTGCTCGTGCGCGACGAGTGCGGCGGCATCCCGGACGAGGATCTGGCCAGGGTGTTCGAGGTCGGCTTCCGTGGCGAGCCCGCACGCACGCCGCATGCCGACCACACGCAGGGCGCGGGCCTGGGCCTGGCGATCACCCGCGGCATCGTCGAGGCGCACGAGGGCAGCGTGGCGGTCGAGAACCACGCCAGTGGCTGCCAGTTCCGGGTACTGCTGCCGACCGCGAGCTGAGCCCCCGCCGGACGGTCAGGCCGTGACGGCGATCAGTTCGCCGAGCGCGGCATCCAGCGCGACCGCTCCGAGCACCTTTCCGGACGCGTCGGCCACCGCCGCGAGATGCCCACCGCCGCGCCGCAACCGCGCGACGACGGCAGGCAGGGTGAGGTCGGGGGCAAGGACCGGCAACGTGTGTGCGTTCGCGGCCGGTCGGTCGCCTGGGTCGAGGTCGAACAGGTCCTTGACGTGGACGTAGCCGAGCAGCCGTCCGCTGTCGAGTACGGGATAGCGTGAGAAGCCGGTGCTAGTGACGAGCGCTTCGACCTCGGCGGCAGTCGTGTCCGGCGCGATCGTGACGAGGTCGGCGAACGGGGTCATCACGTCGGCAGCAGTCCGCGCGTCGATCTGCAGCGCCCTGGCCAGCCGCCGGTACGCGTCCGGATCGAGCAGCCCCTGGCTGCGCGAGTCCTCCAGGATGTCGGCGAGTTCGGCCGCGGTGTACTCACCCGATGCCTCGTTCTTCGGTTCGACGCCGAACATCCGCAAGGTGGCGTTGGCTGCGCCGTTGGTGAGGGTGATGAACGGCCCGATCACCCGGACGAACGTGTCGAGGGCCGGCACCAGGGCGATCGCAGCGCGCTCGACCAGGGCTAGGGACAGGTTCTTCGGGACCATCTCTCCGATGATCACGTGCACGCTCACCACGATCAGGAGCGCGATCACGAAGGCGATGGGCGGGACCGCTGACTCAGGGGTTCCCACCGCGGTCAACGGTCCCTCGAGCAGGTGCGCCACTGCGGGCTCGGCCAGCGCGCCGAGGCCGAGCGAGCTGACCGTGATCCCGACCTGCGCCCCGGCGAGCAGGGCCGACAGCCGCCCGAGCGCGTCGAGCGCGCGACGCGCCCGCTTGCTCGTGTTCGCCACCGGTTCGAGTTGGGCGCGACGCACTGCGACCGCGGCGAACTCGGCGGCCACGAACAGCGCGTTCGCCAGCACCAGAGCCACCGCGGCGAGCAGGGCGAGCGTGCTCATGACGCGGCCCGTTCGGCCCGCAGGGCCCGGATCCGGCGCCCCGCCAGCTCGGTCACTTCGAGCCGCCAGCCGGCCACCTCGACCGAGTCCCCGACCGCGGCTAGGCGGCCCAGGCGAGCCAGTACCAGTCCCGCGACCGTCTGATAGGGCCCCGTCGGCAGGGCCTGCCCGAGCAGGGTGGACAGCTCGCCGACGGTGGTCCGGCCGCTGATGTCGACGCTGCCAGAGACGGCGGCGAGCAGCGGAGCGTCCACGTCCTCGTCGCGGTCGTGCTCGTCGGTGACCTCACCGACGAGTTCTTCGACGAGGTCCTCGACGGTGACGATGCCGGCCAACCCGCCGTACTCGTCGATCACCGCGGCAAGCTGCGCACCGGCTCGCTGCAGCCGGGTGAGCAGCCGCTCGGCGGCCAGGCTGGCCGGCACGCGCAGCAGCGGTACGGCGAACTCGCCGACCGAGCGGTGAGCGCGTTCGGGCGCCGGGACCGCGAAGACCTGCTTGACCGCGACGGCACGTTCGATCGCGTCGACGTCACCACCGGACGGGACGACGGGCAGGCGTGAGAAGCCGCTCGCGCGCGAGGCCGCGACGAGATCGTCGAGCGACGCAGACTCGGCGATGGTGACGACGCTGACCCGAGGCGTCATCAGCTGGCCGACCGAACGGCCCCCGAACCCGATCGTGCGCGACAGCAGCGCCGAGGTGGCTGTGGGCAACGTCCCCGCACGGGCCGAGGACCGGATCACGCTGGCCAGTTCGTCGGCGGTACGCCCGGACCGCAACTCGTCTGTCGGCGCGATGCCGACGACCCGCAGGATGACGTTGGCCGCCCCGTTGCAGGCCGAGATCACCGGACGCAGCACGCCGGTGAACCAACGCAGCGGCAGGCTGGTCAGCTTCGCCACCTGCAGCGGGCGTGAGATGGCCCAGTTCTTCGGGATCAGCTCGCCGACCACCATCTGGACGACGGTGGCGATGAGCAGTGCCAGCACCGTCCCCCCGATGTCGACGGTGACCGCAGGCAGGTGCGTCGCGCGTAACACCGGAGCGAGCAGGGTCTGCAACGACGGCTCGGCGAGGAAGCCCACGGACAGCGTGGTGAGCGTGATGCCGACCTGCGCCCCGGACAGCTGGCGCGACAGGTCACCGATCGCACGGAGCACGCCGACCGCTCGCCGGTCGCCGGCTTCGGCGTCCGCGATGACGCGGGAGCGGTCGACCGAGACGAGCGCGAACTCGGCCGCCACGAACACCGCCGTCCCCACTGTCAGCACGACAACCGCGATCAGCCCGAGGACGGCGATCAGCATGTGCGACCTGCGAGGTCCTTCGTCCCGATGCCGAACTCGACCCGCGTCGACCAGCCCAACTCGTCGCGCAGGCGTGCCGAGTCCGCCGTGATGTGCCGGACGTCCCCGAGCCGGTAGCCGCCGGTGATCATCGGGGACGGCCCGCCGACCGCGTCGGCGAGGGCGGCCGCGAGTTCACCGACCGTCCGTGGCGTCCCGGAGCCGACGTTGTACGCGCGCACACCGTTGTCGTGCTGCTCGAGCGCCGCCACCGTGGCCGCGGCGACGTCGCTGACATGGACGAAGTCGCGCCGCTGGCCGCCGTCCTCGTACACCTGGGGCGCCTGCCCACGGCGCAGCGCGGACAGGAAGATTGCGGCCACCCCGGCGTAGGGGGTGTCCTGCGGCAGGCCAGGGCCGTAGACATTGTGGTAGCGCAGCGCGGCCACGCTGCCACCCGTGGCGCGCGCCCACGCCGAGGTCAGATGTTCCTGCGCGACCTTGCTCGCGGCGTATCCGTTGCGCGGGTCGAGTCGGGCGTCCTCGGTGACGAGCGCCGGTGCCAGCGGGCGGCCGCAGTGCGGGCACGGCGGTTCGAAGCGCCCTTCGGCCAGGTCGGCCTCGGCGCGCGCGGCCGGGGCGACCGGGCCGTGCTCGGCGCACTCGCCGAGTCCCTCGCCGTAGACGACCATCGAGCTGGCGAGCACCAGCCGGCTGACCCCCGCCCGCGCCATCGCCGCCAGGACGACGGCGGTGCCACGGTCGTTCGTGTCGGCGTAGTCGGGCAGGTCGGCGACGTCCACCCCGAGGCCGACCTTCGCGGCGAGGTGACAGACCGCGTCGACGTCCTGCAGCGCTGCCAACACCGCGTCGAGGTCGCGCACGTCGGCCCGGACGTCGACGGCCGGAAGCACACCGGTGTGCACGTCGGCCCGCAACGAGTCGAACACGACGACGTCGTGGTCGCGCTCGCGCAGCGTTGTCGCGACCTGGCTGCCGATGAAGCCGGCCCCACCGGTCAGCAGGACGCGCATCAGGGCAACTCGAAGGTCGTCGGCAGTCCCGACCGGTCAGCGCACTCGCACTCGCCCTGCTCGGCAGGCAGCTTGCCGATCGTCGCGACGAGCAGCTCGCGCAGGCGCGGCAGGTTGGCGGCGAAGGCCGCGAGCACCTCGGCGTGGGTCACCCCGTCGCCGGCCTCGACCCCGGCGTCGAGGTCGGTGACCAGGGCCAGGGTCGTGTAGCACAGGGCAAGTTCCCGAGCCAGGCCCGCTTCGGGCATCGCGGTCATCCCGATGACCGACCAGCCACGGTCCTGGAATTCACGCGACTCGGACCGGGACGAGAAGCGCGGCCCGTTCACGACGACGAGGGTCCCGCCGTCCACCGCGTCGAGACCCGTCGCGAGCGCGGCGGCCCGGCCCTGCGGGCAGTACGGGTCGGCGAAGGACACGTGGCCCACCCCGTCGCCCCGGTCGAAGTAGGTGTGAGCACGCCCGTGGGTGCGATCGGCGATCTGGTCGGGCACGACGAGGGTTCCGGTCGGCCGGTCGGCGCGCAGCGAACCGACAGCCGACAGCGAGACGACCTGGCGCACCCCGAGCGAGCGCAGGGCCCAGAGATTCGCCCGGTACGGAACCACGTGCGGTGCGAAGCGATGCTCAGCTCCGTGCCGGGGGACGAACACGAGCGGCCGGCCGGCCAACCGCCCCGCCGTGAACGTCGCGCTGGGTGCCCCGTACGGGGTGTCCAGCTCGTGCGTCGTCGCCTCGTCGAGCAGCGAGTAGAACCCGGAACCACCGATGACGCCGACAGGTTCGTCGCCGGAATCGCTGAGGGGGAGTCCTGACACGTGCCCACCGTAGCGAGCCGGGCGGGGTTGCGATTCGGGTCGATTCGCTCACTTCCTCCCGGCAAGTTCACGATTCGAGTTGCGTCGCGGTGAAGCTCAGCCAGGATTGTGGGGGAAACCGGAGCGAGGAACCCCCGATCCTCGTCTCCGGTTTCCCTATGTCCCGGGCCGGGTCCGGTCGGCCGGCGGGACGGCTGCGGATGATGATTGGCTGTCGCCGCCGTCCCTGCAGCCGCCTGCGGCTGGTACAAACAAGGGCGAGCACCCAGCTGCACCGAGGGACGAGGACCAACCCGTGGACCGCAAGCACTACGACGACGATCACCTCGCGTTCGGCGAGGCCTTCCGCGCCTTCGCCGACAAGGAGATGGTGCCGCACTTCCGCGACTGGGAGCGCGCGGGGCAGAGCCCGCGAGAGGTGTTCACCGCGGCCGGCAAGGGCGGCTTCCTGGGCATGTCCGTGGCGGAGGAGTACGGCGGCGGCGGAGTCCAGGACTTCCGCTTCAACCAGATCCTGGGCGAGCAGGTCTCCCTTGCCGGGGTGGGCGGATCCGGCCTGGGTATCACGTTGCACAACGACACCTGCCTGCCGTACTTCACGACCTTCGGCAACGACGAGCAGCGCCGGCGCTGGCTGCCGGGCATCGTGTCTGGCGAACTGGTCACCGCCATCGCGATGACCGAGCCGGGCGCAGGCTCGGATCTCGCCGGCATCCGGACCTCCGCCAAGCGCGACGGTGAGCACTACCTCGTCAACGGCAGCAAGACGTTCATCACCAACGGCATGAATGCCGACCTCGTGATCACCGCGGTGCGCACCGGCGAGGACCGCCACCACGGCATGTCGTTGCTGATCCTCGAGCGCGGGATGCCCGGATTCGAGCGCGGACGCAACCTGGAAAAGCTCGGGATGCACTCGCAGGACACCTCCGAGTTGTCGTTCAGCGACGTCCGCGTCCCCGTTGAGAACCTCCTCGGCGAGGAGGGCTCGGGGTTCGCGCAACTCACCCAGAAGCTGCCGCAGGAGCGGACGTCGATTGCGATCAACGCGGTCGCCGAGGCCCGCGCCGCCCTTGAGGAGACGTTGCGGTACGTGCAGGACCGGAAGGCATTCGGCAAGAGCATCTCGTCGTTCCAGAACACCAAGTTCGTCCTTGCCGAAGTCGCGACCGAGATCGATATCGCGCAGACCTTCGTCGACAAGTGCGTCGTCGAGCTCAACGCCGGCGTGCTCACCCCGGTCGACGCGGCGAAGGCCAAGTGGTGGTGCAGCGAACTGCAGGGCCGCGTGGTCGACAAGTGCCTGCAGCTGCACGGCGGTTACGGCTACATGACCGACTACCCGATCTCACGTCGTTACCGCGACGCCCGGATCACCCGGATCTACGGGGGGACGACCGAGATCCTGAAGAGCGTGGTGTCGAAGTCCCTGGGACTCTGACCCGCGTGCGCTTCGTCCTCGCGTCAGCTTCGCCTGCCCGGCTGGCGACCCTGCTGGCGGCCGGTGTCCGGCCCGAGGTCATCGTCAGCGACGTCGACGAATCGTCCATCACGGCAGCTTCGGTGAGTGACCTCGTCCTGGCTCTCGCAGCCGCCAAAGCACAGGACGTGGCGGCACGAACGGACGGCCCCGCGCTCGTCCTCGGCTGCGACTCACTGCTCGAGCTGGACGGTCAACCGCTGGGCAAGCCGGCGACCCCGGCACTGGCTGCCGAACGATGGCGCGCGATGCGAGGCAGGTCGGGCGTGCTGCACACCGGCCACTGCCTGCTCAACGGCGCCGCGTCGTCCTGCGCCAGCGTCGCGACGACGGTCCGGTTCGCGGAGGTGAGCGATGACGAGATCACCGCCTACTGCGACAGCGGCGAGCCGACGCAGGTGGCAGGCGGGTTCACCCTCGACGGTCTGGGCGGCTGGTTCGTCGAGGGCGTGGACGGCGACCCGCACAACGTCGTCGGGCTCTCGTTGCCGACGCTGCGGCGGATGCTGCACGACCTCGGCCACGGGTTGGCCGAGCTGGGCTACCCGAGCAGCTGACCGAACCCCCCGCTCAACCCGATCAGAGGTCGCGGCGCGGCGTGAACGCCTCCTCCGCGAGCATCGCCCTGAACACCTCCGGCCCGACTGCGAGCATCGGTCCGATCTGACTTTCCTGACACCGCATCGCCCGGTACTTCTGGTCGAGCAGCTCACCGTCGTACATCCGGTAGAACGCACATTCCTGCTGCGTGTGCGACGGCGGAGTTCCCTCGGCCATCATCACCAGGGACGGATCGACGTACTCGAACAATGTGGCTAGCCACTCCGGCGTGTTGGTGTTGTGCAGCACGCGAGCGTCGGTACCCGCGGTCGCGGCGCTGACCCAGCGCGAAACGGCCATGTGGTCGGGGTGGAAGGTGCCGCCGTCCGGCCCGAAGGTGAGCACGGTGTCGGGACGGACGTCCTCGACAATCGCCCGGAGCCGGCTCACCGCCTCGTCGGGGTCGACCTCGGCACACCCACCGTCGGGATAGTCGAGCCACCGGTGCTCGGTGACCCCGAGTTCGGCCAGGCAACGTCCCAGTTCGGCGGTGCGCACCTGCGCCAGCGCCGAGCCGTTCGGCCAGCGCTCCGGATCGGTCGAACCGAGTTCGCCCCGTGTCGCCGTCACGCAGACGACCCGTTGGCCGGCAGCCACCGCGCCGGCCATGATCGCCCCGCAGCAGTAGCACTCGTCATCCGGGTGGGCCCAGACGGACAGGATCGTCCCGAGGTCGGCCAGCTCGAGTTGCGCCATCGCGCCAGTGTGCCGGATCCGTGCCCGCGTGGCCGAGTCCAACCGTCATCCTGCGCGGTGCACCACCGGCTCGGCGCTGCGATAGGTGTGGGTCGGGGCATCGCGGCCGCGCAGCCGGAACACCCGGCCCTTGACCCAGTGCCCCCGCTCGTCCTCGGCGGCCTCTTCGACCGTTCGCTCACTGGCCAGGATGCGGCCGTCCACTCGTTTGGCCAGGTCGGTGAGCCGCGCCGCCTCGTTGACCGCGTCGCCGATGACCGTGTACTCCAGGCGCGACTGAGCACCGACCTGTCCGGCGATCACCGGCCCGCACGCGACGCCGATGCCCACCTCGACCTCGCCGGCCTGGTAGACCTGGTCGCGGATGGCGCGGGCGGCACGCAGCGCGGCCGTCGTCGGGTCGTCCAACTCGACGGGGGCGCCGAACACGCACAGCGCCGCATCGCCCTCGAACTTGTTCACCAGCCCGCCGCACTGCTCCACCGCGCTCACCACGACCGAGAAGAACCGGTTCAGCATCGCGACGAATTCCTGGGGGTCGGTCTCTCGGGTGAGCCGGGTCGATCCGGTGATGTCGACGAACAACGCGACCACGTCGCGCGACTCGCCGGACAGCGTGACCCCGCCGACGATCGCCTCCTGCGCGACCGCCGGACCGACGTGGCGGCCGAACAGGTCCTGGATCCGTTCGCGTTCGCGCAGACCGAGGACCATCTCGTTCACGCCGCGCTGCAACATCCCGATCTCGCCCATGTCGTCGACCTCGACGATCGTGTCGAGCTGGCCCTGCCCGATCCGCTGGACGACGCCCACCATCTGCCGCAACGGATCGCCGATGGCGCCGGCCACCAGCGCGATGCCGGTGGCGCCGACGACGAGCGCGACGACCGCGGCGAACAGGGCCGCTCCGACGATGTGGCGGCGACCCGGCGGCGAGCTGAGGATGAGGACGATGCCGAGCAGCGGAACCCCGGTGGCGAGCAGCCAGATCAGCAGGATGCGCGCGCGCAGCGTGAAGACCACGGCTTCGGTCGGCGGGTACACCTCGAGCGCGAGCACGGTGATCGGACGGCCGAAGCGCGCCGCGATCAGATACGTGACGCCGGCCGTCGTGAGACCGGCCAGCACCAGGCCCCCGGCCAGCCCGAGCACCTCGCTCCCGTGGGCGTTCAGCCCGAAGGCCAGCGCCGCCATCAGGACCGCGCCGATCAGCCAGAGCGCGCCGGTGACCACGGCCAGGTCGAGTGGGTTACGCAGCGCACGGCGCGCCTCGTCGCGGGTCGGGACGCGCCCGCGGACGACCCAGCGCATCGTTCGCCCCTGCAGTTTGAACGCCAGCCCGGCGCCGACCCCGATCGCCAGCAGGCCGTAGCTCGCCCCGACCAGGGCGACCACTTTGCGCTGGTGCGCATCGGCGTCGGCATTCAGCGCAATCTGCAGCAACCCGACGACGATGCCACCGCAGATGTTCGCCGCGACGACGAGGGCGGTGATGCCGCCGAAGGTGCGCAACACGAGGGGCAGGCCGGGCACGGATCCAGCGAGCTTCTCGGCGTGGATTCGCCGGCCGTCCTGCAGCAGCCTCACACGGTCGAGTGTCCCGTACGAACGCCTACCCGGCAGCCGGGAGCGCGGGTGACGTCACGTCCGTCACGTCGGTGCGTCGCGATCCGATCCGGTCTGCGAGTGGCGGTTCGCGTCGATCCGGTCGCGCCGCCACCGTTCGTAGCCTTCCGGTTCACCGGCGGCACTCACCCGGGTGAACAGTGCCGCCACGATCGCGGCGGCCTCCTCGAGGGTCGGCGCGGGCGTCACGGGCGAGGGTCAGTCATGTCGGCGGCACTCCGTGGCGTTTGGCCGAGAAGTGCCGCTGCTTGCCGACGAGCACGGCGAACCGCCGCACCAGTTCAGCGCGTAGCTCGCTGGGCTCGATCACCGCGTCCAGCACCAGGTCGGACGCCAGGCGCATCAGGTCGACGTCCGCCTCGTACTCGGCGCGCTTGATCGCCACGAACTCGTCCCGCTCGTCGGCATCGTCGATCTCGGCGATCTTGTTCGCGTAGACGGCGTTGACCGCGGCCTGCGGGCCCATGATCGCGATCTTCGCCGTGGGCAGCGCGATGCATGCGTCGGGGGCGAAACCCGGGCCGGCCATGGCGTACAGCCCCGCGCCGTAGGCCTTGCGCACGATCACCGAGACCTGCGGGACGGTCGCCTCGGCCACTGCGGTGATCATCTTGGCGCCGTGGCGGATGATGCCCTGACGCTCGACGTCGCTGCCGATCATGAAACCGGGTACATCGGCAAGGTAGAGCAGCGGCACGTTGAACGCGTCGCACAGCCAGATGAACCGCGCGCACTTGTCGGCGGAGTCCACGAACAGCACCCCACCGCGAACGGCAGAGTTGTTCGCGACGATGCCGACCGGCCGGCCGTCCATGCGGGCGAAGCCCACGACGACCTCGGCGGCGTAGAGCGGCTTGATCTCGAAGAACGAGTCGGCATCGACGAGGCCGTCGAGCACCTCGTGCACGTCGAAGGGCACGGATTCCTCGACCGGGACGACATCGTCGGCCAGTTCGATCGCCGACGCTTCGGCGGCCGAGTCCGGCGGCTGCTCACGCCAGCAGGTCGGCAGGTAGGAGAAGAACAGTCGCGCCTGCTCGATCGCGTCCTCGTCGTCGACGGCGAGATTGTCGCCGCAGCCGGAGACGGTGGCGTGCATCCGCGCTCCGCCCATCTCCTCCAACGACACGGTCTCGCCCACGACCATCTCGGCCATGCGCGGCGAACCCAGGTACATCGACGCGTTGCCCTCAACCATGATCACGATGTCGCAGAAGGCGGGGATGTAGGCACCGCCGGCGGCCGACGGGCCGAACAGGCAACAGATCTGCGGGACCCGACCCGACAGGGCGACCTGGTTGTGGAAGATCCGGCCGGCGCCGCGCCGGCCGGGGAACAGCGCGACCTGATCGGTGATCCGCCCGCCCGCGGAGTCGATCAGCCAGAAGATGGGCAGTTCCTCGACGAGCGCCCGTTCGGTGATTCTGATCATCTTCTCGACCGTCCGCGCGCCCCACGAACCGGCTTTCACCGTCGGGTCGTTGGCGACGACCAGCGCGGGACGGCCGTCGACGAGCCCCTGCCCGGTGACCACGCCATCGGCCGGCAGGTGGGCGGCGCGCGCATTGGCCAGCTGCCCGTCCTCGACGAAGCTGCCCTCGTCGAGCAGGAGCGCGAGCCGCTCGCGGACGTAGAGCTTGTGCTGCGCCGCGAGCTTGGTGGCCCCCGACCGTGACGGCGCGAGGGTTGCCTCGCGCGCGGCGCGGAAGTCCTTGTCCTCGCTCACTGAACCGGCAGGCCGAGACCCCGCGCGATCACCATCCGCTGCACCTCGGACGTGCCCTCACCGATCTCCAGGATCTTCGCGTCACGGTAGAAGCGCGCGACCGGGAACTCCTCCATGAAGCCGTTGCCGCCGAACACCTGGGTCGCAATCCGGGTCGCGCTCACAGCGGCCTCGGTGGAGTACAGCTTCGCGATCGCCGCGGCCTGCTTGACCTGGCTGCGTGGACGGCCGGCGTCCTTCAACGCCGCTGCCTTGTAGGTGAGCAGTCGCGCCGCCTCGACCGAGACGGCCAGGTCGCTGAGCGAGAATGCCACCGCCTGCCGCGATCCGATCGGCGCACCGAACGTGTGCCGCTCGTTCGCGTAGCGCAGCGAGACGTCCAGGCAGCCCTGCGCCAGCCCGACCGCGAGTGCCGAGATCGCGATGCGCCCGTCGTCGAGGATCGCCAGGAACTGCCGGAAGCCGTCCCCGCGCGTTCCGAGCAGGTTCGCCGCCGGCACCCGGCACTCGTCGAACGAGAGCCCGTGCGTGTCGGAGCTGTGCCAGCCGAGCTTCTCGTACGCGGGCTCGACGGTGAATCCCGGCGTGCCGGCCGGAACGACGATCGCCGAGATCTCGCCGTCGCCGGTACGCGCGGTGACCGTGACGAGCGAGGTGATCGCGGTACCGGAGTTGGTGATGAACGCCTTGGCGCCGTTGATGACCCACTCGTCCCCGTCGAGGACGGCCCGGGTCTTCGTCGCACCGGCGTCCGACCCGGCTTCGGCCTCGGTCAGGCCGAAGCCGGCGAGGGCTCGGCCGGCGACGAGATCGGGCAGCCACGTGTGCTTCTGCTCGGACGTCCCGTAGGTCAGGATCGGGTTGATGCCGAGCCCGACACCGGCTTCGAGGGTGATGCCGATCGACTGGTCGACCCGGCCGAGTTCCTCGATCGCGACGCAGAGCGTGGTGAAGTCGGCTCCTGAACCGCCGAACTCCTCGGGCACGACCAACCCGAACAGGCCCAGTTCACCCATCGCCCGGACGGTGTCGACCGGGAAATGGTGCTCGCGGTCCCACTGGGCGATGTGCGGCGCCACTTCGCGCTCGGCGAAGTCGCGGACGACCTTGCGGAAGGTCTCGTGGTCCTCGGACAGTTCGAAGATCATCAGTGCTCCCTGAGGGATTGACGTTTACGTCAACGTCAAGCAATGATAGCCGGGTGACCCCGACGACGGAAGAGGCGCGGACCTGGACGGTCCGCGAGCTCGCCGACGAACTCGGTGTCACGACCAGAACCCTGCGCTTCTACGAGGCCGAGGGCCTGCTGCGTCCCCGGCGCGACGGCCTCAATCGGGTGTACGACCAGCGCGACCGGGCTCGGCTGCGACTGATCCTGCGCGGCAGGCGCTTCGGCATGACGCTGCCCGAGTGCCGAGAGATCGTCGACATGTACGACGGCGCGGAATCCTCCGAACGTCGCCAGCTCGAGACCCTGCTCGCGCGCCTGGACGAGATCAGCGCAGACCTCCGCGCCCGCCAGGCCGACCTGCGCCGGACGCTGGCCGAAGTCGGCGAGGTCGCCGGGCAGTGCCGCGATCGCCTCGCCGAGCTGGCCTGACCGCGCGCGAGCCGCACCGACTTTCTGTCTCCCCTGCCCGCCACCTCCCACGATCGACTGGTTGCCCGACCGGAAGTGACGAGCGCCCGGGTGACGTGACACGGCGTTCGGACGCGTCCGGTCGGCGAGTAACCTCCGGCGCAATACTCGCGCCATCTCAGGAGGCCCCGACCGTGCAGAAGGTGCTGATCGCGAACCGTGGCGAGATCGCGGTCCGGGTCATTCGGGCGTGCCGAGATGCCGGCTACACATCGGTGGCGATCTACGCCGATCCGGACCGGGATGCGTTGCACGTCCGGATGGCCGACGAGGCCTTTGCCCTCGGTGGGACGACGCCGGGTGACTCGTACCTCGTGATCGAGAAGGTCATCGAGGCCGCGCAGAAATCCGGCGCGGACGCCGTGCATCCGGGCTACGGATTCCTGTCCGAGAACGCCGATTTCGCGCAGGCGGTGCTCGACGCCGACCTGACGTGGATCGGGCCGTCCCCACAGTCGATCCGCGACCTCGGCGACAAGGTCACCGCTCGCCACATCGCCGAGGCAGCGGGCGCACCACTCGTTGCCGGGACGAAGGAGCCGGTCAAGGACGCCTCCGAAGTGGTTGCCTTCGCCGAGGAGCACGGGTTGCCGATCGCGATCAAGGCCGCGTTCGGCGGCGGCGGGCGGGGCTTGAAGATCGCCCGCGAGATGAGCACGATCGCCGACCTCTACGACAGCGCCGTGCGCGAGGCAGTGTCCGCCTTCGGGCGCGGCGAGTGCTTCGTCGAGCGCTACCTCGACCGGTCGCGGCACGTCGAGGCCCAGGTGCTCGCTGATCAGCACGGCAACGTGGTGGTCGTCGGAACGCGCGACTGCACGCTGCAACGGCGCAACCAGAAACTGGTCGAGGAGGCACCGGCCCCGTTCCTGACCGACGAGCAGCGCGCCCGCATCCACGAGTCGGCGAAGGCGATCTGCCGTGAGGCCGATTATCACGGCGCCGGCACGGTCGAGTACCTCGTCGGAGCCGACGGCGTGATCAGCTTTCTCGAGGTCAACACCAGGCTGCAGGTCGAGCACCCGGTCACCGAGGAGACCAGCGGCATCGACCTGGTGCGTGAGCAGTTCCGCATCGCCGAGGGCGAGAAGCTGCGCTTCGACGAGGACCCGAGCCCGCGCGGGCACGCCTTCGAGTTCCGCATCAACGGCGAGGACCCCGGGCGGGGCTTCCTGCCCGCCCCAGGGACGGTCACGACCTACCGCGAGCCCGCCGGTCCGGGCGTTCGCGTCGACTCCGGCATCGAGAACAACGCGGTGATCGGCGGCGCGTTCGACTCTCTGCTCGCCAAGCTGATCGTGACTGGCGAGACACGTGACGAGGCCCTGGCCCGCGCGCGGCGTGCGCTCGACGAGTTCGTGGTCGACGGCATGGCGACCGCGCTGCCGTTCCACCGCGCTGTGGTCCGGGACGAGGCATTTGCGCCGAGCACGGGTGAGGCATTCACCGTGTTCACCCAGTGGATCGAGACCGAGTTCGACAACATCATCGAGCCGTTCGGGGCGGCAGCCGATGGCGACGAGGATCAGGGGCCGCGCGAGACGATCGTGGTCGAGGTCGGCGGCAGGCGGCTCGAGGTCTCGCTACCCGCCGGCTTCGGTGGGAGCGCGGGGTCGGTGCGCAGGGCCGGGCCGAAGCGCTCGGCCGGCAAGAAGTCCGGCGCAGCTGCATCCGGGGACTCGTTGACCGCGCCCATGCAGGGCACGATCGTCAAGGTCGCTGTCGCGGACGGCGACACCGTCGAAGCCGGTCAAACCGTCGTCGTCCTCGAGGCGATGAAGATGGAACAGCCGCTCACCGCGCACAAGGCCGGGACGATCAGCAAGCTGGCCGCCGAGGTCGGTGCCGTCGTGACGTCGGGTTCGGTCATCTGCGATATCACCGGCTGATCGCCGCCGGCGCACCCGCAGGCGTGGCGAACCCATCTGGGGTGGACCCGCACTTTGCGCGCCGGGTTCGCCGCAGCCGCTATCGTCGCGTCCCGGTGCCACAATGTGGAGGCCGGGTGAAGCGAGCTGGCGTCGCTTACCGAATTCTCATGATTCGGACCGATCTTCCCTCCGGGCAAAGGAGGGTCGAATTCGGCGAATCGGATATTTGGTACGCACCACACCTCCAGTGGCCCGGGCGGGTGTCGCACCTTGCGTGCCCGGTGCGTTGCTCGACTGATCCACTTCGTCCTACGTTCGGCTCGGTCTGCCGTGGCATGTCCACCGCCCGAGCTCCCACTCGGCGCGTCGCGCTGTGGCCGACCCGGCTGCGCATTGCGCGCGACTGAACTTGACCGGCCGAAAGGCAGGGGGGACGGATAATGAGAAAACGTCGCATAGTGGCTGCGATTGGTGCAGTAGGCCTCGCAGCAGCGATGAGCACGGTAGTGGCCTCGCAGGCGGCAACGCCGCGGGCAGCAGCAGCGGCTCGGCCGCACGCAACGACTGTGGGCAAGGCCTCGCCCGGCGCGGTGAGGCATGTAGTGATGCGTAACCTGCCTGCCGGCGGGACCTCGCACGGGATCAACCGCGGTCCGTTGCTCGCAAACGGGAAGCCATCGGGTTCCCAGCTGCCGAAGGGCCCGTCCACCGGAACCAAGCCCGTAACCTCCACGCGGGGCAGCGTCGAGCCGAAGGTGATCGCCAACCAGTTCGACGGCGTCAACCTGGCCACCTCCAGTTGCGGCTGCCAGCCGCCGGACGTGAACGCCACGATCGGCCCGAACCACATCGTCGAGGCGGTGAACCTCAGCATCGCCGTCTACACCAAGACCGGCACGCAGCTGTCGAACATCGCCCTGAGCACCTTCCTCGGCACTGGGGACAGCCTCAGCGACCCCCGCGTGCTCTACGACCCGACGTGGGATCGGTACTCCTTGGTCCTCACCGACGTCACCACGCCGACGCTGTGGACCGCCTTCTCGGCGACGTCCGACCCCATGGGCGGTTGGTGGATCTACAACTTCGGCATCCCGGGCGTGCCGAGCGGTGGTGTCGCCGACTACCCGATCGTCGGCATGAACCAGGACGCCTACATCTACACCACGAACAACTTCAGCTCGACGTCCTACCTCAACACGACCGCGTTCGCGCTGGCAAAGGCTCGCGTCTACAACGGCTTCGGCTGGTCGGCCTCGGTGTTCGGCGGTCTGCCGCCGACGACGACCCCATCGATCCTCGGTGGCCACCCGAGCCAGCAGGACTACCGCCTGTTCCTGCTGTCGCCGAATGACGGCGCCAACGTGATGGCAGTCTGGTACATGGTCAACCCTGAGCAGATGCTGGCCGGCAACGGCACCAAGCTGAAGTTCAAGGGCAACGTCGCCTACAACTGGGCGGCGCCACCGCGGCGGGTCAACCAGCCCGGCACCGGCCAGACGCTCGACCCGCTCGACGGTCGCATCGTCTGGGCGGTCAGCCAGTTGGACGGCCGGTTGTGGTTCGCGCACGGCACGGCGGTCGGCTCCTTCCCCGGGGTCAACTGGGGTTATGTGAACCCGAACTCGATGTCGATCTTCGTCAGCACGGCGTTCCACTCCGGGTCGAGCGACGACTTCAACCCGGCGATCGCGGCGCAGCAGCACGGTGCGGCAACCCAGGAGGTTCTGACCTGGGCCTACACCGACACGCCGAACAACGTCCCGACCACCGATGTGTACGAGATCCACAAGGGCTTCAGCATCGTGCACATCGCGGGTGACCCGTTCTCGTCCGGCGGGGGCAGCACCAGCGAATTCCGCTTCGGTGACTACGCCTCCGTGGCACCGGAGTACAACGCGGTTGGCACTTGCAACGAGGGCACCTATGCCCTCGTGGCCAACCAGTACTTCGACCCGAGCAACGGCCAGTGGCGCACGCGTCTGGCGCGCGTCAGGTCGAGCTGTCCGTAGTCCGTCACTACCGAGCAGGGGGCCGCGCAAGCGGCCCCCTGCCTCGTTAAGCGGCGCTCGTCACGCCTGCCGCCGCGCGGCGATACGGTCGATGACCTCAGCGCGGCGCCGGGCCGTCGCGGCCATTTCGCTCGTGCGTCGCCGGACCTCGGCGGCCGTCGAGCCGGGCGAGAACACCATCGCGCGGCCGTCCGGGTGCTCCAGCTCCGGAACCCGTTCGACGAGAGCGGTCTGCTCGACGTGGTGCAGCCCGCTCACCTGGTTGTCGGCATCCACCACCGCGACGAGTACGTGGCCGCTCGGAACGCCGGCCAGCCGCTCGACGATCACCTCGGCGTGGAGTTCGAAGATCGCCGCGACCTCGACGGTGCGGTCCGCGTGCGCGCGTGCCTCGGGGGAGAAGTCTCCGTGATTGGCCATGATCGCCGTCCTGTTCGGTCGAGCTTTCAGTCGAGATCGTCGTGCAGCATGAGCCGTCGCGCCGCCTCGGCGAGCGAGCCGGACAGCGCCGGATATACCCCGATCGTCGCCGCCAGGTCAGCGACGGTGAGGCTGCGCTGCACGGCCAGGGTCAACGGGAAGATCAGCTCCGACGCACCGGGCGCCACGACAACCGCGCCGATGACGACGCCGGTTGCCGGGCGGCAGTAGAGCTTGACGAAGCCGTCCCGGTGGCCCTGCATCTTCGCGCGGGCGTTGGTCGCGAGGGGCAGGGTGACCGTGCGCGAGGCAACCGCGCCGGACGCGATTGCCTGGTAGCCGATCCCGACCGTCGCGATCTCGGGATTGGTGAACACGTTCGCGGCGACGGTTTTCAGCCGCAGCGGGGCGACTGCCTCGCCTAGTGCGTGCCACATCGCGATGCGTCCCTGCATGCCGGCGACGGAGGCGAGCAGCAGCACCCCGGTGCAGTCCCCCGCTGCGTAGACGGACGGGACGGATGTGCGTGACACCCGGTCGACTGCGATGTAGCCGTTGTCATCCGGTGCGATGCCGACGTGCTCGAGCCCGAGCCCCGCGGTGTTCGGCACCGACCCCACGCACATCAGTGCATGCGATCCCTCGACCGTGCGGCCGTCCTGGAGGTCGACGACCACGCCGTCCCCGACCCGCTTTACCGCCGACGCTCGCGCTTGACGCACGAGGGCGCCGCCGCGGGTCGTGAACACGTCCTCGATCACCCGCGCTGCGTCCGGATCCTCGCCGGGCAGTACGCGGTCGCGGCTGGACACCAGGGTCACCGGAACGCCGAGCTCGCTGTAGCCGCTCGCGAATTCGGCGCCGGTGACGCCCGAGCCGATCACGACGAGGTGTTCGGGAAGCGCGTCCAGGTCGTACACGTCGCGCCACGAGAGGATTCGCTCACCGTCCGGGACGGCCGCGTCGAGCACGCGCGGCGTTCCCCCTGTGGCCAGCAGGACGATGTCGGCCTCGACGCTGTCGACGGTCGACCCGTCCGGGCCGGCGACATCGATGCGGTGGGCGCGGGGCGGCTGGTCGGGTGCGAAGCGGCCGGAGCCAGTCAGCACGCGGACTCCTTCGGCCACCAGCCTGGTGTGGATGTCGCCGGACTGCTGCGCGGCCAGGTTCTTGATCCGGGCGTTCACCAGGGACAGGTCGACGTCCACGACGCCCGGATCGGCGCCGATCCCGACGCGGCGCGCATCGCGGAGTGCCGTGACGCGGTCGCTGGTCGCGATCATGGTCTTGCTCGGTACGCAATCGGTGAGCACGCACGAACCGCCGAGACCGTCGCGATCGATCACCGTCACCTCGGCGCCCAATTGTGCCGCCACGAGCGCGGATTCATAGCCGGCCGGCCCACCGCCGACGATCGCGATACGTGTCACGCGGCCATTGTCCCCCGTGCCGGTGCCGGGCCGGTCCGGGCGCCGGTACTCTGCCCGGGATGTCAACGTCAACCAGTGGCGGGCTCTACGCGGCTTACGGATCGAACATGGATCCGGAGCAGATGCTCGAGCGGTGCCCGCACTCCCCCGCCGCCGGCACCGGGTGGCTCAACGGTTGGCGGTTGAGCTTCGGCGGAGAGGAGCTGGGCTGGGAGGGCGCGCTGCCGATGGTCGTGCCCGACCCGGACAGCCAGGTGTTCGTCGCCCTGTACGAGATCGCACCGCACGACGCGCGGATGCTCGACTACTGGGAGGGCGCCGACACCGGGATCTACAACAAGATCACGCTGCGCGTGTCGACGCTCGACGGGGACGTCCTGGCCTGGGTGTACGCACTGGACGGCTACGAGGGTGGGTTGCCGTCCGCGCGCACCATCGGCCTGATCGCCGAGGCCGCACAGGCCGCCGGCGCGCCGGATGAGTACGTGGCCGACCTGCGGGCCCGTCCATGCCAGTCGATCGGTGAGTAACCGGTCGACGTTTCCCCGGCAGTGACCGGTTTCCGACCCGCCAACCGAACGACACCGGGGAAACCGCTACTGGCTCAGCGCCTCGCGGGCGAGGGCAACCGTGTAGCGCACGCCGATGTCGAGCGCGTCCTCGTCGACGTCGAAGGTGCCCTGATGCAGGTCGAAAGCCCGGCCACCGGGCGGACGGACGCCGAGCCGGGCCAGCGCCCCCGAGATCTGCCCCAGGTACCAGCCGAAATCCTCGCCGCCCATGCTCTGCTCGGTGTCGACCAGCGCGGCCGGTCCGAGCGCCGCGAGCACGGCCGCACTCTGCACGGCCACCGCCGCCCGGTCGTTCACCACCGGCGGGACGCCGCGGTGGTACACGACCTCGCCCCGGACGCCGGTCGGGGCGAGCACCTGTGCGATCAACTCACCGATCAGCTCCTCGGCGATGGCGCTCGCCTCGAGATCGAGTACCCGGACCGTTCCCCGCAGCGTCCCGGTCGTCGGGATCGCGTTCGGCGCCCGTCCGGCGTCGGCCGATCCCCAGACCAGGGACATCCCGGCGCGCGGATCGACCCGCCGCGATAGCAGGCCGGGCAGCTCGGTGATCAACAGACCGAGCCCGTACACCAGATCGGCGGTCAGGTGCGGACGCGAGGTGTGCCCGCCCGGCCCGAACAGGTTCACATCCACCTGGTCGCACGCTGCGGTAATCGGCCCGACGCGAACGCCGATCTCGCCGGTGGTCAGCCGCGGGTCACAGTGCAGCGCGTAGATCTGCGATACGCCATCGAGCACGCCGGCTTCGAGCACACCCACCGCGCCCCCCGGGACCGTCTCCTCAGCAGGCTGGAACAGCAGCCGCAGCCGCCCGGGCAGCGCCGTGCGGGACAACTGCGCTGCCGCGGCGAGCAGGATCGCGACGTGCGCGTCGTGACCGCAGCCGTGGCACATGCCGGGGACGGTGGACCGGTAGGGCACCGCCTTCTCGTCCTGGATCGGCAGCGCGTCGATGTCCGCCCGCAACCCGACGAGCGGCCCGTCGGCAGTGCCGATGTCGCACACCGCGCCCGTCCCCGACGGCAGCACCTGCGGGTCGAGACCGACGCCGCGCAACGTGTCGATGATCAGCCCGGTGGTCCGCTTCTCGGCAAAGGCCAGTTCGGGATTGGCATGTAGCTCACGCCGCAGCGCCACGACGTCGAGCGGGCCGGGCTCGGCACGCGACCTCGCCACGTCGGCGGCGCTCACGGGGCGAGCCGTTCGAGCGCCCAGGTCGCGCCCGTCGAGCGGAACCGCAGTCGGTCGTGCAGCCGGTCGGGGCGGCCCTGCCAGAACTCGACGGCATCCGGCGCGATGAGGTAACCGCCCCAGTTCGGCGGCGCCGGTATCTGCCCGTCGCCGAAGCGCGCCTGCACCCCGGCCAGCTCGTCGAGCAGCACCTGGCGCGAGGCGATCACGCTCGACTGCGGCGAGGCCCACGCGCCGAGCTGCGAACCGCGGGGACGGGTGGCGAAGTACGCCTCGGTCTCGGCCCGCCCGACCCGGTGCACCGTCCCGGTCAGCCGGACCTGCCGCTCGTGGGCCGCCCACACGAACACCGCCGCCGCATACCCGCGCGCGTCCAGGTCCCGGGCCTTCGCCGAGGAGTAGTTGGTGAAAAAGGTCACCCCGCGGCCGTCGATGCCCTTCGCCAGGACGGTACGGACCGACGGCCGGCCGCCGTCGTCCACCGTCGCCACCTGCATCGCGTTGGCCTCGACGGCCCCCAGGTCGCTCACGGCGTGCTCGAACCAGGCAAGCAGCTGGGTCAGCCAATCCGGCGCGATACTTGTTTCGTCCAGGTCGCCGAGCGCGTACTGGCGGCGCAGCGTCGTGGGATCGGTCATGGCCACGCCATCCTTGCACCCGACCTCGGCACGCCGTCAGCCGATACGGGCACAATGGGGGCAGACACAGCCGAACGATGAAGCGGAGCACGTCGATGGCAGACGACTACAGCCCGGGCCTCGAGGGCGTTATCGCGTTCGAAACCGAGATTGCCGAGCCGGACAAGGACGGCGGCGCGCTGAGGTACCGCGGGGTCGACATCGAAGACCTCGTCGGCCACGTCACGTTCGGCAACGTGTGGGCACTCCTGGTCGACGGCAAGTTCGGACCTGGCCTGCCGCCGGCCGAGCCCTTCCCGATCCCGGTGCACACCGGCGACGTGCGGGTCGACGTCCAGGCGGCGCTGGCGATGCTGTCCCCGATCTGGGGCTATCGCCCGCTGCTCGACATCAGCGACGAGGAGGCGCGCGAGCAGTTGGCCCGCGCCGCGGTCATGGGCCTGTCCTACGTCGCGCAGTCGGCGCGCGGGATGTCGAACCCGGCGATCCCGCAGACGCGCATCGACCAGTGCGACACGATCGTCGAGCGGTTCATGACCCGCTGGCGTGGTGAGCCGGACCCCGACCACATCCGCGCGGTGGACGCCTACTTCGTCTCGGCGGCCGAGCACGGGATGAATGCCTCGACCTTCACCGCCCGCGTGATCGCCTCGACCGGCGCGGACGTGGCCGCGGCGATGTCCGGCGCGATCGGTGCGATGAGCGGCCCGCTGCACGGCGGTGCGCCCGCGCGCGTGCTGCCGATGATCAAGGAGGTCGAGGACAAGGGCGACGCCCGCAAGGTGGTCGCCGGGATTCTCGACCGCCACGAGCGGCTGATGGGATTCGGTCACCGGGTGTACCGCGCCGAGGACCCGCGAGCGCGCGTCCTGCGTCGTACCTGCCGCGAGCTCAAGGCGCCGCGGTTCGATGCCGCCGAGGCGCTCGAGCAGGCGGCGCTGGCCGAGTTGCGCGAACGGCGCCCCGATCGCCCGATCGAGACCAACGTCGAGTTCTGGGCGGCCGTCATTCTGGACTTCGCCGAGGTTCCGCCGCACATGATGCCCGCGCTGTTCACTTGCGCCCGTACCGGCGGCTGGTCTGCACACATCATGGAGCAGAAGAAGACCGGTCGCCTCGTCCGGCCGTCCGCGCGCTACATCGGTCCCGAGCCCCGCAAGCCCGAGCAGGTCGAGGGCTGGACCGACATCGCCCACCAGTGAGCAGCAGTTCGGTCTGCGCCGCTTCCTGACACCGACCGGGTCGACCCCGTCCGGACGAATCCGGACGGGGTCGAAACCGGTGCTGGCCTCATGCTCGACTCAGCTGAGCGTCACCGCCAGGTCGTCCAGGACGAAGGACGTCTGCAGTGAGCTGTCCTCGGTACCGGTGAAGGCCAGGCTCGCGGTCTGGGCCGAGCCGGAGGCCGCCACCGTGAACGTCCGCAGCACGTACCCCGTGGCCTTGTTCAGGTTGGAGTAGGTCGCCAGCGTCGACGCACCGAACTTGGCGGTCAACTTGTCGTACTGCGTCGTCGTGGTGGTTTCCGAAGTGTCGATGTGCAGGTAGAACGTGATGGTCGCCGTGCACCCGGCCGGAACCGTCACCGACTGCGAGAGCGTGTCGGTGTGGGTCGAGCCGTACCCGTCGAGCCAGGCGTTCCACGTGCCGCCGTGCGTCGGCTCACCGGAGCCGCCGTACTGGCCGATCACCCCGGACGAGGACGACCACACCGTGTTGCCGGATTCGAAGCCCGGGTTGCCGAGCTTCTGACCGGGTGAGGAGCACCCGCCGCCGGGATTGGACACCGTGTAGGTGAACGTCGCCGAGCCGGTGCCACCGCCGGATGCGGTGACGGTCGTCGTGAACGTGCCCGCCGCCGATGGCGTGCCCGACACCGTTCCCGACGAGGAACCGATGCTCAGGCCCGTCGGCAGGCCGCTCGCCGACCACGTGTACGGCGGCGTGCCACCGCTGGCAGTTACCGTGAACGGCGAGATGGCGGTGCCGACCGTCGCGGTCTTGTTACCCGGGTTGTTCACGACCGGGCCCCCGCCGGTCGTGCAGGTCGGGTCGCCGGCCTGCGCCGGCACGGTCACCGCGTCCCACGCGGCCTTGACGGTGTTGAACTGCGCGCAGCTACCCGGGAACAGGTTCTTGGCAGCGTTCAGGGTGGCGGTGCGGTACTTCAGATAGGTCATGCCAGAGGTCTTGGCGAGCATGGCGTTGTAGAAGACCCGCAGCCCGTCCTTCACGCCGAGGCCGTTCGACACGACCGCGCCATTGCACTTGGACGTCTTCGAGCCGCCCGCGGCCGACTGGCCGCCGGTGACGAGGAAGAACCAGTGGTCGAACGGGCCTGCCGCGGCGTGCGTCTCGGCGCTGGGGATGGACGAGCTGTAGCAGACCGGGTCGCCGACCGAACCGGGGTCGGACATGTTGCGGATCGGGCCGGACCCGACGAGGTTGATCTCCTCGCCGATCAAGAAGTCCGGGACGTCGTAGGGCGAGGGCTCGTTCGTCCAGAACTCGGTGGACGTGCCGAAGATGTCGCCGGTCGCCTCCGAGACTCCGTTGCCGGACTGCCCGCCAGGGGTGGTCGAGTCGATGGCGTGGCCGAATTCGTGGCCGACGACGTCCTCGGACGAGATCCACTCGTTGGACTGGTTGTGCCCGATGGCGACATAGCTGCCGTTCCAGAACGCGTTCAGGTCGTTCAGGCCGACGCGGAGCGGGAAGCCGCTGCCACTGCCGTTGATGCCGTTGCGGCCCAGCCAGTTGCCGAGCATGTCCCACTCGCGCTGCACGTCGAACAGGGCGTCGGCGCAGCCGGTCTCGATGACGGTGCCGTTGCCGTTGCCCCACACGTCGTCGGTGCCGGTCAGGACCGCGCCGCTGCTGTAGTTGCGGCACGAGATCCCCGACCGGGTCGAGTCGGTCATCGAGTACGACGACCCCGATCCGCTGGTCTGGATGGTGAACGGGGTCGGGCCGTTGATCGCCCCGTTGCCGGTGCCGTCCTTGAGGTCGTCGACCTTCGACAGCACCTTGCCGGTGTTCGCGTCGGTGACGACGGTCAGCCGGTGCGGGCCGGCGTTGGTCACGATCGTCTGGTAGGCCAGCCGCGGCGTGGCGGTCATCGCCTCGACGACGAGCGTGGTGCCACTGGCCTTGCCGTTGGGCAGCAGGGTCCGCGCGGTCGCAGCGGCCGAGGCCGGTGTGCGCGCGGGCGTGGTCGCCACCGCGAGCGCACGCGACTGCTGGCCGATGGACGTCGACAGCAGGTGGCCGCTCTTGTCGGTCACGACGACGAAATCACCGCCCCGTACCGGCAGGCCGCGGTAGGTGCGGGTGAACGGGACGTACTGCAGCCCGCGCCCACCGGCGACGACGGGCTGACGGAGGTAGCTGTCCTGGGCGCTGGGGTGCAGCGCGGCGGGACGAGCCGCGACGTACGCGTCGGCAGCGGCGCGTGCGAGGGCGGCCGCACTGGGTGTCGGGGCCGCCGTGGCAGCCACCGGTGCGGTGACTGCGACGAGTCCGGCAGCCGCGAGCGCAGCCGCAGCCGTCAGAGCGAGAGCACGTCTCACTGGGGTCTCCTGGTGTGAGTTGTCCGCGGCGCGAAGGTTGCCGGGATTGGGGCCCTGACGCTGGCAGATCACTGAGGGCCCGTCACTAGCGAACAACAGTCCACTTGTGACAGTGCAGGAAGTACCCGGTAGTTACACACGGGCCGAAATCGAGGCTCGACCAGCGGGCGAGTCGGCGTGTGCTCCCGGGCAATGCCCGCAGGCCGTCCTATCGTCGGCGCATGCGACAGCTGCGCTACCTACGACAGGCGGGCGACGGCGAGCACCTCGTCCTCGAGACCACCGACGGGCTCGAGCAGTTCCAGCTCGCACTCGATGCCACGCTGCGCGACGCGGTACGCCCCGAGGCCCGCGCGGGGCAGCCCAGGGCGAGCGTTGCCCTCGGGAACCACGAACCCAAGATCGGGCCCCGCGACATCCAGATGCGGGTCCGGGCCGGCGAGTCTCCCCAGCAGATCGCCGACAGCTTCGGCGCACAGGTCGACTGGGTGATGCGCTTCGCCGGGCCCGTGCTCGACGAGCGCGCCCGGGTGGCCGACGAGGCCCGGCGCGCACGAGCGCGCCGCAGCACGACCGATGGGCAGCCGGTCATCTTCGGCGAGGCGGTGGACGAGCGCTATGCCGCGCACGGCATCGAGCCGGACTCCGTGCGCTGGGACGCCCGCCGCCGTGACGACGGCCAGTGGATCATCAGCGCGCACTGGCACGGTGGTGACGCCGACCGCGTCGCCGAGTGGACCTTTCAGCTCTCGCCGCGCGCACCGTGGCGCCACTGGACGACACGGCTGCCGACCTGCTCAGCGACCGGCCGATCCGCCCGCTCACCCCGGTGGCATCGACACCGGCGCTGTCGGTGTCGTCGGCGCCGCCGCTCGCTCCCGGCGTCGTCGCCTTCCCTGCCATGGCCGACGCGCAGACCGGCCCCCTGCCCGAGCTCGAGGAGGTCTTCGACCAGGCGCGTCTTCGACGACGCGACCTGCGGCGACGCCGACCGCGGCCCGAGTTCGACGCGCAGCCAGCCCTTCCGCTGCACATCAGGGACGCCGCGTGCCGGCACGCCGCACAAGGCCAAGCGCGCGGTCACCGACCTCGGGATCGCGCGGCGTGGTGCCGAGTCCGAGGAGGAGAAGGCCGCGCGGGCCCGCGTCCCGTCCTGGGACGACATCCTGCTGGGAGTGCGCCGCAAGCAGCGACTGACGCCGGCCGGGGCGCGGCGAAACTCAGTCGCCGTCGTCACCGCCCGCACGTAGTCTGAACGGTCGTGACCACTCCCATCCGTCCTGGCGCCGATACCGGCGGGACGAGCGCATTCCGGTCACTGCTGCGGCTCCGGCCGTGGTTTCACACCTACCGGGCCGCGACCATCACGATGATCGCGTCGGCGACCGGCGCGATGCTCGCCCAGGCCGTCGTGCCGCTGGTGATCGGCGCCGTCGTGGACGGACCCGATCCGCCACCACGAGCGCTCAGGCATCTGGGCCGCTGGCCGGGTCGCGCTGGCTGCTCGGGGTGGCCGAGGCCGCGCTGTTCTGCGCGCGCCGGATCGCGATGTCGCGGCGCCTCGCTCGGCATCGAGACCGACCTGCGCCGCGACCTGTACGCGCACATCCAGCGACTGCCGGTCGTCCTTCCACGACCGCTGGCCGTCGGGTCAGCTGCTGTCGCGCATGACCAGTGACCTGTCGACGCTGCGCCGGTTCACCGGGTTCGGCCTGGTCTTCCTGATCGCGAACACCGGGACGACGCTGGTCGTCGCTCGTGCTGCTGATCCACATCCACCTCTGGCTCGGCCTGTTCGTCACTCGTCGCGATGACGCCGCTGCTGGTCGCCGACCCGCCGCTTCGAGCTGCGCTACAGCCGCGCAGGCCCGCCACGCGCAGGACCTCACCGGCGACCTCGCCACCTCGGTCGAGGAGTCCGTCCTCGGCATCCGGGTGATCAAGTCCTACGGTCGCCGCCCGCACATGCTCACCGGCTTCACGCGCGACGCGCAGCGGCTGCGGGGCGCCGAGCTGGAGAAGATCCGCACCCTGGGCTGGTTCTGGGCCGCGCTCGAGGGCATGCCCGCAGCTCGTGCTTGCCGGGCGTGACATGGGGCGGCGTGGTCGCGGTGGCGCACGGCTCGATGACGCTCGGCGAGCTGGTCGCGTTCCTGACCCTCTACCTGCGGCTGATCTGGCCGATCGATCTCGCTCGGCTGGCTGCTCGCCGTCGCGCGAGGAGGCCGCCAGCGCGACGCGGCGCATCTTCGAGGTGCTCGACGAGCGCGCCGACGATCCTCGAACCGGCCCGCCCGGCGGCCGCCGAGGACGGCACCTCGCTCGTGTTCGAGAACGTCCGCTTCCGCTACGGCGACGCCGAGGTGGACGTCCTGGCCGGAGTCGACCTCGCGATCGAGCCCGGCGAGACGATGGCGCTGGTCGGCGGCGGTGGGCAGCGGCAAGACCACCCTCACCGCACTCGTCCCGCGGCTGTACGACGTCACCGGCGGGCGGGTCCTGATCGGCGGCGTCGACGTACGCGACCTGCGGCTGGACCAGCTCCGCCATGCGGTCACGACCGCGTTCGAGGACGCCACGCTGTTCTCGGCCAGCGTCCGCGAGAACCTCACCCTCGGCCGGTCCGGCATCACCGACGCGGACGTCGCCGAGGCGATCGAGGTCGCCCAGGCCGAGTTCGCCTACGACCTGCCCTTCGGGCTCGACACCCGCATCGGCGAGCAGGGCCTGTCGCTGTCGGGTGGGCAGCGGCAGCGGCTCGCGCTCGCCCGCGCCGTGCTGGGTCGTCCCCGCGTGCTGGTGCTCGACGACCCGCTGTCCGCGCTCGACGTCCACACCGAGGCGCAGGTGGAGGCGGCGCTGCGCCGGGTGCTCGCCGCGACGACCGCGCTCGTCGTGGCCCACCGGCCGTCGACCGTGCTGCTCGCCGACCGCGTCGCGCTGCTCGAAGGCGGGCGGATCGCGGCCGTCGGCACCCACCACGAGCTGCTGGACACGGTCCCGCCAGTACCGCAACCTGCTCGCGCAGAGCTCCGATCTGCGCGAGCTGGCCGGCTCGTCGGCGGGCGGTGAGTCGCCATGACCGTCGTGCCCGAGGACCAGTCCGCCGACTGGCTCGGCCGGGTGAGCGACGACGCCGCCGCCCTGCAGAAGCAGCAGGACGACCCGCTCGCGACCGGCCGGCCGCAGCTGCGCCAGGAAGCCCGCTCGCTGCTGGCCGATCTCGTGCGTCCGCACCGCCGGGCGCATCGCCGCGGTCCTGGCTGATCGCACTGGCCCAGGTCGCGGCGACGATGGCCGGCCCGTGGCTGATCGGCGTCGCGATCGACACCTCCCTGCCGCGTGCCCTCGACGGCGACTACGCCTCGCTCGAAGCGGTCAGCGCAGTCCTCGTCGGCGGCGGCGCTGGTGTCCGGACTGCTGCGCTCGGTGTTCGTCATCCGCAGCGGCCGGATCGGGCAGGCGATCCTGTTCGACCTTCGCCGCCGCGCGTTCGACCATGTCGCAGTCGCTGTCGGTCTCGTTCCACGAGCGGTTCACCTCCGGCCGGGTGATCTCGCGGCTGACCTCCGACGTCGACACCCTCACCGAGCTGCTCGACGAGGGCCTGGACGGCCTGCTGACCGCGGTGTTCAACATCGCCGCGATCTCGGTGCTGTTGTTCTTCCTCGATGTCCCGCTCGCGGCGCTCACGCTCGTGTCGCTGGTCCCGCTGTGGCTCATGTTCCGCTGGTTCTCGACACGCGCGTCTGCCGCGTTCCGCCGGACCCGGGAGACGGCCGCAGCGATGATCGTCAACATCGTCGAGACGTTCAACGGCATCCGCGCCGTGCAGGCGTTCCGTCGCGAGAAGCGCAACGACGCGATCTTCGGCGGCCTGAACCGGCGCCTACACCGACGCCAACCGGGAGACGTTCCGGCTGCATGCGTTGTTCATCCCGGGCACCGCGCTGATCGGCAACGTGTCGACCGTGCTGGTGCTGCTGATCGGGGGCTACCGGGTGGCCGGCGGCGGGATGGAACTCGGCGTGCTCACCGCGTTCCTGCTGTACCTGCGCCAGTTCTACGACCCGATGGAGGACGTCGCGGTCTTCTGGAACTCGCTTCAGTCGGCCACCGCCGCGCTGGAGAAGATCTCGCTCGTGCTCGCCGAGCGCCCGAGCGTCCCGGAGCCGGCCGCACCGGTGCCGCTGCCGTCGCCCGTGACCGGCGCGCTGGATCTCGACGCCGTCGAGTTCTCCTACGTCCCGGACCGCCCGGTCCTGCACCAGCTGGACCTGCACGTACCGGCCGGGCAGACCGTGGCCCTGGTCGGGGCGACCGGCGCCGGCAAGACGACGATCGCGAAGCTGATCTCGCGTTTCTACGACCCGAGCGGCGGGGCGATCCGCCTCGACGGGGTCGATCTGCGCGTCGTGGCCGAAGTGGACCTCCGCAGTGCCGTCGTGATGGTCACCCAGGACGGGTTCCTGTTCTCGGGCTCGATCGCCGACAACATCGGCTTCGGTCGACTGGACGCGACGAGGGCCGACATCGTCGCCGCCGCCACCGCGGTCGGTGCGCACGAGTTCATCCGCGCGCTGCCGGACGGGTACGACACCGACGTCCGCAAGCGCGGCGGCCGGCTCTCGGCCGGGCAGCGGCAACTGGTCGCGTTCGCACGGGCATTCCTCGCCGATCCGGCGGTGCTGATCCTGGACGAGGCCACGTCCTCGCTGGACGTTCCGTCCGAGCGTGCCGTGCAGCGCGCCCTGTCGACGGTGCTCGCCGAGCGCACCGCGCTGATCATCGCGCACCGCCTGTCGACGGTCGAGATCGCCGACCGGGTGCTGGTGGTGGCGGACGGGCGGCTGATCGAGGACGGCTCGCCGGACGACCTGATCGCCGAAGGCACCGGCCGCTTCGCCGCGCTGCACGAGTCGTGGCGCGACTCGCTGGTCTGAGCGGTCCTCAGCACAGGTGGGCGAAGGCCACCGCGGCCGCCGTGGCCACGTTGAGCGAATCCACGCCCGGGGCCATCGGGATCCGGACCCGTTGCTCCGCGGCGGCCAACGCCCCCGCCGACAGCCCCGGGCCTTCGGCGCCGAGCAGCACCGCCCACCGCTCGGGCACCTCGATCCAGCGCAGGACGGTGGCGCTCGGATCGGGCGTCAACGCGAGCAGCGAGAATCCGCGAAAGCGCAGCGCCGACAGCGAGGCCGGCCAGTCGCCCGGGAGTACGGCGAACGGCACCCGCAGCACATGCCCCATCGACACGCGCACGCTGCGCCGGTAGAGCGGGTCGGCACACTGCGGGTCGAGCAGCACCGCGTCCACCCCGAACGCGGCAGCGTTCCGGAACAGTGCACCGAGGTTTTCGAAGTCGTTCAGCGATTCGAGGACGGCCAACCGGCGGGCGCCGGCCAGCAGGGAGGCAAGATCGCGCGCCGGGGGGCGCGACGCGGCCGCGAGCACGCCCCGCGTCACCCGGAAGCCGACGACCGCGGAGAGCAGCCACTTGTCCGCGACGTACACCGGCGCACGGTGGCCGGCGAGCGGCCCGCGCAGCGATTCGATCCGGTCGCGTACACCGAACACCGCGCGGATCGGGTACGGCGAGCCGGCCAGCCGCTGCACGACGTTGACGCCCTCGGCGATCACCACCCCGCGCCGGTCCGGGCGCACGTCGGCATCGGTCAGGTTGCGGAAGTCGGCCACCCGCGGATCGTCCGGATCGGTGATCTCGACGACGTCCACCGCGCCATTCTCGCGAGTGGCGGCGGCCACGTCGATCCGGCGAGCGGGCGGCCGTCAGCGGTGCGCCGCGGCCGTCAGCCGCTCGGCGACGTCCGCACGCGACATGCCCCGGTGCCGCGCGGCCGCGGCTGCCACCCCGACGGTGGCGAGCAAGCAGATCAGCCCGCCGCCGATGAGCCCCCACCGCGGCCCGGCGGCGCCGGCCAGCCAGCCGACGATGGGTGCACCGAGCGGCGTCCCGCCCATGAAGCAGACGAGATAGAGCGCCATCACCCGACCGCGCATCGTCGGCGCGACTCCCAGTTGCACCGAGGCGTTGGCCGCGGTGGTCATGGTGAGCATCGCCAGGCCGGTCGGGACGAGCACGATCGCGGTGGCGAGGAAGTCCGGCATCAGCCCGGCGGTGATCTCGAGCACGCTGAACGTGCTGGCCGCAGTCGACCAGGAACAGCTGCGAGGGACGTTTGGTGCGGCGGGTCGCGACGATGGCGCCGACGAAGGCCCCCACCGCGAGCATCGTCGACAGCAGCCCGTAGCCGGATGCGGATTGGTGGAACACCTGCTTGGCAAGCAGCGCGGTGGTGATCTGGAAGTTCAGCCCGAACGTCCCGACGATGAAGATCAGCACCATCGTCATCAGCAGATCCGGCCGGTTGCGGACGTAGCGCAGCCCCTCGCGCAACTGACCGCTGGCGCGGGCGACGCGCGGGGACAGGTGCAGTTCGCCGGTGCGCATCAGCCGCCAGCGCGACGAGCACGCCGATGCTGGACCCCGCATTCGCGATGAACGCCCAGCCGGTCCCGACCGCGGCGATCATGACCCCGGCCACCGCCGGGCCGAGGATGCGCCCGGTGTTGAAGATCGCCGAGTTGATACCGACCGCGTTGGTCAGGTCGTCCTTGCCGACCATCTCGATGACGAACGATTGCCGCACCGGCGTATCGATCGCGGCGACGACGCCGAGCAGGCCCGCGAGCACCAGCACGTGCCAGTACTGGACCGCACCGAGGACGTCGAGCAGGCCGAGCGCAAGGGCGACCCCGGCCAACGCCGTCTGCGTGGCGCGCAGCAGGTCGGCGCTTGTCGCCGCGGTCGGCGAGCACGCCGCCCCACACGCCCAACAGCAGCGCCGGACCGAACTGCAACGCGGTCACGATGCCGAGCGCGGTACCGGAGTTGGTCAGTTCGAGGACGAGCCAGTCCTGCGCGACCCGCTGCATCCACGTGCCGGTGACCGAGACGAGTTGGCCGGCCGCGTACAGGCGGTAGTTGCGCACGCGCAGCGACCGGAACATGCCGGGGCGGCGATCAGGCGACGGGATCGGTGCAGCGACAGGACGGTGGGCAACCGCTGTCACTGCTCGGCCAGCTTGTCGAGCACGGGGACGACCTTGCGGAGCAGCGCGCGTTCGTCCGGGCCGAGCCGCGCCAGTTGCTGCGTGAGCCAGGCATTGCGGGATCGGCGCTCGGACTCGAGCAGTTGGGCGCCCTCGTCGGTGATCGCGATGATCGCTTGGCGCTGGTCGGTCGGGTGGGCATCGCGGCGCACCAGGCCGCGCTCTTCCAGATGGGCCAGGACCTTGGTCATCGACGGCGGCTGGACGCGCTCGCACGCAGCGAGTTCGCCGGCGCTCATCGGCCCGTGGTTGTAGAGCGTGGCCATCGCCGAGACCTGGGTCAGCGTCACGGACATGTCGGCCCGCTGGTTTCGGATCAGCCGGGTCAGCCGCAGCAGCGACGGGCGGATCACCGCAGCCAGTTCGGCGGTGCTGTTGCGGGTCGCGGTGGTCATGGCAGCGCTCGCGCGCGTGGTCGGCACCGCGCCGGCTCGCTCACCCGTCCACTCATGGTATTTAGTCTAGCTAACGAACGATGTGGAATCCAGCGCGGCTATCGTGGGCGGCGTGCCTCGTGAGCTCGTCCAACCGCCCGCCGTGCAGATCAACACCACCCGCGTCGTCGCCGTGGGCACCGCGGCGTTCTTCCTCGCGTTCGTCGTGCTGCTGCCGTGCTACGGCTGGCTCGGCGACCACGGCCACCGGATCTGGCTGTGGACCTGCCTGGCCGGGGCGGTGCTCGGCCTGATGGGGTGGTCGCTGATGGTGCGCCACCGCCGCCTCGGCCGCACGATCTAGCACCGCACGAGCCAGCGTCCGGCGCGGTCTCGCGGCCGGCTCAGTGGGCGACGTACTGCTCGCCGGTCGAGATCACTTCGCCGGTCGGCTCGGCCAGTGAGGGGATGTCGACGACGACCTCCGAGTGCGCGCCACACCCGTACTCGACGCTGCACCACCTTGCCGTCGGTGTCGGTGATGTCGTTCCCGCACACGCCGAAGCCTGCCTGGAGCGATCCGGCGAGCGGCAGGTAGAAGCCGCAGGTGCCGCAGGGACTGGGCGCCTGGCGGGCCATCGGGGCGTCCGGGCCGGTGTCGCCGAGGTACCACCGCTCGGCGGTGTCCAGCCTCGCGTCGCGCGAGAGCACGCGGACCCGGCCCAGGCCGAGTTCGAAGGCGACCGCTTCGACCGCCGGATCGTCGGACAGCACGTAGGCCGGGACGAGGCGCGGATCGGCCGGGTCGCTCGGCAGCAGGTCGCCCGGGCTGAGATCGCCGGGCTGCAGGCGCTGGTCCCACGGCACCCACTCGGGGGCGAGCAGGGCGTCGGCGCCGGGAAGCAGGACGACCTCGTCGACGGTCGCCACTTCGCGCGGGGCGCGCGGGCGAGTGTCACCGCCCAGAACCAACCGGTGTAGCCCGGCACGGTCGCCTCGAACGCGTGCGTGGCGATGCGCTCACCCTCTGCGTGCACGGCGAGGTGCCGGCCCACGTCGGCGCCGCCCGCGGCCTCGGCGGCCGCGCGGGCGAGGTCGGTGGCCGCAGCGAGCACCTTGTCGACCGGCCCGGTCACGGTCACGTCGGTCCTCGTCTCGCCCGTCGCGTTGCCGGTCGCATCGGCCGTCACCTTGCCGGTCACTGTGCTCACGGTGCTCATTGTCGCCCATTGTCGCGAGCCCGGCGCGCGGCGACACCGGCGGCACCCACCTGAGCGTCCCGGTCGCCCCGCCGGCAACCCGCAGGCGCAGATCTTGTGCCCTATCGGTCACGCGCTCATCGCCGGTCCGTGCGGCAGGATGGGCACATGGTCAAGGGCTCGGACGGGGCACCCCGCAAGCGGTTCTCGCGCTCCGGGCACACCAACCACGGTGGTCGCGGTCACCCCGGCGCGGCGCCGTATCAGCCACCTGCCCCTCCGCCGTACCAGCCCCATCAGCCACCCGCAGCCTCACCGCCGGCGGGGTACGCCCCGCAGGACACGTTCAGCCAGCCGACCTACCACCACACGCCGGCCGCGCGCGGGCCCGATCCGGCCCGGTCGGCCAGTACGCCGGGGGTCGGGATGACGCGCGCGGCGATATCCGGGACGAATCGGGTTGCGCGCACCGTGACCCGCAAGGTGATCAGCGCGAGCAAGGCCGACGGCGCGCACGAGTCCGGCCTGACCCACCTGATCTGGAACCAGGTCCTGAGCTACGGCACCGACGCGATGATCACGGTCGCGCTCGCCGGCACCGTCTTCTTCGGGGCGTCCGCCGCACGCCCAGCGCGGCAACGTCTTGCTGTACCTGGTGATCACGATGGCGCCGTTCGCGCTGATCGCCCCGATCATCGGCCCGGCCCTGGACCGCGTGCAGCACGGGCGGCGATGGACGATGGCCGGCACCGCGATCGGACGCGCCGATGCTGGCCCTGATCATGGCCGGCGCACCCGACCGAACTGCTCGTGCTCTACCCGTGCGCGCTCGGGTCCCTCGTGCTGTCGAAGGCGTACGCGGTCGTGCGCGCGGCCGCGGCACCGCGCCTCGTCCCACCCGGGCATGACCCTCACCGAGGCCAACGCACGGCTCACGATCTTCGGGCTCGGTTCGACACTCGTCCTCGGCGGCTTCGTCGGCGTCGTCATCAAGCTCAGTGGCTCCTACAGCCTCGGGCTCTACCTCACCGCGGTCGGGTTCGCCGTGTGCGCCTTCTTCGCGTTCCGGCTGCCGAGCGCAGGTGGACTCGGCCGACGTCGCGCGGCCCGGCACCCGCAGGAGCCGCCGCGACCCGACCGGCAGGATCCGGTCGCGCCGCTGGCGCGGATCCGGAGCTGGGCGAAGCGCGGGCTTCAACGACCACCTCGTGATCGCGCTGCAGGGTGAGTCCGCCCTGCGGCTGCTGTCCGGGCTGCTGACGATCTACCTCGCCTTCTACATCGAGGCGACCGTGCACGGGCTCGAGGCCGCGATCCAGCTCGGTGCGGTCATCGGCGCGGCCGGGCTGGGCAACTTCAGCGGCACGGCGATCGGCACCAAGGTCAAGCTGCGCACGTCCAGAAGTGCTCATCATCGCCTCGGTCGTCATCGTGAGCAGCGACCTGTTTGATCGTCGCGATCTCGTTCAGCATCGTGTTCGCCGTGATCGGCATGTACCTCAGCGCGGTCGTGCAACGCGCTGTCGAAGATCTCGCTCGACTCGCTCATCCAGCGCGACGTCGTCGAAACCCTGCGCTCGAGCGCGTTCGCCCGCTCCGAGACCTTCCTGCAGCTGGCCTGGGTGCTCGGTGCCGCGATCGGCGTCGTGCTGCCGAGCAACCGCGACATCGGCGGCGCGCTCGGCTTCTGGGTGGCGGCGGGAATGACGGGCTTCGTGGCCATCGTCATCGTGCTGCGCCATCGCGTCCTCGGCCGCAGCGAGCACACCGTCACCCACGAGGGGCCGGTGACCAAACCGATGATCAACCCGAGCGAGCGGATGCAGTGACCCGCGTGCTGGTCGTGACCGCGGTACCCGCCGAGCGGGACGCGATCGAACCCGCGGGGAACCTCGAACTCGCTCGTCGCCGGCGTCGGCCCGGCAGCAGCAGCAGCCGGCACGTCGGCGGCCCTGGCTCGCGCCCGCTACGACCTGGTCGTGTGTGCCGGGATCGGCGGCGGTTTCGCGCCGCTGCCCATCGGCGCGGTCGCCGTCGCCTCCTCGATCGTCTTCGCCGACCTCGGCGCCGAGACCGCGGACGGCTACCGGTCGGCGTCGGAACTGGGGTTCGGCAGCGAGCGGCACGAGGTGGCGCCGCGCCTCGCGGTCGAACTGGCCGACTGCACGGGCGGGCACCTCGGGCACGATCCTCACCGTGGCCACGGTGACCGGCACCGCAGCCACGCGCGGACGCCCTGCAAGGCCGGCTTCCGGACGCCGTTGCCGAGGGCATGGAGGGCGCCGGCGTCGCCGCAGCGGCGGCGGTGCACCGCGTCCCGTGTCGCCGAGATCCGCGCGATCAGCAATCGCGGTCGGCCCGCGCGATCGGGACGTCCTGGCAGCTCGCCGACGCGCTGCGTTCCCTCGGCGACGCGGTCGCCGCGATCGCGCCGGTGGGCGCCGATGAGGGTCGCGTTCTCGCCGTGCCCGAACGACACGTTCGTCTTCCACGCCTGGACGCACGGGCTGATCGAAGGTGCGCCGAGAGCCGAAGTCACCTACGCCGACATCGACATCACCAACACCGCCGCCGAGCGGGGCGAGTTCGACGTGGCCAAGGTGTCCTACGCCGCGCTGCCGTGGTTGCTGGACCGGTACCGGCTGCTGCCCGCAGGGGGCGCGCTCGGACACGGGTGCGGCCCGCTGGTGCTCTCGCGCGGCGACCTGGACTCGGTGGCCGGGCGAACGGTCGCCGTGCCGAGCGAGCGCTCGACCGCCTACCTGCTGTTCCGCCTCTGGCTCGGCGGCCAGCGTCCCGCACGCATCGACGTGGTCCCGTTCGCACAGATCATGCCGGCCGTCCGGGACGGCCAATACGACGCCGGGCTGGTGATCCACGAGGCGCGATTCACCTACCCGGACTACGGGCTCGTCTCGCTCGTCGACCTCGGCGAGTGGTGGGAACACGACACCGGTCTGCCGATCCCCCTCGGCGCGATCCTCGCGCTGCGCGAGCGCGACGCCGATGCGATCTCGGCCGTGCTGCGAGCCTCGGTCGAGCATGCCTGGGCCGACCCGGCCGCATCCGCCGGTTACGTCGCCGAGCACGCCGCCGAAATGTCACCCGAGGTGCAGCGCCGGCACATCGCGCTCTACGTCAACGAATTCACCCGCGACCTGGGCGAGAACGGCTATGCCGCCGTCGAGGCGCTGCTCGGCCGCGCGCGCCACGCCGGGCTGGTTCCCGACCACCCGCCGGTGCGCTGAGCCGGGGTCAGAGGTCGAGGTTGTCGGCGAACGCGCGAAGCAGCCCGGCGATCTGGCGCGCCTCGGCGCGATCGGGGTAGCGGCCGCGCCGCAGCGAGTTCGACGTGCTGTCGAGCAGCTTGATCAGGTCCTCGACGAGCGGCGCGAGTTCCTCGGCAGGTTTGCGGGTCGCCCGGGCTACCGACGGGACCGGATCGAGCAGGCGAACCTGCATCGCCTGGCTGCCACGCCGCCCGGACACGATGCCGAACTCGACCCGCTGGCCCTTCTTGAGCTCGGTGACGCCTTCGGGCAGGGCGTCGCGATGGACGTAGACGTCCTCGCCCTCCTCGTTGGAGAGGAAGCCGAAACCCTTCTCGGGGTTGAAGAACTTGACCCTGCCGCTGGGCACCGGATGCTCCTTCGCGGTCCGTCACTGAAACTGTGACGGCACCGCCACGCGCGGCGCCTTGGTTGCACAGGATACCCAGCTTCACGGCCGAAGTTGTGCCGATTCCCCGCACTCGCACTCCAGGCCCTCATGGCACACTGAAGAGTCCGTCCGGCACCGTCCGCTCCTGGGAGAGAAGGCACCCGTGGCCAAGTACGAAACCCGCCTGCCTGAGCAGTTCTACCCGCGCACCGAGGCCGCCGCGATCGACTTCCGGGTGAACGAACTGGCCGCAGACCAGGCCGGGTCGCTGTCGCCGTTCGGCCCGGAGCCGGAATTCCCCCTGCCGATCGAGAAGATCCGCTACATCCACCCGTCGCCTGCTGATCGCCCGAACCTCGCCGACGGGCGCTGATCCGAACGGACCTCGTGGCCGCCGCCTCACCCGCCCCCGTCCACGACCGGACGGGCCCATCGCTCGCCGACTGGCTGCGCGGGCGTACCGACGACCAGTTGGCGGTCCTGCTGCGCCGGCGCCCTGACCTGGCGCTGCCGGCACCGGCCGACCTGCCGACGCTCGCCACCCGCCTCGGTGTGCGCACCTCCGTCCAGCGTGCGGTGGACGGGCTGGACGCGTTCGGCCTGCGCGTCCTCGAGGTGCTCGCCCTCAGCGACGCACCGGTCACCCGCGAGGACGTGCGCAGCTGGGTCGACTCCCCAGACGACGCGATCGACGAGCTGCTCGCCCTCGTCCTCGTCTGGGGTGAGGACGACCTGCGGGTGGTGCCGGCAGTGCACGACGCGATCGGCCCCTACCCGGCGGGGCTCGGCCGCCCGGCCGCGTGGCTGCTGCGGCAGGCCTCGGACCTCAACCTGGTGCCCGTCCTGCGCTCACTCGGCCTGCCACCGACCGGGCAGCCCCGCGCCGGACACGCGATCGCGGCAACCCTGGGCGACCCGGCCCGGTTGACCGAACTGCTCGACGGACTCGCCCCCGACGAGCGTGAGGTGGTCGAGCGGCTTGCCGCCGGACCCCCTATCGGCCGGGTGCGCGATGCGCGAACGTCCGGCGACGCTCCGGCTCAGCGGTTGCTGGCGCGCGGGCTGCTCGTCGCGATCGACGCGCAGACCGTCGAGTTGCCCCGTGAGGTGGCGCTGGCGCTGCGCGCTCGACCGTTCGGCGCCGTGTCGCGCGAGCCCACCGAGATCGAGATCGTCGAACGGACCCCGGCCGAGCTGGACCGGCTCGCGACGGTCACCGTGCTCGAAACCGTCCGCCTGGTCGACGCGCTCGCCGAGTCGTGGACCAAGCAACCCCCCGCCCAGTTGCGCTCAGGCGGGGTGGGCGTGCGCGACCTGCGGCGTACGGCGCGCGAGCTCGGCGTGGACGAGGCCAACATCGCGCTGATCGCGGAGGTCGCCGCGGCGGCCGGCCTGCTCAACTCGACGCACTCGGTTACCCCGGTGTACCTGCCGACCGCCGACTACGACCTGCGGCGGCGCCACGAACCCGCACAGCGGTGGGCCGATCTGGCGCTGGCCTGGCTCGGGATGACCCGCCAGCCCAGCCTCGTCGGCCAGCGCGGCGACCGCGACCGCGTGATCACCGCACTCGGACCGGATGCCGAACGCGGCACGCTGCCGGCGTTGCGGCGGCAGGTCCTCGGCGCGCTGGCGCAACTGCCGCCGGGGTCCGCGCCCCGCTCACGCGAGGCGGTGCTGGCCCGCCTGGCCTGGTACGCACCGCGGCGCGCGGGCAGCCAGCGCCCGCTGGCCGCGGCGATCCTCGCCGAGGCCGACTTGCTGGGCATCACCGCCGGCGGCGGGCTGACGGGCTATTCGCGCACCCTGCTCGACGGTTCGCGCACGGTCGCCGAGCAGGTGCTTGCCGAGGCGATGCCGGCCCCCGTCGACCACCTGCTGGTGCAGCCGGACCTGACCGTCGTCGTCCCGGGGCCGCCGACGCCCGATCTGGGCGCCGAACTGGCGCTGTTCGCCGATCTCGAATCGACCGGCGGGGCGAGCGTGTACCGGATCACCGAGGCGTCCGTACGCCGCGCGCTGGACGCCGGCCGCAGCGGAGCGGCGATCGCGGCGACCATCGCCGAGCGCTCGCGGACGCCCGTCCCCCAGGCGCTGCGCTACATGATCGACGACCTGGCCCGCCGGCACGGGCAGCTGCGCTCGGGTGCGGCCAGCGCCTACCTGCGCTGCGACGACGAGGCGCTGCTGTCGCGCGTCGTGGCCGATCGGGACACCGCCGAACTGCAATTGCAGCGGATCGCGCCCACGGTCGTCGTGTCCGGCGCACCGGTCGCGCAGGTGCTCGAGGTGCTGCGGGATGCCGGGTACGCCCCGGCGGCCGAGGACCCGAACGGTTCGGTGATCACCCTCGGCGTCGAGCCGGCCCGCGCGCCGTCCCGCCAACCGGTGCGCCCGGCGCGGACTGCGGTGCCTGCCGATTCCACGCCGCGGCTGGCCGAACTCGTCAGCCGGATCCGATCCGGGGACGCCCTCACCCAGCTCACCCCGCGCACCCCGAGCATTGCGGCGCAGTTCCCGGGCGTCACCTCGGCGGCGACGATGGGGACGCTGCGGGACGCGATCCGCGAAGGCCGGCGCGTCCTGATCGGCGTGGCCGCACCGGACGGCGTGGCCTCGAGGCACACGATCCTGCCGATCTCGCTGGGCGGCGGCGTGGTGCGCGGTCATGAGCCGGGCCAGTCGGGCCTGCGGGCATTCGCGCTGCACCGCATCACTGCGGTGACCGTGCTCGCCGAACCCGACCCGGACGCGTAATTTATTTGCGATAATGGACGGTCGCCGAAAAACCTTGGAGAAACGTGACCGACGGACCGCTGATCGTCCAGTCCGACAAGACCCTGCTGCTCGAGGTCGATCACCCGCTGGCCGCGGAGGCACGCGCCGCGATCGCCCCGTTCGCTGAGCTCGAGCGCAGCCCGGAACACGTCCACACCTACCGGCTCACCCCGCTCGGGCTGTGGAACGCGCGCGCGGCCGGCCACGACGCTGAGCAGGTCGTCGACGCGCTCGTCCGGTTCAGCCGCTATGCGGTTCCGCACGCGCTGCTCGTCGACGTCGCCGACACGATGGACCGCTACGGACGGTTGCAACTGGTCAAGCACCCGACCGACGGGCTCGTCCTGATCAGCCTCGACCGCGCGGTGCTCGAAGAAATCGTGCGCAGCAAGAAAATCGCACCGATGCTGGGCGATCGCATCGACGCGGACACGATCGCCGTGCACCCGTCCGAACGGGGGCGGCTCAAGCAGGCATTGCTCAAGATCGGCTGGCCCGCCGACGACCTGGCCGGCTACGTGGACGGCGAGGCGCACCCGATCGAACTGGCCGAGAACGACTGGGTGTTGCGCGATTACCAGCGCCAGGCGGTCGACATGTTCTGGGCCGGCGGTTCGGGGGTGGTCGTCCTGCCGTGCGGGGCGGGCAAGACGCTCGTCGGCGCCGCGGCGATGGCCGAGGCGAAGGCCACCACGCTCATCCTCGTCACCAACACCGTCGCCGGGCGCCAGTGGAAGCGCGAGTTGATCGCGCGCACGTCACTGACCGAGGAGGAGATCGGCGAGTACAGCGGCGAGCGCAAGGAGATCCGCCCGGTCACCATCGCGACCTACCAGATCATGACCACGCGCCGGAAGGGCGAGTATCGCCACCTGGAGTTGTTCGACAGCCGCGACTGGGGCCTGATCGTCTACGACGAGGTGCACCTGCTGCCCGCGCCGATCTTCCGGCTCACCGCCGACCTGCAGTCGCGCCGCCGGCTGGGCCTGACCGCGACCCTGATCCGTGAGGACGGCCGCGAGGGCGACGTGTTCAGCCTGATCGGTCCCAAGCGCTACGACGCGCCGTGGAAGGACATCGAGAACCAGGGCTGGATCGCGCCGGCCGACTGCACCGAGGTCCGGGTCACCCTCACCGACGCCGAGCGGATGAGCTACGCGACCGCCGAGCCGGAGGACCGTTACAAGCTTGCCGCGACGGCACGCACGAAGCTCCCGGTCATCAAGACCATCGTCGACCGCCATCCGGACGACCAGGTGCTCGTGATCGGCGCCTACCTCGACCAACTCGACGACGTCGCGGCCGAACTCGACGGCGCACCGATCATCCAGGGCTCGACGTCGAACAAGGACCGCGAACGGCTCTTCGACGCGTTCCGGCGCGGCGAGGAACGCGTCCTGGTGGTCTCGAAGGTCGCGAACTTCTCCATCGACCTGCCCGAGGCAGCGGTCGCGGTGCAGATCAGCGGGACGTTCGGCTCACGGCAGGAGGAAGCGCAGCGACTGGGCCGGGTGCTGCGTCCCAAGCACGACGGGCGCCAGGCGCACTTCTACACCGTCGTCGCCCGCGACACGCTGGACTCCGAGTACGCCGCGCACCGGCAGCGGTTCCTGGCCGAGCAGGGTTACGCGTACACGATCATGGACGCCGACGACCTCCTGCGGCCGCTGTAGCCACGCCCGGGGAGGTCATGACCTCGATGCGGACCCGCTGACTACGTCTGGCCGGCGCTGCCGATGACGGTGCGCGCTGCTGCGATGGCGACCGGCACGGTCGCGGCTGCTCGCGGGCAGCGCGGGTCGAACGAGCCGATCGTCATCGCCTGCGGACGCACCCGCGTCACGACGAGGTCCAGGCAGGCGCGTAGAAACCGTCCTGCCGCCCGCGCTGCGGCGACCAGTCGTGACACCCGCCTGATCAGTTCGAAGCTGCGTCCGATCTCGCCCACGTGGTCATGTACCGGGTCGACCGACTACAGCTCGCAGGTCGCGCCGTCCGCCGTCCGGTCGGCACCTACCGGCTATACCCACCGGCCCTACCCCCGGCTCAACCCGCGAGGACGTCAGCGAGCGAGCGCCAACCGATGCCGGGGAAGCGCGCAACCGTGGCCTGCGGATCCATCGTCATGTCGACGGTGTCCATTGCCACCGCGCTCGCCGCCATCCGCGCGAACGCGGGAGCCACCGGGCGCGCGAGCATCGACATCGCCCGCAGGACCGGCAGGGGCAGATTCTTCACCCGCCCGCCGGTACCCGCGTGCTCGACCAGCCGGTGCGCGAAGTCGGACATCGTCAGGTTCTCGGGCCCGCCGACGTCGACCGTCTGCCCGCGCAGCATCGCGTCGTCCAAGGCGATTCGCACCACCCGGGCCACGTCGGTCACGGACACGAAGCTGATCGGATTGCGTCCTCGGCCGAACACCATCGCCGGGCCGCCCTTCGCGAGCTTCGCACCGACGATGTCCGTCCAGGTCTCGTAGTACGCAGCCGGTCGCACGATGGTGAAACCGATGCCGCTCGCCCGTACGGCCTGCTCGGCCGCATGCTTCATCCGGTGCAACACCATCGGGTGATCGGACGACGCGCCATGAACCGAGAGCAGCACCAGCTGACCGACCCCGGCCCCGACCGCGGCCTGGACCAGCGCGCGGTTGCCATCGCGGTCGATCGCCTCGGGGCCGGCGCCTCGTCCCCCGAGGAAGCCGTGCGCCGCCGCGATCACGACCGTGCAGCCGGCTGCCGCCTCGGCGAGCGGGGCCGCGGCACGCAGGTCGCCGCCCACAATTTCCACGCCGGGCTCGGCCGTGCGGTTGACCTCGCGTGTCAGCACGCGCACCTTCCGGTCCTCGGCCACCAAACCCGCGACCACGCGACTGCCCAGCAGGCCGGTGCCGCCGACCACCAGGATCACGGCCGGTCGCCTGTCGTGAGCCGATCGACGAACGCGGTAGCGCCGCCGCTGCGCTGCTCGACGGGTTCGACGTAGAACCGCGCCCACGTGGCCAGGTCGTCGACGACACCGAACAGGATGACGCCGCGCATGTCGTGCGGCGCACCGTCACGCCGGGTGCCGGTCATCTCCCATTCCGTCCAGAGCGTGTCGCCGAGTGCCGCCTTGCGCAGGACGCGGACCCCGATGTCGGGCACGTTGGCGAAGAAGGAAGACCAATTGGTCCGCACCTGCTCCCGCCCCGAGAATCCCCGCTCCGGATGCGCAGGCGCCACGTTCTCGTAGCCGGCCGCGAAGCAATCAACCAGACCATCGAGGTCGTGCGCGTTCGTCGCGGCTTCCAGTCTGTCGATCCAGGCGAGTGCGTCGGCCATCTCTTCCACCCTGTCTGTTACAGTCAATCGTATTCGATACGATACTATGGAACTAATTATGGCTGAAGTCAAGAACAGGCGTTATGACTCGAGCCGGCGCAGGCAGCAGGCTGGGCTCACCCGCGAGGCCGCACTGACCGTGGCGCGGCGACGCTTCCTCGCCGACGGGTACGCGGCGACGACCGTCGCCGCCGTCGCCGCCGACGCGGGCATGTCGGTCGAGACCATCTACAAATCGTTCGGCGGCAAGGCCGGGCTGGTCCGGGCCCTCTGGGAACGCGCGCTCGCCGGACGGGGCGAGGTTGCCGCGCCCGTCCGCTCGGACGCGATGAGCGCGGCGGAGAGCGACGCCGAGCAGATGCTGCGCAACTGGGCGCAGCTCAACGCGGAGGTCACGTTCGAGGTCGTTCCGATCCTGCTGCTCGTCCGTGCGGCCGCCGGCACTGACGAGGCGATGGCGGCGTTACTCACCGAGTCCGAGCAGCAGCGGCTGACCCGGATGCGGCACAACGCCCGCCGGCTGCTCAAGACCGGTGGCGTCCGCGCTGGGTTGGGCCTGGCCCAGGTGACCGACGTGCTGTGGATGTTCAGCGCGTCCGAACTCTACGAGGTGCTCGCGCTGCGCCGGAACTGGACGCAGGCGCGCTACGCCAGCTTCATCGCCGATGCCATGGTGGCAGCGCTGCTGTGACCGCGCTCGCTGCCATGCCGGCGATGGGCAGCAGCTCTATCCGGCCGCGAAATCGAGAACCGCAGCGAGGAACTGGTCGGGGTCGTTGTCGATCGCGAGGTGCGCCTGCCCCGAAAGCGGAACGATGTCAGCCTGCGGCACGACGGACCGGACCGCCTCTGCAGCAGGCAGGTAGTAGTCCGGACTCTCGGTCCCGAGCAGCAGGCGGACCGGAACGGTGATCGACGAGAGCCGATCGGTGACGCGGTAGGCATTCACCGCGTCGCCCTCACGGACAAGGGTGTGCGCCGCAGCCAGGCGCGACTGCCACATCGGCGTCGATCGCATCGCGTCGATACCGCTGCTCGGAACCTGGATGACCCGCTCGAAGAACACGGTCAGGATGCGTTCACGGTCCCCACTCGCTGCGGCGTCGCGGACCGACTCGTGCGCGCCCGGCGGGAAAACGACTCGGCCGGCCGTCGGGATCGGCGGTTCGTACAGCGTCATCCGGCCGATCGCGGGCGTGAGCAGGGCGGCTTCCAGACAGCAGATCGCGCCGTAGGAATGACCCACCAGATAGACATCTTCGCCCGCCGCTTGCACGACCGCCGCGACGTCCTCCGCCTCGCGCTCGAGCGCATAGGGCTCGCTCTCGGCCGTACTGAGCCCCCGTCCGCGGCGGTCCATGGCGTCGACGGTGAACCATTGCGCCAGCCGATCCACCACCGGAGCCCAGCGAAACCGGTCGGCCGTGCTCCCGTGCACCAGCACGAGCGGCGGTCCGTCCCCGCGCCGCTCGACACCGATCAGCGAACCGTCGGCCGAACGAACGGAAATCGACTCGGGCACGCCGGTCATCCTCGACCGAGACAACTCCGGCCACAAGTGCTCGAGGCCGGGCCGTCCGGCCACCGTTCGACCCTTGCGCTCGGGTGGTGGCGGGTCGAGGCTGGGCACGTGGACTTCGGGGCGGCACGCCAGCTTTTCGGGCTCGATCTGGACATCTTGCAAGGCATCGTCACCTTCCTGCATTCGGCGCTGCCGAGCTTCCGGACCGTCGAGGACCCGGACGGGGCGTACGTCCTGGAGTTGGACGTGCCGCGCGTCGAAATCCGCGACGGCGGCAACTTCCGGATGGGCCTGCACATCACCGGCCGGCTCGAACTCGACGGCCAAGCCCCGCAGTTGTTCGACACGTTCGTCCGGCTGCGTCCGGAGGTCGGCGCGAACGACGACGGCGAACCGGTGGGAACGCTCGTGTTCGACGCCATCGAGGACGTTTTCCCGCCGGAGGCCGAACCCGCGATCACCGACACGTTCGGCGCCGACGGCCCGCTCGGCTCGGCACTGGCTGCGCTGGCCCTTGATGTCTTCGCCGATCTGATCGACAGCGTCAACGACCAGGTCAACCCGCCAGGGACGGTCGTGGACCTCGCCGCGTTCTCGACCGCGTTCTACCTCGGCCGGCCGGCGCCCATGCCACGGCCGGTGTGGACGATCAAGCGGGTCGGCGATCGTTACGAGCCCGACCTCGATCTCGACATCAGCTACGCCACCACGCCCGCACTGATCGCGTCGGTCGCCCTGACGGGTGAGGACCCGGTGCCGCCGGGGTCTCCGTCGATCGTGCGACCGGGGACGGGATTGGGCCTGGTCACCGCGGCGCAGACCTTCGCCGCACGCTTCGCACGTGAGTCACAGACGCTGCCCGGCACAGACATGCAGGGCCTGACGATCGACCACTTCAGCGCGACGTCCACCGACTGGGGTTTCGACATCGACGGCGGTGGCCACAAGACCGGGGCCGACGTGTCGTTCAGCGGGTCGCTCATCGGCCAGTTCCGCGGCGGGGTCGGCGGGCAGTTCCTCATGCGCTCAACGGTGCAGACCGACGTCGACACCGCGTGGTGGGTCGATCTGCTCAGCGTCGTCGCGATCGCCGTCCCGGTGATCGGCTGGATCCTCGGCGAGATCTACATCTGGGAGCCCGAGTCCGCCGCACCGGACAAGGTGCAGGCTTCGCTGCGCGACAAGTTCGTGACCCCGATCTCCGACGCGGCAGCCAAACTCGCCGCCGAGTTCGCCCTTCCGCTCATCCCGACCGAGGCCTATGTCGCAGACGTGTGGTTCTTCGACGGCAACATGTCCGTCGCCGCCGCCGCGTTCGCGGGCACCAGGACGGCCTCGGTGCACGCGGTCAACCGCGACATCGCCCACGTCGTCAAGGACCCGGCCGGCGCCGGGTTGCACGCCAACCGGCGCCGCCCGGTCGAGTCGGTCGAAGAGATCGTGCTCGACTCCGGTCATGCGCTCAAGCCGTGGCAGGCCGCCGAACTGGTCGATAAGAAGGTGCTGGTCATACCCGGCCACCACGTCGTCCACAACCCGCTGGCGACCGAAGGGCGCTATCTTCGCAGCGACCCCGACGACACGACGGCGAACAACCTGTTGAGCTGACGGGCGGGCACGAACGAACCCGATGAAAGGTTTCCCGCGGTGCCGGACACGAGCACGGTGTGGAGGCCATGTCCCTGACCCGGCGCCAGCGGTTCGAGGCGGTGGCGGCCGACGTCGCTGACTCGGTGCTGCGCTATGCCCTGCGCCGCACCGATCCGCAGACCGCCGAGGACGTGCTGGCCGAAACGCTGCTGGTCGTGTGGCGCCGCATCGACGACGTCCCGACCGGCGGTGAACTGCCGTGGTGCTACGCGGTCGCGCGCAACCACCTTGCCAACGCCGCCCGGTCGGCCCGCCGCCGCGACAATCTGGTGGCACGCATCATCCGGCTCGATCCGCCGTCCGCGGCCGAGGCCGCACCGGAACTGCCCGACCCCCAACTTCACGAAGCACTCGCCACGCTGCGACCCGAGGACCAGGAGCTGTTGCGGCTGTCGGCGTGGGAGGGGCTCACGCCCGCCGAGATCGCCGCCGTCCTCGGGACGAGCGCCAATGCGGTCAGCATCCGGCTGCACCGGGCCCGGCAGAAGCTGGCGGCCGTCCTCGGCCGGGGAAAGGACGGCGAACCTGCCGGACAGGAAGCGGATGGGAGAGGAGGCAGGCAATGAGCCACCCGATTGACGACAGCGGTACCGACAACCTCGACCACCGGATGCGTGCCGCCGATCCCGCGCCGGCAGCGCACCCGCTGCTGCCGAGCGGCCGTTCCCTCGCCGAGCTGCTGGAGGCCACCATGTCCACCGACCAGACCGATCACGAACCCGCGCCGTCGACGACCACACCGCGCTCCTGGCGCCTGCTCGCAGTGGCCGCGGTCGTGGCAGCAACGCTGCTCGGCGGGGGGATCTACCTGCTGAACCGGCCCGACCCGGCTCACCGAACCGCAGCCTCAGGTCCGCACAAGACAGTGCTGACGCTGTCGCTGCCGACGCCGGCAGCCGGCGGGCCGGGCATGAACAGCTGCATCCAGTTCTCGGCCGACACCCTGGCACCCATGCAGGTGGCCTTCTCCGGGACGGTGACGAGCGCTGACGCCGGCGCGGTGCTGCTCAGCGTCGACCACTGGTACAAGGGCGGCACCGCCGACGAGGTCAGCCTGACGGCTCCCGACCGGTCGCCGGGGATCACGTCCGAGGGGTCGGTCGACCTCGTTCAGGACCACCGGTACCTGGTCACCGCGAACGACGGCGTCGTCAGCACATGCGGGTTCACCCTCGAGTGGACCGCGGATGCCGCCGCCACATTCGAGGCGGCCTTCGCGGGCTGAGCGACCGTGGTCGAGGAACGCCTCCGAGAGTACGTTTGAGGCCCGGGCCGGCGGCCGTTCGGTCGCCGGCACCCCGGCGAGGAGGACGCGATGGCGTTCGTGCAGATCATGCAGACAACCACCTCCCAGATCGATGAGGTGACCAAGATCGGCGACGAGTGGGAAGCCGCGGTCGGGGACGCGAGCACGGTCAAGCGCAGGGTGCTGTGCCAGGACCGTGACAATCCGAACCGGTACTTCAACATCGTCTTCTTCGACTCCTACGAGTCGGCGATGGCCAACTCCGACCACCCGGCAACCCAGCAGTTCGCGGCGAAGATGTCGGCGGCACTCGACGAGCCACCGACGTTCTACAACCTCGACGTCCTGGACGACCGGAGCTGACCGTCCGCTCCTCGAGCGCGGTTATCGTGGGCGGGTGACCCTTCGCCGCTGGCTCGCCGCACTCGCCGTCGCACCGTTGCTGATCGCCGGGTGCAGTTCGGACGGCAAAGCTTCGCCGAAGACCAGCGCGGCACCGTCCTCGGCCGGTCCGGCCGCGGACGCCGCCGGACTCGCCGCTTCGTTGCGGAAGGGCACGGCAGATCTCACGTCGGCGCACCTCGACGCCGACGCCGGCGTGCTGGGCGGCACGGTGGCCGGCGATTTCGCGATGTCGGGCGGTAAGACGACGGCGTCGGACGTGACGATCGACCAGGGCAGCGGTGCCATCGAAATCATCACCGTCGGCGACACCAGCTACGCGAAGCTGCCGGCGGCGCACAACACGTCGGGCAAGCCGTGGGTGAAGGTCAGCGCCGACAGCACGAACGAGTACGTCCGCGGCCTCGCCGCGACCACCACCATCACGGCCGCCGCGACCGACCTGGCCGGTGTCACCGGCCTCGTCGAGAAGGCCGCCACCTCGGTCCAGAACAAGGGCAGCGCGAAGGTCGGTGGGGTCGACACCACCCGCTACGCGCTGACGATCGATCCGACGAAGGCGCCGCCCGGGCCGCTGGCCGAGACGATCGGCCTGCTCGGCAACGACTCGATACCGATCCAGCTGTGGTTGGACAGCAAGGACCGTCCGGTCAAGGTCGTGATCACGGTGAAACTCGGCTCGCAGTCCTTGGACCTGATCGTCGGCCTGAGCGCATTCGACGAACCGGTCACGATCACCGCCCCGCCGGCGGACCAGGTCAGCGACAGCTGATCGCCCAGCAGTAGCGTCGAACCGATGATCGAGATTCGGCGAAGCGTCGCCACCGCCGGCACCGCGATGGTGCTCCTTGCCGGTTGCGCGAACTCGGTGGACGGGACGGCCTCCGCCCCGACGACATCGAGCGCCCCACCCAGCTCGCCGTCGTCCGGAACGGGATTCCCGACCACGCTCGCCGCTCTCGGCGAGCTGCTGCGCCGCGGTAACTCGGCGATCACGTCAGCCCACATCACGCTGGACTTCGTGGTCGGCAGCACGTCCATCACCGCCGTCGGTGACGAGCAACTGTCCGACGGGCGGGCCACCGCGTTGCGCCTGGTCGAGCAGATACCGAGCTTCGGCTCGCTCGAACTGCGCATCATCGGAACCGACGAGGTGTACGTCAAGCAGCCCGCGGCCCACCGCACGACGCGCAAGCCGTGGGTGGTGGTGAACGCTGCGACGACCGACCCGAGCCTGCGCCAGATCTATCAGTCGCTGCAGAACTCGTCCTCGCTCGGTTCGCTCGAGAGCGTGACGGCCTTCGTCCACGCCTCGCGCGACCTGCAGTTCGCCGGACCGGACGAGATCGACGGTGCGACGGTCGGGCACTACCTGGTCACCGTCGACACGACGGCGCTGCCGGCCGACTTCCCGAACAAGGCCGCCATCGTCGGCAGCGGCGTGACCGAGATCCCGGTCGAGCTCTACGTCGACGAGCAGGGACGTACTCGCAAGGGTGTCGAGAAGGTGACCACCGCCGGCAACACCACCACGATCACCTTCACCCTCGGCGATTTCGACGCTCCGGTTTCGATCACCGCTCCCCCGCCGGCGCAGGTGTCCACCCGATGAGCGAGCCGAGCGCGCCGGAGCCAGACAGCAAGGACTGGACGTGGGTGTTGCTACGCCCCTGCCCCGACTGCGGTTTCGACAGCGCGTCCGTCGAGTTCGACCGGATCGGCGCTCGCACCCGTGAGTACGGCGCACGGCTTGCCGACGCACTCGCCCGCCCTGGCGCGGCCCAGCGACCTGCTGAGCAGGTGTGGTCACCGCTGGAATACGCCTGTCACGTGCGCGACGTGTGCCGCATCTTCGGCGCCCGGCTGAGCCAGCTGCGCGGTAGCGACGATCCGCAGTTCCTGAACTGGGACCAGGACGAAACCGCGCTAAGCGACCGGTACTGGGAGCAGGATCCAGCCACCGTCGCCGCGGAGCTGCGCGAGGAGGCCGAGCGCTTCGCCGCCGACCTCGACCGGGTGCGACCCGAAGAGTTGGCCCGGCCCGGTCGCCGGTCGAACGGGTCGGTGTTCACCGTCGACACCCTCGCGCGGTACGCCCTGCACGACCTGGCTCACCACGTCCACGACGTTGACGGCGCCGCACCAGCACAATGACGAGGTGACCCCCGCGCTCGACATCCTCGCCCTGGTCGCGGTGATCGGCTTCGTCACCATCGTCGCCCGGCGGCTGCGCTGGTCCGAGCCACTGCTGCTCGTCGCCGTCGGGATCGGCCTGTCGTTCGTCCCGAACTTCCTCGACATCACGCTCACACCCGATCTCGTCCTGATCGGTCTGCTGCCCCCGCTGCTCTACGCCGCCGCCATCCGCACGTCGCTCGTCGACTTCAAGGTGAACCGCCGTGCGATCGGCCTGCTGTCGGTCGGGCTGGTCGCGTTCTCGACGGCGGCAGTCGGGCTGGTCGCGTGGTGGGCCGTCCCCGGCGCGACCCTGGCGGCCGGCATGGCGCTGGGTGCGGTCGTCGCTCCGCCGGACGCCGTGGCAGCAACCACGGTCGCGCGCCGGGTCGGCATGCCGCGCCGGATCGTGTCCATTCTCGAGGGCGAGAGCCTGGTCAACGACGCGACCGCCCTGGTCGCGCTGAACACGACGATCGCTGCGCTCACCGTGACCATCAGTCCGCTGCAGGTCGGGTGGGAATTCCTGCGCGCGGCCGGGGGCGGGCTGCTGATCGGGTTCGCCGCCGCCTTCGTACTCGGCATGATCCGCAAGCACATCGACGATCCCGTGCTCGACACGACGCTGTCATTCGCTGCTCCGTACGTCGCGTTCCTTCCGGCCGAGCAGTTGCACGCGTCCGGCGTGCTGGCCGTCGTCGTCACCGGCCTGATCCTGGGCCACAAGGCGCCGGTACTGCAGAGCGCCAGCTCCCGGATCGCCGAGAACGTCAACTGGCGCACGGTGCAGTTCCTGCTCGAGAACGTCGTGTTCCTGCTGATCGGCCTGCAGGTCCGGCGCCTGCTCCGTGACGTCAGCGACTCCGGTCTGAGCTGGGATCAGGTGCTGCCACCGTGCCTGTGGGTGCTCGGGGCGACGATCGCGGCACGCATCATCTGGGTGATGGCGAGCACCGCCGTCGCACGCCTGCTGCCCGGTGAGGCCTGGTCGTGGCCTGCGGCGACGGTGGTGTCGTGGGCCGGCATGCGGGGCGTGGTGACGCTGGCTGCGGTCTTCCTGCTACCTGAAACGACGCCGTCCCGCGCCGTACTCGCACTGATCGCCTTCTCGGTGGTGGCCGGGACGCTGCTCATCCACGGCCTCACGCTGCCCTGGCTGGTTCGGCGATTGAGGCTGGCCGCTCCCGATGCGGCCGAGGACGCGCTGCAGGCGGCGGGACTGGTCACCGATGCGGCGAAGGCGGGCCTTGCCGTGCTCGATCAGGTCAGTTCGCCCGACGATCCGCCAGAAGTGCTAGCGGAGTTGCGCGAGCGGGCCGCTCGGCGGTCCAACCGGCTCTGGGAGCAGCTGGGCCGCTCGCAGGCCGAGGTGGAACCACCGGCCGCTGCCTACCGGCGGCTGCGCATGCAGATGCTGTCGGCCGAGCGCGGCTCGATCCTGCAGGCACGCGACAGCGGCGCGTACGACGACGAGGTGCTGCGCAGCGCCTTGGCGGCGATCGATCTGGAGGAATCGATGCTCGACCGGGTGGCCGACGCCGCGACCCGCGTCGACGACGACCTGGTGACCGCGGGATCGCGGGCCGGCAACTGCAGCCACCTGCAGGACGCGCCGCGCGTCGCGCAGGCGCGCACGCCGGAGGGCTGCGAGGAATGTCTGCGCGACGGCACCCGGTGGGTCCACCTGCGGATGTGTCTGAGCTGCGGGCACGTCGGCTGCTGCGACTCGTCGGTCGGCAAGCATGCCGATCTGCACTTTCGCGAGACCGAGCATCCGGTCATGCGCAGCATCGAGCCCGGCGAGGCGTGGCGGTGGTGCTACGTGGACGAACTACTCGGCTGATACCAGCCGGGGCCGATGACACCGGCTGACGAGACGATCGTGCTGCCACCCAGGCGTTCGGGTTAGTCCTCGGCGTCGAGCCGGAAGCCCACCTTGAGCCCGACCTGGAAGTGGGCGACAGCGCCGTCCGCGATCTGGCCACGGATCTCGGTGACCTCGAACCATTCGAGATTGCGGAGCGTCCGGTCGGCTCTGGCCACCCCGTTGCGGATCGCCTGCTGCAGGCTGTCCGGCGAACTGCCGACGATTTCGGTGACGCGATACGTGTGATCTGCCATGCGAGCCTCCAGTGGTTGTGCGCTCCTGCCATTGATCCCACTCGCGTGCCGGACCGCGCGCAATGGTCGCGGGCCAGTTGAGCTTCTCCGGGTGGTCGGCTGCGGGACGGGCCGCCGTCGATAGCGGTTCACCCGGCGCGGGGAGCTTGGACGCGAATCCCCGTCCCTGAGGAGAACCGTCCATGCCCAGATCCGTCCGTACCACCGTGCTCAATGTGGCCGTCGCCACGGCGGTCGCCACCACGCTCACCGTCACCGTGACCGGCGCGAGCGCGACGTCGCAGCACACCCGGCCGGCAGCCACGGCAGCACCCCTGATCTTCGGTCACCGCGGCGCGCCCGGCTACCGTCCCGAACACACCGCCGCCGGGTACGCCCTGGCCGCGGCGATGGGCGCCGACTACCTAGAGCCCGATCTCGTCCCGACCAAGGATGGCTTCCTCGTCGATCGGCACGAGCCCGAGATCAGCACCACGACCGATGTTGCGAACCATCCCGAATTCGCCGATCGGCGGACCACGAAGCGCATCGACGGTGTCCGCACGACGGGCTGGTTCACGACGGACTTCACCCTCGCCGAGCTCGAGACCCTGCATGCGAACGAGCGCCTGCCCGACATCCGCCAGCACAACACGCTCTACAACGGCCGCTACCGCATCCCGACCCTGCAGGACGACATCACCCAGGCCGAGGCGCTGTCGCGGCAGTACCACCGGCGGATCGGGATCATCCCCGAGATCAAGCACTCGAGTTTCTTCGCCTCGATCGGCCTGCCGATGGAGAACCGCGTGCTGGACGTCCTGGCACGCAACGGGCTGACCGGATCGCGACCGCGGATCCCGGTCATCGTCCAATCCTTCGAGGTGCACAACCTGCGCTACCTGCACAATCGGACCCGGCTGCCACTCATGCAGCTGACCGAGGCGAGCGGCGCGCCCGCCGACTTCGTCGCGGCCGGTGACCCCCGTACCTATGCCGACCTGGTGACGCCCTCCGGACTGCGCGCGGTGGCCCGCTACGCCACCTACCTCGGCCCGGACAAGACCCAGATCGTCCCCCGGGACGCGCATGGGCGGATCCTGCCGGCGACCTCGCTGATCCCGGACGCGCATCGAGCCGGGCTGCTGGTCGGGCCGTACACGTTCCGCAACGAGAACACCTTCCTGCCGGTGGACTTCCGTCGCGGCACCGATCCGGCTGACTACGGCAACGCCTTCGCCGAGGACGAGCTGTACTTCTCGCTCGGCGTGGACGCGATCTTCACCGACAACGCCGACACCGGCGTGGCCGCCCGGGCGGAGTGGATCGCGCAGGGCCGCCCGCACCACGCCGCCGCCTGAGCGGCCGCCGCTGGCGCCGGGCCGGCGACAGCGAACGGGGCGGGTCCGTTTCCGGACCCGCCCCGTTCGGACGTGCGTGACTGCCGAGCCGAGGCTCAGAAGTCCATGTCACCGCCGGGCATCCCGCCACCGGCGGCCGCAGAGGCCTTCTCCGGCTTGTCGGCGACAACGGCCTCGGTGGTGAGGAACAGCGCCGCGATGGACGCCGCGTTCTGCAGGGCGGAGCGCGTCACCTTCGCAGGCTCGACGATGCCCTCCTTGAACATGTCGACGTACTCGCCGGTCTGGGCGTTGAGGCCCCAACCCGGCTCCAGCGTCGACACCTTCTCGGCCACAACGCCGCCTTCGAGACCGGCGTTGATCGCGATCTGCTTCAGCGGAGCGGTGAGCGCGACGCGAACGATGTTCGCGCCGGTCGCCTCGTCACCGGTCAGGTCGAGCTTGTCGAACGCGGTGGAGGCAGCGTTGGCCAGGGCCACGCCACCACCGGGCAGCAAGCCCTCCTCGACGGCCGCCTTCGCGTTGCGGACGGCGTCCTCGATGCGGTGCTTGCGCTCCTTCAGCTCGACCTCGGTGGCCGCGCCGACCTTGATCACCGCAACGCCGCCGGCCAGCTTGGCCAGCCGCTCCTGCAGCTTCTCGCGGTCATAGTCGGAGTCGCTCTTGTCGATCTCGGTACGGATCTGGTTGACCCGGCCCTGGATCTGGTCCGCGTCGCCAGCACCCTCGATGACGGTGGTCTCGTCCTTCGTGGTGGTGAACTTGCGAGCCTTGCCCAGATCGTCGAGCGTGGCGTTCTCGAGCTTGAGCCCGACCGTCTCGCTGATGACCGTGCCACCGGTGAGGATGGCGATGTCGGCGAGCATGGCCTTGCGGCGGTCGCCGAAGCCGGGAGCCTTCACCGCGACGGACTTGAACGTCCCACGGATCTTGTTCACGACCAGGGTCGCGAGAGCCTCGCCCTCGACGTCCTCGGCGATGATCGCCAGTGGCTTGCCGGTCTGCATGACCTTCTCGAGCAGGGGCAGCAGATCCTTGACGTTGCTGATCTTGCCCTCGTGGATCAGGATGTACGGATCCTCGAGGACGGTCTCGAGCCGCTCGGCGTCGGTCACGAAGTACTGCGACAGGTGACCCTTGTCGAAGCGCATGCCCTCGGTGAGCTCGAGTTCGAGCCCGAAGGTGTTGCTCTCTTCGACGGTGATGACGCCTTCCTTGCCGACCTTGTCCATCGCCTCGGCGATCAGCTCGCCGACGATCGGGTCAGCGGCCGAGATCGTCGCGGTCGCGGCGATCTGCTCCTTGGTCTCGACGTCCTTGGCCATGTTGCCGAGAATCTCGGACACCGACGCGGTGGCCTGCTCGATGCCGCGCTTGAGCGCCATCGGGTTCGCGCCGGCCGCGACGTTGCGCAGACCCTCGCGAACCAGCGCCTGGGCGAGGACGGTGGCCGTCGTCGTACCGTCACCGGCTACGTCGTCGGTCTTCTTGGCAACTTCCTTGACGAGCTCGGCACCGATCTTCTCGTACGGGTCCTCGAGCTCGATCTCCTTGGCGATGCTCACACCGTCGTTGGTGATCGTGGGGGCGCCCCACTTCTTCTCCAGCACGACGTTGCGGCCCTTCGGGCCGAGCGTCACCTTGACGGCGTCGGCGAGCGTGTTCATGCCGCGCTCCAGGCCGCGACGGGCCTCCTCATCGAACGCGATCAGCTTTGCCATACGGTTGTCGTCCCTTCATGCACTGTCTGCAGTGTTGCAACAGATGTGGTTCCGGGCCGGGGCGTGCCCGCGACGGACGGCGTCCATGGGGACGCCTCACGACCGGCCGGCTGGCACTCAGCCTAGCCGAGTGCCAGTTCAAGTCTGGCACTCGCCCCTGCCGAGTGCAAGCACGCCGCGTCCCCGCCGTCGGTAGCGTGGGCGCGGTGCTGGCCATCGATGAACTGTACAAATCGTACGGCTCGACCCCCGCGCTGGCCGGGGTCTCGATGACCGTCGGCGCCGGCGAGACGGTCGGCTTCGTCGGGGCGAACGGGGCCGGCAAGTCGACGACCATGCGGATCGCGATGGGGCTGCTCGCCGCAGACCGCGGGACGGTCCGGTGGCACGGTAAGTCGCTGCAGTTCGCCGACCGCAAGCGGTTCGGGTACATGCCCGAGGAGCGCGGCCTCTACCCGAAGATGCGCGTCGTGCAGCAGATCGCGTATTTCGGCAGATTGCGCGGCCTGGCGCCGGCGCGGGCGCGCGCGGGCGCCCAGGCGCTCATCACCGAGATGGACGTCCTCGCCGCGCCGAGCGACCAGGTGCAGTCGCTCTCGCTGGGCAACCAGCAGCGCGTCCAGCTCGCGGCGGCGCTCATCCACGACCCTGAGCTGCTCATTCTCGACGAGCCGTTCTCGGGCCTCGACCCGGTGGGCGTCGACACGATGGCCGCCGTCCTCGCCCGTCGCACCGCCGCTGGCGTCGGCGTGCTGTTCTCCAGCCACCAGCTCGAGCTGGTCGAGCGGCTCTGCGACCGCGTGGTGATCATCCGCGCCGGACGGATCGTGGCCGCGGGAACCCTGGACGAGCTGCGCAGCACCGGCGCGCGGCGCGAACTCGAAGTCGTCGTCAAGACCGCCGATCCGGGGTGGCTCGATCGCGTGCCCGGCGTGCACCTGCGTAGCCGGTCCGAGGATCGGTTCGTGCTCGCGCTCGACGACCCGGACACCGACCAGGCCGTCCTCGCCGCCGCCGCAGCGGCGGGGCGGGTGGACCGGTTCGGCTGGCGCCAGCCGACGTTGAACGAGCTCTACCGCGAGGCGGTGACCGACTCGTGAACCGGGCCGTCCTGTTGATCGCGCGGCGCGAGATCGTGACCCGCTGGCAGCAGAAGGGCTACCGGATCGGCGTCGCCGTCACGCTGGTCATCGCGATCGTCGGGGTGACGATCCCGTCCTTCTTCTCCTCCGGGGCCACCCGGACGACCTACGACATCGCCGTGGTCGGTGTGCAGCCGGGGCTCGCCGATGCGCTGAAGGTCGAGGGCGCGGTGCGGGGCGCGAAGGTCGACATCCACGCGTCCGCGCTGAACCGGGCGCGCCAGAAGGTGGAGTCGGGCGACTGGGACGCCGCGGTCAGCGCCTCGAGGATCGTCGTTCCGAGCGCCGGCGACGCGGTGGTCGACGTCATCGAGAGTGCGCGGGTGCTAGCGGTGGCCCTGACGGCCCTGGCTCGGCCGGGCTCGGCGGACGGGCTGCCGGCGAGCGAGCTGTCCCTGAAGCCCGCCACGGTCGTCGCCACGAAGTCGGCCGACGAGTCTCAGCGGCAGACGCTGGCACTGATCACGGTCATCGTGCTGTTCTCGCAACTGATCGCGTTCTGCACCTGGGTGGCGACCGGAGTGGTCGAGGAGAAGTCCAGCCGCGTGGTCGAGTTGCTGCTGTCGTCGGTACGTCCGATCCAGTTGCTCACCGGCAAGCTCCTCGGTATCGGGGCGCTCGCCACCGCGCAGGTCGCCGCCCTCGCCGGCGCGGCGCTGATCGCGGCAACCGCGGCCGGGACGTTGACCCTGCCCGCTGCCGATCTGCTCACCGTCGTGATCAGCTTCATGGCGTTCGTGCTCGGATTCGTGTTCTTCGCCGCGGTCTCTGCGGCGCTGGCGTCGACGGTGTCGCGGCAGGAGGAGGTGTCAGGAGTGCTGGCGCCGGTCAGCATGGTGCTGACCCTGTGCTACTTCGCCGGGTTCGCGGCCATGGCCGACGGCGCGAGCACGCTGGGCCGGGTGCTCTCGATCGTCCCGCCCGTGTCGTGCATCGCGATGCCGGCGCGAATCGCGCGAGGGCAGGCCAGCGTCCTCGATGTCGTCCTCGCGATCGTGTTGCTGCTGGCCGTCAGCCTGGCTGCGCTCACCGTCGCGGCGCGGATCTATCGGGCGTCCATCCTGCACACCGGTGCGCGGCTCAAGCTCCGCCAGGCGTGGCGCGGCGAGCCCGTCGCCGAGTCCCCCTGAGGCCGGCCCGCCCAGAGCCGAGGGGAAATGGCGAGGCCCGGACCGGGCTCGGTCCGGGCCTCGTGAGGCGGTGTGTGGGGTTCAGCCGGCGACGATGCGGACGGCGTCGGCCTGCGGGCCCTTCGGGCCCTGGGCGACCTCGAACTCCACCCGCTGACCTTCGTCGAGCGAGCGGTAGCCGTCGGCCTGGATGGCGCTGTAGTGGACGAACACGTCCTGTCCACCGTCCACGGCGATGAAGCCGTAGCCCTTCTCGTTGTTGAACCACTTCACGGTGCCCTGTGCCACGTGCACTCCTTGCTAGGGGCCTTCCGTCCGGCCACACGTCGCGGCCGCCGGGGTCTTCGATCTGGTCCCGCGTCACACCAGTGCACGGTCTGGGTCAGGCCGTGATCTTTCGCTTGCGAAAACTCGTCTCTTCGACCAGCGCGGACGCTACACAACTCGCTGCGCGCTGACTAGATTCGCTTAACACCTTTCTAACGCGCGGTCACACGCTCGAAGATCAGCGCACCGACGCCGGACTTGGTGATCGTCAACTGGTTGCCCTGGATCGTCCACGCGAGCGAGCCGGCGAGGATGTTCTCGACGTCGGCCAGCCCCGGGCACGGACCCGCATCGCGCGCCCACACCTGGGTGATGTCGAGTCCGGTCGAGGTGATCGTGGCGGTGCTGCCCTCGCAGTCGTTCAGGACCAGCAGGCCGGTGTCGTCGATGCGCAGTTCGGTCGGCACGGACGGTGTCGAGGCGGTGCCGTCGGGACCAGTGCCCTGCTCGACGGTCGTCAGCTGCCACGTCCCGGTGATCGAGTCGTTCGTGCTCGCCGGTGCGGCGGGCCGGTAGACCAGCGCCGCCGGGCCCTTGGTCAGGGTCAGCGCGTCGCCGCTGATCGTGAACCCGACCGTTCCCGAGAGCATCGCCACGACCGCGTCCCGCACCGGATCGGCGGTCTGCGACCCGATATCGGTCGTGATCAGGTTGCCGAACGTCAGGTTCGCGCCGTCGACCGTGACCGGCCCGCTGATCGTGTTCACGCCGTCGCTGGCCATCAGCGTGCCGTCGCGGTCGATCGTGAATCGCTGCTGGCCCGCTGCCAGTTCGGCGCCGGACTCGAGCACGGCGGTCTCGAGCCGCCAGTCGGTCGTGCGCAGCGGCAGGTCCGCGGCCGCCGCGCTGCCGTCGGAATACATCAGTTCGCCCTCTCCGGCGCGGGTGATGGTCAGCTGGCCGGCGTCGATCGACCAGGTCGTGGCACCGGTCAGGATCACGTCGACCGCCCGGCTGGTCGCGCTGTCCGCCGTGTTCAACGGACACGGGTGCGCGTCGACGGTGTGGCCGTTGCTGAACGTGATCGCGGACGCGGAGTGGGTCACGTCGCCGCGCACCGAGTAACAGGCGTGGACGACCTCGTACCCGGTGTCGGAGATCGTCAACGTCGAGGGTGCACCGGTTGGCGCGCCGTTGCGGTACCGGCCGTCCCCGAAGGTGACCGAACTCAGCTGCCAGGTCGGGCCGACGATGCTGGCCGACCACCCGCCGCTGTTCGGACGCGAGGAGAACGCCAGCGCTGAGCCTTGCGCGCCACCGGTCGACACCAACAACCTGCCCTCGCGCACCGACCAGAGCACGTCCCCCTGCAGGTAGCTGTCGAGGGTCGCCGCCGAGGCGTCGCCACAGGACGGGGTTTCGGGCACACCGCTGACCGTCATCGTGCCGTGCCCGACAACAGCGCGGGCCTCGATCGGTGCGCACCCGTCGTTGCCGGTGAGCGCGCCGTCCGCACCGAAGCGCAGCACCGCGCCGGCCGCGGCGGGGAAGTACCAGGTGCTGCCCTGCAGCGTGGCCGGGTCGGTGGCGGCTGAGGTCGGCGCCCAGCGGTAGGTAAGCGTGCCGGCCCCTGGTTTGGTGAGCTCGAGCCGGCCGCCGAGGACGACCTGCTCGACGGTGCCGGTCAGGACGGAATGGACGGCTTCCGCGGTCTTCGCGGCCCCGAGGGAGCAGTACATCTCAGTGCCGCCGAGGGACCCGAACGTGAGCCCGTTCGGGTCGAGCGTCGCCGCTCCGGTGAGGCTGTTGCACCCGTCGCTACCCGACACGGCGCCGTCGTCACCGATCAGCAACCGTGGCTCGCCGGCGACCGGGACGCTGCTGCCGTCCGGGGCCTTGATCGCGACGAGGGTCCAGTCCGCGCCGATCAGCGTCGGGATGTCCGGCGTGGGACGTGGTGCGTCCTGCGGTGCCGGGACGAAGTGCATGCTCTTGCCGGCGCGCTCGATGGTGAGGCCGCTCGGAGCGAGGACGACCGTGGCCGGGCCGCGCAGGATGGCGATGCCGTCGTCGTAGAACCCCGCGCCGTACTGGTCGACGCAACTCTTGTAGCGCACGGTGAGGTCGGCGACGGTGAGCGTGCTGCCGTCCACGTGGGCGGTGCCGCCGATGAGCTTGCACTCATCGTCGGCCACGAGGTGGCCGCCCTGGTCGAGGTAGAACAGCGCGCTGGAGTGCGGGTCGGCCGGGTTGCCGTTGAGACCGGTCAGCTGCCAGACCGTCCCCTCCAGCGCCGCGGTGTCGATCGCCGGACCCGGGGAGGTGCCGGACCCGCGCAGGATGAGCGATCCGCCCACGACCAGCGCGGCCGCGACGACGGCGGCGCTCGCGAACAGCCCCCAGCGACGGCCGGCGCGGTGCGGGACGCCGACCTCGGTCTCGGCCGGTGCCGGCTCGATCGCGGCGGTGCTCGCGGCGGTGTGCGCGGCACGCCAACTCTCACCGGCGGCGCGCAGCCGGGCGTCCATCTGTTCGTCACTCATCGGTGTCTCCCAACAGGGTGCGCAACCGGGTGCGCGCGTCATACAGCGTCGACTTGACCGTGCCCGGCGAGCAGGACATCACCTGTGCGGTTTCGGCAACGTCGAGGCCGAGGAAGTAGTGCAGGTGGACGGCCAGTTGCTGACGCTCGGCCAGGCGGGTGACCGCCCGGTCGAGGTCGAGGTCGGTGCCACGGTCGGTACTCGGCGGATCGGGCAACTCGGCGTGGTCGTCGATGAGCTTGAGCCGGCGCACCCGGCTGCGGCGGGCTGAGCGGGCCTGGTCGGCGGTGATCGCGAGCAACCAGGTGGTGGGGCTGCCGCGCTCGGGGTCGAACTGGCTGCGCTTGCGCCATGCCCGGGTCAGCGCGTCCTGGACGATGTCGTCCGGATCCGCGTCGGGGGCCAGGCGGCTGGCCAGGCGCGACATCGCGAGCAGGGACGGCCCGGCCCACGCGCCGAAGTCGTCGATGCCGGCCGGATCCGCCGCCTGTTCCGCCGCCTGTTCCGCCGCCGGTTCCGCCGCCTGTTCCGCCGCCGGGACGCCGGCCGGCGGCAGCGGTCGGGACTCGGTCGGTTCGAGGTCCACGTCCACACCCTGTCTACGACCGCGCCCCGGCGCCAGGTTGGGTACGCGTGGGAATCGTGTCGCGGGTTGTCGCCGTGCGCACGTCCAGGCCCGGTTTCCCCGCTTGTGGTCGGTTCGACGGCCGCGAACCGACCGAACGCGGGGAAACCAGCGCAGGTTTCCCCGCTTGTGGTCGGTTCGGTGGTCCCGAACCGACCGAACACGGGGAAACGTTCGTGCACAGCGATCCTCGTCGTCCACAATCGTCGACGCGAGACGGCGAGGACATGCCCGAACGGCTGTGCTGCAGGAATGCGACCAGTTCCGGACCACCTCGTCTTCTCGCGCGGCGATGCGCTCGCGCTCGGCTGGACCGATCCGGCGTTGCGGCGCGCGGTGCGCTCCGGACGCCTGACCCGGGTGCGACGCGGGCAGTTCACGACCGCGGATCCTGACCCGACGGTGCGCGCGATCGCCGCCGCGGCGAGTTGCAGCGGCAGCGTGATCAGCCACCGATCCGCCGCCTTGCTGCACGGACTCCCGCTGTTGGGACGCGCCCCCGACCGCGCAGATCTGACGCTGTCGCCACCGAGTACCGGCGACACAGCCAACGCTCTGGTGCATCGAGCCACCCTGCGCGACATCGACGTCGTCGCGAAGAACGACGTGCCGGTGACGTCGGTGGCGCGCAGCGTCGCCGATCTCGCACGGTGCAGCCGGACGGCAACCGCAGTGACGGCGATCGACGCAGCGTTGCATGCCGAATCGGTGGGCAGCGACGAGATCACCGACGTGCTCGCGTTCTGCCGAACGTGGCCACGAATCGGCGACGCTCGCCGAGCTTTGGCGCTGTCGGACGGGCTGGCCGAGTCCGCGCTCGAGTCGCTGAGCCGCCTCGTCCTGGCCCGACTCGGTCTCCCCCGCCCGCGGCTGCAGGTGCCGATCGTGAATGAGCGCGGTGTCGTCATCAAACGCGCGGACTTCTATTGGGACGAGGCCGGCGTCGCGGGTGAGGCGGACGGGCGGCTCAAGTACACCGACCGCGACGTCCTCACCGGCGAGAAGGAGTTGCAGGAGGAGTGCGAAGACCTGGGTCTGATCGTCGTGCGCTGGGGATGGGATCTCGCGCTGCGCCGGACCGTACTGCTCAAGCAGCGGGTCGAGCGTGGTCTCGCGCGCGGCCACGCCCGCGACGCCAGCGGGTTTCCCCGCCTGTGGTCGGTTGGCTAGCCCGGAACCGAACGACAGCGGGGAAAGGCCAGCGGGTTTCCCCGCTCGTGGTCGGTTGGACGGCGGCAAACCGACCACAAGCGGGGAAGGGCCGGCACGAGTTAGAGCAGGCCCGCCGAGCGCATCCCGGCCAGCGTCGGCTTGATGACCGCGGTGGGGCGGGCCCCGTCACTGACCGCGTCGATGGTCTTGAGCCCGTCGCCGGTGTTGAACACCACCGTCTCGACGGACGTGTCGATCGCACCGGACTCCACCAGCTTGCGCAGGACGGCCACCGTCACCCCGCCGGCGGTCTCGGCGAAGACCCCGGTCGTACGCGCGAGCAGCCGGATTCCGTCGCGGATCTCGTCATCGGTCACCGCGGCCATCGCCCCGCCGGTCGAGCGCACCGCGTCGAGCGCATACGGGCCGTCGGCGGGGTTGCCGATGTTGAGCGACTTGGCTATCCCGGTCGGCCGGACCGGTTGCACGTCCGAGGACCCGGCCGCGAAGGCGTCGGCGATCGGCGAGCAGCCCGCGGACTGGGCGCCGAAGATCCGCCACGACGAGGCCGGGACGAGACCGATCGAAACCAGTTCCTTGAACGACTTGTGGATCTTGGTGAGCATCGACCCGGACGCCATCGGCGCGACGTACTGGCCCGGCAGCCGCCAGCCGAGTTGCTCGGCGACCTCGAAGCCCAACGTCTTCGATCCTTCGGCGTAGAAGGGACGGATGTTGACGTTGACGAAGCCGGTCGACTCGAACTCGTCCTCTTCGGACAGCTGCGAGCACAACCGGTTCACGTCGTCGTACGAGCCGTCGACACCGACCAGCGTCCCGCCGTAGATGGCGGTCTGGACGATCTTCGCCGCCTCGAGGTCGGCCGGGACGAACACGATCGACGGCATTCCCACCCGGGCGGCGTGAGCGGCCACCGAATTGGCCAGGTTGCCGGTCGAGGCGCACGCGATCCGCGAGAACCCCAGTTCACGCGCGGCGGTGATCGCGACCGAGACGACGCGATCCTTGAACGAGTGCGTCGGGTTGGCCGAGTCGTCCTTCACCCACACCGGCGCGGTGAAGCCGAGTTCGTCGGCCAGGCGTTCGGCCAGGATCAGCGGGGTCATGCCGGTCCCGGAGTCGACCCGGCTGAGCGGATCCTGGCCGACGGGCAGCAACCCGGCGTAGCGCCACAGCGACTGCGGTCCGGCCTCGATCTCGGCGCGCGTGACCCGCGCGAGCAGGGCCTCGTCATAGCTGATCTCGAGCGGGCCGAAGCACTCGAAGCATGCATGTTGCGCGCCGAGCGGGAAGGACGCGCCGCAGCTACGGCAGATCAGGCCCGAGGCGGGCGAGGGACGGGTGCGCGTATCGGCAAGAACGGTCATCGAACGAGGCCTTCTCTCCTCATCTGTCCCAGGCGAGTTGACCCTGGGCCGGAGTTGGCACCTTCGAGCGCGCGGCCTCGCTGGAATCGAGTCTGCGCATCGCGGTTGCCGGGGCTTCGTCGGGCCGGTCCCTCTGCCCCTCTGGATGAGCGGTGCTATTCACTTGTGGAACCCGACGATTATCGCACAGCGCCGGGCTCAGTTCGGCGAGTAGTCCGTCGTGAGCACCACCACGATCGGCCCCGCGGGCAGGCCGGCGAACTTCGGCACCACCCGCTTGATCGTCCGATATTGCCGCTGGAGCGCCAGTGCACTCACCTGCGCCTTGGGCACGGCCGGGTCGTAGTACGCGGCCGTCGAGATGATGTCGTTGCGGTAGTTGTCCTGCGCGCTGGTGACCGGCCAACCACCCGTCCGGAACCGGGCCGCGGCCTGGGCCGCCAAACCTGCGCTCGCGGTGTCGTTGAGGACGACGAGCGGCATGGCGCCTGCCGCGGAGCTGCTCGAGCTCGCTGAACTCGGGGACGGCGCGCGGGACGAGGACCGCGACGACGACTGGGACGGGGCGCCGGACGGCGAACCTGCCGGCGAGGACGACGGCTGCGCGACCGACCCGGTCGCCGGTGCGGTCGGATTGTGCGTCGGGTCGCGCAGCGCGAACAGGGCCACCACGAGGACCACCACGCCGAGCAGGGCCAGCATGACGCCGGACATGCGTTCGCGGCGTCGGCGCCGCTCCATCTGGCGGGCAACGCGGCCACGCCGATCGCGCGGGGGACGGTCTGCGGTCATCGCGAGCGAGGGTACGGCGCCCTCAGCCGCCGGTTCGGGCGGGCGGCGACAGCGGGCGGAGCGTCACACCTCGATGCCGAGGCGGCGCGCCGAGCGCTGCCGCTGCCGGCTGGCACGCAGCCGCCGCAGCCGCTTGACCAGCATCGGGTCGGCCGCCAGAGCCGCCGGAGTGTCGATCAGGGCGTTCAGCACCTGGTAGTACCGGGTCGTCGACATGTCGAACAGTTCGCGGATCGCCTGCTCCTTGGCGCCCGCATAGCGCCACCACTGCCGCTCGAAGGCCAGGATCTCGCGATCACGTCGGTCCAGGCCGGTGTCGTCGATGCCGGGGAACCCGTCATCGGGATCAGCGCCTGCTACCGAGTGGGCGGATTCCATGCGGCGCGCTCCTCGAAACTCAGCTGACGGTGGTCTATCGGCCCTGCTGCCCACCGATGACCGTAACCGAATTGCATCCGTGTCATTCGGGCTTCGCCATTCAATCACGGTGGCCGCCGTCAACCCGGAACGGCACGCTGTGGATGCTCGGACGCGTCGTCCACAAATGGGCCCGCGAGGCGCCGGCTACCACCCGGCCCGGTCACAGTGACCAGGTGGCCGGGACCGAGGCAGCGCCGCTGTGGCGCATCGTCGTCGACCTCGACCGCCGTGCCGAGGTGCTCCGGGCCCGCGCGGCGACGGTGGGCGCGAGCACGGGTGCCGCACGGTGGACCTCACCGGGCGCGCGCGCGTGGGTCGAGAGCACGCACGAGATCCAGGCCGCCCTGGTCACGGCGGCCCGCGCCGTCGAGCAGGCCGCCGACCTCGTGCGCCGACAGGCAGTGCGGCGGTGAGCATCTCGGTCACCGGCGGCGCCGACAGCATCTGCGCCCTCTACGACGACCTGTTGCAGACGGCGACGCGCTTCGAGCGGGCGGCGGCCGACGTCGCCGAGGTGGCCGACTACGTCTCGTCCTGGCCGGTGCGTGCCGTCGTTGCCTCCGGTGACGTGCGGGACGGTTTCGCGCTCGCCGCCGCGCTCGGTTCGCTGAGCGCGCCGCTCGGGCCTATCGGCCTCGCCGTCGCACGCCTCGACGATTCGGCGGCCAAGCTGCGCTGGGTAGTGCGGGTCTACCAGGACGCCGACCAGGGCAGCGTGTTCGCGGCGGCCGGAGGCGTCCTGCACGGCCTGGTCGAGGCGTCCGGGACCGCGTGGGCGACTGCCTTCGCGGGGGGCGGCTTCTCACTCGCGGCGCAGCGGGCCGTCACCGCCGACACCGCCCTGTTCGCCGCTGCGGCCGCACCGTTCACCTGGGTCGAGGACGCCGCCGCACGCAACTACCCAGACGGACACGCCGTGGTGCGCCCGCTCGGACTCGACCGGCGGCCGGACGCAACCCGCCCGCCGCGTGGCCTGGCCGACCTCGTCGAGCAACTCGCGGTCCGCAACGACGGGCAGGCCGGCGAGGTCTCGGTCGCCTTCGTCGCCGGTGCGGACGGGCGCCGGAGAGCGGTCGTCGACGTCCCCGGCACCAAGTCGTGGTCACCCGGACCGACCGACAACGTGACCAGCCTGTCCACGAACGCCCGTGCGCTGGTCGGCGCCCGGACCGCGTACGGGCAGGGGGTGCTGCGCGCGATGACGGCCGCCGGCGTGCGGCCCGATGAACCGGTGCTGATCGTGGGCCACAGCGAGGGCGGCATGGTCGCGATCGAGGCCGCGCGAACCGCTGTGCAGACCGGACGCTTCGAGGTGACCCACGTCCTCACCGCCGGCTCGCCGATCGGACGGACGGTCGGCGCCGTGCCGGCCTCGGTCCGCGTCCTCGCCCTGGAGAACCGGACGGACGTCCTGACCGAACTCGACAGCCGGCAGAACCCGGCCCGGCCGAACGTCACGACGGTCTGCTTCGATGCCGGCGACGGCACCATCGGCGGCGACCACGACCTCCGCGGCAGCTACGCCGTCGGCGCGGCACTGGCCGACGGCAGCGACAACGGATCGATCCGGGATTTCACCGACAGCGCCAGGGGATTTCTGAGCGGGACGCGCGAGAACACCCACGCGTACCTGATCACGAGGCGGTACTGAGGGGTTGCTCTCCGTCGCCCGGTCAGCGACGATCCGCACCATGCAGGGACTCATGGGTGACATCGCGCTGACCACCAACTGGATCCTCGACCGCGGCGATCGCTACTTCGGCAAGCGGCAGATCGTCACGAGGACGGCGAAGGGGCTCGAACGCGGCACGTACGCCGAGGTGTCGGACCTCGCGCGGCGACTGGCGACCGTCCTCGACGACCTCGGCGTGTCGGCAGGCGGCCGCGTCGGCACGTTCGGCTGGAACACCGCCCGGCACCTCGCCCTCTATCTCGCGATCCCGAGTTCCGGCCGGGTGATGCACACCATCAACATCCGCTACTTCCCCGAGCAGTTGGTGTACACGATCGACCACGCCGAGGACGAGGCCGTGTTCGTCGACCGGTCGTTGCTTCCGCTGTTCGCGAAGAACCTCGACAAGATCGACACCGTCAAGCACATCATCGTGATGGACGACGGCGCCGATGCCGACCTCCCGGACGATCCCCGCATCAAGCATCTCGACGATCTGCTCAAAGGCGCCGAGCCGGCCGACCTGACCGACCGCGTGACCGACGAGCGGCAGGCCGCCGCCATCTGCTACACGACGGGCACCACCGGGAACCCGAAGGGCGTCCTCTACTCCCACCGGTCCATGTGGCTGCACAGCAACGCGTGCACCACCACCTCGGCGTTCGGGCTGGCAGAGTCCGACCGGCTGCTGCCCGTCGTGCCGATGTTCCACGCCAACGCGTGGGGGCTGCCGTACGCGTGCTTCATGGCGGGTGCGGCGCTGATCATGCCCGGCCCCGATCTGTCGCCCCCCGGCCTGCTCGACCTGCTCGAGGGCGAGCGGGCGACGGTCACCGCCGGCGTCCCGACGATCTGGATGGGCATGCTGCCGCTGCTCGAAGGTCGTGACCTGTCCTCGTTGCGCGCCGTCATCTGCGGCGGGTCGGCCGTGCCGAAGTCGCTGTCGGAAGGCTGGCGCAAGGCGATCGGGCTGCCGATCCTGCAGGCCTGGGGGATGACCGAGACCTCGCCGATCGCGACGGTCGGCATCCTTCGCTCCGAACTGGCCGAACTGTCCGAGGACGAGAAGGCGGACGTCCGGGCGACGGTGGGCATCTGCCCGGCCGGCGTCGAGGTCCGCATCGTCGACTCCGACACCCGCGACGTGCTGCCGTGGGACGACACGGCCTCCGGTGAGGTCGAGGCACGCGGCCCGTGGGTGGCCACCCAGTACTACCGCACGGACGAGCCGGGCGAGCAGTTCAGCCCGGACGGGTGGCTGCGCACCGGCGACGTCGCGACCGTGTCCGAACTCGGGTACCTGCGCCTGGTCGACCGGACCAAGGATCTCGTGAAATCGGGCGGTGAGTGGATCAGCTCGGTCGACCTCGAGAACCAGATCATGGGCCACCCGAAGGTGGCCGAGGCAGCCGTGATCGCGGTCGCGCACCCGAAGTGGTCCGAGCGGCCGCTGGCCTGCGTGGTCGTCAAGGACGGCGAGGAGCTGACCAGGCAGGACGTGCTCGACTACCTTGGCGACAGACTGAGCAAGTGGCAGCTCCCCGACGACGTCGTCTTCATCGACGAGGTCCCCAAGACGAGCGTCGGCAAGTTCTCGAAGAAGACGCTGCGCGACCGGTTCGCCGACTACCAGCTGCCGACAGCCTGACCAGCGGCTCCGAGCGGGCCCCGCAGCAATGGCTGCTCGTGCTCGCACTCGTCCTCACCGGGCTGTCCATGCGGACCGCGGTGACCAGCGTCGGGTCGGTGCTGGCCGATCTCGAGGACGGCGTCGGCGCCTCGAGCAGCGCCGCCGGGCTGATCACGACACTGCCCGTGCTGTGCTTCGCGGGGGTGGGCGCCCTGACCCCGCGCCTGGCCGCCCACCTCGGCGTGCACCGGCTGCTCGTCATCGCCCTGGCCCTGATGACGGCCGGCCTCGCAGCGCGCGCGACCGCGGGTTCACTGTGGCTGTTCGTCCTGCTGAGCCTGCTCGCGCTCGTCGGCGGCGCGGTCGCGAACATCACGCTGCCGATCGTGGTGAAGCGGCACTTCCCGGACCGGATCGGCCGGATGACGGCGCTGTACACGACCGCGCTCGCGGTCGGGACGACAGCGGGGGCCGGCTTGACGGTGCCGATCGGCGATCTGGCCGACGGCTGGCGATTCGGCCTCGGGTCGTGGGCGGTGCTGAGCGCGCTGGCGGTGCTGCCCTGGCTCGGGACCGTCCGGCACGACACGCCCGAACCGGCGGCCCGCATGCGGGTGCGTGCCGCGACCCTCGTCCGCAGCCGGACCGCCTGGGCGCTGACCCTGTTCTTCGCCTTCCAGTCCTTCCAGGCCTACGTCGCCTTCGGCTGGTTCGCCGCGTTCTTGCACGATCACGGCGTGGCCAAGAGCACCGCGGGCTGGATGGTCGCGGTGCAGGCGGCGCTGGCGATCCCGGTATCGATGTTCGCCCCGACCGTGCCCGCCGCCCGGCAACGGCTGCTGATCCTCGTCCTCGGCGGGGCGTACCTGGTCGCCTATATCGGCCTCGCCACCGCGCCGGTGGGCGGCGCGTGGGTGTGGATGGTGCTCTCGGGCATCGGGTCGGGCATGTTCCCGCTCGCGCTGACCCTGATCGGGCTGCGGGCTCGCACCGCGGCCACCACCGGGGCGCTCTCGGCGTTCGTCCAGGCGATCGGCTACATCGTCGCCGGAACCGGGCCGCTGCTGTTCGGGGTCCTGCACGGCGCGACCGGCGGTTGGGCGCTTCCGCTGGCAACGCTGTTCGTCGCGCTCGGCATCGCGGTATGGACCGGCTGGTGGGCCTGCCGCCCACGATTCGTCGACGACGAGATCGATACGGCATTGTCTCTCGCATGACCCGCTGGTACGCGCTGCAGCCAACCGACGAATCGATCTTCACGACCGCACCGCAGGTGTTCCGGTTCCCCGTCGAACTGCCGGTGTCACCGGAGCGGGTGTGGGAGTCACTCGCCTCGGACGAGAGCCTCGGCGCCTGGGGTCTCGGCGTCTCGGTGCGGTGGACCTCGCCGCGACCCTTCGGCGTCGGGACGGGCCGCGAGGTGACGCTCCCCCTGCACCTGATGACCGTCCGTGAGCGGTTCTTCATCTGGGACGAGGGCAAGCGCTACAGCTTCGTCGTCGAGGAGGCGAACCGGCCAGGGCTGCTGCGCTTCGCCGAGGACTACGTGGTCGAGGCGACGCCGACCGGGTCGCGGTTCACCTGGACGATCGCGATCGAACCCGCACCGCGGCTGGGTCGGGTCATCGGCCTGGCCGGCCCGGTCAACCGATTCGCCTTCAGCCAGACGACCAAGGCCGCCAAGCGCTACTTCGCCAAGCACCCGACCTGAGCGTCGTCGCCGACGCCGTGTGGCGCGCCACCGGATGCGGCGATCGCGCGGTTATGGTCGATTCATGGCTCGTCCGGTGCGCCTGATCTTGCTCGTCCCACTCGTCCCACTCGTCCTGGTCGTCGCCGGGGCCGCCGCGTGCTCGAAGACCCCGACCGACGGGGGCACCGTGACGGTGACCGTCGACGCGACCCCGCCGGCACCCTCGCCGTCGGCGGACCAGTCCGGATCGGCGTCGCCGTCCGCCCCGCTCACCAGTGCCTCGGTGCAGGTGCCCGCATCTGCACCGACCGGGATGACTGCCCTGCCCGGACGGTGCGAGCGACTGCTGTCCCTCGACCGGGTGTCGACGACGATCGGAGCGCCGCTTCCCGGTGTCACCGCCTTCGTCGTCGGGACTCCTGACCCCGACATCTCGCGCATCGCCTATCTCAACTGTCGCTACGGCATGGCGGACGTGAACGCGACCCCCACCATCGAGATCGGCGTCAGCCTGTACACGACGGCGGCGAAGGCTGCTGACCGCATCCCGGCGAACGTGGCCGACTACGAGTCGAACGGGGCGTCGGCCGAGGACATCCGGGTCGGCACGATCGACGCAACCCTGCTCAGTGGCGGTGGCGGCGACTACGCCGGCACGACGATCGTGCTGTCCTTCGGGCAACGAACCGTCGCCGTCACCGCGAGCGACGCCATCCCGGCGGCGGAGGTCCAGGTCGACCTGATCAAGCTCGCCGCGCTCGCCGTGCGCCAGACCGGTTGACCAACGGGACCAAACCGGATTAGCTCGGCTCAGCATGGGTCGTCCTTTAGGCTGAGCGGCGAGCAACGGGCGGCGAGAGGGAATTGACATGAGCGAGCTACCGCGGCGGACGGTGCACCGTGCTGCCGCGCTCGCCCTCGCCGGCGCGCTCGGCTTGCTCGGCGCACTCACTCTTGCCGCTGCAGCCGAAGCGGCGACCCCGGCCGCGGCGCCCAAGTGCACTGTCACGCTGACCGCATCGAAGAACAACCCGGCCGTCGGCGAGAAGATCACGCTGCGGTGGACCTCGACCGGTGCCGACCTGCTCATCGCGAGCTGGACGTCGGCCAACCCGGCGATGACCGGTTCGCAGCAGGTCACCCGCGGCACCCCCGGGCCGGCGTCCTACCAAGTGACCGGCCTGAACAAGGGCGCGTACTGCGGCGGCGCAGCGGTGAACGTCGTGTACAGCGGCACGGCGCTGAGCAGTTCGGCGACACCGGCGCCAGCCACGACAAGCGCCCCCGCCACGACCAGCCCGCCGGTGGAATCCTCGAGCGCCTCGGTCGCGCCCACGTCCGCAGAGCCGACGCCCGAGCCGAGCTCATCGGTCAGCTATCCGGCCCAGTCCCCGACCGGCGGTTCGGGCCTGCCGTGGTACGAGCAACCGGCCGTGCTCGCCGCGCTCGGCGGGCTGAGCCTGCTCAGCGCCCTGCTGCTCGTCAACCGAAGGCGGTTGGGTGAGGCCTTCATTCGACGGCACTGACCGGATCGCGCGCCTGCTCGCCGCGTTCCTGCTGCTCGTCGGCGTCGTCAGCCTGACCGCTGCCTGGGCCCTGCACGAGCGCGACGCGGCGCACCGGTTCACGCTCACCGCCGGGCTGCCCGACGCTCCCGAGATCCCGGCGAGCATGCCGAGCGGCGCCGCGGCGCCGGCCACCACGCCGATCGTCCCGACCCACCTGTTCATCCCGCGCATCAATGTGAACACCACGGTCGGCGCGAAGGCCACCCAACACACCCGGGACCCGTTCCTGCACCGTGACGTCGCCACCTTCGGCGTCCCGGACGACATGTACTCGACGACCTGGTGGTCGTCCGGGCCGCAGCCGGGCTCGACCGGCATGGCGGTCGTGCTCGGTCACACCCAGGTCGGCGGCTACGGCGTGTTCAACCGCCTCGGCTCGCTGCACCCCGGCGACGTCGTCGACCTGACCAGTGCCGGCCGGACGCTGCGCTTCGCGGTGATCTCGGTGCGGGCCGGCATCCCCAAGACCCAGGCCGGTGCGCTGCAGCGGACCCTGCAACGGCACCCGCCCGCGGCCGGGCTGGCGCTGCTGACGTGTTCTGGCCTGTTCGACCAGCAGCTCTCGCAGAGCATCGAGAACACGGTCGCATTCGCCGAGCTCATCGGCTGACCGGCCCACCGCCGGGGACCCTCGGTCAGCGCACCGCGGCAGCCGCAGCGCGCCCGGCGGCCCGGCCGCTGAAGATGCAGCCACCCAGGAAGGTGCCTTCCAGTGAGCGGTAGCCGTGCACTCCCCCGCCACCGAAGCCGGCCACCTCGCCGGCCGCATAGAGCCCCGGCACCGGCGAGCCGGATGCGTCGAGTACCCGCGATTCGAGGTCGGTGTTGAGCCCGCCCAACGTCTTGCGGGTCAGGATGTTCAGCCGGACCGCGATCATCGGTCCCGCCTTCGGATCGGTCAGCTTGTGCGGGGACGCCACCCGGGTGATCTTGTCCGGCAGGTAGCTGCGCGCCTGGCGCAACGCGGCGATCTGCAGGTCCTTGGTGTAGTCGTTGTCCATCTCGCGGTCACGGCCGATGATCTCGCGCCGCACCGTCTCGGCGTCGAGCAGCGGCTGTGCCGTGACCTTGTTCATCCGCTCGATCAGCTCGTCCAAGGTGTCGGCCTGGACGAAGTCGACACCCCGGTCGAGGAACTCGCGCACGGGCGGCGGCATGTCGGCGCGAGCCCGGCCCAGCACCTGGCGCACCGACTTCGAGGTCAGGTCGGGGTTCTGCTCCTGCCCGGAGAGCCCGAACTCCTTGCCGATGATCTTCTTCGTCAGGACGAACCAGGAGTGGTCGTGGCCGGTGGACATGATGTGCTCGAGCGTCCCGAGCGTGTCGAAGCCGGGGAACAGCGGAACCGGCAACCGCCGGCCGGTCGCGTCCAGCCACACCGAGGACGGTCCGGGCAGGATCCGGATGCCGTGATTGGTCCAGACCGGGTCGTAGTTGTGGATGCCCTCGACGTAGTGCCACATCCGGTCGCGGTTGACCACCCGCCCGCCGGCGGCCTCGGTGATCGCGATCATCCGCCCGTCCACGAAGTCCGGTACCCCGGCGATCATGTGCTCAGGTGGGCGGCCCATCCGGGTCGGCCAGTTCTCGCGGACCAGGTCGAAGTTGCCGCCGATGCCGCCGGAGGTCACGAGCACAGCTGGTGCGTGCAGTTCGAACACGTCGATCGGGACGCGCGAGCTGGGCGCGCTGCGCGCGACGGTCGAGGGCTCCAGGACGGCGCCACGCACGCCGTCCACCACGCCGTCGGTGGTGGTGAGCTCGTCGACGCGGTGCCGGAACGCGAACGTCAGCCGGCCCTCGTCCGCCGCCCGCTTCGCCGTCGCGACGAACGGTGCGACCAGGCCCGGCCCGGTGCCCCAGGTGATGTGGAAGCGCGGCACGGAGTTGCCGTGCCCGGTCGCGGTGTAGCCGCCGCGCTCGGCCCACCCGACGATCGGGAACCAGCGCACCCCGCGTTCGTGCAGCCAGGCGCGCTTCTCACCGGCCGCGAAGTGGACGTAGGCCTCGGCCCACCGGCGCGGCCAGACGTCCTCGTCGTCGAGCCGGTCGAAACCGGCGCTGCCCTGCCAGTCCTGCCAGGCCAGGTCGACGGAATCCTTGATCCGCATCCGGCGCTGCTCGGGCGAGTCGACGAAGAACAGCCCGCCGAAGGACCAGAACGCCTGCGCGCCCAGATTCTGGGCCGGTTCCTGGTCGATCAGGACGACCCGGCGGCCCGCTTCGAGCAGCTCGCAGGTGGCGACCAGACCGGCCAGGCCGGCGCCAACCACGATCGCATCGGCGTCAGTTGACATATGGTCATCCTGCCGCACGACGTGACCCCGGCGACGCGACGCAGAACCGGGCCCCCACGATCACCGCAGCTAGGTCCCCGGGAGGACGCATGCGCTTTGGTTCGCTGGTCGCCGCACTGACGACGACCGTGGTCGCCGCTGGGCTCGTGACCGCCACTCCGGCCGTGGCCGCAGTTGCGACGATCACGTCGTTCGCACCGACCAGCGGCACCCTGAGCGACCCGGTGACCATCCACGGGACCGATTTCGTTGGCGTCTCGACGGTACGGATCGGTGGGCGAGTGGCGAACTTCTCGGTGGTCGACGCCACCCGGATCGATGCCACCGTCCCCCTCGACGCCGGCACCGGCAAGATCACGGTGAGCACGCCGGACGGTCTGGCGACGAGCGGTTCGGCGTTCCGCGTGACGCCAGGCGCCGACGTGCGCCCCCGCACCACCGCGGCCGGAAGTCCGATCACCGTCTACGCCGTCGGGCTGACGCCAGGCGCCGGCGCCGTGATCACCCTCGACGGCGTGAACGCCGGATCGGCGACGGTCAGCGTGAACGGCTCGCTCGCCGCGCCGGTGACGATCCCGGCCGGCGCGGCCTCGGGTCCGCATCCGATCGTGGTCACCCCGTCGTCGGGCGACCCCGTCCAGACGAGTGTGCGGGTCAGCACCGATTGGCCGACGCCGGGCGGCGACATCGGCCGGAGCAGTTGGAACGCGGATGAGCACCTCCTCGGCAACGCGAACGCGGACAAGCTGACGATCGCCTGGTCGGACCCGCTCGTGCCGCCGCGCGCCACCGGCCCGCAGGGCGTGGCGCCGCCGTCGATCGTCGACGGGGTCATGTACACCGTCGGCGCGTCGGGCGGGGTGAAGCCGGCCGCCGCCTATGCGCTTGACGAGGTCACCGGCGAGAAGATCTGGGAACGCGACTTCAGCAAGGGCGCGCTCCGGATCCAGCCGACCGTCGCCTACGGCTTCGTGTACATGTTCCGCAGGGTCGCGCGGACGATGTACCTCTACGCGCTCGACGCCAAGACCGGCACGATCATGTGGCGGGACGACTTCACCACGCCGGTCGGCGTACCGGGGCTCGCCGCCTACCGGAACCGCCTGTACTTCGTGGTCGCCGGCGGCGCGGACGGGTACCCGAACACGCTCTACGAACTCGACGCCATCACCGGGTCCACCATCCTGCGGCAGCCGATCGCCAGCGCGGTCCGCTCGGCGGTCACGGTCGACAACGCCATCGTGTACCTGACCTCGGCGGACGGTTCGCTACAGGCGCTGAAGGCGTCGACGATCCTGCCGATCTGGAAGAACACCTCCCTCGGCGACGGCGGTGCGGTCGTGGCTGAAGGTGGAACGGTGTACGCCGCCGGGGCCGGCGCCGTCATGGCGCTCGACGGCAGCAGCGGCGCGGTGAAGTGGAGCATGCCGGGGGTCGGCACGAATGCGCACCTCGCGCTGGCCGACGGCGTCCTCTACGTCACCCAGACCACGCCGCGCAACACGCTGACCGCCTACGACGCGTCCGACGGCACCGTGCTCACCAGCCGACGGCTGAAGGGCACCTCGTACGGCGCACCCGCTGTCGCCAACGGCATGGTCTACGTGAGCATTGCCGTGCACGGCGCGAGTCCCGCGAGCTGGCTCTACGCCTACCGGGCGAACGGGCTGTTCCAGCGGGCGGCCTACCAGTTCGGCGACAACATCGACAAGGGCTACCACGCCCCCGTCGTCGCCAACGGCGCGGTGACCGTGGGTGGCACGTTCGGGCAGCCACTCGTGCACTACACGCTGCCGGGCTAGCTAATCCGGCAGCACGAGCCCGCCACCCGTCCAGCGCAGCCCGGTGAGGTCGGCGACCCGATACTCGGCGTCGGCGACCTCCTCGCGGTCACCGACCGCCACCACGGTGCGCACCCCGGCGGCACGGGCCGAAGTGATGCCGGCCGCGGCGTCCTCGAGCACGATCGCATCGCGGGTGTCGACGCCGACTCGCGCGGCCGCGGTGCGGTAACCCTCGGGGTCGGGCTTGCCGTGCGCCACGTCGTCGGCGGTCACCAGGACGGCCGGGGGCTCGATCCCGGCCGCTGCGAGCCGGGCCAGCGCCAGTTCGCGCCGGCCCGACGTGACCACCCCCCACTCGCCGGGACCGAACTGCGCGAGCAGATCGACAGCTCCCGCGATCGCGCCGACGTGCCCCGCTGCCTCGACCTCGTACCGATCGATGCGGGCGAGCGCGTCGCTCGTCCCGCGACCGGGGACGAGGTGGGCGACGGTGTCGGCCGACCGGCGCCCGTGCACCACTTTGGTCACCTCGTCCGGGTCGAAACCCAGCTCGCCCGCCCAGCGGGTCCATGCGGCGACGACGGCCGCGTCGGAGTCGACGAGCACCCCGTCACAGTCGAACAGCACGGCGCTGCCCCTGACCAGCCTCACGACACCGGTCGGTTGCGGTAGCGACCGACGAGCTCGCGCGTCGCGACCTGCATGCGTACCGGCGGCAGGCCCCGTGCGATCAGGGTCAGGTCATCGAGCACCATCGAGCCGACGTCGTGAAAGGCCTGCGGGATCGCCCCGGCCCGATGCGGTGAGAGCACCAGTCCCTCGATCGAGCGCGCTCGGTGCTCGCGCGGCATCGGCTCGTCCGGCCACACGTCGACGGCTGCGAGCAACCGGCCGTCCGCGGCGCGGTCCAGCATGGCGTCGAAATCCACGATCGGTGCCCGGCTGACGAGCACGAGCCTGCTACCCGCGGGCAGCAGGTCGAACTCGCGCGCGCCGAGCAACCGCTCCGACTCCGCAGTGACCGTCGCGAGCACGAACACGAACCGGCTCGACCGCAACAGGTCGTCGAGCGGAACCGGTTCGACGCCGTGCGAGCGCAACACTGCCTCCGGTAGCCACGGGTCGTAGGCGCGCACGCGGCAGCGGAACGGGTCCAGCAACGGACGCAACGCACGACCGAGGTTGCCGAAGCCGACGAAGCCGACGTCGCAACCGCTCAACAGCACCGAACCAGCGTTCGCCGCTGCGACGTAGCCTTCGCGACCGGCGCGGAATGCTCGGTCCTGCCAGGTGATCCCCCTCGCCAGGTCGAGCGCCAGCCCGAGCGCGAACTCGGCGACGGCCTGCCCGTAGGCCGGGCCGCACCCCAGCACCTGGATGCCCCGCTCGAAGCACCGCGCGTAATCGACGTTCGGGTAGAAGTTCCCCTCGACGTTGAGGACAGCACGCAGCAGCGGCGCCGCATCCAGGCGTGCCGCGGGCAGGTCCGGCTGCCCGACGATGGCCCACGCCCGTGGGAGCACTTCCTCGAGCCGCCCGGGCATGCCTTCGAGATCGAGCACCTCGAAACTCGCGTCCAGCGCTGCGCGGACGTCCGCCGTGAACATCCGCGCACCCGACTGCGGTTCCGGCGTCAGGACGACCACCGGACGTTGCGCGCCGGGAGAGGTCATGGCTGGCATCCTCCTCCTGCCGGTGCGCATCCCGATCACCTCACCGGATACGTTGCATCGAGGACACCACCCGCGGGAACGGAGGTCGGCGTGAGCATCCTGGGCACCCGGGTCGTGCGGGTCGAGGACCCGAAGCTGATCACGTCAGGCGGTGTCTACACCGACGATCTGCAGACAGGCGACCTGACCGGTGCCGCGTTCCTGACGCTCGTGCGCTCGCCGATCGCGCACGCCCGCATCACCAGCGTCGACACCTCTGCCGCACTGGCCGCCCCCGGCGTGCTCGGCGTGTGGACCAACGAGGACCTGGCCGATCTCGCGCCGATCGCACCGGCGTCCAGGGCGGTGAACAAGGCAATGATCCGGCCCTGGCTCGCCGACCAGGTCGTGCGCTTCGTCGGGGAGCCGATCGCGGCCGTGCTCACCGAGACCCGCGAGCAGGGCGAGGACGCGATCGAGTTGGTCGAGGTCGACTTCGATCCGCTGCCTGCCGTGATCGGAGCAGGACGCGCGGCCTCCGACGACGTGCTGCTGTTCCCCGATGCGGGGACGAACGTCGCCGTCCGGTTCGGCCGGGCCGAGCCCGACGACTTCTTCGCCGGCTGCGAGGTTGTCGTGCGGCAAGCGGTCGTGAACCAGCGCCTGGCGGCCGTACCCCTGGAACCGCGCGCCGCAGCCGCGAGCTGGGACCCGGACGGACGGGTCACGCTCTGGTGCTCGAACCAGAACGCGCAGGCCGTGCAGCGCACCGTCGCCGGGTGGCTCGGACTGGCCGTTGACCGCGTGCACGTCAAGACCGCGGACGTCGGCGGCGGCTTCGGCGCCAAGATCGGCGCGGACCCTGAGTTCGCCCTGGTCGCCACGCTCGCCCAGCGCAGCGGCCGGGCCGTCCGCTGGGCCGAGACCCGGTCAGAGAGCATGACCGGCCTGGTACACGGACGCGGCCAGCAGCAGGTGGTCGCCGTCGGCGGGACCCGCGCCGGCCGCGTCCTTGCCTACTCGCTGCAGGTCGACCAGGACGCGGGCGCCTACCCGCGCCTGGGTGCGTTGCTGCCCGCCCTCACGCTGATGATGGCTCCCGGCGTCTACGACATCGCCAAGGTGAGCGGGTACGCGCGAAGTGTCGTCACGAACACCACGTCGATCGGCGCGTATCGCGGTGCGGGGCGGCCCGAGGCGACCGCGGCGATCGAGCGCGGAATGGACCTGTTCGCCGCAGAGATCGGGATGGACCCGGCCCAGGTGCGCCGCCTCAACCTGATGGCGCCCTTCGACCAGGCGCGGCCGAACGGATCGGGAGCGACCTACGACAGCGGCGACTACAGTGGCGCACTCGACGCGGTCCTCCAGGCCGCCGACTACGCCGGACTGCGGGCCGAGCAGCAGCGCCGCCGCGCAGCCGGTGACACCCGCCAACTCGGTCTCGGCCTGTCGGTCTACGTCGAGATCACCGGTGCCGGGCCGGACGGGCCGACCGAGGACGCAGACGTGGAAGTGCACCCGGACGGCACCGTCACCGTCCTGACCGGGACGTCGCCGCATGGGCAGGGCCACGCGACTGCATGGGCGATGATCGTCAGCGACCAGCTCGGCATACCGGTGGAGCGAATCACCGTCGTGCACGGCGACACCGATCTCGTGCCGAGCGGTGGCGGCACCCTCGGCAGCCGCAGCCTGCAGCAAGGCGGGGCGGCCGTGCACCAGGCCTCGGTCGAGCTGGTCGAGCTGGCCCGCACGCGCGCCGCCGCCGTCCTGGAAGCCAATCCGGACGACCTGCGGGTGGATCTCGACGCTGCGGCGCTCGTCGTGGTCGGTACCGACCGCGGCGTGCGCTTCGCCGACCTGGCCGCCGAAGCTCGGCTGGCCGTGCACACGACGTTCACCGCCGGGGCACCGACCTTCCCGTTCGGCGCACACCTCGCGGTCGTCGAGGTCGACACCGGCACCGGGAAGGCCGAGCTGGTCCGCATCGTCACCGTGGACGACGCCGGCCGGATCCTGAATCCGCTGTTGGCCGAAGGGCAGCGGCACGGCGGTATCGCGCAGGGTGTCGCGCAGGCTCTCTACGAAGAGATGCTCTACGACGAGGACGGCAACCCGCTCACCACCACGCTGGCCGACTACCCGATCGTGTCGGCCACCGAGCTGCCCAGCTTCGACCTGCTCGACATGGCCACCGAGACGCCGATGAATCCCTTGGGAGCAAAGGGGATCGGCGAGGCCGGGACGATCGGTGCCACGCCTGCCGTCCAGAACGCGGTCATCGACGCGGTCGCCCATCTCGGCGTACGCCACATCGACATGCCTACGGCGCCGCATCGGGTGTGGCAGGCGATCCAGGACGCGCGGGTCGACACGAAGAGCGAGGTGAGCGCATGAAGGTCACCATCACGGTCAACGGCGCCGAACACAGTGCCGACGTCGAGGCGCGGACGCTGCTCGTGCACTACCTGCGCGGCCAGTGTGAGTTGCGCGCAACGAACGTCGGCTGTGACACGTCCTCGTGTGGCGCGTGCACGGTGCTGCTCGACGGGGACGCGGTGAAGAGCTGCACGATCCTTGCGGCGCAGGCCGACGGCGGCACGGTCGTGACGGTCGAGGGACTGGCCGGCGAGAACGGCGAATTGCACCCCGTCCAGGCGGCGTTCCGCGCCGAGCACGGACTGCAGTGCGGGTACTGCACTCCCGGGATGATCATGGCTGCGGTCGGGTTGCTCAAGAACCTGCCCGCACCGACCGAGCGGGAGGTCCGCGTCGGACTCGAGGGCAACCTCTGCCGCTGCACGGGCTATCACAACATCGTCAGGGCAGTGCTGGCAGCCGCCGAGGCCACCGGATGATCCCCGCGCAGTTCGACTACGTCCGGGCCGGGACGGCCGAGGATGCGGTGCGATTGCTCGGCGAACTGGGCGAGGACGCGAAGCTGCTAGCGGGCGGCCATTCGCTGCTACCACTGATGAAACTGCGCTTCGCCGTGCCGAGCACGCTGATCGACATCACTCGGATCGACGGCTTGCGCTACATCCGGGTCGATGGCGACGAGCTCGCCGTCGGCGCGCTGACCCGGCACCGTGATCTCGAGGCATCCGAGCTGGTCGCTGCACAGCTGCCCCTGGTTGCGACCGTCGCGGCGCAGGTCGGCGACCCGCAGGTGCGGGCGCGGGGCACGCTCGGCGGGACGCTCGCACACGGGGACGCGGCCTCGGACCTGCCGACCGCTGCGCTCGCGCTCGATGCCACGATCGTGGTGCTCGGCCCGCACGGTCAGCGGGGCATCGCCGCCGGCGACTTCTTCCAGGGCATGTTCACGACCGCGCTCGAACCGGACGAGGTGATCACCGAGATCCGGTTCCCGCGGTTGCCGGGCCAGGCCTGGGGTTATGAGAAGTTCACCCGCCGCGCCAATGACTGGCCGATCGTGGCCGTCGCCGCCGTCGCCGGTCGGGTGGCACTGGCCAACTGCGGGCCGACGGTGCTGCGGGCAACCAGCACCGAGCGGGCGCTGGCCGAGGGTGCGTCGATCGCCGAAGCGGCGAGCGTTGCGGATGCCGAGGCCCATCCGTCCGCCGACATGCACGGCGGCGTCGACTACCGGCGCCACTTGATCCGGGTGCTCACCGAACGCGCATTGCGGTCCGCAGTGGGTACGTAGTGCTGTCGCCGGAGGAGCAGGCGGTGATCGCCACCGTCCATGACTTCGTCGAGCGAGCGGTGAAACCGGCGGTCCGTCCGCTCGAACAGGCAGGGACGCATCCGGTCGAGCTCATCGAGCAGATGAAGCGGCTCGGCGTGTTCGGCCTCGCGATCGACGAGCCGTGGGGCGCGACGAAGGTGTCCACCGAGTGTTACGTACACGTCACCGAGGAACTCGCGCGAGGGTGGATGAGCCTGGCCGGCGCGATGGGCGGTCACACGGTCGTCGCGAAGTTGATCACCCAGTTCGGCACGCCGGCCCAGCGCGATCGCTGGCTGCTCAGGATGGCGACGGGAGAGGTTCGCGCCACGATGGCGCTCACCGAGCCGAGCGGCGGATCGGATCTGCAGGCCATGCGGACGACTGCGCGCGCGGACGCAGCCGGCTACCTGCTCGACGGGACCAAGACCTGGATCACCAATGCCCGGCGATCGCAGCTGCTCGCGGTGCTGTGCAAGACCGATCCCGACGCCGAGCCCCGGCACACGGGCATGAGCATCCTGCTCGTCGAGCAACTGCCCGGCGTGAGCGTCGGTCCCGACCTACCCAAGCTGGGCTATCGCGGGGTCGAGAGCTGCGAGGTCGCCTTCGACAGCGTCCGCCTCGGTCACGACGCGCTGCTCGGCGGCGTCGAGGGCGTCGGCTTCGCGCAGATGATGCGCGGCCTCGAGATCGGACGGATCCAGGTCGCCGCTCGCGCCCTCGGCGTCGGCCGGGCGGCGTTCGAGGACTCGCTCGCCTATGCGCAGGAGCGCACCAGTTTCGGCGTCCCGATCTGGCGGCACCAGTCGGTCGGCAACCTGCTCGCGGACATGGCGACGAAGCTGACTGCGGCACGACAACTCGTCCTGCACGCGGCGCAGTGCTACGACAGCGGTGAGCGCGCGGACCTCGAGGCCGGCATGGCGAAACTGTTCGCGTCCGAGACCGCGATGGAATGCGCATTGTCGGCCCTGCGCATCCACGGGGGGAACGGCTATTCGACGGACTTCGACGTCGAACGCTACTTCCGGGACGCGCCGCTGATGATCGTCGGCGAGGGCACGAACGAGATCCAGCGCTCGGTCATCGCCGAGCAACTCGTCCGGCGCGCCACGCCCGGCGACGCTCACCGAAGATTTCCTAAACACTTTTAGTCATTCCGAATGTAAGCTCAATGTTTGATGCCGCGGCCATCGACTTTGGGGGGTCGACCGTGACAATCGTTGCTGAGACCGAACCGGACACGTCCTACGATCGCTTTGCCCGAATCGTGAAAGATGCGCTGTCGGTTCCGGTGGCTTTCGTGGACTTTGCGGGGAATGGCGCTGTCGGCGGCAGTAGTGATCCGACGCCGGCTGTAGCGCTGAGCGAGCCCCGACACCACCATCGTTGGGTACCGCTGGTGAATTCGCTGCGCACACGGGTCGTGGCTGATCGGCGCGAACTGGTTGTCACCGATGCTCGCGACGACGTCCGGATAACGAGCGACATCACCGTCGACGGCGTGGACCTGATCGCGTACGTGGCCTACCCGTTGCACGACCTGCGGGGTCGCACGGTCGGTGCGATCTGTGCGATCGACTCGCGGCCGAGGACGTGGACCGAGGTAGAACTTCGGGTGCTGGAGGATGTGGCCAGCGCCTGTTCTGCCGAGCTTGCCCTGCGTGAATCGCAGGCGGCGCTGTCGCGCTCGTATGAGCGGTTGACCCTGTTCGCCGGTCAGGTCAGCCACGACCTGAAAGCTCCCCTGACGGCGATCATCGGGTTCGTCGAACTGCTCGGCGCGGAGATCGGCAGGCAGGATCTCGGCCCGAAGGCAAGTGGCTACATCGACCGGTGTTCGGCGTCCGGGCGACGGATGCTGGACACCATCGACGAACTGCTGGAGTTCGCCGCCATCGGTACGCCGCTTCAGGCCCGTCCGGTGTCACTCGACGAGGTCATGCCGTCGGTGCTCGAGGACGTCGCGGCTGACCTGGCCGGCGCCGATGTCGTGTGGTCGGGAGTGGACGTGCCCGCCGATCCGCTGCAACTGCGGCTGCTGCTGCAGAACCTGATCGGGAACGCCTTGAAATACCGGCGCGGGGATCGCCAGTGCACCGTCTGCGTCAGCAGCGCCGAACAGTTCGGCCACATCGAATTGCGCATCGCCGACAACGGAACCGGCATCCCGGCTCACCGCCGCGCCGAGGTGGTGCAACCACTGGTACGGCTGCGGCGCGACGTGCCTGGTTCCGGGCTCGGGCTGGCTACCTGCGACCGCATCGTCACGGCGCACCACGGCGTGCTCCAGCTCAGCGATACCCCCGGCGGCGGAACCACCGTGACCGTCCACCTGCCGGCGACACCGCGGGTGTCAGCTCGAAAATCTTGATCGTGCGCGCGGTGCGCTGCTCGTAGCGGGCGTAGTTGGGCCAGGTCTCGGTCAGGTGTTCCCACGCCGCGGCTCGCTCGGCACCGTCGAGCCGGCGGGCGGTGAAGGCGACCGTCACCCCGGCGATGCGCAGCTCACCGGCCTGGGCGGCCTCCAGGTTGCGAACCCACAACGGCTCGTCGGGGCGGCCGAAGTTCGACCCGGCAACCAGGTACGACGCGCCCCGGGGCACGGTGAGCAACGGTGTCGAGCGCGGGAGTCCGGTCTTGCGACCGACGACGGTCAGCCTCAGGTTCGGCAGGCCGGCCACGTCGAGCAACGTCACCCGTCCCCTCGTCAGGCGCTGCAGCCGGGTGTCCACCCAGACGATCTGCGGGAGCAGCTTAGGCAGCCACGAGATCCCCCCGATCCGGATCGCAAGCGGCGTGAGCAGTCCCATGGCGCCAGATCCTAGGAAGCGACCGGCCCCGATGCGCGCCGAGCGGTCAACTCACCTCGGGCAGGCCCGGCTCCATCTGCCGCTCGAGTTGGTGCAGGTAGGCCGCGAAGCCCTCCGGCGCGCGCCCCTCGCGACGGGTGCTGGTCAGCACCGGGACGGCGCCCGTGCGCACGATGCACAAGCGGCGCAGCGCCTCGGCCCGGGTGACGAGATCGGCGTCCTCGTGCGCACGGAGGTCGCGCCAGCCACCGACCGCCAGGTAGGCGGCGGCCGAAATGCCGAGGTTGGCGCCGTGGACGTGCCGGTGCCCGTCGGCGAGATTGTGCGCTCGGGCCCAGGTCCGGGCGACGGTGGCAGGCAGGCCGGCTGACGGGCGCACCGTCCCGACCACGAGATCCGCGCCCCGGCCGGCCAGCCCCAGCATGACCGTCAGCCAGTCGTGCGGGACTCGCGAGTCGGCATCGGTGTTCGCCAGCCAGAGCTCACGCGGGTCCGGGCAGGTCTCGATGGCGTGTGCCGCGCCGAGCCGGCGGGCCGTCCCGACACAGCGTCCGCTGCTGGTCACCGGGCGAACGTGCGGGAAGGCAGCGACCACCTCGGCCGTGCGGTCGCGGCAGTCGTCCAGGACGACGACCGTCCTCACCTGCACCCGGCCCCAGCTCACGGCGTGCACGTGCATGCGGGCGACGTCCACCGCCGTCAGACAGCCGCCGAGCTCGGCCTCCTCGTCGGCAGCCGGGACGACGACGGCCACGCGGGTGATCACGCGAGGATCCCGTCGTCCGTGGCCACCGACGAGCCGGTACGGCTCCAGACGTGCAGGACGAAGTCGTCCTCGACGTGCGTCACGATCGGGTGCAGGTCGCGGCTCAGCGCGTCGTGCACGGCCTCGGCGACATGGGGGTGGTCGGCCGCTTCATGTCGCCAGTGCATCGCCAGGACGACGCCGTCGTCGCTCAGGCTCCGCAGCACCTGCTGTGCGAGCAGGTCGAGGTCCGGGCAGTAGTAGCCGACCTCCGACAGCACGACCAGGTCGAACTGGCCGGGCGGCCACTCGTCGGGGATGCGGCCGAACTCCACGGCCACGGCGCCGCCAGAACCCGCCACGCGCCCGGCCGTCTGCGCGAGGGCGCGCTCGGCTACGTCCCAGGCCACGACTTCGTCGCACCGGGCGGCGAGTTCGGCGGTCAGCAGCCCCGTCGCGCAGCCGGGTTCGAACGCCCGGCGGAAGCGAGGGCGCGGCAGCGCCGCCAACACCAGTGCGCGCTTGCGCTGCTCGTAGAACCTCGTCCCGAGTTCCCACGGGTCGTCAGACTCGGCGTACAGCAGGTCGAAGTAGGCCGGTGAGGTCGCGTCCGGGCGCCCGCCGATCACGAACGTCTCGAACGGCCGCGCGAAGTGCGACAGCATGGCCGGGCTGAGGACGGCCTCGTCGCCCGGCGCGGCGGACAGCGCCGAGCGCTGGCTGACATGGCAGTCCAGCGCACACGCCTTGGCGGCCTGCTCACGCTCGCGCAGCGGGAAGACCCGCATCTTCGACCACGGCAGCGCCGCGTCGTCCGGATCGGCCCAGTGCCAGGCCCAGATGGGGTACTGCCAGTGCGCTATCCGGTACTTGTCGGCGAGTTCGGCCGCGACGCGTGCACAGGCGACGTGGTCACAGTGCCCGTCGCCGTCCCACGGGGTGACGAGGTGGGTTGCGAGCTGCGCGTGGTAGTCGAGCTGGGCACTCAGCGCATCGCCGAACTCCTCCAGCCGACCGTCCGGCAGGCCGAAGAAGAACACCGAGACATCCGGCGCCAGGCGAGCCACGGCTTGCCGCACCTCGCTGCGGCGCAACGCGGCCAGCTGCTCCGGGGTGTAGGTCGGCGACGCGGGATGCGAGGCCTCGCCGTCGCTGGCCACGACGACCGTCACGGACGCACCACGGTTCCGAGCGGCAGCGATCAGCCCACCGGCCCCGAGGGTCTCGTCGTCGGGATGGGCCGCCACCACGACGACCCGGTCGTGCGGGCCCGGTGGCGCCACGCGGTCCAGCGCACCCAACCGACCCAACCAGTCCGCCTCCGGCGTGCCGGGCGAACGGTGGTCGAAGTCGATCACGATCCGCCCCGCCCGGTGAGGACGGTGCCGAGTTCGGCGAGATCGCGCTCACCGTGGTGCTGCCGCACGTAGATCTCGAGATCGGCTACCCGCGCGGCGTGGTCCGGGTCAAATGCAAGCGGTCCCGGGCCGAGCGCGTGCCCGGACTGGTGCAGGACACGTTCGACGGCGTCCGCGACCACGGCGCGGGTGCGCAGCGCGAGCAAGGCCGGATCGGCGACGTCGTCGCCGTCGATGCGCCGTGCGGCGTCGACCAGCATCGCGCGCGAAGCCTGCAGGGCCACGTCCACGATGCCGAGGTGCAGCGCCGCGAGGTCGCCGGGACGGCGGGCTGCCGCGGCGCGCACGGCAGCACCGAGCGCGCTCGCGCCGCCGTGCCAGCAGGCGGCCACACCGATCCCGCCCCACGCGAACCCGGGGCGGTGCAGGTACCAGTCCGGTCCACCGACCGCCTCGGCGGGCGCTCCCGTGAACGTGACCGCGGAGCTCACGATTGTGCGCAACCCACGGGCGACCCACCGTTGCGGCGCGTCGACCTGCACGGCGTCCTGGCGCAGGCCGACGCGGAACAGTTGCCGCCGATCGGCCACGTGCGCCGTGACCAGAGCCGCGTCCAGGTCAGCGGCGAGCGAGCACCACGGCTTGACGCCGGTGAGGACGGCCGACCCGTCCGGCGCCACTTCGGCGTCGAGACGGTGCCCGGGCGCCTCTGCCGCGAAGACCCCCCACGCGGAATCGACCGGGGTCTCGGCGCCGCTCTCCGCGAGGATCGCCAGGGCGTCGGTGTGCGCCTCGAGCACCCGAGCCGCGGTCAGATTCGCCTGCGCGGTGGCGCTCAAGACCGTCCAGCGCCCGGCGGTGTCTCCGCTGCCCGGCAGGGGCAGCCGATGGCCGAACTCGCGGGCCAGCCCGATCGCCGCGGCGATGTCCTCGCCGGCGTCGGCCGCTGCCGCGACCAACTCCCGGGTCCAGTGCGGCGCAATGCCGAACGCCGAGTCGTCGGGCTCAGCCACGCTGTTTGAGGAAGTGACAGACCACGGCGCGCTCCGACGAAGGTGGTGCAACGAAGGCGAGGGTCTTCACCTGACTTCGACTCTAACCCCTGACGGCGCGAACGCCACTATCCGGGCGATTCGACGGATGCGCGCGTCCTCGGACGCGGATGGTTTGGCAGAACCGGCGCCGGGGTAGGTCGCGGGCGTGGCCGTCGGGGAGAAGTTGCTGGAGCGGATCGAACACGCCGCGATCCTGGACCGCGCTGCCGAGCTGGCGACGCGCGCGGTGCGCACCGTGATCCGACCCGGCGTCGTCGAGGACAGTCTGAGCGGAACACCGGTCGGACATCCGGTCCATCCCGCGGTCGTCGCCGTCCCGATCGGCGCCTGGACGCTCGCCAGTGTCTTCGACGCGACCGGGGACGATGCGGCAGCGCAACGCGCCCAGGCCTTCGGCATCCTCGCCGCAGTGCCTGCGGCCGCAACCGGCGCATCCGACTGGCTGACCACGTCCGGCGCCGAGCGACGGGTCGGGTTGGTACATGCGGCGTTGAACTACACGGCGCTGGGGCTGCATGCCTGGAGCTGGTCGATGCGCAGACGCGGCAGTGTGCGGGCGGCGCGGTTGGTCGCGGTCGGTGCGACGGCGCTCGTCGGAGGGTCCGGATGGATCGGTGGCCACCTCGCGTACGGGCTCGGCGTTGGCGTCGACACGACTGCGTTCCAGGCGCTGCCCACGTCCTGGGTGGACGCCGTCGCAGTGGACGATGTGCCGACGGGCGGCCTTGCGCATGCAGAGGTCGGCGGCGTGTCGGTCCTGTTCGGCCGCCAGGACGGCGTGATCGTCGCCTACGCCGACCGCTGCACCCATCGCGGCGGACCGCTGCACGACGGGGACCTTCGGGACGGCTGCGTGATCTGCCCGTGGCACGGCAGCGCCTTCTCACTCGCGGACGGCTCGGTGCGGTCCGGGCCGGCCACCCGACCGCAGCCCCGACTCGACGTCGATGTGCGCGGCAACCGGGTGTTCGTCCGCCGTCGGGAGGTGCGGTCCCTTCGCCTGAATCCCGTGGGGCGGTAACGGCCCGGCCGGGGGGCAGCGTGGTCTGGACTCTCGGGTAGCTGAACCTCAAGTAGCTGTGCGTCGTCGGGACGGGGGTCGTCATGGAGACCGAGCACGGGGCAGGTCCTGAGCTGGTCCGTGAGCTTGCCGAGCTGGTGCACGCGCGCGATCGTGACCGCTCGCCGGCCGCGATTCTTCACCGCCTGATCGACATCGCCGTCCGCGATGTGCCGGGCGCCGACCACGCCGGAGTCACGATGCTGACTCAGCGCCATCTCTCGAGCGAAGCCTGGACCGACGAGATGATCCACCGCCTCGATGCGATCCAGCATGAGCTCGCCGAGGGCCCGTGTGTCGAGTCGGCGCGCGCGCAGCGCACCATCAGAGTCGAGGACACCGGGCACGAGACACGGTGGCCGCAGTTCATCGCGCACGCGACGGAACTCGGTGTGCGCTCGATCCTGTCGGTCGAGCTGTTCGCCGGCGACTCCGTGTCGGCCGCGCTCAACCTCTACGCGATGAGTGCCGCCGCGTTCACAGCCGAGTCAGAAGATCTGGCGGTCATGCTCGCCGCCCCCGCCGGTCTCGCCCTGGGCGCGGCGCGCAAGATCGACAACTTGACGGTGGCGCTGGAAAGTCGTGATCTCATCGGCCAGGCCAAGGGCATCCTGATGGAGCGACACAAGATCACCAGTTCCGAGGCGTTCGACCTGCTCGTGGTCGCGTCGCAGCGCATGAACCGTAAATTGCGAGACATCGCCGACGACCTCACCGCGACCGGTCAACTAGCGCTACCTCCGCCGTGACCTGACGGATCGATGGTGAATTCCGTATGATCATCACCGTCATGCCAACAGACCCGGTGCCTGGGTCGGTCACAGGGACGAGGCATGGGTACCGAGATCATCTGGCGACGGATAGTTGACGCGGCTTCCGACCCCGCCGTCATCGAGTCCGACGAGCGCAGGCGCGCGCTGCTCAGCGAGGCGATGACGCTGGGAAGCACCATCACACCCGACAGCGTCGGCTGCAGCATCACCGAGCAGACCCCGTCCGGGTTCTGTACCCCCGTCGCGTCCTCCGCGGTTGCGCTGGCCCTGGACTCCGCGCAGTACGCGGCCGGGGACGGACCCTGCGTGGCTGCCTGCCGCGACGGTCAGGTGCACAGCATCACCGTGATGACCGACGAGCGCGCGTACCCGGCGTTCACCGAAGCCGCGGTACGCCACGACGTGCGCAGCTCGCTGTCGCTCCCGCTCGCCGGCACGGATGCAGCGTCCGCGCTGAATCTGTATGCCCGTAGCCCGTCCGCGTTCGAGTCCGCCCATGCGAACGCCGTGGCGATGTTGCTCGCGCGGTGCACAGCCGCGATCCTCACCGCCGATCCGTTGCCCCCGGACCGGATGCGGGACCCACGACACGGCGAACGAGTCGCGCTGCTCTCGCGCGCAACCTCGGTGCTGATCGACCGCCTCGGCTTCAGCTCGGAGGAGGCATTCGCCGAGCTGGTGCGGCGCTCGGATAGAGAGCAGCGCAGCGTCTTCGCGGTGGCTCGTGCCCTCGTCGGTCAGCAACCAGGCACCGCGCCGAGCCAGTGACCCATCACGAGCAGTTGAACCTGTATCAGGGCCTCGTGCTGTCCGGCCTCAGCTACGACGAGATCTGGCGCACGCAAGCCACCTTCGGGGGGACAGCCAGCCCGCTCGAGGTCGAGGCGTACGTACTGGGCCTGCTGCGACCCAGCGCGCATCAACACGACCTGCTCGCTCAGGCCATCAACGAGCACTTCCTCGACCGGGGCGAAGACCACCCGGTCGCCTACTCGGACAGGATCGTCGGCAAGCGCTAGGACGTCCCACGACGCCGGGCTCGCCGGTGGTGACCGCGGAGCCGCCTGTCGGGTTCGAACCGACGACCTATCACTTGCAAGGCGGTGCTGGGTCGATCCAGACGTGTCCAGTGGTGTCTGAGCCCCCGTGTCTACTTCACTGATCACGCACAACACGACTGAAGGAGATCGAGATGGGCACAATCGTGCTCAGCACCAACGTCACGCTGGACGGCGTCGGACAGGACCCCTCCGGGGACGAGGGCTTTGCGTTCGGTGGCTGGTTCAACCAGATCTCAGCCGAAGATCGCGAAGCGTGGGCCAAGACGTTTTACGACGAGGCCATGGCTAGCGACGCGATCCTGCTGGGTGCGCGCAGCTACGAATGGTTCGCGTCGCGATGGGTCGGGCGCGACGGGGTGTGGGCTGAACGCCTCGCGAGTCTGCCGAAGTACGTCGTCCGCTCCGGTGACGGACGATCCGACTGGGGTCCGACAACCGTGCTTGGCGGCGACGTGGTCGAGGCGGTCTCGAGGCTCAAGCAGCAGGTGGACGGACACATCGCGCTGTACGCGAGCCACCAACTCGTCCGCGCGCTCGTCGAGAACGACCTCCTCGACGAGGTCCGGCTGATGATGTTCCCCAACATCGCTGGCTCAGGTGGGCGTGCGTTCAGCGGCCTCGCGGCGAGCAAGCCGCTTCGACTCACCCACGTCGCCACCGTCGGAACAGGCCTCGTCCAGCTCACCTACGACTTCGAGCAACGCTCCTAGCGATTTATCGCGCATCGAGATCTTTCGCGCAAGACCGCGCAAATCGACGGATCCCGCGTGGCCTCATCGCGGCAGACCTCCGGTAGCGTCGCTGTGCGGCACACATCCGGTGGGGCCCCTAGCTACGACCGACTAGCAGAGCGCTCTACGGGGGTCGGGACTCATCGCCGAAGCTGGGCACCTAGTTGTTCGGCGAGGCGCACCGCCAACTCGATCTCGATGCGACGGGTCGACACGCTCTCGACGCTGATGCCGAACGGCACGCCGAGGTCGCGGCAGTAGGCGATCAGGTCGCTAGCCGCCGCATGCGCCAACCGGTAGGACGCCTCCAGCGTGTCGGTCGCATGTCTGAGGTCGTTCTCGATCCAGCGCGGGACGTCGATGCCCAACCAGCGCAGGAATTCCAGCGTCCGCATCGATCCGCACACCGAGAACGTGAACACGATGGGTGCGGCGACGGTGCCGCGCGCGGCGCAGGAGTAGTAGTAGTAGTCCGAGACCAAATTCCTTGCTGCGTTGACGTCGTAGACGACCTGCGTCACGAAGAACCGCGCACCCGCTTCCTGCTTGGCCAGCAGCCGCAGATGTTCGTCATCGCGGCGGCTGTGCCGCTCGGGGATCGCAACGCCGCCCAGAACCAGCGCTGGGTTGACTTCACGGCTGAGCGCTTGGGCCTCAGCCAACGATGTCGCTCCAGGGGCGCGGCTGCTCGCTGCCCCAACGAGCACAGCCAGAACTCGCAACGGATCTTGCCTCGCCAGCCAGGCCCGGAGCTCGTTACGTGGGTACTTGCTGACCGCGCGGTAGACGATGACCGGGGTCGACCAACTCGCGAGGTTGTCAGCGAGGAAGGCGGCCGGGTCAAGGGTCGGCATGAACGGAAACGGACGCTCAGTCGGATTACGTGCTTGCTCATCGGCGATGTCGTAGAGCACCAGTCCGTCCAAGTTCAGGGGCCGGAGCCGGGCAACGGTGGCATCTGCGATCTCTTGCGCACGACCGCCGGCACTACTCAGACGTGGCGGCGTGAGCGCGAACAGGAGGAACTCGCCCGAGCCGTTGCCGATCCGTTCGATCAAATCCATGACCGGCAACGTAGCGGTTCGCCAACCCGGCCCGACGGGCGCTCATCGGCAGATCTGTCATGTTCGGGCCGGCACCTCGCGATTGATCTGCGCGCCACGGTGTCGCAGTCGACGACGCGCAGATGGACGGCTCTAGCGCCCTATCGTCACGACGGTTCGACCAGTCTCGCCTCGTAGGCGAAGATGACTGCCTGGACACGGTCGCGCAGTCCGAGCTTGGCGAGGATGCGGCTGACGTGGCTCTTGACGGTCGCTTCCGACACGCTCAGCGTGGCGGCGATCTCCTGGTTGCTCTGGCCGACGGCGATCGCTTGCAGCACGTCACGCTCACGTTCGGTGAGTTGGACCAGTCGCTGGTCTCGTGCGGCTTGTGTCGAGGTGGGTAGTCGCTGGGCGAAGGTGTCGAGCAGCCGACGTGTGACCCGCGGGGCTACCACAGCGTCGCCGGCCGCCACAGTGCGGATGGCGGCCACGAGTTCGTCAGGGGGCGCGTTCTTGAGCAGGAAGCCGCTGGCGCCGGCTCGCAGTCCGGCGAACGCGTACTCGTCCAGATCGAAGGTGGTGAGGATCAGGACGCGGATGTCGGGGTGTTCGCGGGTGATGGTCTCCGTTGCGGCGATCCCGTCGATGTCGGGCATTCGTACGTCCATGACGACGACCTGAGGAGCGTGGGCCGCGGCGGCGGCGATCGCCTCGCGCCCGTTCGCGGCCTCGGCGACCACGTCGAAGTCGTTGTGCGCGTCGAGGATCATGCGGAAGCCGACGCGTAGGAGCTGTTCGTCGTCGGCCAGGACGACGCGGATCGTCATGTCACCATTTTCCTGGCGGGCTGTCGTTGAGGGGGAGCCACGCGCTGACTCGCCAGCCGGTGCCGGTCGGGCCGGCGAACAGCCGCCCGTTGTGCAGTCCTACGCGCTCCCGCATGCCGATCAGCCCGTGTCCGAGCATGCCGGCGGTCGATCCGGCCCCGCCGTTGTCATCGACGACCGCGCGCAGATCCTCCTGGCCGCGGCGGATTGACACGTGCACGTGGGTGGCTCGCGGCGCGTGCTTGAGCGTGTTGGTGATGCCTTCTTGGACCAGCCGGAACAGCGCCAGCTGCATGCTCTTCGGCAGTCCCTCGGTCGAGCCGCTGATCTGGTAGGTGACCTGCAATCCGGTGCTGCGAGCTGTCTCCAGCAGTTCGTCCAGGTTGCTCACGTTGTGCTCAGGACTCAGTGCTGGGCCGCCGTCCCCGTCCAGTCCTGATCGCAGCAGCGCGATGGTGTGGCCCATCTCCGCGAGTGCCGACCGCCCGGTCGCAGCCACGTGATCGATGGCCTCGCGGGCGCGGTCGGGGTCGCGATCGAGCATCAGCGCGGCGCCGTCGGTCAACGCGATCATCACCGAGAGGTTGTGCGCCACGATGTCGTGCATCTCCCGGGCGATGCGGTTGCGCTCAGCGGTCACGGCCAGCTGAGTCAGTTGCTCACGGTGCTCGTCGGTGGGCTCAGTGCCTCGGGCACGCCGGCGGGCAGACCCTCTGGAGCGGCGTGCCCACGACATGTCGTCATTATCGGCCCGACTACGCGTCGCGACGCTTCAGCACGTACAGCCCGATCCCGAGCGCGGCCACGACCCAGATCGCGAAGACTCCTAGACCCGTCCAGGGAGCCAGTTGGTCCGTGCCGCCGACGGTGTTCATGCCGGCTGTGCCTGCCAGCAGCGGCAAGTACTTGCTGACATGCTGCTGTATCGAACTCGGGAGGGCCTGGGCCAGCAGCGGCAGGACGAGCAGCAGTCCGAACAGGGCCGCGATTGCGCCGCCGGTGTTACGAATGATGAAGCCGCACCCCAGCCCGAACAAGCCCACGCCGACCATGAACAAGGCGGCCGCGAAGATCGCCCGGACCGAGCCGGGGTTGCTGATCGGCACCCCGAGGCCGTGCCACCCGGCAACGTTCTTGCCGGAGATGATCCCGATTTTGCCGTTCGGGGCGGTGAAGACCTGACCTTGGAATCGATACCGGCTCAACGCAGCCTGTCCGCCGAGGAATGCGGCGAACGCCGCGGCCAGCGTGATCACGAAGATCATCGTCGAAAAGATCGCGATCTTTGCCGTCCACACCGGCACGCGGCGCGGCACGGCGGACAGCGACGCGCGGATCATGCCGGTGCTGTACTCGCCCGTGATGAACAGGACGCCGAGGACTCCGACCGCGAGTTGCGCCAGGTAGAACCCGCGCAGACTCAGCGCGGTCTGATCCAGTTCGAAACCTCCGTGGGTCTGAATGTCGTTGCCACGCAATGCGGAGAACAGGATTCCCAGCCCGACCGAGATCAGCAGCGCGACCCCGATGCTCCACCACGTGGAGCGCAGTGAGCGGAGCTTGATCCACTCCGAAACGCCGGTACGGACCTGGGTGACGCCTAGGCCCGCATCGGGCTCCATGGCGATGGTCGTCATGGAGTCACCTCCTGCAGCGGCTTGCCGAATTCGACGGCATCCCGGGTCAGTTCCATGAATGCCTCCTCCAGCGACGTCTGGTGCGGCGTCAGCTCGATCAGCGCAATGCCCGCGTCGGCAGCCGCTTGGCCGATTTGGCGACTGGACAGCCCGGTCACCGTGAGCTGATCGCGCTCGGTGCTGGTGACGCTCACCTTGTCGGCGGCGAGCAGATCACGCAGCCGAGGCGCCTCGTCCGTCCGCACCCGGACCACTGACACACCCGACGCCTCGGTCAACTCGGCCACGCTGGCGTCGGCGATCAAGCGGCCCTGGCCGACGACGATCAGATGAGTCGCAGTCAAGGACATCTCACTCATCAAGTGCGAGGAAACGAAGATCGTGCGTCCCTCGGCGGCCAGCGACCGCAGCAGAGTGCGGATCCAGACAATGCCCTCCGGGTCCAGTCCGTTCACGGGCTCGTCCAGGACCAGGGTGTGCGGGTCGCCGAGCAGCGCGGAGGCGATGCCCAGCCGCTGTCCCATGCCGAGTGAGAACCCGCCCACACGTTTACCGGCCACATCGCTGAGTCCGACGACCTCGAGCATGTCGTCGACGCGCCGCCGGCCGATGCCATGCGTCGCAGCCAGGGCCAACAGGTGATTGCGCGCGGATCGCCCAGTGTGGATGGCTCGTGCCTCCAACAGGGCGCCGACCTCGCACAACGGCGCGTTCAACCGCTCGTAAGGACGGCCGTTGATGCTCGACCGACCCGCAGTCGGACGGTCCAGCCCCAACAGCATCCGCATCGTTGTGGACTTCCCCGACCCGTTCGGGCCCAGGAAACCTGTCACTACACCGGGTTGCACGGTGAAGCAGAGATCGTCGACAGCGAGCTTGTCGCCGTACCGTTTGGTCAAGCCGAAAGCCTCGATCATGACACCACGCTAGGCACCGACCACAGGCACCGCATCGGCCGTACGGATGAACCTCCCGCTACATCCTTCGACTATTCCGGCGGCAAAAAAGCGTGGAACGAGAATTGATGCGCACAACGAAACAGTTCCAGGATGCCAACGAAGAAGCAGACGCCTCAGCGGTCCTGCGTTGTCGTCTGTACCCCCCGCACATCCCGGCGGGCGGCCGTCACCGCTCCGCGAGGCCCTCGTCAGCGTTCTTTCAGGGTGCTGCAGCCCCCGTCTTCTGGAGCCGCCTGTCGGGTTCGAACCGACGACCTATCGCTTACAAGGCGATTGCTCTGGCCAACTGAGCTAAGGCGGCAGTGGCTCGAGGCTACCGTCGCCGTCCACCGGTTGAACCTTGGCAGCCGATGGGCACGAATAGGACGGCAGACTGTCACTGTCGCCCCACCGAGGCGGCAGGTCCACTCCGGGGAGCCGAGATTGAGCCGCCAGTACAAGCCGAAAGCCGGGTTCTGGATCCGCCTGTGCGTGGCCATCCTCTACCCGCTCGACGGGTTGCTGTTCCGCATCCGCTGGCACCACATCGAGCGCGTCCCCGCCCCGTCGACCGGTGGGGTCATCATCGCGCTGAACCACGTGTCACAGATCGACACCGTGCTCATGGCCCGGTTCGTGTGGCAGTCCGGCCGGGTACCCCGCTTCATGATCAAATCCGTGGTGTTCGGGTGGCCGCTGGTCGGCCGCATCATGCGTGGCGCCGGCCAGATCCCGGTCTATCGGGGCACGCGTGACGCCTCCCAGTCGTTGCGTGCCGCGGTGACCGCCCTCGAACGCGGCGAGGCCGTGGTCATCTACCCCGAGGGCACCACGACAAAGGATCCCGACAACTGGCCGATGGAGGGCAAGACCGGCGTCGCCCGCCTCGTCCTGCTCTCGCCGGACACCCCGGTCATCCCCGTCGGCCAGTGGGGCGCGCACAAACGGCATGGCTGGTCGTGGGGGCGCTTCGTCCACCGGCGCGTTGCCGAGGCCTCGGTCGGTGAGCCGGTCAAGCTCGACCGCTTCCGCGGCGCCGACCAGGACGCCGAGACGCTGCGCGAGATCACCGATGTCGTCATGTCGGCCATCCGGGACCAGGTCGCCGATCTGCGTGCCGAACCCGCGCCGAGCGAATTCGCCAAGCCGACACGCAAGTACGTCGACACCGACTGAGCCGACGGCTGGTTTCCTGTCCCCGTGGCCCAACTCGTCGTCCCGCACGCAGGCGTCCACGCGTCCTTCGTCGCGGCGATGGCCGAGTTCCGTGCCGAGGGTCGCGGCGGTCGACGCGACGACACCGTTCTCGGCAGCGAGATTCGCGAGATCGCGACGGTCTGGGTGAGCGCGGGCGGGTTCTCCGTCTACCTCGAGGGAATCCGCCAGCAGGCCGACCCCACGGCCCCGCGCCCGGTCGGCTGGGTGCCCGCCTCGACGTGGTGGTGGACGTCGGGCACGGAGTTCCTCGGCCGCATCCAGGTCCGGCACGAGCTCACCGACCACCTGCTCCAGGTCGGAGGGCACATCGGCTACGACGTGCGTCCCAGCGCGCGCGGGCGCGGACACGGGACGGCCATGCTGGCCGCCGTCCTGCCCCGCGTCCGGGAGCTCGGCATCGACCCGGCGCTGATCACCTGCGACGTGGACAACGTCGCCTCGCAACGGGTGATCGAGCGCAACGGCGGGCGGCGGGAGGATGAGCGGCACGGCAAGCTGCGCTACTGGGTGGCGACCACGCCGAGCTGACCCGACCGGGACCGTGCTGAAAGCGCTTGTTGACTCCTCGCCCCGGGCCGTGTGCAATGTCACTGTCAGACCGCGACGCCGGTCTGCGGGTGCTGCCTTCGACATCGGTGGGGCAGATCGACGCCCGCGACCGGAATTCCGTGAGGTGTCCGAACGCGCGCCCGCCATGGCCCGCGTCCCGGCTCCACCCATACCCGGAGCGGCTCACAACACCGATAATGGGGGCATTCCCGATGGCAAGTGTCGACTACATCGACGCAACCTGCGTGTATCCAGGAGCGACGGAACCGTCAGTCAACAAGCTCAATCTCGACATCCAGGACGGCGAGTTCATGGTGCTCGTCGGCCCGTCCGGGTCCGGCAAGTCGACCGCGTTGCGCATGCTCGCCGGGCTCGAGGAAGTCACGAGCGGTGAGATCCTGATCAACGGCACCGACGTGTCGCACCGTCCGCCGAAGGACCGCGACATCGCGATGGTGTTCCAGAACTATGCGCTCTACCCGCACATGAGCGTCGCCGAGAACATGGGCTTCGCCCTGAAGCTCAAAGGCGTCTCAAAGGAGGAGCGCTCCACCAAGGTCCGCGAGGCGGCCAGGCTGCTCGACCTCGAGGACTACCTCGACCGCAAGCCCAAGGCGCTGTCCGGCGGCCAGCGCCAGCGCGTGGCGATGGGTCGCGCGATCGTCCGCGAGCCGGCCGTGTTCCTCATGGACGAGCCGCTGTCGAACCTCGACGCCAAACTTCGCGTCGAGACCCGAGCGAACATCGCCCAACTGCAGGCCCGGCTCGGGACGACCACGCTCTACGTGACGCACGACCAGGTCGAGGCGATGACGATGGGAACCCGCGTCGCGGTGCTCCAGGCCGGCGGGTTCCTGCAGCAGGTCGATACCCCGCGCAACCTCTACGAGAACCCGGCGAACGCGTTCGTGGCCGGCTTCATCGGTTCGCCGGCGATGAACCTGAGAACCTGCGAACTCGTCCAGGGCGGCGCGCGGCTCGGCAACATCGTCATCCCGCTGCACGCCGAGGTGGTGGCCGCCGCGAACAAGGCCGGGCTGACGTCGATCACGCTGGGCATCCGTCCTGAGTCCTTCACGGCCCGGGCGACCGACGAAGCCCACTCGGCACACGGGCTGCACGTCGAGGTCAAGCTCGTCGAGGAACTCGGCGCAGACGCGTTCGTCTACGGTCGGCTCGAGGGTGACGGGCCCGATGCCAAGACCTACGTCGTCCGCTTCGACGGCCGCGTACCTCCGCGCATCGGCGACCAACTCTCGATCGATGTGCGTACCAGCGAGGAGCACGCCTTCCACCCCGAGACCGGCGAGCGCCTGGGCTGAGCACCGCGGTCGGCAGTCCGGTGGAGGACGTCGATCCTCCCCCGGACTGCGTCAGGCGGCAGGCACCGACTTGATCCTCGTCCGGGCGCGGCTGTCCTTGGTCGCCGGGACGAGCCGACCCGCCTTCGCCAGTCCGTGCGGCGGCATGTTCGCGTAGACCGCCTCGTACTCCCCGGCGCGCACGAGATAGGTCTCGTGCCAGATCCCGGTGCGGTTCTGCTTGCCGACGCGCTTCCAGTAGTTGCGCCAGGCCGCAGTGTGCGGATCGGAATCGTCGCGGGCGAACGCTTCGAGGTGATCGAAGGACCGCCAGTACTGCACGATCGTCGGCAGGCCCATCTCGTACGCGAGCAAGCCCTTCTCCGGTCGCTCGGTGAGCCAGTCGAGCATGTGCTTCATCCCGCGCCGACCGCCGAGATCGCGTAAGGATCGCAGCGGGTGCAGCACATCGAGCCGCGCACCGATCAGGAACACGACGAAGTCTCCGTCGATCTCGGCCAGGTGTCGTCCCGGTACCGCCTTCGTCACGATGGCCCCCTCTCATCGCTTCGTGCCGCGATCCTTTCGCCTCGCCGCCTCGACGGCAAGGTGCGGCACACTTGGCCGATGGCGAGCAAGGCCGAGCGGCACGGCCATACCCACCGGCTCGACCTTGCCGACTCTTCCGTGCGGGAATGGGACGCGAGCGTCGTCTCGTCCGACACGGACCTGGGCATCGTCCTCGACCGCTCCGCGTTCTACCCGGGCGGCGGGGGACAGCCGCCGGACGAGGGCGTCCTGCTGTGGGGGGGCGGCGTGCGCACGCGTATCGCCGGCACCCGCCGCGGTGACGAGCTGTACCTGCTGCCGGTCGAGGGTGACCCGCTGCCGCCGGTGGGGACAGCGGTGCGCGGCGCTCTCGACGACGAACGGCGTACCGCGCTGATGCGCACGCACTCCGGCCTGCATGTGCTGACAGGAGTGGTGTTCCGCGACTTCGGCGCGCTCGTGACCGGCGGCAACATGGAGCCCCTGTCGGCACGGATGGACTTCGACCTCGCCGAAGTTCCGCCGGACTTCAAGGACCGCATCGCCGAGGCGTGCAACGCCGAGATCGCCGCCGACCGCCGCATCGAGGTGACGTCGTTGCCGCGCGCCGAGGCGTTCGCGATCCCCGACATCATCCGCACGGCGACGAACCTGCTACCACCGGACATCGAGGTCGTCCGCATCGTCGACATCGTCGGGCTGGATCAGCAGGCCGACGGCGGCACCCACGTGGCATCGACGGCGATGATCGGCCGGCTCGAGGTCGTGAAGATGGAGAACAAGGGCCGGGGCTTTCGCCGGCTACGCGTCCGACTCGTCTGAGCACCGCCCCCGTCCCGGGCGGAGCGGGACGGGAGCAGGGACGGCCGTCAGGCGCGGCGGCGGCGCGCGATCTCGGCCAGGGTGACGGCCGCGGCCACCGAGGCGTTCAGCGACTCGGCCGCCCCGTCCATCGGGATCGAGACGGTCAGGTCGCAGGTCTCGCCGACCAGCCGCGACAGCCCGCGCCCTTCCGAGCCGACGACGACGACGATCGGACCGGTCGCCAGCTCGAGATCGTCGAGCGTCGTGGTGCCGTCCGCGTCGAGGCCGACGACGAGCAGACCGGCCTTCTGGCACTCGCGCAGCGAGCGGACGAGGTTGGTGACCTGCGCGATCGGCAGGCGCGCGGCCGTGCCTGCCGACGTGCGCCAGGCGACCGCCGTGACCCCGGCCGAGCGGCGCTCGGGGATGATCACGCCGTGTGCGCCGAAGGCCACCGCGGACCGGATCGTGGCACCGAGGTTGCGCGGGTCGGTCACGCCGTCCAGTGCGACGAGCAATGGCGTGGACGTCGACTCGCTCGCCGCCGCGAGCAGGTCGGGCAGCTCGCTGTACGCGAACGGCGGAACCTGAAGCGCGATCCCCTGGTGCAGCAACCCGCCCGTGCGGCGGTCGAGTTCGGCTCGGGTGACCTCGAGCAGCGCCAGCCCCCGGTTGCTGGCCAGGCGCACCGCCTCGGTGATGCGCTCATCGCTGTCGAGCCCGATCGCGAGGTACAGCGCGGTCGCGGGGATCTTGGCCCGCAGCGCCTCGGCGACCGGGTTGCGGCCCACGAGCAGCTCGGGACCGTTCTCGGGACGCGTGCGCCGGCCGCGGCCGCCCTCGTCGCGGCGGGTCGCAGCAGCCGCCCGCCGGGCAGCCGGGTGGCCCTTGCGCGCTTCGGCCGGCGGCGTCGGCCCGCGGCCCTGCAGCGCGCGCTTGCTCTGCCCGCCCGAGCCGACCTGCGCACCCTTCTTCGACTTGCGGATCGCGCCCTGGCGCTTCGAGTTGCCGGCCATCACTGCACCGTCCAACGGGCGCCCGAGGGTGTGTCCTCGACAATCACGCCGGCGGCGGCGAGTTGATCGCGGATCGCGTCGGCCGCCGCGTAGTCCTTGCGCTCGCGGGCCGCGGTGCGCTGCTCGAGTGCGACCTGGACGAGCGCGTCGACCGTCTTGCCCAGCTCGGACGGCGCCCGGTCGGCCCAGCGGAGCGGATTGACGCCGAGGACGTCGGTCATCGCAAGCACCGCCGCCAGTGTTCCGCGGACGGCGCCCAACCGGCCCTCGGCCAGCGCGACGTTGCCCTCGCGCACGACGTTGTGCACCGCCGCGAGCGCCTGCGGTACGCCCAGGTCGTCGTCGAGCGCGTTGGCGAAGTCGGCGCACAGGGGGGCGGTCGAGTCGGTGACGTCCACGACGTCGCGCGCCCGGTCGACGAAGTTCTCGATGCGGCGATACGCGGCACCCGCCTCGTCCAGCGCCGCGTCGGAGTACTCGACGTTCGAGCGGTAGTGGGCCGCACCGAGGTAGTAGCGCACCTCGACCGGACGGTAGCGCTGCACCACCTCGCGCACCTGCAACGTGTTGCCCAGCGACTTGGACATCTTCTCGCCGGCCATGGTGACCAATCCGTTGTGCATCCAGTACCTCGCGAAACCGTCACCAGCTGCGACCGATTGCGCCAGTTCGTTCTCGTGGTGCGGGAAGACGAGGTCGAGCCCGCCGGCGTGGATGTCGAACGAGGCGCCGAGGTACTTGGTCGCCATCGCCGAGCACTCCAGGTGCCAGCCGGGGCGGCCGCGCCCCCATGGTGTTGGCCACGACGCGGTCTCGGGCTCGTCGGGTTTGTGCCCCTTCCACAGCGCGAAGTCCCGCGGGTCGCGCTTGCGGGAGTTGTCCGTGCTGTCACCGGCGGCCTGCATCTGGTCCACCTGCTGCCCGGACAGCGACCCGTAGGACGGGAACGAGCGCACGTCGAAGTAGACGTCGCCGTCCGCCGCGTAGGCGTGCCCGCGCTCGATCAGCCGATCGATCAGCTCGACCATCTCGCTCACGTGGCCGGTGGCACGCGGTTCGTAGGACGGCGGCAGGCAGCCCAGCGCCTGCTCGGCCTCGGCCACCGCGCGTTCGCTGCGGAAGGCCAGTGCCCACCAGGGTTCCTGCAACGCGGCGGACTTGACGAGGATCTTGTCGTCGATGTCGGTGACGTTGCGGACGAAGGTGACCGCGACCCCGTTGTGGGTCAGCCAGCGCCGCAGGATGTCGAAGGTGACCCAGTTGCGGACGTGGCCGATGTGCGGTGGCGCCTGCACCGTGAGCCCGCACAGGTAGATCGACGCAGCCCCCGGGACCAGCGGCTCGAACGGCCGCAGCGACCTGGTCGCGGTGTCGTACAGGCACAAGCTCACCTGGTCATCCTAGGAGCAGTCGTAGTCTCGCCTCGTGTCTGTCAGCGGAACTGAGGCGTTGCGTCCGGAGTCGGTCGTCGTCGCCAGTGGGCGACCACACGATCCGGGCGCACCGCTCAGCGCCCCGATCGTGCTGACCGCGCCGTACCTGCACGATTCGGACGAGAACCGCTACTCCCGCCACGACCCCACCGAGACGCGCGCCGCCTTCGAGACGGCACTCGGCGAGCTCGAGGGGGGCACGGCGCTGGCCTTCGCGAGCGGGATGGCCGCGATCGCAGCCGTCGCCGAGGGGCAGCCCGCGGGCTGCGTCGCGGTGGTTCCGGCCGCCGCGTATTCCGGCACGGTGACGATCTTCGACGCGCAGCGGCGCCTCGGCCGGATGACGGTCCGTCCGGTCGACACTGCCGACACCGCGGCCGTGATCGCGGCATTGGACGGCGCGGACCTGCTCTGGCTCGAGACCGTCACCAACCCGCTGCTGGCCGTCCCCGACCTACCCGTCCTAATCGATGCGGCCCACGACCGCGGCGCGGTCGTCGGCGTGGACGCGACGTTCTCGACGCCGCTGGTGGTCCGGCCGCTCGACCTCGGCGCCGACATCGTCATGCATTCGGCGACGAAGTACCTGTCCGGGCACTCGGACGTGCTGATGGGGGCGCTTGTCGTGCGCGAGGGCGCCGCGGACCTGCACGCGCGGCGGACGATGACCGGCGCGATCCCCGGCGCGCTCGAGTCCTACCTGGCCCTGCGCGGGCTGCGGACGCTCGCCCTGCGGATGGAGCGTGCCCAGGCGAACGCGGCCGACCTCGCTGTGCGACTCGACGCGCACGCCCGGGTGCGGCGGGTGCGCTTCCCCGGCCTGCCGAGCGACCCCGGTCACGAGCGCGCGGCACGGTTGCACCGCGGCTTCGGGGCGATCCTCGGGATCGAGATCGACGGCACCGCAGCCGACGCCGAGCGAATCTGCCGGTCGTTGCAGTTGATCACCCACGCGACCAGTCTCGGCGGGGTGGAATCGTCGATCGAGCGGCGCGCCCGGCACCGGGTGGACGCCGGCTTCGGCACCCCCGAGACGCTGCTGCGACTCTCGGTCGGGATCGAGCACGTCGAGGACCTGTGGGCCGATCTGGCCACCGCCCTGGCCGGTCTCGGCGGCTGAGCAGCTCGGACGGCAGCTAGCCGGACCCGGCCAGCAACGCGGTCGCGATCGCCGCGCGACCCTCACCGCGCCCGGTCAGGCCGAGCCCGTCGGTGGTCGTCGCCGCGACCGACACGGGTGCGCCGACCACGCCGCTGAGCGTTGCCTCGGCCTCGGCTCGTCGCGGGCCCAGCCGCGGCGCATTGCCGATCACCTGCACCGCCACGTTGGCGACCGTCCACCCGGCGGCACCGACCAGCCGCACGACCTCGCCCAGCAGCCGGCTGCCGGACGCGCCCGCCCAGCGAGGGTCGCCGGTGCCGAAGACCGCACCCAGGTCGCCCAGACCGGCGGCGGACAGCAACGCATCGCACATCGCGTGCGCGGCCACGTCGCCGTCCGAGTGGCCGGCACAGCCGTCCTCGTCCGGCCAGTCCAGCCCGGCCAGCCGGCACGGCCGATTTGGCTCGATGGGATGGACGTCGACCCCGATGCCGGTGCGGATCGCGCTCATCGGGTGGCCAGCCATTCAGCGAGTGCGAGGTCCTGCGGATAGGTGATCTTGTGGGCGCGTTCAGACCCCTCGACGGCGATGACGTGCACGCCGAGCGCCTCGACGAGCGCGGCGTCGTCGGTGGCAGGCGCAGCAACGGCCTGCGGCTGCGCGTGCGCCTGCTCGAGCAACGACCGGGCGAAACCCTGCGGGGTCTGGATCGCCACGAGCGACGCGCGGTCGAGCGTCCCGGCCAACTCACCGGACGCCGGATCGACGCGTCGGATCGTGTCGCTGACCCCGATCGCCGGCACGACGGCTTCGTGTCCGGCGGCCGCCGCCGCCAGCACGCGGTCGAGGACCTCGACGGGCACGAACGCCCGGGCCACATCGTGGACGAGGACGAAATCGACGTCATCGGCAAGGCCTGCGAGCCCGGCTGCGACGGACTGCTGACGAGTCGACCCGCCCGGCAGCACCGCCGCCACCGTCAACGCCTCAGCCCGGGCCACGTGCGCCGGGGGCGCCACCACGACGACGTCACGGACCGCGGGATGGGTCAAAAACCGGTGGGCGGCGTGCTCGAGCAGGGTCTGCCCCGCCACGACGACGAATGCCTTGGGGACGCCGGCCGACAGGCGCGCGCCGTCCCCGCCGGCAACGAGAACGGCGGCGACGGTCAAAGGACCGTGCGCCGCCATCATCGAAGCGTATGGGTTCAGGCGACGGCCTCGCCGAGCACCTCGTCGAGCACGATTTCGGCCTTGTCCTCGTTCGTTCCCTCGGCCAGGGCGAGTTCGCTGACGAGAATCTGTCGTGCCTTGGCGAGCATTCGCTTCTCGCCGGCCGACAGGCCACGGTCACGATCACGGCGCCAGAGATCGCGCACGACCTCGGCCACCTTGTTCACATCGCCAGAGGCGAGTTTCTCGCCATTGGCCTTGTAGCGGCGCGACCAGTTGGTGGGCTCCTCGGTGTGCGGCGCGCGGAGAACCTCGAAGACCTTGTCGAGGCCGTCCTGGCCCACGACGTCACGAACGCCGACGATCTCGGCATTCTCGGCCGGTACCAGTACCGTCAGGTCACCTTGCGCCACCTTGAGCCGCAGGTAGGTCTTCTCGACTCCCTGCAACATCCGCTCTTCGATTGCTTCGATCAGAGCCGCTCCGTGATGGGGGTAGACAACGGTCTCGCCGACCTTGAACGTCATGTGATAAAGCCTCCTTCAGCTATTGCCAGGATAACACGCGACACCCTCGCGGCGTCCGGCGAGAAAACTGCACCACATTGCCAAAACCCCGATAGATAAAGCGATTCCGGAACCGATTCGGACTTGACACATCGCCTCGGAACTGCACTGGCGCCGCGCCGAGGACCTCCGCGGGCAGAGCGCGGACGCCGCTCGATACCCTGTGCTGGGTCGCGCCAGACCGCGATTCACCCGCACCTCACGAGGAGTCGACGTGCCGTGACAGCACTATGCGCACCGTCAACGACAGCCGGCCCCACCCGTCCCGCCCGGCGCATCGCCACCGGCATCGCCGTCCTGGCGATGGCCGCACTGGTCTCGTCGTGCGCGGCCGGCATGAAGGCGCCGACAGCGGAGGTGAAGCCGGCTCTCGACGCAACCACCGCTGAGATCGGGGACATCCAACTCGCGACCGTTGCCCTGCACGCCCCGAGCGGTGCGGCGTACGAGTCCGGTCAGAGCGCACAGCTGACGATGGTGATCGTCAACAACGGGCGCCGCTCCGACACCCTGGTCAGCGTCACCACGCCCGCGTTCGCCGGTTGGGGCATCGTGCCCACCGCGGATGCGACAAATGCCGCGGCGACCGGCGCGGCGGGCGTCACGATCGCTGCCGGCTCGGCCGTCCAGCTCGGTCTGCAGAACCTCGGCACCACCCCCGACGGTGCCTCGGCACAGACCCTCGTGCTGCGCAGCCTCACGGCGGGCGCCAGCCCGCTGTACCCGGGCAGCTCGATCAAGATCACGTTCGGCTTCGCCCGGGCCGGCTCGACGACGGTGACGGTCCCGGTCCAGCTCTCCGACTCGGGCGCAGGGAACGCGGTCATCGAGGCCCCGTCCGGCGCCCCGCCCGAGTAACCCCGCCGCCGCCGGAGCGCTTGCCTCGAAGTGTCGGTGCTCGCGGTTAGCGTGGCGCCATGACCAAGGCGAGCACGGTGCGGGCGGCCGGGTACCGCTGCACCGATTGCGGCACCGACTCGCTGCGCTGGGTCGGTCGGTGCCCGGAGTGCCAGGCCTGGGGCACGGTCCTCGAAGCCGGCGCGACCGGCCGCCGATCAGCGTCGGTTGCCGCCGGCCCGGTGACCCGGCCCGCCCAACCGATCGGCGAGTTGTCACCGGATGAGGCCCGCGCGCGGCCCACCGGTGTCGCCGAACTCGACCGCGTGCTCGGCGGCGGGCTCGTCCCCGGCTCGGTCGTGTTGTTGGCCGGCGAGCCGGGTGTCGGCAAGTCCACCCTGCTGCTCGAGGTCGCCCACCGGTTTGCGGCCGGTGGCGGCCGCTCGCTCGTCGTCACCGGCGAGGAATCCACGGCACAGGTCCGGCTCCGCGCCGAGCGGATCGCCTGCGTACACCCGCAGCTCTACCTTGCCGCCGAGAACGATCTGGGCGCGCTGCTCACCCATGTCCAGGACGTCCAGCCGGGGCTGCTCGTCGTCGACTCGGTGCAGACGATCTCGTCCGACGGCATCGACAGCGGTGCCGGCGGCGTACCCCAGATCCGCGCCGTGGCCGCCGCGCTGATCGCCGCGGCGAAGGAGCGCGGGATCGCCACGGTGCTCGTCGGGCACGTGACGAAGGACGGCGGCATCGCCGGCCCCCGCGCTCTCGAGCACCTGGTCGACGTCGTGCTGCACTTCGAGGGTGATCGGCATTCCGCGCTGCGCCTGGTGCGCGCCACCAAGAATCGCTACGGGGCTGCGGACGAGGTCGGCTGCTTCGAGATGCGCGAGGACGGGATCGTCGGCCTGAGCGACCCGTCCGGGCTGTTCCTGTCCGACCGCGCGTCCGCCGTCGCGGGGACCTGCGTGACGATCACCGTCGAGGGACGGCGACCGCTGGTCACCGAGATCCAGGCCCTGGTCAACCGGCAGACGGGGGGTGGGACGCCACGACGGGCCGTGAGTGACCTCGACTCCGCACGGGTGGCGATGCTGCTCGCCGTGCTCGCCCGCCACGGCCGGTTGCCGCTCGGCGAGCACGACGTGTACGTCGCGACCGTCGGTGGGCTCGCTGCGCACGAGCCGGCCGCCGACCTCGGCATCGCGCTCGCGCTGGCCTCGGCCGCCCGCGAGGCACCGGTACCGCCGACCTTGTGCGCGATCGGCGAGGTGTCGCTGTCCGGGGACATCCGTCGCGTCCCCGCGGTGGGCCGGCGGCTCGCCGAAGCGGCCCGGCTCGGGTTCACAACGGCCCTCGTCCCGGCCTCGCACGCCGGTGAGCCGATCGCGCCGGGCCCGGCCGAGAACATCCGGGTGATACCCGTGGCGAGCATCGGCGACGCCCTCACGGCGGTGCTGAATCTGAGTGGTCGGGCAACGACCGAGCGCCGCGTGGCGCTGCGACCGGTACCCGGTGGCCGGGCGACCTAGACTGGCCGCACCTGCACGGGCAAGGAGCGCCGGTGACGACGACCGAGAACGACGAGACGCTGCGCGGCGTCCTCGCGACCGTTGCCCCGGGCACCTGGTTGCGCGACGGTCTCGAGCGGATCCTGCGGGGCAACACCGGCGCGCTGGTCGTCATCGGCTGGGACCGCACCGTCGAGATGCTGTGCACCGGCGGGTTCCCGCTCGACGTCGAGTTCTCCGCCACCCGGCTGCGCGAACTGTGCAAGATGGACGGCGCGGTGGTGCTGAGCAGCGACGGTGAGCGGATCGTCCGCGCCGCGACGCACCTGATGCCCGACCCGGCGATCCCGACCGAAGAGGCCGGGACGAGGCACCGCACGGCGCAGCGGATGGCGCGGCAGACCGGTTACCCGGTGTTCTCGGTGTCGCAGTCGATGCGGATCATCAGTCTCTACCTCGGTGAGCGCCGCTACGTCCTCGGCAGCACCGGTGAGCTGCTCACCCGCGCCAACCAGGCGATCGCCACGCTCGAGCGCTACAAGGCGCGCCTGGACGAGGTGTCAGCGGCCCTCTCGGCGCTCGAGATCGAGGATCTCGTCACCGTCCGCGACGTCGCCCTGGTGACCCAGCGGATGGAGATGGTGCGCCGGATCGCCGACGAGATCACCGGCGAGGTCGTCGAGCTGGGAACCGACGGCCGGCTGCTCGCGCTGCAGCTCGAGGAGTTGATGGCAGGCGTGGACGCCGACCGTGACCTCATCGTCCGCGACTACGTGCCGAGCGGGCGCCGAGCCCGTACCCCGGCACAGGTCCAGGCCGAACTCGCGCAATTGTCGGCGATCGACCTGCTGGACCTGCCCCAGGTCGCCCGCGCGATGGGACTGGCCAGCAGCTCGGAAGGTCTCGAGTCGGCCGCCAGCCCGCGCGGGCACCGGCTGGTGTCGCGCGTGCCGCGGATGCCACCGACGATCCTCGACCGGGTCGTCGAACATTTCGGTGGCCTGCAGAAGCTGCTCGCCGCGTCTGCCGAGGACCTGCAGGTGGTCGACGGCGTCGGCGAGACCCGCGCCCGTGCCGTCCGCGAGGCGATCTCGCGGCTGGCCGAGGTCTCGATCATCGACCGTTATTCCTAAGCTCAGCTGATCGAGAACTGGGCGGCCGCGCCGTCCTTGCCCGACAGCGACGCGTAGAGCGTGTAGGTGCCCGCGCCGACCCGCTGCCTGGTCCCCATGCAGTCCGGTTCGGATGACAGACCCGACCACACGATGCTCACCCGGACCGGCGCACCGACGGCAAGAGTTCGCATGCTCGCGCCCGGAACGATCTTGCAGTCGTGGCTGCCCCACACTCGCGAGGCGCCGTTGTAGACGCGTAGCAGGATCTGCGTGTCGGACAGGTCCTGGACGCACGGTGACGAGCCGGTGTTGGTGACCTGCATCGACAGGACCGGGCTGGCACCGACCGCATAGGTGGTGTGGTCGCTGACCGCTCGGACGTCGAGTTTCGCTGCCACGCAGGCCGCGGGGGCGACCGAGGACGACATCGTCGACGACACGCGGGAGGACGGGCTGGTGGACGACGGGCTGGTGGACCCCGCCCTCGCCGGGGTAGATGCCGGTGACCGGCGGGGCGTTGAGGACGTGCTCGGGACCGGCGCTGGTGAGCTCCCCCCGCTCGATCCCTGCCCGACCGGGGCCGAGTTGTCACCGGCCAGCAGCACCCGCGCGGTGATGACGAAGAGCATGATCAGCACCAGCACCGATCCGACAAGAAACATCCGTCGGCGCCAGTACACCGATCGCGGCTCGGATCCGAGGGGGTGAAACATGACCCGGCCACGTTATCGCCCGCGGCTGTGGCTTCGCCGCCCGACGCGCGTGCACCACGCGGGCGAACTCGTGCGACGATGCCGTGACGATGACCGACCCGCTCGTCACACGCGTCCTGTGCTGGTACGACGCGGCGGCCCGTGACCTGCCGTGGCGCGCCGCTGGCATCGGCGCCTGGCCGGTGCTGGTCAGCGAGGTCATGCTGCAACAGACCCCCGTCGCCCGAGTGCTGCCCGCTTACCGCGCCTGGCTGGCCCGGTGGCCCGAACCTGCCGATCTCGCGGCCGCAGCGCCCGGCGACGCGGTACGGATGTGGGGCAAGCTCGGCTACCCGCGTCGCGCTCTTCGGTTGCATGCGTGCGCAATCGAGATCGTGACCCGCTTCGACGGCAGCGTGCCGTCCGAGGTCGCAGCGCTGGAGACCCTGCCGGGTGTGGGCGGCTACACCGCCCGCGCCGTCGCGGCCTTCGCCTTCGGTCAGCGGCAGCCGGTGGTCGACACCAACGTGCGCCGCGTGGTCGCCCGCGCGATCGGGGGCGAGGCCGACGCCGGTCCGCCGTCGGCGTCACGTGACCAGGCCGCCGTAGCGGCGCTGCTACCGGACCAGCCGCACGAGTCGGCCCGGTTCAGCGTCGCGGTGATGGAGCTCGGTGCGCTGGTGTGCGTGGCGCGCACCCCACGGTGCGCCCAGTGCCCGCTGCTCGACAGCTGCGCGTGGCGCGCCGCGGGATCGCCGTCCTCCGCCGGGCCGGCAGCGCGTCCACAGCGATTCGCCGGTACCGACCGCCAGGTACGCGGCCTGCTGCTGGACGTGCTGCGCGCTTCGCCCGGTCCGGTGCCGGCAGCGGCACTGGACGTGGTGTGGCCCGATCCCGAACAGCGTGCGCGCGCGTTGCACAGCCTGCTCGCCGACGGTCTAGTCGTCCGCCACACGGACGCGCGCTACGCTCTGCCGTCCTGACGAGGCGCACACCGAGGCCCGGGACCGCCGTCATGGATGGTCCGGCTCGGATCCACGTCCGGACTTTCCATGCCAGAGAATGATCTTCGCTCTCAGCGAATGATCATGTGAGGTGCTGATCGCGACATCATGACGCGGTCCCGTTCTGGGGCAGCCAGCACTCTGGAAGGAATCCCCCGCATGCATAAGTTCACGAAAGCCGCCGTCGCGGCAGCGCTCGCCATCGCGGCGGGCGCCGTCGGCTACGGGGTGGCCGATGCGTCGTCGCCACCACGGACCAACGGGGCCGCCGCGGCGCACCCGTTCAGCACCACCGGGCCGTCGGTGACCGAGAACAGCTTCGTCCCGCTCACGCCCTGCCGCATCGCCAGCACCTTGCTGGCCGATGGCCCCTATGCGAACGGCGAGTCCCGGAGCTACGTCGTGCGCGGGAAGAGTGGATTCCCGTCCCAGGGCGGTAAGTCCGGCGGTTGCAAGGTGCCGTTGTACGCGAGCGCGGTCGATCTCACCGTGACCGCCTTCGGGGCGACCGGCAGCGGCCGTTTCGTTGCCTACCCCGCCGACGCCAGTACGCCCCTTGCCAGCACGACGCGCTACAACGAAGGCATCCAGAGTTCCGGCAGCACGGCGGTCAAGCTCGCCACGAGCGGCAGCTTCGATCTGAAGGTGAAGAACAACTTCGCCACCGCTGGCCTCGTCATCGACGTCTCGGGTTACTTCGCCCCGCCGCTCAACGCCTACGTCGGCACGGACGGCACCCTCGCGCAGACCAGCGGACGAGCAATCGCCTCGGAGCGGGAGTCGGTCGGCCAGTACAACGTCTACTTCGATCGTGACGTGTCAAAGTGCTCGTACACGGTCACGCCGTTCGACCAGAACTGGAGCGTCGCCGTCGGCCCCGGCCCGGTGGACCGGGGCGTGCACGTGTACATCCACGACCCGGTCGATCCGTTCGCCTCGCACGACACCAGCTTCTACATGCAGGTGACCTGCTGACCCGATCACCGCACTGAGACGGAAAGGGCCCCGGTTCGCGCGTAAAGCGCTTCCCAGCGCGAGCCGGGGACCCGATCACCACACCGACGGGTACGGGCCGCCCGTACGCGCGTAAAAATGCTCTTCCAGCGCGAACGGGTGGCCCGTATCCGTCACCCAGGTTCGAGTTACTCCGCCGTAATCCCCGCCGGCGGCTCGTCGAGCGCGAGCGCGGACGGCTTGGGCTCACCGCGGAAGGTGAACTTGCGCGGCCCGTCCTTCACCATCGCGTCCTCGGGCTCGGTACCCACGACGACGATCTGACCAGCTTCGACCTCGCCGAAGAGGATCTTCTCCGACAGCGCGTCCTCGATCTCACGCTGGATCGTGCGCCGCAGCGGTCGTGCGCCCAGCACCGGGTCGTAACCCTTCTTGGCCAGCAGCGCCTTCGCGTCGCCGGTCAGTTCCAGGCCCATGTCCTTGTTGCGCAACTGCACGTCGAGGCGGGCGACCATCAGATCGACGATCAAGACGATCTCTTCCTCGGTGAGCTGGTGGAAGACGATGATGTCGTCGATGCGGTTGAGGAACTCAGGCCGGAAATGCTGCTTGAGCTCGTCGTTGACCTTCTGCTTCATCCGGTCGTAGTTCGAGTCGGTGTCATTGAGCGCCTGCAACCCGAAACTCACGGACTTCGACACGTCGCGCGTGCCGAGGTTCGTCGTCAGGATCAGCACGGTGTTCTTGAAGTCGACGACACGACCCTGGCCATCGGTCAGGCGGCCGTCCTCGAGCACCTGCAGCAGCGTGTTGAACACGTCCGGGTGCGCCTTCTCGATCTCGTCGAACAGCACCACCGAGAAGGGCTTCCGGCGGACCTTCTCGGTCAGCTGGCCACCCTCGTCGTACCCGACGTAACCAGGGGGCGCGCCGACCAGCCGCGACACGGTGTACCTGTCGTGGAACTCGGACATGTCGAGCTGGATGAGGGAGTTGTCGTCGCCGAAGAGGAACTCGGCCAGCGCCTTGGACAGCTCGGTCTTACCCACACCGGACGGGCCGGCGAAGATGAACGACCCGCCGGGACGCTTGGGGTCCTTCAGCCCTGCTCGGGTACGACGGATCGCCTGCGACACGGCCTTGATCGCCTGCTGCTGGCCGACGACGCGCTTGTGCAGCTCGTCCTCCATCCGCAGCAGGCGGGCGGTCTCCTCCTCGGTGAGCTTGAAGACCGGGATACCCGTCCAGTTCGCGAGGACCTCGGCGATCTGCTCGTCGTCGACCTCGGCCACGACGTCCAGATCCCCGGCGCGCCACTCCTGCTCACGCTTGGCCTTCTCGCCCTGCAACTGCTTCTCGCGGTCGCGCAGCGAGGCGGCCTTCTCGAAGTCCTGCGCGTCGATGGCCGACTCCTTCTCGCGGCGCACAGTGGCGATCCGCTCGTCGAAGTCACGCAGGTCCGGCGGGGCGGTCATCCGGCGGATGCGCATCCGCGCGCCCGCCTCGTCGATGAGGTCGATCGCCTTGTCGGGCAGGAACCGGTCGCTGATGTAGCGGTCGGCGAGTCCGGCGGCAGCCACAAGGGCGGCGTCGGTGATGGACACCCGGTGGTGCGCCTCGTAGCGGTCGCGCAGACCCTTGAGGATCTCGATCGTGTGCGCGACCGTCGGCTCGCCGACCTGCACCGGCTGGAAGCGTCGTTCGAGGGCGGCGTCCTTCTCGACGTACTTGCGGTACTCGTCCAGGGTGGTGGCGCCGATGGTCTGCAGCTCGCCGCGGGCCAGCATCGGCTTGAGGATGCTGGCGGCGTCGATCGCGCCCTCGGCAGCGCCTGCGCCGACGAGCGTGTGGATCTCGTCGATGAACAAGATGATGTCGCCGCGGGTCCGGATCTCTTTCAGGACCTTCTTCAGCCGCTCCTCGAAGTCACCGCGGTAACGGCTACCCGCCACCAGCGACCCGAGGTCGAGCGTGTAGAGCTGCTTGTCCTTCAGCGTCTCGGGCACCTCGCCCTTGACGATGGCCTGGGCGAGGCCCTCGACCACGGCGGTCTTGCCGACGCCCGGCTCGCCGATGAGCACCGGGTTGTTCTTGGTGCGACGCGAGAGCACCTGCATCAGCCGCTCGATCACGTTCTCGCGGCCGATGACCGGGTCGACCTTGCCCTCGCGAGCGAGCTGGGTGAGGTTGCGGCCGAACTGGTCCAGGACGAGCGAGGTGGACGGTGTCGACTCGGACGTGGTGCCGGCCGGTTCGCCCTTGCTCTGGTAGCCGTTGAGCAGCTGGATGACCTGCTGGCGCACCTTGTTCAGGTCGGCGCCGAGCTTGACCAGCACCTGCGCCGCGACACCCTCGCCCTCGCGGATCAGGCCGAGCAGGATGTGCTCGGTGCCGATGTAGTTGTGGCCCAGCTGCAGCGCTTCGCGCAAGCTCAGCTCGAGCACCTTCTTGGCCCGCGGCGTGAACGGGATGTGCCCGCTCGGCGCCTGCTGGCCCTGGCCGATGATCTCCTCGACCTGCTGACGCACCGCGTCCAAGGAGATCCCGAGCGACTCGAGGGCCTTGGCGGCGACGCCTTCGCCCTCGTGGATCAGGCCGAGCAGGATGTGCTCGGTACCGATGTAGTTGTGGTTGAGCATCCTGGCTTCTTCCTGTGCCAGGACGACGACGCGACGCGCGCGGTCAGTGAACCTCTCGAACATCTGCGGCAGCTCCTTCCGCGCTGGTGTTGCCTGCGAGCGCCAGGACGTGCCGTCCCCCGCGTTCTCGCGTACCCACGACTCTAGTCCGCGCCGGTAACGGCTGGACCCCTAGCGGCACCCGGCCGCCTGGGCGCGCGACGGCCGATTTTCGACGGCGCACGTCCTGGCATAACGATCGGCGGCGGCGAGGAATGCCTGAACACTCGCCCAATCGTGTCCGCCGAGAGCGAACGCGCGACCGGCGACCTCCGGACGCGCGACCCGACCTCAGGCGGGCAGCGTCCCCGGGTAGGCGAGGTCCGCGCCAAGGTGGCGGATCCGATTGTGCTCGTCGACGTGGACGACCCTGGGCGGCAAGGCCCTGGCCTCGGCGTCGGGCATGCTCGCGTAACTGATCACGATCACCAGGTCGCCGGTGCCGATGAGGTGGGCTGCCGCGCCGTTGATCCCGATGACGCCGGAGCCGCGCTCGCCCTCGATGACGTAGGTCTCGAGACGGGCACCGTTCGTGACGTCGACGACGGCGACCTTTTCACCGGGCAGCAGGTCGGCGGCGTCGAGCAGGTCGGCGTCGATGGTGATCGACCCTACGTAGTGCAGATCGGCCTGGGTCACGGTCGCGCGATGAATCTTGCTCTTCAACATCGTGCGGTACATGCCCGGCCCACCCGTGCAGGAAGTGGCCATGCCACGAGGGTAGGTTTCGGCGATCGGCCGAGCCATCGGCGGTGAGGAGCGGCACATGCCTGACATCTCGCTGGGCAACGTCCCGCTCGGCTCGACCGGACTGCGCGCGTACGAGGCCCGGCCGGCGGGGGACGGACCCTGGCCCGGCGTGGTCGCCATCCACGAGGTGTGGGGCATGAACGAGGTGTTGCAACGCCAGTGCGACCGGTTGGCGCAGGCCGGGTTCCTCAGCGTCGGACCGGATCTGTTCAGCGACGGCGGCATGCGACGGTGTGTGACCGCGACGATGCGATCCATGCTGACCGGGCGCGGCAAGGCGGTGGCCGACATCGAGGCCGCCCGGCGGCATCTGCTCGACCAGGCCGACTGCACCGGAAAGGTCGGCGTGATCGGTTTCTGCATGGGCGGCGGGTTCGCCCTGGTGCTGGCCAACCGCGGCTACGACGCGGCCTCGGCCAACTACGGCACCGTCCCGCGCCGTGCGGAACGTGCCCTTGCAGGCGCCTGTCCGGTCATCGGCAGCTACGGCAAGCGGGATCTGATGATGACCGGCCAGGCCGCGAAGCTGGAGAAGTCGCTCACCGCGCTCGGCATCGAGCACGACGTGAAGGTCTACCCGGACGCGGGGCACTCGTTCCTCAACCACGCCGAATCCGGCCCTGCGCTACTGCGGCCGCTCGAGCGGATCCTGCACATCGGGCCCGAGCCCGAGGCAGCGGCCGACGCCTGGCAGCGGATCGAGTCGTTCTTCGACGTCCACCTGCGCTGAGGCGCGTTCCCGCTGCTCGCGCGGCGTCAGTGGGCAGAGTGGTACGCGTCGAGCACCTTGGTCGGGATGCGACCCTTTTCACCGATGTCGTAGCCGTTCTCGCGAGCCCAGCGCCGGACGGCGGCGGTCTGCTCACGGTCGCTGCGCCCGCCGCGTGAGCGCCTGGCTCCATTGGCCGCGGCCGGCGTCGGTCGCCGCGCATGGGCGACGTAGACGGCAAGGACGTCGCGCAGTCGGGCCGCGTTGTCCTCGGAAAGGTCGATCTCGTAGCGCGTGCCGTCGAGCCCGAACGAGACGGTTTCCTGCGCGTCCACGCCGTCCAGATCGTCGATCAGCTGCACGATATGTTTCTGGGCCACTGATCCGTCCTTCCCCCCGATAACCGTTTCGTCCATTGTGCCCCCAGTTCCTGGGAGTGGGCAAATTTGGCGCTCCGCGCGTTACCGCGGCTTTATCAGCGGGAACAGAATGGTCTCCCGAATGCCGCGTCCGGTCAGCAGCATGACCAACCGATCGACACCGAGGCCCATCCCGCCGGTCGGCGGCATGCCGTATTCGAGGGCCTGGAGAAAGTCCTCGTCCAGTTCCATCGCTTCCGGGTCGCCGTGGGCGGCAGCGATGGACTGTTCGACGAGTCGCCGGCGCTGCTCGACCGGGTCGACCAGTTCCGAGTAGGCCGGCGCGATCTCGACACCGCCGATCACGAGGTCCCACGCCTCGGCCAGCCGCGGATCGTCGCGGTGCGGGCGGGCCAGCGGGCGGACGCTGACCGGGTAGTCGCGGACGAAGGTCGGCTGCACGATCGCGTGCTCGCACAACTTCTCGTATAGCTCGAGCACGATGTCGCCGGCCGGGGCGTCCGGGTGCACCGCGATGCCGAACCGGTCCGCGTGCTTGCGCAGGGCGTCCGCGCCGGTGTCAGGATCGATGTCGACCCCGACTGCCTCGGACACGAGTTCGTGGATCCCGACCGTCCGCCACGGCGCGTCCAGCTCGATCTCGACCCCGCCGGGCGTCACCGGGTGGGGCACTCCGGCAGCGGCAGCCGCGTCGAGAACGAGTTGGCGGGTCAGCTCGGCCATCGTGTCGTAATCGCCGTAGGCCTGGTAGGCCTCCAGCAGCGTGTATTCCGGGGAATGGGTCGAATCGACGCCCTCGTTCCGAAACACCGGGCCGATCTCGTAGACGTTGTCGATCCCGCCGACAATGCATCGTTTCAGGTACAGCTCGGTCGCGATCCGCAGCGACATGTCGAGATCGAATGCATTCAAATGCGTGTGAAATGGCCGGGCAGCCGCCCCGCCATGCACCATTTGCAGCACCGGAGTCTCGACTTCCAGGTAGCCACGCGCATGCAGCGTCTCGCGCAGCGAGCGGATCACCTGCGCCCTGGTGCGCACCATGTCGCGTGCCTCGGGACGCACGATGAGGTCGACGTAGCGCTGCCGGACCCGGTTCTCCTCCGAGAGGGGCTTGTGCGCGACCGGCAACGGTCGCAGGGCCTTGGCCGTGATGCGCCAGTCGTCGACGAAAACCGACAGTTCGCCGCGCTTGGACGAGATCACTTCTCCGCGGGCGAAGACGAGGTCGCCCAGGTCGACGTCGGCCTTCCAGGCCGCGAGTGAGTCCGGTCCGAGCCGAGCCTCGGACAGCATCAGTTGCAGTTCGACGCCGTCCTCGCGCAGGGTCGCGAAGCACAGCCGCCCGGTGTTGCGCGCGAAGATCACCCGCCCGGTCACCCCGACCTGCGTCCCGGTCTCTTCGCCCGGCGACAGGTCCGGGTGGGCCGCCCGGACCTGGGCGAGCGCATGCGTCCTGGGCACGTTGACCGGGAAGGGGGCGCGGTCGGGGTCGGCCATCAGCCGGTCGTACTTGGTGCGCCGGACACGCAGCTGCTCGGGCAGGTCGTCCCCGGACTCCGGCGCGCTCATGCCGCAGACCCTATCGACCCGTCGAGAGCAGCCTCTGGGCATCGCGGACCCGGCTGGGTCGACCGTCGCGGCGGATCTCCGCACCCCCGGTGCAGCACATCCGCATTTGCCGATCAGAGTTGCGCGGCCACCGCACTCGCGATCAGTTCGAGGTGGTCGAGATCGGCAAGGTCCAGTACCTGCAGGTAGATCCGCGTCGCGCCGATCGCCGCGTACTCCCCGATGCGCTCGACCACCTCGGCCGGTGAGCCGGCCAGGCCGGTCTCGCGCAGCTGCGCCGCGTCGCGGCCGATCGCGTCCGCCCGCCGCACCACCTCGGCGTCGTCCCGGCCCACACAGACCGGCTGCGCGACCGAATAGACGAGCTCTCGCCCGGTCTCGGCGGCCGCGGCCCGGACGCGGTCGAAGATCGCCTGTGTTCCGGTGCGGTTGAAGCCGACGTTGTACTCGTCGGCGAACCGGGCGGCGAGGGTGGCGCTGCGCTTCTTGCCGGCACCGCCGAGGACGATCGGCACCCGCGGTGACTGGACCGGTTTCGGCAGCGCGGGCGAGTCGGTGAGCGTGTAGTGCTTGCCGGTGAAGCTGTACGTCTCGCCGACCGGCGTACGCCACAGGCCGTCGATGATCTCGACCTGCTCCTCGAGGCGGTCGAAGCGTTCGCGCAGGTCGGGGAACGGGATCCCGTAGTTGGCGTGCTCCTCGGCGTACCACCCGGTGCCGAGGCCGAGCTCGACCCGGCCCTCACTCATCTGGTCGATCTGGGCCACCGCGATGGCCAACGGTCCCGGCAAGCGGAAGGTCGCCGCAGTGACCAGCGTGCCCAGCCGGATCCGGCCGGTCTCGCGGGCCAGCGCACCCAGCGTCACGAACGAGTCGGTCGGGCCGGGGAGGCCGTCCCGGTCCCCCATCGACAGGTAGTGGTCGGAGCGGAAGAACGCGTCGAAGCCGAGCTCTTCGGTGGCCTTCGCGATGCGGAGTTGGTCGTGGTAGGTCGCGCCCTGCTGGGGCTCGACGAAGATGCGTAGATCCATTCCCTGAACCTAGTTGGCCGCACGACGCGGTTGCACCGGGCCGACCCAGAACGCGCTGCGGCGCCTCACCCGGCGGGTCGTGCCGCACCGCGTGCATCATTGCGGGGCGAAGCGGCCAGACCCTCAGCGGTTGCGCTCGTAGACCAGGCGCAGGCCGAGCAGGGTGAGATCAGGTTCGTGCCGGTCGACGGTCTCGCAGTGCTCGATGAGCAGGGACGCGAGCCCGCCGGTGGCGATGACCTCCACCGAGTCGGGGTCCTCGGGCGCGAGCACCTTCGAGATCCGTCGGACCAGCCCGTCCACCTGCCCGGCGAAGCCGTACAGGATGCCGGACTGGAGCGCCTCGACCGTCGACTTGCCGATCGGCCCGCGCGGGGCAACCAGCTCTACCTTGCGCAGCTGCGCGGCCCGGGCAGCGAGCGCGTCGAGCGAGATCTCGATGCCCGGCGCCAGCGCACCACCCAGGAAGTCGCCGCGCTCGTTCACCACGTCGAAGTTCGTCGTCGTCCCGAAGTCGACCACGATGGCCGGCCGGGCGCCCACCAGGTGATGCGCGGCGAGGGTGTTCACGATGCGGTCGGCGCCGACTTCCTTCGGGTTCTCGTACTGCAGGCCGACGCCGGTGCGCACGCCCGGTTCGACGATGACGGTGGGCAGGTCCGGGTAGTACGCCGCGAGCATCTCGCGCAGCTCACGCAGCGCCGCGGGGACGGTCGAGCACGCCGCCGTCGCCGTGATCACGTGATCGGTCAGCAGTCCGCGGAAGGTCAGCGCCAGCTCGTCGGCCGTGTGCCGGGCGTCGGTCTTGATCCGCCACGAGTGTTCGAGCTTGTCGCCGTCGAACACGCCCAGGACGGTGTTGGTGTTGCCGATGTCGATGGCGAGCAGCATCTACAGGTCCAGTCCGATGTCGAGAACGGGCGCCGAGTGGGTCAGCGCACCGACTGCAAGGTAGTCGACTCCTGTTTCGGCCACCGCGCGAGCCTCGGCCAGCGTCAGCCCACCGGACGCCTCCAGCTTCGCCCGACCCGCCGCATATTCGACCACCGCGCGCAGGTCGTCCGGGTCCATGTTGTCCAGCAGGACGAGATCCGCCCCGGCGTCGAGAACCGCCCGGGCCTGCTCGACGGTGTCGACCTCGACCTCGAGCGGCAGGTCGGGGTAGGCGGCCCGGACCGCGTGGAACGCCTCGACCACGCCACCGGCCGCGGCCACGTGGTTGTCCTTCACCAGCGCCGCGTCCGACAGTGACATGCGGTGGTTCTGCCCGCCGCCGGTGCGCACGGCGTACTTCTCCAATGCGCGCAGGCCGGGCAGCGTCTTTCGGGTGTCGCGGATCTGCGCGCCCGTCCCCTCGACCGCATCGACCCAGCGCCGGGTGAGGGTCGCGATCCCGGACAGGTGCCCGAGCAGGTTCAGCGCGGTCCGCTCCGCCGTCAGCAGGTCGCGCACCGGGCCGCGGACGGTGGCCAGCACCTCGCCGGCACTGACCCGCGCGCCGTCGGCCGTCCCGAACTCGACCAGCACCCGGCCCTGCCCGACGGTCTCGAAGACGCGGGCCGCCACGTCCAGGCCGGCGACCACCCCCGCGGCGCGGGCGACGAGGTCGGCGCTGGCCAGCAGCGCTGAGGGAACGGTCGCGCGCGTGGTGAGGTCCCCGGCAGCACCGAGGTCCTCGGCGAGGGCGCGGGCGATCACGTCGTCGACCACCGCATCACTGAGCACGGCTTTGACCCCCCAGTGGTCGTGATTTCGTGCTCGCCGCGGCCATGCGGGGGTCAAAGCGGGTGTTGAGCAGGCCGGACGAGTCCAGGGTGAGGTCGAGGTGCCCGCGCCACTGCTCGTCGTCGCGCTCGGGGAAGTCGTCGCGCCAGTGCGACCCGCGGGTCTCTTCCCGCAGCCCGGCCGCCTCGACCAGCGCGGACGCGACGGTGTGCAGGTTCGTCGTCTCCCAGCTCTCGGTGGACGGGGGGCCGGCCGACATCGGCACGTCCGCGAGTTCGCGCGCCGCCGCCTCGAGGCCCTTGTGGTCGCGCAGCACGCCCGCGTGCTGCGCCATCACGCGCTGCACGTCCGCCCGCGCCTCGACGGCGACGAGGCCGCGCTCGTGGGCGCGCGCTGCCGCTACCGGGGGCTCCCCCGGCCCACCGAGCCGGTGGACCACGGTGTCGGCGATGCGGCGACCGAAGACCAGTCCCTCGAGCAGCGAGTTGGACGCCAGCCGGTTCGCCCCGTGCACGCCGGTGCAGGCGGTCTCGCCGCACGCGAACAGGTTCGCGATGCTCGTCTCGCCGAGCAGGTCGGTGCGCACACCGCCGCTGGCGTAATGGCAGGCGGGCACGACCGGGATCAGGTCACGCACCGGGTCGATGCCGAGCGACAGCAGGGTCGCGTGGATCGTCGGGAACCGCACCCGCCACTTCTCGGCGCCGAACGCGCGCGCGTCGAGCCAGACGCGCTCGGCACCGGACTCGCGCATCCGCCGCAGGATCGCCTTGGCCACCACATCTCGGGGCGCGAGGTCGGCCAGCTCGTGCTGCCCGAGCATGAACCGGGTGCCCTCGTCGTCCACGAGCACCGCGCCCTCGCCACGCACCGCCTCGCTGACCAGCGGCTGCTGCCCTTGCGAATGCCGACCGAGCCAGGTGACGGTCGGGTGGAACTGGACGAACTCGAGATCGCGGACGACGGCACCGGCGCGCAGCGCCGCCGCGACCCCGTCCCCCGTCGACACGCTCGGGTTCGTCGTCGCCGCGTAGACCTGCCCGAACCCGCCGGTCGCGAGCACGACCGCACGCGCCCGCACCGCCCCGACGCCGTCGCGCTGCCCCTCGCCCATCACGTGCAGGGTGAGCCCGGCGGCCGCACCGTCCGCGTCGAGCAGCAGGTCGAGGACGAGCGCGTGCTCGATCACCTCGACACCGCTCGCGTCCAGCACCCGCGTGAGCAGCGCACGCTCGATCTCGGCACCCGTCGCGTCGCCGCCGGCGTGCGCGATCCGGTCACGTCCGTGCCCGCCCTCGCGGGTGAGCGAGAGCGCGCCGTCCGATGTGCGGTCGAAGCGCGCGCCGATCTGCGCCAACTCGTGCACCGCCGCAGCACCTTCGCGCACCAGCACGCGCACGGCCGCCTCGTCGCACACGCCGGCGCCCGCGGTCATGGTGTCGGCGAAATGCTGGTCGGCGGTGTCACCGACGCCGAGCGCGGCCGCGATGCCGCCCTGCGCCCACCGGGTCGAACCGGCGGCGAGGACGTCCTTGGTGACGAGCAGGACGCGCAGCGCCGAGTGCCGGGTCACGTGCAGCGCCGTGGTCAGCCCGGCGATGCCCGACCCGACGACGACGACGTCGGTGTCGATCTCCCAGCCGGGCTCGGGCGCTGCCAGCCTCGCCGCGATCACAGCTGCACCGCCACGTTGTCGATCAGCCGCGTGCGCCCGACCCGGGCGGCGACCAGCAGCCGGGCCGGGCCGTGCTCGGGGATCTCGCCCAGGTCGGCGCCTGCGAGCTCGAGGTAGTCGACCGCGACCTCGCGCGTCGCGGCGAGCACCCCCGTCGCGGCCGTGATGACCGCGAGCGCACCTGCCGGGCCAGCGTCACGTCCGGCGAACAGTGCCCGCGACAGCGCGACCGCCTGGCGGCGTTCGTCCGGCGAGAGGTACGTATTGCGGCTGGACATTGCGAGCCCATCCGATTCACGCACGGTCGGCACGCCAATCACGTCGACCCCGAGATCGAGGTCGGCCGACATGCGGCGGATCAGCGTCAACTGCTGAAAGTCCTTCTCGCCGAAGAACCCGACGTCCGGACGGACGAGGCCGAACAGCTTGGCGACGACGGTCAGCATCCCGGCGAAGTGGGTCGGGCGTGACGCGCCCTCCAGCAGGTCGCCGAGCGGTCCGGGGTCGACCCGCACCTGCGTGTCACCGTCCGGGTAGACGTCGCGGACTCCCGGCGCCCAGACGACGTCCGCACCCAACCGCGCGCACAGGCTGAGGTCGTCGTCGAGCGAGCGCGGGTAGCTGGCGAGGTCCTCGTTCGCCCCGAACTGCAGCGGGTTCACGAAGACCGACACGACGACCGTGTCGCACGCCGCGCGAGCCGCCGCGATCAGTGCGGCGTGGCCGTCGTGCAGGGCACCCATCGTCGGCACGAGCGCGACCGGCCCGGCGAGGTCATCGCGGACACCGGCCAGCTCGGCGCGGGTGCGCGCCAGCACGGTCACCGCAGCCCGCCCACGCGCCGGACGGCACCGCTCACGACAGCGCCTCGCGGACCGCCGAAGCCTGCGCGTCGTCGAGATACCCGGCGGCGTGCGCACGCTCTGCGGTACGCGCAGCCATCGCCAGGTAGGCCGGCAGGATCTGCGGGGCGACCACCGTGAGCGTGCGCCGATGGCGTGCGATCGTCGCGACGTCCGCGCGTGCCACCGGACCGGTGAGTGCCGCATCGCGCAGCCGCAGCACGTTGTCGAGTGATGCGGACAGCAGCGGCGCGAGCAGCCGGGTCGACTCAGCCACTCCGGCCCGCTCGAGCAGTTCGGCGGCGTCGTTGACCAGCGTGACCAGGTGATTCGAGCCGATCGACAGCGCCGCGTGGTAGGTGGCGCGGGCCGATTCGGGCACCCACACCGGCTCGCCGCCCATCTCGACGACGAGTGTTTCGGCGACGGGGCGCAGTTCGTCCTCGGCGGTGACCCCGAACGCCGCGCCATCGATGCGGTCCACGTCCTCGGGGCGGCCGGCGAAGGTCATCACCGGGTGCAGCGCCAGGGCCAGCACGCCGCGCGCGGCTGCCGGATCGAGCACACCGATCCCCTGCGAGCCGGACGTGTGCGCGACCAGCTGGCCGGGCTGCCATGCCCCGGTGTCGGCGAGACCGGCTACCAGCGGACGCAGCGCGTCGTCCGGGACGGCCAGCAACACGAAGTCGGCCGCGGCCACCACCTCGTCCGGTGCCAGGATGCGCGCGCCCGGCAGCATCCGTTCGACCCGCGCGAGCGACTGCGTGGACACCGCGCTCACCGCCACGACGTCGTGCCCGGCCCGGATCAGCGCGGCGCCGAGGGCACTGCCGACCCGGCCGGCGCTGATGACCCCGACGCGAAGCCGCGCCGGCCGGTCAGTCGTCACGCCGCGAGCGTACCGACGGGCCGCCACCGGGGTTCCGCGGCTTGCCAACCGCGACCTGCCGCCGGCGGGGAGGCCACCAGCCCGAAAAGGGCGATCAGCCGACGACGAGCGGGGTGAGCAGGCGGCCGACGCGGTAGGCGTTCAGCGCCTGCGGAACGGGCGCCGGTGACCGCGCGCGCCGCCCACCGAATCCCGTCGGCCAGTCCCAGCCGTCCCGCGGTCACGGCGAGCACCGCGGCGGGGACGAGGGCCTGCCAGAGCGCTGTCATCGCAGCCTGCGCCAACGACGGCTCGGCGGGGTCCGCACCGGACCGGCGAGCGCGTGGGTCTCGATCGCGCCGGCGAGGCCGAGCCAGCCGACGAAGTGGGTGCCGGCGCCGGTGGCGTCGGACACCCGTCCGGAAATGCAATCCGGTGCGCGGTAGACCAACTCGAGAGTCAGCGTCCTGGGCTGCGGTGCGGTCATGTCGCAAGCGTCCTGTCTGCGCCGCTTGCGCACATGAGGGGACCACCCCCCAAAATTGGCCGAACTAGGACGTCTCGCCGTCGCTGCCGATCGCCTCGGCAAGCAGCTCGCGGCCACGGACACCGAGTTTCTGGTACACCCGGCTCAGCTGGTTCTCGACCGTCTTGCTGGTGACGAACAGTTCCTGGGCGATTTCGCGGTTGGTCAGACCGGTCGCCGCCGACGCCGCGACCCGCGCCTCGCTCGGCGTCAACGAAGCCAGCCCCGAGGACGCCCGGCGTCGCGGCCGGGCACCGATCGCCCGCAGTTCCTGCTCGGAACGGGCAGCACAGCGTTCGGCGCCACTGTGGTACGCGCGATCCAGTCCCGCACGCAGCATGTCGTGGCCCTCGGAGCGATGACCGGCGCGGCGCAGCGCCACCCCGAGCAGCAGCGAGGTGCGCGCCAGCTCGACCGGCTCGCCCGCGAGCAAGTCGGCTGACTGGCGCAGCACGGCGATGCGTTCCGCGCCGTCGGTGAGCATGCCGACGGTGCGCAGCGCTCGTCCCTGCGCATGCGCCAGCCCGGTTGCCTGGGCGAGCAGGTACTCCTGCTCGGCGAGACCGCGAGCCTCGTCCCGTTCGGTATCGGGCAGAGCGAGCGCGAGCTCGGATCGCCATGCCGACACGATCGGGTTGGTCACGTGCAAGCGGGTCATCATCTGTCCGCAGCGCGTCAGGTCCTCGCGCGCCGCGTCCCGGTCGCCGCGCGCCAGCCGGAGCCGACCGCGGGCCTCGAGGAACCACGCTCCGGAGAAGGACGCGTGCAGGCCGGGGTCGAGATCGATCTCCTCGACGGCGCGCACGATGTCGGCCAGGTGCGGACGTTCGATCAGCGCGTCGATCGACCAGCGCAGCAGCGGCGGCGTGCTGAACATCAACTCGTTGTCCCGCGACAGGTCGAACGCCGAGCGGACGTCGGCCTCGCTCGCGCGCAGGTCGCCTCGCAACCCGTCGACGAGTGACCGCAACGCGGTCGCGCGGACGAAGCCGTAGACCGAACCGCGCTCACGTGCGCCGTCTCGCATCGCATCGGCGGCCGCAAGCGCGCGGTCCAGTTCGCCGAGGTAGGCGAGGGCACCCGCTGCCTGTGGACCCCACGCGTCGGCGTCCTCGCTCGCCATCAGCGCCGACCCGTCCAAGCCGCGGACGGCCAGGGCCATCACCTGCGCCGGCGGCTCGATCCGGCAGACAGCGCAGCTCGCGAGCAGCGCGGCCATCAGCCGCGCGGGTCGCCCGCCGCCCTCGGCCAGCCGGGTCAGCCTCGGCCGGTCGCGCTCGAACTCCGCGACCAGCCGCGGGTCATTGGCGATCATCCCGGCGCGGAACACCTCGAGCCGGCCGGCGACGTCGCGGTCGTACCCGTCGAGTTCGGCGAGCGCGCGGTCGACCTCGGCAAGTGCGGCATCCCAGCGACCGGCGAACATCCACGTCTCGACCAGGTCCAGAGCGATGAGCGCCCGCCGGCCCGGCTCGGTCGCCAGCTCGAGGGCGCGGACGAGATCGGTGGCCGCATTGCGGTCCCGAACGGTCGACTCGGCCCGCGCGAGTTCGTGCAGCACGGCGGCACGGTCACTCGGGTGCGGCGGTTCGGCGGCGCAGCGGCGCAGGTAGGCGATCGCGCTCTCGGGAGCACCGCGAGCGAGCGCGCGGCGCGCAGCCGCGCGCAGGGTCGACACCGTGCTCTGGCTCGTCCCCGGTTCGGTGGCGAGCAGGTGGGCGGCCACGTCCTCGTCCGGTTCGCCGTCGGCGGACAGCAGCCGCGCTGCGGCAGCGTGTGCCAGTGATCGCTCCCCCGCGGCGAGCTCGTCGTAGATCGAGGACATGACAATCGGGTGGACGAAGGCAAGCGGCTGACCCCGCCGCAGGATGTGTGCCGTCGTAAGGCCGTCGCACGCCCGCAGCACCACCGCCTCGTCGAGGCCGGCCAGCTGCGCGATCCGCTGCACGGTGGCGTGCCGGCCCAGTACCGAGGCGTACCGGGCAACCGGCAGCGCCGCAGCCGACATGCTGGCCAGGCGCAGCAGGGTGGCGTACCCGACCGTGCGCGAGGTGACTCTCGTGACCGCAGCGGCGCTCGCTGCGGACGGTGTGACGGCGCCGCCGGCCAGCGCATCGAGCAACGCGTTGAGCAGGAACGGGACGCCGCCGGTCGCCTGGCGACATGCTGCCGCGAACTCCGGATCGGGCTCGTCCTGCAAGCAGTCGCGAACCAAATGCTCGACGGCAGCACCGCTCAGCGGCTCTGGGCGCAGCACGCGTGCCGCGGCGCCGGCTGCGAGGTCGGCGAGGGCGGGGTCGGCCGAGGTCTCACCAGTTCGGACGGTGACGAGGACGACGAGCGGCAACCCGTCGAGACGCCGTGCGAGGTAGGCCAGGAAGCGCAGCGAGGCGGCATCGGACCATTGCGCGTCGTCGACGGCCAACAGCAGCGGCGTCTCAGCGGCGAGATTCGCGGTGAGCCAGTACAGGCCGTGGACGATCGGGCCCCGCAGATCCGCCGCGCCGTCGGCCGCTATGCCGGCCTCGGGCAGCACGACCGGTGTGGCCAGCTCGGCTGCGCCGGCAAGCAGCGCCGCGCGATCGCCAGTCGTCGCCGTCCGGACCGCGACTTCGAGCAGTTGCCGCACCACACCGTGCGCGAGGTCGCGTTCGAGCAGACTCGCGGTGGCCACCTGCACGCGCATGCCTCGGGCCGCTGCTCGCCGCCGGGCCTCGTCGAGCAGGGCACTCTTGCCGATGCCCGCTGTGCCCTCGACGACCAACGCCGCGCCCGTGCCGGCCACGGCGGCGTCGAGCGCCTCGTCGAGAGCAGCGAACTCCGCGTCGCGCTCGAGTATCAGCATCTGCTGCCGGCCGGTGACGGTTCAGAGCTTCTGGACGGGGGCGTAGCGAAGCATGAGCCACTTCAGCCCGGCCGAGCCGAAGTCGATCTGCGCCTGCGCGCCGTCGCCGGATCCGCGGGTAGCGACCACCGTCCCGAGGCCCCACGAGTCGTGCGTGACGCGGTCACCGGGATCGAGCGCCGGGATCGAGCGGTTGCCGACGCCGCCGCGCACTCCCGCGCCCGCACGCCGCGACGCGGCAAGCTGCTCCTGCGCGGACTGCTGGCGCGGGGCGGAGCGATAACCGTGGTCGCCGTAGGAGGACGGCCCGTCGTCGTCATAGCGGTTCACGAACGGGGTGCGCGCGACCTCGCCGGTCCACTCGGCGAGCTCGGCGGGCACCTCGTCGAGGAAACGGGACGGCGGGTTCCACGACGGCGCTCCCCAGGCAGAGCGGGACAGCGCCCGCGACAGGTAGAGCCGCTCGCGGGCACGGGTGATCCCGACGTAGGCGAGCCGGCGCTCCTCGGCCAGTTCGGCCGGATCGCCCAGCGTGCGCAGGTGCGGGAACACACCGTCCTCGAGCCCGGTCAAGAACACGACGGGGAACTCGAGCCCCTTCGCGGTGTGCAACGTCATCAGCGTCACGACGCCGCCGCTCGCGTCCGGGACGGAGTCCGCGTCGGCCACCAGCGACACCTGTTCGAGGAACGCGTCGAGCGAGGTGGCCTCGTCGGTGCCCGCGCGTTGCTCCTCGAACTCGCGCGCCACCGACACGAGTTCGCGCAGGTTGTCGACCCGGCCCTCGTCCTGCGGATCGCGGCTCGCCTCGAGTTCGCGCAGGTACCCGGTGCGGTCCAGCACCGCCTCGAGGATCGAGGACGGTGTGCCGTCCGGGCCGGCATTGACCGCGCGCAGTGAGGTCATCAGCGTCGTGAACTCGCGGATCGAATTCAGCGAGCGCGGGGCAATCCCGAACGCCTCGTCCGCCCGGTCGAGCGCCGCACCGAACGAGATCCGCTCGCGATCCGCGAGCACCTCCACGCAGGCCTCGGCGCGATCGCCGATTCCGCGGCGCGGGGTATTGAGAATTCGCCGTAACGACACGACATCGTCGGTGTTCGCGATGACCCGCAGGTAGCCGAGCGCGTCGCGGATCTCTTTGCGCTCATAGAAGCGCACCCCACCCACGACCTTGTACGGCAGGCCGACGCGGATGAACACCTCTTCGAACACACGCGACTGCGCGTTCGTCCGGTAGAAGACCGCCACGTCCGATGCCATCGCCGTGCCCGCGTCGGACAGTTCGTCGATGCGCTGCGCGACCCACGCGGCCTCGTCGTGTTCGTTCTCGGCGACGTAGCCCTGGATCTTCTCGCCGTGCCCCGCCTCGGACCAGAGATTCTTCGGGCGCCGGTCGGGGTTGCGGGCGATCACCGCGTTCGCGGCATTGAGGATCGTCTGCGTGGACCGGTAGTTCTGCTCGAGCAGGATCGTCGTCGCGTCCGGGTAGTCGCGCTCGAATTCGAGGATGTTGCGGATCGTCGCACCGCGGAACGCGTAGATGGATTGGTCGGCGTCGCCGACGACCGCGAGTTCGGCCGGGTCGTCCCCGGCGGTCAGTTCGCGCACGAGCATGTACTGGGCGTGGTTCGTGTCCTGGTATTCGTCCACCAGAACGTGCCGGAATCGGCGGCGGTAGTGCTCGGCGACGTCGGGATGGTTCTGCAACAGCCCGACGGTCGACATGATCAGGTCGTCGAAGTCGAGCGCGTGCGCCTCGGTCAACCGGCGCTGGTAACGCGTGTACGCCTCGGCCAGCACCTTCTCGTGCGCATTGCTCGCTTGCTCCGTCCAGACCTCGGCGGTCACGAGTTCGTTCTTCAGGTTGCTGACCTGCGCCAGCAGCGAGCGCGAGGGATAGCGCTTCGGGTCGAGGTCGAGCTCGCGCCCCACCATCGTCATCAGCCGCTTGGAGTCGTCGGCGTCGTAGATCGAGAACGACGATTTCAGGCCGAGGGTCTTGCCGTCCCGCCGCAGGATCCGCACGCACATCGAGTGGAACGTCGACACCCACATGACTTTCGCGCGGCTCCCGACGAGCGTGGCGACGCGTTCCTTCATCTCACCCGCGGCCTTGTTGGTGAACGTGATCGCGAGGATGGCGCCCGGGGCGACGTCCCGCTCGGCGATCAGGTGCGCGATGCGATGGGTGAGCACGCGCGTCTTGCCCGATCCCGCGCCGGCAACGATCAGCAGCGGCCCGCCGTGATGCACCACGGCCGCGCGTTGCTGCGGGTTGAGCCCGTCGAGCAGGGTCGCGGCATCGACCGCGAGGCGCGGCTTGCGTCGCTCGGGAGCCGTGTGCACGGGGATCTCGGCCGGCACCTCGCCCGGCAGCGCGAACAGGGAATCGGCAGGGTGGGTCATCGCGGTGCCAAGCCTACGGGCGGGCGCCGTCAATCCCCTGCCAGGACCGTCCAGTTTCAGCCACTTCGTTCCTGGGTAACCCGGACACCACGATGACCCCCGGGAGGCGCGGGAATGACCACCGTCAAGCAACGTCCCTCTGAATCACCGAGGGGTAGCAGTCAGGGCAAGATGCGGCGCGACATCGGGACGATCGGCCTGCTGTTCGCGAGCGTGGGCTCGATCATCGGCTCGGGCTGGTTGTTCGGTGCGCTGAACGCCTCGTCGATCGCCGGGCCGGCCGCGGTGTTCTCGTGGGCCATCGGCGGCTTCATGATCTTGTTGATCGGGTTGTCCTACGCCGAACTCGGCGCGATGTTCCCGTTGACCGGCGGAGTGATCCGGTACCCACACCTGTCCTTCGGCTCGTTCGCGAGTTTCTCGATGGGCTGGATCAATTGGATCGCGGCAGCCACGGTCGCGCCCATCGAGGTCGAGGGCGCACTGCAGTATGCGACGAAGTACGCGCCATTCACCTCGCTGCACAAGGTCGGCAGCGCGGACGTCTACACGCTGACCGGACTCGGCTACGTGGTGGCCGTGCTCGGCATGGCGTTCTTCGTCGTCGTCAACTACTACGGCATCCGGTGGTTCGCCCGGGTGAACAACGTCGCGGTGTGGTGGAAGCTCGGCATCATCATCCTGGTCGTGTTCGCGTTCCTGCTCACTGAATTCAACGGCTCGAACTTCACCAGCCACGGCTTCAGCACGGACGGGACGCACGGCATGCTGACCGCCATCGCCACGGGCGGAATCACCTTCTCGTTCCTGGGTTTCCGGCAAGGGATCGAGCTGGCCGGCGAGACGAGCAATCCCAGGCGCAACGTCCCGATCGCGGTGATCGGCTCGGTCGTCGTGACCGCCATCATCTATGTCGGCCTGCAGATCGCCTTCATCGCCGCCGTACCCGAGTCGGCGCTCAAGCACGGCTGGGCGAACATCGGCGGCAACCTCGCGAACAGCTTCGGCCCGCTGGCGGCGATCGCCACCATCCTCGGCCTGGGCTGGCTCGCGGTCCTGCTCTACATCGACGCGATCATCTCGCCGGCCGACACCGGACTGATCTACACCACCGTGACCGGACGGATCACGTACGCGATGGCGCGCAACCGCAACGCACCCCAGGCACTCGGGCGCACGACCGACCGCGGCGTACCCCTGTTCAGCCTGATCGTCACCTTCGCCGTCGGCTTGATCGTCTTCCTGCCCTTCCCCAGTTGGCAGCAACTCGTCGGGTTCATCACCTCCGCGACGGTGTTGTCGTTCGGGTCCGGGCCGGTCGTGATCGCAGCCATGCGTCGGCAACTGCCAGACCAGGAGCGTCCGTTCCGGCTGCCGTTCGGGGACGTGATCCCGTTCCTCGCGTTCTACGCCTCGAACCTGATCGTCTACTGGGCCGGGTGGGACGTGAACTGGAAGCTGTTCGTCGCGGTGGCCCTGGGCTTCGTCTTCCTCGCCGCATTCCACACCTTCGGCAAGGACCTGCCGCAGTTGGACTTCATGCACGGTGCGACCTGGCTGCTGCCGTGGCTCGGCGGGCTGTGCCTGATCAGCTACTTCGGCGACTATCCCGACAAGGTGACCAACCCCGGCGCCGGCAACACGCACGACATCGGCTTCGGTTGGGGCTTCCTCGCCGTTCTTGCGCTCACTGCCGCCGTGTGGTGGCTGGCGTTGCGCTTCCGGCTGCCGACCGAGCAGGTCGAGCTCAACGTCCAGGACACCACGGCCGAGGCCGAGGAGGAGGAGCAGGCGCTCAGCGGCGGCCACTGACCGGCGCGGAGCCCGGCAGGCGCGTCCCACCGAGTGGGACGTGCTTGCCGCATCGTGGGCGGGCGTGTCACCATCGTCGCGTGCTCCACATCAGCCGATTTTTCTACGGGTACCGCCGCTCGGTGCCCGTCGTGATTGGCTGAGCTTCAACCACACCGACGCCCCGGGCCCGAGTGCCCCGGGGCGTTTCGTTTTTTCCGGGGCACGTCCGGTCCGACAGCCGCTACGAACAGGACCTGCCATGACCACCGCACTCACCCCCGACGACACGCGCACCGACGACACGGTCCCGATGCTGCGCGAGCAGATCGACGCGCTCGACCAGGCCGTCATTGCTCTCGTCGCCGAGCGCGCCAAGGTGTCGCGACGGATCCAGACCGCGCGGCTCAACGCAGGCGGGACGCGGGTCGAACTGGGCCGCGAACGGGTCGTGCTGGCCGCCTACCGTGCCGCACTGGGCGAGGCCGGCCCCCGCCTGGCCGACGCGGTATTGCAGGTGTGTCGCGGGATCCGGTGACCGTCCAGACATTTAGGACGTATCGTCAGTTATGTGGCGGTCGTTTCCATCGAGGATGGCGTCCTCACCATCACGCTCACCGTGCCCGAGCGTGTGCTGTCGCTGCACAACGGTGACGTGCAGATCCCGGTCGAGCAGATTTCCGGCATCACCCCGGTTGCTGACGTGATGGCGCAGGTCCGCGGCTTACGCATGCCCGGCGCCCGGGTACCCGGCGTTCTTGCCATCGGGTCGTGGCGCGGACGGGATCGGTCGCGGCCGTTCCACGACTTCGTCCTGGTCCACCATCCAGGTCCCGGCGTCGTCATCACGACCAACGGCGGCGGTTACGACCGCGTCCTGCTCGGAGCCGAGGAGCCACAGCGCTATATCGAGGAACTGTTCGGCTGACACCGTTCGGCGGGCGGCCCAGCAGGCCGCCCGCCCTCAGCTCAGTGCTGGCGACGACCCCGTGGGAAGCGCACCAGACCGAGCACGAGCAGCAGCGTGCCCAGCCCGACCAGGACGAGCCCGAAGTCGATGTGAGCCGCGGTGTGCGGGCCGGTCCCGGCGAGCGGCGGCGAGGACGTCTCACCCGGTGCGAGCACCTGGATGTTCACGACGTGCTCGCGGGTGGTGAACTCGGCATCGCTGGCGGTGAACACGAAGAAGTCCGGGCCGGTGAAGCCGTTGTCCGGCGTGTACACCACCGTCGGGCCACTGCCGCGCAGCGAGCCGTGCTTCGGCTGATGCGTGATCCGGTACGTGAGCGGGTCACCGTCCGGGTCAGAGGCCTTCAGCGTGATCGTCTTCGGGGTGTTGATCGGTGTGGTGAGGTACTGGTCCTTGGCAGTCGGACGCCGGTTGGCGACGACCACCCAGTCGACGGTTGCCGTCGCACGCTCGGTCGATCCGGCGATCGTGGCGGTGGCACTGATCTCGTCGTGGCCCACGCCGTTCTCGTCGGTATAGGTGAAGCTCACCTTGCCGCTGGCGTTGCTGTTGCACGACGCCGGGCTGCAGGTGCCCGTCACGCCCGCGTTCACACCGGAGAGGTCGAAGGTGACCTTGATGCCGGACGCGGCCGCGCCGCTCTTGGTCACCGTGGCCGTGACGGTGTGCGTGCTACCGGCCGGCTCCTCGCCGCTGACGGGAGTCAGCTTGAGGTCAGGTGCGGTGGCGCTGATGTCGCGGCCGGCGATGAGGACGTAGGCCTCGCCGCACTCGCGCACGCCGGTGTCGGTACCGGTGCCGCACGTCGGCTTGGTCGCCGTGTCGGTGGCCAGAATCAGCGGCTGCCAGTCGGTCGGGTAGGTGGGGAAGGTGATGTGGACCGAGCAACCCCAGCCGGCGATGTCGGTGTCCTTGAGCTTGGTGAACGCCGAGGTCTTGGCGATCTGCGCGACATTGCCCCCGCAGGGCGGGCTGGTATCGAGCGTGAACCCGGTCCCGGTTGCGGTGAGCCGGTTCAGCGTGGGCTCGATCTGGCCGTTGTCGCCACAACTCGTCGTGAAGTACACGCCGGTGGCACCGGCCACGGCACCCGCGTAGGTGATCCCGGACTGCACCAGCCGTTCGGCGCCGGCCGTCGTCGGATCGGCCGGGTCGCTCGGCGCCGCGTTCCCGCCACCGTTCATGTAATGGAACTCAGGGTCGGTCCCGACCAGGGCGCGGTTGCCCACCGCGGGGTTGAGACCCGACTTCCCGAGCACGACCTTGCCCCAGATGTTCGAGGTGCTCGTGGCCGAATCCGGCATCACGCGGCAGTCGGGGTCACCGATGATGAGCAGCTGGTACTTGGCGAAGTCCGCTGCCGTCATCGCGACCCACTGCGCACCCGTGACGACGGTGACCTTGAAGCCCGCTTGCTCGGCCGCGAACTGCTCGAGGCTGATCGGGTTTCCGGAGCCGTCCACGATGCCGGCGCCGGTCGTGACCGTATCGGCGTTGATCAGTGCCGAGTTGGCCTTGTAACCGGGCGGCAACGCCTGGGCAGCGGATCCGCCGGTCACCACCGCGGCGGTGCCGAAGGCGATTGCGGCTGCTGCGAGGAGCGCAATTCTGCGCAACATCGTCTCTCCCTAGGCACAACGGAACGCGACGCGGTCGGTCGCGCGGGGCTGCGGGGAAGTTAGCAGAGCGAGAGGGGCGTCGGACACGTCCCGAAGGTGCGCAATCGGGTGCGATCGGCTCCGGTCGTCACGCAATGTTCGACTCGCAGCTCGATCTGGACAATTCATGCCAACCTCGGCCAAGATCGCGTGTGAAGCTACCGTTGGATTGGAGGCTGCTGCGATGTCCGCCTTGATCTACTCGGCGATCATGTCGTTGGACGGCTACGTCGCCGACGAGCGCGGCGAGTTCGACTGGGCGGCACCCGACCAAGCGGTGCATGCGTTCGTCAACGACCTCGAGCGGCCGATCGGTACCTACCTCTACGGGCGCAGGATGTACGAGGTGATGCTCGCCTGGGAAACGATGGCCGACGAAGAAGCGGTGATGCAGGACTACACGTCGATCTGGCAGGCCGCCGACAAGATCGTGTACTCGACCTCCCTGGACGCGGTGCGCACGTCGCGTACCCGCCTCGAGCGGGACTTCGATCCCAGCGCCGTGCAGCAGTTGAAGCAGGACAGCGATCGCGACCTCAGCGTGGGCGGACCCGGCCTGGCCGGGGCCGCGCTACGGGCCGGTGTGGTGGACGAATGCCATTTCTTCCTCGCGCCGATCGCGGTCGGGGGCGGGACTGCCGCGCTGCCCGCGGGGCTGCACCTCGGCCTGGATCTGCTCGAGCACCGTCGCTTCGGCAACGGGATGGTGTACCTGCGCTACCGCGTCACCTAGTTGCGGGCGGATACGGCGGACGCGGGCGGCCTACTCCCACTCGATCGTCCCTGGCGGCTTGGACGTCACGTCCAGGACGACTCGATTGACCTCGCGCACCTCGTTGGTGATGCGGGTCGAGATGCGCTCGAGCACGTCGTAGGGCACCCGGGTCCAGTCAGCGGTCATCGCGTCCTCGGACGAGACCGGGCGCAGCACGACCGGGTGGCCGTACGTGCGACCGTCACCCTGGACGCCGACCGACCGCACCTCGGCGAGCAGTACGACCGGGCACTGCCAGATGTCGCGGTCCAGCCCGGCCGCCGAAAGCTCCGCGCGAGCGATCGCGTCCGCTCGGCGCAGCACCGCGAGCCGGGCCGCCGTGACCTCGCCGACGATGCGAATGCCGAGGCCGGGACCGGGGAACGGCTGGCGCCACACGATTCCGGCAGGCAGTCCGAGTTGCTCGCCGACCCGGCGCACCTCGTCCTTGAACAGCGTCCGCAGCGGTTCGACGAGCGCGAACTGCAAGTCGTCCGGCAGCCCGCCCACGTTGTGGTGGCTCTTGATGTTCGCCGTGCCCGTGCCGCCGCCGGACTCGACCACGTCCGGGTAGAGCGTGCCCTGGACGAGGAAGTCGACCGAGTGCCCTTCGGCGACGAGTTCGCGCGCTGCCAGTTCGAAGCACCGGATGAACTCTCGGCCGATAGTCTTGCGCTTCTCCTCCGGGTCGGTGACGCCGGCGAGCGCGTCGAGGAACCGCGCGGACGCGTCGACGACCTTGAGCGTCACACCGGTCGCGGCGACGAAATCGCGCTCGACCTGCTCGGCCTCGCCGTCGCGAAGCAGCCCGTGGTCGACGAACACGCACGTCAACTGGTCGCCGACCGCTCGCTGCACCAGCGCTGCGGCAACGGCGGAGTCGACACCGCCGGACAGCCCGCAGATCACCTGCTTGCCGCCCACCTGCGCGCGGATCGAATCGACCTGCTCGTCGATGATGTTGGCCTCGGTCCAGGTCGGCCGGACGTGTGCGATGTCGTAGAGGAAGTGGCGCAGCATCGCCTGGCCGTGCTCGGTGTGCAGCACCTCGGGGTGGAACTGGACGCCGGCGAACCCGCGCTCGACGTCTTCGAATGCCGCCACCGGCGCGCCCGCGGTGGAGGCGGTCACGGCGAACCCCGGCGGCGGGACGGTCACCGCGTCCCCGTGGCTCATCCACACCTGCTGGATGGCGGGCAGTCCGCGCAGCAGCACGCCCGGGTCGTCCACGCGCATCGACGCGCGGCCGAATTCCGAGTCGCCGGTGTGCGAGACCTCGCCGCCGAGTGCCTGGGTCATCGCCTGGAATCCGTAGCAGATGCCGAAGACCGGGATGCCGGCTGCGAACAACGCCGGGTCGGTGCGCGGGGCCCCCTCGGCGTACACCGAGGACGGCCCGCCCGACAACACGATCGCCTTCGGCCGGCGGGCGAGCATGTCGGCGACCGGCATCGTGTGCGGGACGATCTCGGAGTAGACGTGCGCCTCGCGCACGCGGCGGGCGATCAGCTGGGCGTATTGCGCCCCGTAGTCGACGACCAGGACGGTTTCGGCCTGCATTGCCGGGAGTCTAGATGACCGCGCGGTCGCGCCCGGCCCGCCGCGCCCCCGTCCGCGCTGCAGCCAAACGGCCCACCTTCGACGGGCTTTGCCCCGCGCATCGTCCACCTTTGCCCCGCAGGTGGGTGCTGGACGTCGGCTTCAGCACCCCTACGCGGGGCAAGGCCGAGCCGGGTCGCGTCACGGCCAGGGGTAGTGAAAGCCGGTGAGGTCCTCGCTGACCAGCCACAGCTGGTGTGCCAGCTTCTCGTCCTCGGCCAGCGGCGAGAGCCGGGCCGGCCCGATCCGGCCGCGGGTCTCGCCGAGCCGCTGCGGCCCGGTGTACGAGCCCGGCTCGGCGGCGCTCGCCGCGAACAGCACCGCACGGGCCGCGGCGCGAGCCGGCTGGCCGACCAGGCGCAACGCGTGCGGGCCGATCCAGCGCAACACCGGGTTGGCGCCCATGCCCTGCCGGTCGCTGACCAGACCCGTCGCCGCGACGCCCGGGTGTGCCGCGGCCGAGGTGATCGGCAGCGATCGTGCGCTGAACTGCCGGTGCAGCTGCCGTGCGAACAGCAGGTTGGCCAGTTTCGAATTCGCATACGCCCGGCGCGCGTCGTAGCCCGGCCCGGCATTCGCGTCGACGACCGTCGCATCGGCGCCGTAGTGCGCGATCGAGGCGACGGTGACGACGCGCGCACCGGGCTCTTCGAGCAGCGCACCCAGCAGCAGGCCGGTCAGGGCGTAGTGCGCCAGGTGGTTGACGGCGAATTGCAACTCGAACCCGTCGACCGTGCGCATCGGACGCGGCGGCGCCATCACCCCGGCGTTGTTCACGAGCACGTCGAGGGGTCCCGTCCACGTCTCGGCGAATGCACGCACCGCGTCGATGGACGCGAGGTCCACCTCGCGCACCTCGACGACGGCGCCGGGCCGCATCCCCCGGATGCGCAGGGCGGCGGCCGCGCCCTTCGCCCGGTCGCGGCAGGCGAGCACCACGGTCGCGCCGGCCGCGGCGAGGCCATCGGCGGTTCGGAATCCGATTCCCGAGTTGCCGCCGGTCACGAGGGCGACGCGACCGTCCAGGCAGGGCATCCGGTCGGCCGTCCACCGCGTCATAGCGGAATCATTTCCGAATCGCCCTGGAAATTCTGCCGGAATCATCCGGTACGCGCATTGCTCGCAGCAATAGACGAATGACCTTGCCCGATCGACCCGGCAGACTGATGGGCATGACCTCGGGGATGACAGGTGGCGCCACGTTCACAGCGCGCCGCGGCCTGCCGTTCCTCGTGGTCATCGTGCTCTGCGCCCTGAGCCCTGTCGTCCCGCACTCGATCACCCCGAAGGCGCATTGGTGGATCATCGCCGGCGCACTGATCGTCGTGCTCGTCGGCGCCGGGGTGATCGCGACGCGGCTGCCGAACGGGCACTGGTGGCACACGGTCACCCCGATGATCTCGCTGCCGATCATCCAGTTCCTGCGGGCGGCCGACGGTTTCTCGACGTCCGGCTTCGTCCCGATGTTGTTCCTGCCAGTCACGTGGTTCGCGCTGTACGCGGGCCGGCGCCAGGTGGTCCTCAGCCTGATCGGCTGCACCTTCCTGCTGATCTGGCCGATCCTGCTCATCGGCGCGCCGCGCTACCCGGCACCCACGCTGCGCGGGTCGCTGTTGCTACTGCTCGTTCTGGTGATCGTCGGGTTGCTCATCAACGGCCTGGTCGAGTCCAGCCGCCGGGCAACCGGTGATCTCCGGATGAGCGAACGCCGATTCCGTGCCGCGTTCGACAACGCGCCGGTGGGGATGGCGCTCGCCGGTGTCACCGGTGCGCGGGCCGGGTACTTCCTGCGGGTCAACCAGGCGCTGTGCGCCATGTTCGGACGGACCGCCGAGGAACTCACCGCAGCGCCGATCGCCACCTTCACCCATCCCGACGACGTCGCGTCGACGGTCGACCGGTTGACGCGCGCCACCACGTCGGACACGGCCCGGCTCATCGAGACGCGGTTCGTGCACAAGTCCGGCGCCACCATCTGGGCGGCCCTCTCGTTCTCGGTGATCCGGGACGAGGCCGGCGCGCCGCAGTACCTGATCAGCCAGATCGAGGACATCGGTTCGCGCCGCGAATCGGACCAGGCATTGCTCAACGCACTCGAGTCCGAACGCAGGTCCACCGAGCGAATGCGCGAACTGGACCGCGTCCGGACCGAGGTGTTCTCCAACATCGCGCATGACCTGCGCTCGCCGCTGACCGCCGCTGCCGGGTTCACCGAGCTCCTCGCGGACGGCAGCGTCGGCGCACTCACGCCACGCCAGAAGTCCCTGCTCGCGACGGTCGACCGAAGCCTGTCGCGGATCGCGAACATCGTCGACGAGATGCCCGCGGCATCGCACCCCGAGCCGGTGATCACCGCCCCGAGCAAAGACGTGATCGACATCGGCGACACCGTCGACACCGCCGTGCAGACGATGGCGATGATCGCGTCCATGCACGGGCAGGCGCTCAGCTATCACTGCGAATTGAACGGAGTCCTGGTCGCAGCCGACGCGAGCAGGATCGGCCGGGCCCTGCTGAACCTGATCGGCAACGCGGTGAAGTACACACCCGACACCGGCCACATCGACGTGGACGCGCGCCGCTTCGGCGACCGGGTCGTGATCGTGGTGTCCGACGACGGCATCGGCATTCCGGCAGATGACCAGGAGCGGGTGTTCGAACGCTCCTTCCGTTCGGCCACCGCGAAGGAACGGGCCATCTCCGGCACCGGACTCGGGCTGGCGATCGTCAAGGAGATCGTGACGCAGTACGGCGGGACGATCGCCGTCGAGAGTGAGCCCGGGTACGGCTCTGCCTTCACGATGACCCTGCCGGCGCTACCCGCCGAGCAAAGCGCCGAGGTTGGCGCCACCGCAGACGTCGGCTAGCCGCCCGCGCGTTCGGCGAGCGTGCGTGCGGCGGCGGCCAGCTCATGCGCGATCACCGGCACGTCGGCCGTCCGCAGCTCGCCGTCCTCGACCACCGCCGTGCCGCCGACGAGAAGCGCCGCCAGCGGAGCCGGCGGGCCGAACACGAGCGCCGCGACCGGATCGGCGATGCCGGCGTGCCCCAGCCCGTCGAGGCGCCACAGCGCGACGTCGGCGAGCTTGCCCACTTCGAGCGACCCGATCTCGGCTGTCCGGCCCAGGCACGCTGCGCCGCCCATCGTCGCCAGGCGCAGCGCACCTCGGGGATCGAGCGCGCGAGGTCCGCGGCGGGCACGCGCCATCAGCATCGCCTGCCGGAGTTCGGCTGCCAGGCTGCCGCTCTCGTTGGACGCCACCCCGTCGACCCCGAGACCCACCGGCGTGCCGGCGGCGAGCAACTCCGGGATGCTGGCGATTCCCGCGCCGAGGCGAGCATTCGAACTCGGGCAGTGCGCGACCCCCGTACCGGTCGCGCCGAGCTTGGCGATGTCGCCCTCGGACAGGTGCACGCAGTGCGCGAGCCACACGTCCGGTCCGAGCCAGCCGAGCGATTCGACGTAGTCGATCGGGCGGGCACCGAAGCTCTCGAGGCAGAACTCTTCCTCGTCGTCGGTCTCGGCGAGATGCGTGTGCAGCCGCACGCCGAGAGTGCGCGCCTGGTCAGCGCATTGGGCCATCAGTTCGCCGGTCACCGAGAACGGCGAACACGGCGCGATCCCGATGCGCAGCATCGAGTCCGGCGCCGGGTCGTGGTAGGCCGCGACCAACTGTTCGTTCGCGGCGAGGATCGCGTCCGACTCTTCGACGATGGAATCCGGCGGCAGCCCGCCCGCCGATTCGCCGAGGTTCATCGACCCGCGCGTCGGGTGGAAGCGCAGCCCGATCCGCCGGGCAGCGTCGATCTCGGCAGCGAACAGATCCCCACCGGCACGCGGGACGACGTAGTGATGGTCCATCGCGCTGGTGCAGCCCGACAGCGCGAGCGCGGCCAGCGCGGCGCTGGCAGCCGCGTGCTCCAGCTCGGCGTCCAAGTGGGCCCAGATCGGGTACAGCTCGGTCAGCCACTCGAACAACGTCGCCTGCTGCGCACGGCCCCGGGTCAGCCATTGGTAGAAGTGGTGGTGGGTGTTGACCAGTCCGGGCGTGGCCAGGCAGCCGGCACCGTCGATGCGGCGCGCCCCGTCGATCGCCGGTGCCGGCCCGGCGGCGACCGCGATGATCCGGCCGTCGGTCATGACCAGATGGACCGTCCACGAATTCGGTGCCGGCAGCGTCGACGGTCGCGATCGCGCACCGGTCGATGATCGTCGTGCTCATCAGCAGAACCCCGGGACGCTCTGCCAGGCCGGTCCCGCCGACGGCGCGTCGTCGCGGGTCACCGTCCCCTCGATCAACCCGTACGGCCGGTCGGCCGCGTAGTAGACCTCGCGCTCGTTGTGCAGGCCGAACGGCTCGAGGTCGACGAGGAAGTGATGCTTGTTCGGCATCGACATGCGGATCTCGGCGATCTCGGCGAACCGGTCGAGCACCTGCTCGCCCATCGCGTACAGCGTCTGCTGCAGCGCCAGGCTGTGCTTGGCGGCGAACGTCGTGAGCAGGGTGCGCCGGACCTCGGCGTGCACCGCTGCCCAGTCGACGTCCGTCCCGCCGTAGCGCCAGCGCGCAGTGACAGCGGTGGCGAGGATCCGGTCACGATCCTCGGCCAGCGTGGTGTAGCGATCCCGCGGGAAACCGGTGAATTCCGAGCCGGTCGTCTTAAGCACCACCAGGTCGGACACGCCGGACACCACCCAGGATTCGGGACCGTCGATCGTGACCACGGTCGTGCGGGTGCCGCCGCCCCGCTCGAAGGCGTGCGGGTCGTCCTCGATGCGGTTCCAGGCATGCTGGTCGATGCTCACCTTCGCCCCGCTGACCCACTCGAAGCCGTCGACGAAGTGCCGGCCGAGGCGCAGCGCGAAGTCCTCGATCTCGCCGACACCGTGTTCCTTGGCGAAGGCGAAGACGGCGTTCTTCTGCGTGTCGGTCGCGACGACGTGCGAGTTGTCGCCGGCCAGATGCGCGGCGGCGAAGTCGCCGCGCAGCGCCGTCGACACGGTCAGGTCGGTGATGCGGTGCTGGTCGCCCGTGCGGTCGACGTGGACGAGGCGGACCTCGGCCTTGCCGTACTGGTTCGGGCCGAACACGATGGCCACGGCTAGCTCCCGCGGTAGGTCGAGTAGGCGAACGGGCTGAGCAGGAGCGGGACGTGGTGGTGCCCGCCGGCGTCGGTGATCTCGAAGATGACGCAGACCTCCGGGTAGAAGGTGGCGACGCCGCGTGCAGCGAACCAGTCCCCGGTCGCGAACAGCAGCCGGTGCACGCCCGCGCCGACGGCGCCCAGGTCGCTGATGCGCCCGTCCCCGTCGGTGTGCATCGCGAGCCGTTCGCCGGCGTCGGTCTCGAGCGTCACGAGCACCCCTTCGGCCGGCCGGCCGGTGCTCGCGTCCAGGACGTGGGTCGACAGCGTCATCGCAGTCCCATCAGTTTGGCCAGCCGGATCCTGGCGATCTTGGCCAGCTCGCCGAGCGCGACCGAACGTTCGGTGGACGGCTCGTTGCCGATCCGCTCGCGGCACAGTGCGAGCAACTCCGCGCCGCTGCGACCGCTCGCGCAGACCAGATAGACGTAACCGAAGCGCTGCTCGTACTCGGCATTGGCCGCCGCGAGCTCGGTCCGGACGTCTGCGCCCACACCGGCCTGCTCCTGCTGCGACCAGGCGCTCGTCGAGCGCTCACCGATACGCGGATGCGCGGCCAGCGCGGCAGCGAAGTTGTCGTCGTCCAGGTTCGCCGTCGCTGCATCCGACACCGCGTACAGGTCGTCGAGACTGGCGTAGGGCCGTTGCGAGCGCACCGTGTCGATCCACTCGGGCGCAGCGCAGCACGACCGCAGCAGACCGGCGGCCTGGGCATCGGGGACGAGGTCGAGAAACCGCAGGCCCAGCGTGTGCCGGCCGTGCTCGCTCGGCGTGCCGTAGAGGCGCAACCGGCCGACCCCGCCGTCCGGGAACACGTCGAGCCGTACCTCGCTGACCGCCACGGTGTCGAGCGCGAAGCGGTGGCGGGTGTCGGGTTGCAGCGGCGTGCGCGGGAGCAGTTCCTCGCCGTTGCCTCCGGTCAGGCCGGCCCAGCCCGGGGAATTGCCGACGAAGTGGGTGGTGTCGATCTCGGCGAGCGCGATGCTGCCGGGACAGGCCAGGCGCAGCCGGACCCAGTCGTTGCCGTCGTCGCGGCGGCGCGCGGTCTCCCAACCGTCACCCATCACCCGCGCGAGACCGGGCTTGATCAGGTTGTTCGGCGACGAGTAGAAGGCGTTGCTGCAGTCGAGCACCCGCGCGCCGTTGTCGAGCGCGGCGAGGTCGATCGTCGTGGTGAGCAGGCGCGGGTCGGGCACCGGTTCGCCGAGTACACGCAGCCTGGCCACGCCGCCGTCGGGGTGGATCGTCAGCCGGACATGCGTCCAGCGCCGCGTATCGGTGACGGCGAACTCGTGTCGCGTGTCGCCCTTGAGGCCGGTACGTGCAACCAGGGTCGTCCAGTCGGCTGCGTCCAGGTCGGCCACCGACGGGTGCCCGTCCAGCCCGCAGCCCGAGACGGACGCTTCCGGCGGGTAGTTGCCGGTGAAGAACGCGGTGTCGACGACGACCGTGCGGACGACGCCCGGGCAGCCGAGCCGGACGACGGCGTGGTCCTCGCCGGGCTCGCGGCGGCGGCGGGTCTCCCACCCGTCCATGACCTGGCCCTTCGGGCCGAAGGTGTGCGGGGTGAACACCGGCGCCTCGGTGCGGATCAGGTTCTCGCGTGCCGCGAACAGTTCGTCATTCGCGGCGACGACGCTGCCGCCGAGATCGCGCGAGGCCAGGTCGGGCAGGAATTCGCTCATCTCACTCCCTCGCCGCGTCCGCGGGTTTCCCCGCGTTCGGTCGCTTGGCGGGCCGGTAACCGGACGAAAGCGGGGAAAGGCCGTGCGGCGGCGCCGGTCGTCGTCACCGGGACCGCACCAGCAGCCGGCCGCGCGGTTCGTCCCCGGCGCCGACCTCGACGCCGTGCAGCCAGGTCCGCCGGACCACCCCGGTCAGCCGCAGGCCGTCGTAGGGGGTCACCGGATTGCGGTGGGCGAGAGTGCGGGCGTCCACGACGAACTCCTCCTCCGGCGCGAAGGCGACCAGGTCGCCCGCGGCTCCAACCGCGATCCTGCCCCTGTCGGGCAGCCCGGCGAGATCCGCCGTGCGGGTGGCCATCCAGTCGATCACATCCACCAACGTGAAACCACGGACGCGCGCGTGCGTCCAGACCGCCGGCAACCCGAGCTGCACCGACGCGATACCGCCCCAGGCCGTCCCGAAGTCACCGCGCTTGAGCTCGGGCGTGCACGGAGAGTGGTCGGACACGATCGTGTCGATCAACCCGGCGCGCAGACCCTGCCACAGCGCGTCGCGGTTCGCGTCGTCGCGGATCGGCGGGCAGCACTTGAACTGGGTCGCGCCGTCCGGAATCTCGCCCGCGGCGAAGCTGAGGTAGTGCGGGCAGGTCTCGACGGTGACCGCAGTACCGGCCGCGCGCGCGTCCGCGATGATCGGCAGGGCGGCCGCACTCGACAGGTGCAGCACGTGCATGCGGCACCCGGTGTCGCCGGCGAGATCGAGCAACCGGGCGATGGCCCGGGTCTCGGCCTCCGGCGGCCGCGAATCGAGAAATGTCGCGTAATCAAGGCGATTCGGCGCATCGTGCACCGACCCGGCATCCTCGGCATGCACGATCAGCAGGCCGCCGAACTCGGCGATCGTGCGCATGGCAGCTGCGAGCTCCGCTGCGTCCAGCGGCGGGAACTCGTCGACGCCGCTGGGCAGCAGGAAGCACTTGAATCCGAACACACCTGCCGCGTGCAGCGGGGCGAGCTCGGCGAGGTTGCCGGGGATCGCGCCGCCCCAGAACCCGACGTCCACGTAGCACTGACCGGCCGCAGCCGAGCGCTTCACGGTGAGCGCAGCCGGGTCGCAGGTCGGCGGGATGCTGTTGAGCGGCATGTCGATCAACGTGGTGACACCGCCGAGCGCGGCAGCACGGGTCGCGGTCGCGAAACCTTCCCACTCGGTGCGCCCCGGTTCGTTGACGTGCACGTGGGTATCGACCAGACCGGGCAGCAGCACCTCGTCCGCACCGAGCTCGACGTCCGGGTGCCGGGTGCTGTCGGTCGAGACGATCCGCCCGCCGTCGATCTCGAGGGTCACCGGACGCTCGCCACCGGGCGTGATCGCCCGCGCGGCCCGGATGACTCTGACCGCCGCGGACGGCAGGGCGCGGTGCGCCGGATTCACCTCGCTCACAGCCAGTCCCGCGCGATCGCCCGCGCCTGCTGCTCGAGCAGGTCGGCCGCGTGGGCGATGCTGCGGTCGGCGTCGGGCTCGAGCGCGGCGAGCGGGTAGCAGGCGCGGATACCCACCGCGTGCAACTGCGCCTCGGACAGCGCGCACCGTCCGGCCACCGCGACGACCGGCAGGTCGCCCGCTGCCCGCGCCACCCCGACCGGGGCCTTGCCGGCCAGCGACTGCTCGTCCAGCGTCCCTTCGCCGGTGATGACCAGATCGGCACCGCGGACGGCTTCGCGGAAACCCACGAGATCGAGGACGAGGTCGATGCCCGGGCGCAGGCTGGCGCCGAGCGTCAGCAAGGCGTAACCCACACCTCCCGCCGCACCGGCACCGGGACGGTCGGCGTGCTGCGCACCCAGTTCACCGACCCAGGCACGTAGCCGCCGTTCGAGTTCGACGACCTCCTGCGCGGTGGCGCCCTTCTGCGGGGCGAACACCGCGGCCGCGCCGTTCGGGCCCAGCAGCGGATTGGTCACGTCCGAGGCGACGATCAGCTCGATCCCGTCGAGCTCGGCGGACCCGAGACCGGCGAGCAGTCCGCGGCCACCATCCGTGCTCGCGCTGCCGCCGATGCCGACGATCACCTGGGTCGCGCCGTCGTCGACTGCCGCGCGGATGACCTCGCCGAGACCGCGGCTGCTCGCACCCATCGGGTCGGGGACGCCGCCGGGCAACCGGGCCAGCCCGCACACGCACGCGAGCTCGACGACCGCGGTGTCACCCCGGCGGGCGTAGCCGGCCTCGACCGGTTCGCCGGTCGGGCCGCTCGCCGTCACCGGGATGCGCTCGAAACCGGCGGCCACCGCCGCGTCCACGGTGCCGTCTCCGCCGTCCGCGATCGGGACCTCGACGATCTCGACGTCCACGCGCGCAGCACGCAGCCCGGCGGCCAGCGCGGCCGACACGTGCGCGGCGTCCAGTGACCCCTTGAACTTGTCCGGGGCCAGCACCACGCGCATCACGTCAGCATGGCAGTCGGGGACGCGGAACCGGCGGGCATCACGCCACGCGGCGGCGGTACAGGTGGTCGAGCGTCGCGGCGTCGGCACCGGCGCGATCGCTGACCTCGTCGGCGTCCAGCGCGCCGCAGTGCAGCCCGCGAACGAGCAGCGCGGCCATCGCCTGCGCGGTGGCGGGTTCGTCGAGGACGGCACCGCCGGACCGGTTCAGGTACGCGCGCAGCCGGTCGCACGCGTCGGGCATGCCCTCGCGATAGAAGGTGTAGGTCGCGGCGTAGCGGGTGACCAGCTGCACCGGATGCAAGTCCCAGCCCTGGTAGAAGCCGCGTTCGAGGGCCCGCCGGACCAGCCGCGCGTGCAGCGCCCACGCGTCATGGACGCGCTCGCCCACCGGCAGCACGTTGGTCGAGCCGTCCGAGAGGCGCACGCCCGTCCCCGCCGCCGCCACCTGCATGACGGCCTTCGCGTGATCGGCGGCCGGGTGCTCGAGCGATTGGTACGGCGCCGCGATGCCGCACGCCGCGCTGTAGTCGTAGGTGCCGTAGTGCAGTCCGGTCAGCCGTCCACCGCCCGCGCGGATCAGCTGCGGTACGACGAGGACGGACTGCGGGGTTTCGATCTGGATCTCGAATCGAAGCCGGCCGCGGTCGAACCGGTGTGCGTCCTCGAGCGCGGCGCACACCTCGACGAACGCACTCACCTGGTCGATGTGGGTCACCTTCGGCAGCGTCACGACGAAGCCGTCCGCCAACCCGCCGTCGAGTACCAGGTCGAGCGTGCGCACGCCGCGCCGCCTCGACGACGGTTCCAGGCTCTTGATGCGAACACCGCAGAACGGGGTCAGCCCGGCCAGCGTTGCGCCCACCCGGACCGCGTCCGCGTCCTCGTCCGGGTGCGCGCCGTAGCCGTCCTCGAAGTCGACGCGCAGGTCCTCGATCGGCTCGCTCGCCAGCTTGCGGCGCACTCGCGCGTCGACCTCCGCGTTCATCTGGTAGCCGTGCTCGTCGAGGGCGGCGAGCGCCAGGGCACCCCATTCGGCCGGCAGGCCTGGCGAAAACCGGTCGGCCGGGACGTAGACGGTGTGCACTGGCTGCCGCGTGCCGTCGTCACCGGGATAGCTGGCCGCGGACTCGCGATCGGCCGGGACGAGGGCAGCGTCGAGGCGGTCGTACACGTCGTCCGGCAGGATCATCAGTCGATGCTGGCGTACGCCGTGACGGTCAGGAAGTCGAGATAGTCGTCAGCGAGCGCGACCCGCTCGAACAGCTCGCGCGCGCGTGCGTAGCGACCGTCGCTGTCACCGCGCTCGATGAAGATCGCCTCGTACTCCTCGGCCGTGATCTGCGCGACGAGGTCGGCGGTGACCTGCTCGCCGCTGTCGAGAACGACGTCGTTGTGCACCCACTGCCACACCTGCGACCGTGCGATCTCGGCCGTCGCGGCGTCCTCCATCAGGTTGAAGATCGCGACGGCACCGGAACCGGCGAGCCATTCGCCCATGTACCGCAGGCCGACGGCAATGTCGTTGCGCAGGCCGTCCATCGTGATCGTGCCCGGCGTGTCGGCGATGTTGAGCAGGTCGTCGGCTGTGACGGACGCATGTTCGCGGCGGCGGTCCAGCTGGTTCGGACGCTCACCGAGCACCGCGTCGAAGACCTCGCGGCAGACCGGGACGAGATCCGGGTGCGCCACCCACGACCCGTCGAACCCGTCGCCGGCCTCGCGCTCCTTGTCGTCGCGGACCTTGGCGAGCGCGGTCTCGTTGACCTCGGGATCGCGGCGACTCGGGATGAACGCGGCCATGCCCCCGATCGCGAACGCGCCGCGCCGGTGGCAGGTGGTCACGAGCAGTTCGGTGTAGGCGCGCATGAACGGTGCTGTCATCGTCACCTGGTTGCGGTCGGGCAGGACGAACCGCGAGCCCTGATCGCGGAAGTTCTTGATGATGCTGAACAGGTAGTCCCACCGGCCGGCATTGAGCCCCGACGCGTGCTCGCGCAACTCGTAGAGGATCTCTTCCATCTCGAACGCCGCCGGGATGGTCTCGATCAGGACGGTCGCCCGCACCGAACCGTGCTCGATGCCGAGCGCCTGCTCGGCATGCGTGAACACGTCATTCCACAGCCGGGCCTCGAGGTGGCTCTCGGTCTTGGGCAGGTAGTAGTAGGGGCCGCTGCCCCGCGCGAGGAGTTCGGCCGCGTTGTGGAAGAAGTGCAGCCCGAAGTCGACGAGCGCGCCCGCCGCCGGTGCGGCGTCGACGACGACGTGCCGCTCGTCCAGATGCCAGCCACGCGGGCGAACCACCATGGTGGCCAGCGGGGCGTCGTCGCGCAGCGCGTACTGCTTGCCCTCGGGCGAGGTGAAGGCGAGCGACCCGCGCACGGCGTCGTACAGGCACAGCTGACCACCGACGACGTTGCCCCAGTGCGGGGTGTTCGCGTCCTCGAGATCGGCGAGCCACACCCTGGCGCCGGAGTTCAGCGCGTTGATGCCCATCTTCGCCTCGGCCGGCCCGGTGATCTCGACGCGCCGGTCGGTCAGGTCCGCCGGCGCGGCGGCGACGGTCCAGTCGCCGTCGCGGATCTCGGCCGTCTCGGGCAGGAAGTCGAGCCGCCCGGTGGCGGCGATCTCGTCCCGCCGCCCCCCGCGGCGGCCGAGCAACTCGGTGCGCCGCGCGCCGAAGCGCTGCTGCAGATCGGTCACGAAGGCGATCGCGTCGTCGGTGAGGATCAGCTCGGCGCGGTCGACGGCCGAGGCGTGCACGTCAGTCATGACTCTCCGATGAAGTGTTCGGGTCGGACGGGGACTCTGGTGAGCGGCCGGCCGGACGCCGCGCGCAAGGCGGCGACCACGGCGGGCGTGGACGAGATCGTCGGTGGTTCACCGACACCGCGCAGCCCGTACGGCGCCGCCGGATCGGCCAGTTCGAGGACGTCGACCTGCATCGGCGGGGTGTCGAGGATGGTCGGGATGAGGTAGTCGGTGAACGACGGGTTGCGGATCTTGCCGTCGCTGAGCTGGATCTCTTCCATCAGTGCCAGCCCGATGCCCTGGGTGGTGCCGCCCTGGATCTGCCCGAGCACCGACTGCGGGTTCAGCGCCTTGCCGACGTCCTGCGCCGTGGCGATGTCGACCAGGCGCACCAGCCCGAGCTCGACGTCGACGTCGGCGACGACGCGGTGAGCCGCGAACGCGAACTGCAGGTGCGCGTCCCCCTGACCGATGTCACCGCCCTGGCCGTGGTCGCGGGTCAGCGGCACGGTCGGGCGGTGGTGGAACTCGCGGGTCTGCTCGATCACCTGATCGCCGAGGACGTCGGCGAGCACCGCCACCACGGTGCCGTCGGCCGCGAGCACCTTGCCGGCCTCGAGTCGGTCACCGCCGGCCAGTGCCAGCACCTCCGCGCGTACCGCCTCGCACGCGGCCTTGACGGCGCCGCCGGTGCAGTAGGTCTGGCGCGAGGCCGACGTCGAGCCCGCGCTGCCGACCGTGGTGTCGGCGGCGTGGTTGACGACTCGGTCGACGCCGAGTTCGGTTCGCGCGATCTGCGCCATGACCGTGACCAGCCCCTGACCCACCTCGGCGGCCGCGGTGTGGACGGTGGCGACCACTTCGCCGCCGGTGACCTCCAGCCGGACGCGGGCCGTCGAGTAGTCGTCGAATCCCTCGGAATAGCCGACGTTCTTGAAGCCGACGGCATAGCCGACGCCGCGCCGGACACCCTCGCCGTGCGTCGTGTTCGACACCCCGCCCGGCATGCTGCGCAGGTCGGTCGTCGCGTCCTCGACCGGCATCGGCGCGGCCTGCACCCGCCGCAGCAACTCGGCGACCGGTGCGGGGCTGTCGACCACCTGGCCGGTGGGCATCCGCGAACCCTGGCTCATCGCGTTGCGCACCCGGAACTCGACGGGATCCAGGTCGAGCGCCGCGGCCAGCCGGTCCATCTGTGACTCGTGCCCGAAGCACACCTGCACGGCACCGAACCCGCGCATCGCCCCGCACGGCGGGTTGTTCGTGTAGAGCACGTAGCCGTCGACGAGGACGTTGTCGCACTCGTACGGGCCGACCGCGAAGCTGGCCGCGTTGCTGACCACGGCCGGGGAACTGGACGCGTACGCGCCACCGTCCAGCACGACCTCGCACTTGACGTAGACGAGCGTGCCGTCGCGGTTCGCGCCGTGCTCGTAACGCATCGAGGCCGGGTGCCGGTGCACGTGACCGTAGAAGGATTCCTCGCGCGAGTAGACCATCTTCACCGGCTTGCCGGTGCGCAGCGCGAGCAGGCAGGCGTGCGTCTGCATCGACACGTCCTCGCGCGCGCCGAACGCGCCGCCGACCCCGGCGAGCGTCAGCCGCACCTTGTCCAGCGGCAGCCCTAGCGACTCGGCGACCTGGCGCTGATCGACGTGCAGCCACTGCGTCGCGATGAACAGGTCCACCCCGCCGTCCTCAGCCGGCACTGCCAGACCCGATTCGGGACCGAGGAAGGCCTGGTCCTGCATGCCGACCTCGTACTCGCCGGTGACCACCACGTCCGCCGAGACGATCGGGTCGCCGCGACGAATCCGCAGGTGCCGTAGGACATTCCCGCCGCCGGGATACTCGTGCTGGGTCGGCGTCTCGTGCACCAGCGGCGAGTCCGGCGTCATCGCCGCGTGGCGGTCGGTGATCGGTTCGAGCACCTCGTAGTCGACGACGATGAGCGCGGCGGCGCGACGTGCCGTCTCGGGATGGTCGGCGGCCACGATCGCGACCGGCTCACCGGTGTAGCGCACCTGATCGATCGCGAGGACGGGCTGGTCGCTGATCTCGAGCCCGTAGGTCTTACTGCCGGGGACGTCGTCGTGGGTGAGGACCGCCGCGACGCCGGGCACGGCGAGCGCTGGTCCGATGTCGATGCCGCGGATCCGAGCGCGTGGGTGCGGGCTGCGCAGGGTGCTGCCCCAGAGCATGTGGTCGAGCCACATGTCCGAGGAGTAGGCGAAGTCGCCGGTCACCTTCGGGATGCCGTCGGGACGCAGCGGGCTCGCGCCGACTCCGCCCGGCGCGGTACCGGTGTCGGCCGGGCGGCGGGTGGTCGTCGGGGCGCTCACGACACGCTCCGCTCGGCCGCCAGCCGGACGGCGTCCAAGATCTTCTCGTAGCCGGTGCACCGGCAGAGGTTCCCGGCCAGGGCCTCGCGGATCTCGGCGTCCGACGGCGCGGGCCGGCGCCGGAGCAGGTCGTCGGTCGCCAGGATCAGCCCAGGCGTGCAGAACCCGCACTGCACCGCCCCGGTCTCGAGGAACGCCTGCTGGATGGGGTGCAGCGCGTCCCCTTCGGACTGGCCGGCCAGTCCCTCGACCGTGCGGACGGCGCGCCCGTGCGCCTGGCCGGCAGCGACCAGGCAGGCGCAGACGAGCTCACCGTCGAGGTAGATCGAGCACGAGCCGCATTCGCCCTGCTCGCAGGCGTTCTTGGTGCCGGGCAGACCCATCCGCTCGCGCAGGACGAACAGCAGGCTCTCACCGGCCCACACGTCGTCGACGTTCTGAGTGACCCCGTTGACCTCGACGGACAGCCTCATCGGTGCTCCTCCCAGACCCAGCCGAGCGTCCGCCGGGCCAGCACGGCGACCGCGTGCCGGCGATACGCGGCGCTGCCACGCACGTCGTCGATCGGACGAGCCGCCGCACCGGCCAGCTCCCCGAACCGGTGCGCGACGGCCGGGTCGAGCCGATCGCCCGAGTCCCACGGCAGGTTCTCGACCGCGAACGCCTCGGCCTCTGGAGTCGGCAACACCGTCGGCCCGGCCGAGCCGATGCAGCCGTGCACCGTCCGGGCGGCCGGATCGATCGCGATCGCGAACGAGCAGACCGAGATCACCATCGCGTTGCGGGTCCCGACCTTCGCGAACTGCTGCGGTCCGGCGGCTACGGGCACCCGTACCGCCCGCACCAGTTCGTCCGGGTCCAGCACGCTGCGCTTCGGACCGAGGAAGAAGTCGCGGACGGCAACGATCCGTTCGCCGCGGACGGAGGCAACCTCGACCGTCGCGTTCGCGCAGACCAGTGGCGGTAGCGCGTCGCCGGCGGGGGACGCGGTCGCCAGGTTCCCGCCCAGCGTGCCGCGATTGCGGATCTGGGGCGAGCCGACCGTCCTCGACGCGATCGCCAGCCCGGGCACGAGCGGGCCGAGCTCGGTGATGATGCGCGTGAACGGCATCGCGGCGCCGATCCGCACGCCGCCGTTGTCCTGGGACCATTCGGTCAGCTCGGCGACACCGTTGAGGTCGAGCAGGGCGGCCGGGCGGCGGCGGTCGAAGTTGAGATCGACCATCAGGTCGGTGCCCCCGCTGATCGGGACGGCTTCGGGCCGCTCGGCCCTGACGGCGAGCGCCTCGTCCCAGCTGCGGGCGGTCACGAAGTCCATCGATGCCCCACTCGCGTGTCGCGCATCCATCCAGGCTAGTGATCCGAGCCGGTCAGCTGAACGACCCGCCGGTGATCATCGTCGGCCGCGAGCGGTCGGCCTAGCCCGCCAGGCTCGGCAACTGGCCGGTAAAGGTGTGCGCGGCGGCGCGGCGCTCGGCGCTCACCGGCCCGTACAGGGTGTCACGCTGCTCGGTGTGCCGTCCAGGAAGCGCGGCCACGATCTCGTCGAGCTGGGCGACGGTCTTGGCCGAGCCGTGCTGGCTGCCCGCCATCCGGCTGATCGTCTCTTCCATCAACGTGCCGCCGAGGTCGTTCACGCCGCCGGTGAGCATCTGCCGCGACCCGTCCACGCCGAGTTTCACCCACGAACACTGGATGTTGTCGATCAGACCGTGCAGCAGGATCCGCGCGAGGGCATGCACGACCCGGTTCTCGCGCGGCGTCGGACCCGGCCGCGCGACGCCCGCCAGGTAGATCGGCGCGTTGGTGTGGATGAACGGCAGCCCGACGAACTCGGTGAAGCCACCCGTCCGGCGCTGGATGTCGGCCAGGACGCGGAAGTGGCCGAGCCAGTGCGCCGGGTTGTCGACGTGGCCGTACATCATCGTCGAGCTCGACCGCAGGCCGACCTCGTGCGCGGTCGTGATCACCTCGATCCACGCAGCGGCGGGCAGCTTGCCCTTGGTGAGCAGCCACCGCACGTCGTCGTCGAGGATCTCGGCGGCCGTCCCCGGGATCGAGCCGAGCCCGGCGGCCCTGGCCTCGGTCAGCCACTCGCGGATCGAGAGCCCGGTGCGGGACGCGCCGTTGACGACCTCCATCGGGCTGAACGCGTGCACGTGCAGGTCGGGGACGCGCCGCTTGACCTCGCGGACGATGTCGAAGTAGGCGGTGCCGGGCAGGTCGGGGTGGATGCCGCCCTGCATGCAGACCTCGGTCGCACCGAGCGCCCAGGCCTCCTCGGCCCGCTCGCCGACCTGGTCGAGCGAGAGCGTGTAGGCGTCGGCGTCGGTGCGGCGCTGCGCGAAGGCGCAAAAGCGGCAGCCGGTGTAGCAGACATTGGTGAAGTTGATGTTCCGGTTGACGACGTAGGTGACCACGCCACCGTTCGCGCTCGCGCGCAGTTCGTCGGCGAACGTGACCACCGCCTCGAGGTCGGTGCCGTCGGCGTGCAGCAGCGCGAGCGCATGCTCGTCGGCGATGCCGGCCGGATCGCGCTCCGCGGCGCGCAGCGCGGCGGCCACGTCTGAGTCCAGGCGTTGCGGTGCCGAGGTGTGGGCCGCCTGCTCGCGGACGGAGTCCCAGTCGCCGTACACCGATTCGAAGTCCTCGCGCCGATCGGTTGTGCGCCCCTCGGTGTCGACGGCGGTGTGCAGGTCGACCCGGCCGCCGGACGTCCAGGCCTCGTCGGGTTCCTGCCACGGCAGGCCCTGCGGCACGCCGTCGGCTCGGGCCAGCCCGTCCGGGCCGGCGAGCGCGTCGACGTGCGGCGTGATGCGCGGGTCGAGCCACGGCTCGCCCTCGGTCACGTAGGACGGATACACGGTCAGCCGCTCGACCAGCCGGAAGCCGGCCTCGGCCGATTGCGCGGCGAGTTCCTCGATCTGGGGCCAGGGCCGCTCGGGGTTGACGTGGTCGGGCGTGAGCGGCGAGACGCCGCCCCAGTCGTCGATGCCCGCCTCGAGCAGCAGGCGGAACTCCTCGCCGATCAGGTTCGGCGGCGCCTGGATGCGCATCCTCGGGCCCAGCACCAGTCGGGCCACGGCCACGGTGGCTGCGAGATCGGCGATCTCGGCATCGGGCATCCGCGCCATCGCGGTGTCGGGCTTCGCGCGGAAGTTCTGCACGATGACTTCCTGGATCGCGCCGTACGCGCGGGCGATCCGGCGGATCGCGAACAGTGAGTCGATCCGCTCGGCCGGCGTCTCACCGATGCCGATCAGAATCCCTGTCGTGAAGGGGACGGTCGAGCGGCCGGCGTCCTCGAGCACGCGCAGCCGCACGTCCGGGTCCTTGTCCGGCGAACCGAAGTGGGCGCCGTGGGGGTCCTCGAACAGCCGGCGCGAGGTGGTCTCGAGCATCATGCCCATCGACGGGGCGACCGGCTTGAGCCGCTGGATCTCTTGCCACGACAGGACGCCAGGGTTCAGGTGCGGCAGCAGCCCGGTGCGCTCGAGCACCAGGATCGCCATCGCGCGGACGTAGGCGAGGGTCGAGTCGTAGCCGTGCGCGTCGAGCCATTCGCGGGCGACGGGCCAGCGGTCCTCGGGCCGGTCGCCGAGCGTGAACAGTGCCTCCTTGCACCCGAGCGCGGCACCCTGCGTGGCGATCGCCAGCACCTCGTCCGGGGACAGGAACGGCGCGTCGAGGCGGTTCGGGGTGGTCGCGAACGTGCAGTAGTGGCAACGGTCGCGGCACAGCCTGGTGAGCGGGATGAAGACCTTGCGCGAGTAGGTGACCACACCCGGACGGCCGGCGTCGGTCAGCCCCTGGTCGCGGACGCGGGCGGCGGACGCACACAGGTCGGCGAGCTCGTCACCGCGAGCGCCGAGCAGGATCTCGGCCTCGGTCGCGTCCAGGGCCACGCCGTCCCTGGCCCTGCGCAGTGCCCGGCGCAGCGCGGAGGACGTCATCGGCGCGCCCGTCCCGGCGTTTCCCCGCTAGCGGTCGGTTCGGCGGCACCGGACCGACCACGAGCGGGGAAAGCCCGACCGCTGCTGCGGACGTTTCCCCGCGTGTGGTCGGTTGGGGGTCCCGCGACCGGACGCAGGCGGGGAAACGTGCTGGCAGGACGCATGAGGGTCACAAGGCGCGCAGGCGCGGGAGTATTTCCGCGCCGTAGAGCCGCAGGAACTTTTCCTGGTCCGGGCCCGGGGCGTGGAACACCAGGTGGGTGAAACCGAGGTCGAGATAGGTCTTGATCTGCTCGACGTGCTCGTCCGGGTCGGTCGACACGATGAACCGTCTCGCCGTCTGCTCGACCGAGAGTTCGTCGGCCAGCCGCTGCATCTCGACCGGGTCCTCGACGCCGGACTTCTGCTCGGGGCTCAGGCCCAGTGCGCCCCAGAACCGGGTCGCGTCCATCGCCTCGTCCCGGTCGTGGTCGAAGGAGACCTTGACCTCGATCATCATCTCGATGTCGGCGAGCGAGCGGCCCGCCTTCTCGGCGCCCTCGGCAATCGCCGGCAGCAGGTTGTCGGTGTAGAGCGCGGGATCCTTGCCCGACGTGGTGATCCAGCCGTCGCCCTGGCGCCCGGCGAACCGCGTTGCCGCCGGTCCGGAGGACGCGAGCCAGATCGGCACCGGCTGCTCGGGACGGTCGTAGATCGTCGCCTTGTCGGTGCGGTAGTACTGGCCGTCGAAGTCGACCCGTTCGCTCGTCCACAACTCGCGGATCAGGTTGACCGCCTCGCGGAAGCGGGCGAAGCGCTCCTTGGGCTCGGGCCACTCGATCCCCAGCGGCACCTCGTTCATCGATTCGCCGCTGCCCATGCCGAGCACCACCCGGCCCGGGAACAAACAACCCAGCGTCGCGAAGGCCTGCGCCACGATCGCCGGGTGGTACCGGAACGTCGGCGTCAGGACGGACGTCCCGATCGTGACGCGTTCGGTCCGGGCGCCGAGTGCGCCCAGCCAGGTCAGCGCGAACGGCGCGTGGCCCCCGTCGTGCCGCCACGGCTGCAGGTGATCGCTCACGAACACCGAGTCGAACCCGCACTCCTCGGCCAGCACCCCGTAGCGGAGCAACTCGCTCGGGGGGAACTGCTCGTTGGACGCCTTGTATCCCAGCTTCATCCGTACCGCCTACCTGTCACCGCACGCCTGTCACGATCAACTCGACCTTCTGGAACTCCTTGAGCGAGGAGTAACCGCACTTGCCCATCACCCGCTGCACCGCACCGAACAGATTGCGCTCGCCACTCGGATCGCTGGTCGGGCCGAGCACGAGTTCGGCCAGGCTGGGCCGCTCGCTCTCGGCCAGGCCGAGGTCGATCGCGGCACTCCGCGGCAGGCGGGGGTGGGCAGCGGTCGCGTCCCAGTAACGGCCGGCGCCGGGGGCCTCCGCCGCGACGGCGAGCGCCTCGCCGAGCATGACCGCGTCCGCGCCGCAGGCCAGGGCCTTGGCGATGTCACCGCCGGTGCTGAGGTCCCCGTAGCCGATCAGGTGCACGTACCGGCCACCCGTCTCGTCCAGGTAGTCGCGCCGGGCCGCAGCGGCGTCCACGAGCGCCGTGGCCATCGGAACGTCGATCCCGAGCACCGAGTGCGTCGTCGAGCCCAGATGCGCGCCGTAGCCGACGATGATGCCCGCCGCGCCGGTACGCATCAGGTGCAGCGCGGTCTGGTAGTTGGTCACGCCGCCGACGATCACCGGAATGTCGAGGTCGGCGATGAACGTCTTGAGATTCAAGCCCGGGCCGCCGGCCGCCACGTGCTCGGCCGAGATGATCGTGCCCTGGATGACGAGCAGGTCGATCCCGGCCGCCAGGGCATGCGGGGCGAGGTCGGCGGTGTGCTGCGGCGAGAGGCGGACGGCGAGGCGGACGCCAGCGCTGCGCAGCTCGGCCAGGCGGGCGCGCAGCAATTCCGGTGACACCGGCCGCGAGTAGACGCGCTGCAGGGTGGCTGTCTCGCCGTCGAGCTTGGCCAGTTCGGCGGCGGGATCCTCGTAGCGCGCCCACAGTCCCTCGCCGTCCAGCACTGCGAGGCCGCCGAGGCGTTCGATCTCGGCGGCGGTTGCGGGCGAGACGACGGCGTCCGACGGCGCCGCGACGAGCGGCAGGTCGAAGGTGTGCGCGTCGATCTGCCAGCTCGTCGAGACCACCGTCGACCCGCGCGTGCGCCGGTTCGGGACGAGCGCGATGTCGTCGAGGTGGTACCCGCGCCGGGCGTCGCGCCCGAGGCCGATCTCGACGGTTTCCGGCATGCGTCGAGTCTGCCCTACCGCCCGCAGGCCCCGTGACTTCGGTGCGTCGGGTGACGGCTTCGGCCCCCGAGTGACGAGTCTGGATGATCAGAGACGGCGAAACGGACGTCTCTGATCATGGGAAGTCGTCACTCGATTCGAGCACGCCCGCGCGGCTGCCTCAGCTCGAGTAGTTCGGCGCCTCGACGGTCATCTGGATGTCGTGCGGGTGCGACTCCTTCAGCCCGGCCGCGGTGATCCGGATGAACTGCCCGCGCTGCTGCAGCTCGGGGATGGTGTGCGCACCGACGTAGAACATCGACTGGTGCAACCCGCCGACCAGTTGGTGCGCGACGGCCGAGAGCGGGCCGCGGTAGGGCACCTGACCCTCGATCCCTTCGGGCACGATCTTGTCGTCGGAGGGCACGTCGGCCTGGAAGTACCGGTCCTTCGAGTACGACATCCGCCCACGCGAGGCCATCGCCCCGAGCGAACCCATCCCGCGGTAGCGCTTGAACTGCTTGCCGTTGACGAAGACCAGGTCACCGGGCGACTCGTCGCAGCCGGCGAGCAACGACCCGAGCATGACCGTGTTCGCACCGGCCACCAGGGCCTTGGCGATGTCGCCGGAGTACTGCAGCCCGCCGTCACCGATCACCGGGACGCCCGCGGGGGTCGCGGCCAGCGACGCTTCGGCGATGGCCGTGATCTGCGGGACGCCGACCCCGGCCACCACGCGCGTCGTGCAGATCGAGCCCGGCCCCACGCCGACCTTGACTCCGTCGGCACCGGCGTCCACGAGCGCCTGCGCGCCGGCCCTGGTGGCGACGTTGCCCGCGAGCACCTGGACGTCGCGCAGCGCAGGGTCCGCCTTGAGCCGGCGGATCATGTCCAGCAGCAGGCGGGCCTGCCCGTTGGCGGTGTCGGGGACGAGGACGTCGACGCCGGCCTCGACCAGGGCGGTCGCCCGCTCCCAGGCGTCGCCCCAGAAACCGACCGCTGCCGCCACCCGCAGCCGGCCGCGGCCGTCCTTGGTCGCGCGCGGGTACTGCTCGGACTTCACGAAGTCCTTCACCGTGATCAACCCGGCCAGCCGGCCGGCGTCGTCGACGATCGGCAGCTTCTCGACCTTGTGCTTGGCCAGCAGCGCCGCTGCGTCCGAACGCCCGATCCCAACCGGCGCGGTGACCAGCGGCATCGGCGTCATCACTTCGCGGACGGTGCGCCGCTCGAAGTCCGCCGCGCCGATGAAGCGCAGGTCGCGGTTGGTGATGATGCCGACCAAAACGTTGCCGGCCTCGACCACGGGCACGCCGGAGATGCGGTAGCGCCCGCACAGCGTGTCGACCTCGGCGAGGGTGGCGTCCGGGCCGACCGTGATCGGGTTGCTGACCATCCCGGACTCCGACCGCTTGACCAGATCGACCTGGCCGGCCTGGTCGACGATCGACAGATTGCGGTGCAGCACCCCGAGACCGCCCTGGCGGGCCATCGCGATCGCCATCCGGGCCTCGGTGACGGTGTCCATCGCCGCGGAGACCAACGGGATCGCGAGGCTGATCTCGCGGGTGAGGCGGGTGGTGGTGTCGACCTCCGAGGGAATGACGTCGGTCTCGCCGGGCAGCAGCAGGACGTCGTCGAAGGTCAGCCCGAGGGGCGGGAGCAGTGGGTCGGGCAACGCAATCTCCTTCGGTGCCGGTACCCGAGTCTACCGACCCGGAGCAGCCCACCCGGACCTGCCGGAAGGCGGGCGGACAGGGCCAAGTTGGCACGAATCCGGCTTTCGGTTGGCGCGCGGGGCAACTGCACGCTTACCGTGGGAACGTGCAAACGTGGCTGGGTGCTGGAATGGGCACTGCTGAGAATGACGGGACGGTCGGCCGGTGAGCCGCGACGACGGTCCCGTCGATCCGTTCCTCGACGACCCGAGCGACCCGGCCGCCCTGCTCGATGACACCGACCCGGCGACACCGCTCAGCGACGACGAGCGTGCCGACGTCGAGGCCGACCTCGCCGAACTCGCCGAGTTCCGCGCCTCGCTCTCGCCGATCGGGGTCCACGGGATCACGGTCGAGTGCGGCGACTGCGGTGAGCAGCACTACTTCGGCTGGGAACTGATGGCTGCCAACCTGCGCGCGCTGCTCGGCGAGGGACGCACCCACGTCCACGAGCCCGCCTACTCCCCCGAGTACGACAGCTACGTCAGCTGGGACTACGCCCGCGGCTACACCGACGCGCTGCGAATGCTGACCAAGCGCAACTAGCTCGACCCGCTCGCCCGCACCGGCCGCTCACCCCGGGCATGGTGCGCGCCCGAAAGATCCCGGATCGCCCAGTTCGTCCGTCGAGTTGACAAGAATCCCACACCGGGGCGTTACCTTTCGCGGCGCCGTTCTTTGGACAAGCAGATCACCGACCCACCGCCCGCGAGGACGGTTTGCTTGTTCGGAGGGCAGCGACGATGGCCGAGGTTAGACGACTCCCCGCGCCACGCGAGGGCGACTGGGACTGGCAGGTCAACGCGGCCTGTCGCGGGCTGGACACCGCCGAGTTCTACCACCCCGAGAACGAGCGTGGACCGTCCCGGATGAGGCGCGAGATGCGCGCCAAGGCCGTCTGCTCGGAGTGCCCGGTGCTCGAGAACTGCCTGCGTTGGGCCCTGACCGCACGCGAGCCCTACGGGGTGTGGGGCGGGCTGTCCACCGATGAACGTGAGGCGCTGCTGACGCGGACTCAGCGCCCCGCCTGACAGGTTCGAATCCCCGGCGCCTTGTAGGGGGGCGCAGGCGGGACCCGAACCATGACGTTCTGCCCCGCGGCGAGTGATCGCCGCGGGGCAGAAACGTGTCTGGACGTGCGTGTCGCTGGTCGTGCCTCAGTGCATGTGACCGCCGGGGCCGTGGCTGTGCCCGTGGCCGCCGTGCTCGGGCTCCTCGGCCTGCTCGGGCTTCTCGACGATCGCGCTCTGGGTGGTGAGCACCAGCGCCGCGACCGACGCCGCGTTCGCGAGCGCCGCCTTGGTCACCTTGACCGGGTCGACGATGCCTGCCGCAAGCAGATCCACGTACTCACCGCTCGCCGCGTCCAGGCCGTTCTCGACCGGCAGGTCGCGCACCTTGGCGACGACGACGTAGCCCTCCAGGCCGGCGTTGGTGGCGATCCAGCGCAGCGGCTCGGCGAGCGCGCTGCGCACGATGGCGATCCCGGTCGCTTCGTCCCCGGACAGGCCGAGGTCGCCGTCCAGGGCGGACGAGGCGTGGACGAGGGCAGCGCCGCCACCGGCGATGATGCCCTCCTCGATCGCGGCGCGGGTGGCCGAGATCGCGTCCTCGATGCGGTGCTTTCGCTCCTTGAGCTCGACCTCGGTGGCCGCGCCGACCTTGATGACGCCGACGCCGCCGGCCAGCTTGGCCAACCGCTCCTGCAGCTTCTCGCGGTCCCAGTCCGAGTCGGTGTCCTCGATCTCGCGACGGATCTGTGCGATCCGTGCATCGATCTCGCCCTGCTCGGCGGCACCGTGCGTGACGGTGGTGGTGTCCTTGGTGACCGCGACCCGGCCGGCCCGGCCGAGCGCGTCCAGGCCGATCTGGTCGAGCTTGAGCCCGACCTCGGGAGCGACGACCTGGCCACCGGTGACGATCGCGAGGTCCTGCAGGAACGCCTTGCGCCGGTCACCGAAGAACGGCGCCTTGACGGCCACCGCGGTGAACGTCTTGCGGACGGCGTTCACCACGAGCGTCGACAGCGCCTCGCCGTCGACGTCCTCGGCGATGACGACGAGCGGCTTGCCGGCGCCGACAACCTTCTCGAGCAGCGGCAGCAGGTCCCCGATCGAGGAGATCTTCTGCGTGGTGATCAACAGGTACGGGTCGTCCAGGACCGTCTCGCCGGCCTCCGGATCGGTCACGAAGTACGGGCTGATGTAGCCCTTGTCGAACTGCATGCCCTCGGTGAACTCGAGCTCGGTGGACATGCTCTGGCTCTCTTCGACGGTGATGACACCGTCCTTGCCGACCTTGGTGAACGCCTCGCCGATCAGCTCACCGATCGTGGCGTCCTGCGCCGAGATGGTGGCGACGTGCGCGATCGAACCCTCGCCCTCGATCGGGGTCGCGACCTTGTCGAGCGCGGCGCTGACCGCCTCGACGGCGGCATCGATCCCGCGCTTGAGCGAGGCCGGGTTGGCGCCTGCGGCGACGTTCTTCAGCCCGGCATTGACCAGGGCCTGCGCGAGCACGGTCGCCGTTGTGGTGCCGTCACCGGCGACGTCGTTGGTTTTGGTCGCGACGGACTTGACCAGCTGGGCGCCGAGATTCTCGAACGGGTCGGTCAGCTCGATCTCACGTGCAATGGTGACTCCGTCATTGGTGATGACCGGAGCGCCGTAGGCCTTGTCCAGCACCACGTTTCGGCCACGCGGGCCGAGCGTGACCTTGACCGTGTTGGCCAGCTTGTCGACGCCGCGCTCGAGTGCGCGTCGCGCGTCCTCGTCGAAGCTGAGCATCTTCGCCATGCGTGTTCCCTTTCTTGTTACTTCTGTCGACCGGCACAGACGACTGACGCCCCGGCTGCGTGAGCAGCGCGGGGCGTGAGTCGGTGCGGCTTACTTCTCGATGATGGCGAGGACGTCGCGCGCGGACAGGACGAGGAACTCGTCGCCGGCGTACTTGACCTCGGTGCCGCCGTACTTGCTGTACAGCACGACATCGCCAACGGCGACGTCGAGCGGAACGCGGTTGCCGTTGTCGTCGATGCGACCCGGTCCGACTGCGACGACGGTGCCCTCCTGGGGCTTCTCCTTCGCGGTGTCCGGGATGACGATGCCCGATGCCGTCGTGGTCTCGGCCTCGTTGGCCTGGACGACGATGCGGTCCTCGAGCGGCTTGATGCTGACCTTGGTGGCGGTCACGGTGGATCTCCCCTTCTCGGGCGTGAATTTCTCGACTGACGCTGGGCCGGCTGCCGTCGCGGGTGGTCAACCGTTCCCGAGTTAGCACTCTAGTCCGGTGAGTGCCAGCATTCAACGCGGGGTGGGGTGCGGCCTGGGCTGACGACGTCCGGGCGAGCGGATCTCGCCCGGACAACGCTCAGCCGATGCCCAGCACCGGCCGGTTGCTGCGGATCACGCCGTCCGGGTCGACCGTCCGCTTGATGTCCTGCAGCCGCTCCAGCGCGCCCGGGGCGAACGCGTGGGCGGCGTCGGCATCGGCGCTCAGGAACGTCATGAGCGTCCGCTCGCTCAGGTGGGCGCCGAGCGCGGTAGGTGACCTCGACCGACACGAACGATCCGCCGCGCAGGATCTCGGGCAGCTCCGGCAGCGGGGGGAACCGCGTCAGGTGCGCCCAGACGGTCAGCTCGTCCGGCGCGGTCGCCGTGAGCTGCTGGAACGCCTCGAGCACCGGGCGGGCCAACTCGATCGGCCACATCAACCGGCCGCCGTAGATGTGCGGCGCCGGGAACAGGGTGCACTCGACCGAGGTGATGATGGCGAAGTCACCGCCACCGCCGCACAGCGCCCAGAACAGGTCGAGGTCGCTTGCAGCGGTGATCCGGCGCAGCTCACCGGTCGCGTCGACCGCCTCGAAGGCCACGACGTTGTGCGCGGCCACCCCGTGCGCGCGGCCGAACCAGCTCAGCCCGCCGCTCACGGTGTAACCGACGACGGACGGGTCGGGGTTGCTGCCGACGAGGCCGGTCAGCCCGGACGGCGCCGTGCGGGCGAGCAGCTCGCCCCACTTGACCCCGGCGCCGACGCGCGCGACGCGTCGATCGACGTCGATCTCGAGGTCCTGCAGGGCGCGGGTGCGAAGGAGGACGGTGCCGGACAGCGCGGACGGTCACGACGGCGACCGGCTGCTGGTCGACGGTCAGCGCCCAGGGCAGCCGGTGCGCGTCCAGTCAGGGTCGCCCGGTGCGTGCACCAGTCCCGGCAGGATCGCACCGAGCTCGGCGACGGCAGCCGCATCGGCGGCGTCGGCGGGAGAGAGGGTAGCGGTCATCACGGGCTCCTCGGTTCGGACGTCGGTCGGTGGCCTCGACTGCGACCGCCGGCGACGTGTCGTCGAATTGCGCCGGCTCGGGTGCGGATGATCAGTTCCTGGCTGCGCGTGGTGACGGCAGTTGCTCGTAGTGGGCACCGTCGACGTCGAGGCGGAACACGCGTTTGCCCCGCGCCGCTCTGGGCACGCCCTTCTTCTGCAGCTCGCGCCAGATCGGCCGCATCCACGTCGTCAGCGGGATGGACGCGACGACCTGGACGTAGCGCGGACGCTGGGACCGCGGCAGCCGATCGAAGACCTTGTCGAGTTGAGCGGGACTGACATCGGCGTCGGGCAGGACGGTCATCGCGCCGACGAGGATGTCGGTGTCGCCCTCGCTCACGCCGTAGGCGACGACCAGATCCGACCCGGGCAGGCTGCCGAGGCAGAAGCGTGTCCCGGCCGGCAGCACCGGCCCGTGCTCGGTCTCGAGCACCTCGTCCAGCGAGCCGACGAGCCAGTGGTCGCCCTGCTCGTCGCGCAGGAACAGGTCGCCGCTGGAGCGCCACGCGTCGCCGACGGCGAACACCCCGCGCAGCGGCGTCCCGATCACGAGGTCGGCGGGCGCGACCCGGGTCAGCAGCAGCCCGACCTCGTCGGCGAGGCATTCGCGTGCCACCCCGTTACTGGTCTGCTCCAGTTCGTGGGCGACCAGGTCGTAGGCCGCAACGCGGACCTCGGCCGTGCCCGGGATGGGGCGACCCATCGAGCCGGGCTTCTGCCCGGTCAGGTTGGCCAGGATCGCCTCGCCCTCGGCCGAGGCGTAGAACTCGAGGATGCGGGTGTCCGGGAACCGTTCGGCGACCCGCGTCCAGAGATTGCGGGGCATGCCCGAGCCCAGGAACATCCGGATCGGATGGTGCTGCTCGTTGCGGTGGGACGGCGCGTAGGTGAGCTCCCGCAGCGAGGTCCACGTGTAGGACACGTGCGTCGCGCCGTAGCGGCGCACCTCGTCCCAGAACGTGTCGGGGTCGGTCGCGGTCGCCATCGCGAAGCGCGCGCCGCCGGCCACCGCACCGCCGACCGACATCAGCAACGCCGACGAGTGGTGGATCGGCGTGACGCTGTAGACGGTGTCGCTCGGCTTGAGGGCGGCCGCGCTCGCCGTCCCGAGGGCCGAGAGCGCCCAGCGCTTGTTGGTGATCTGCACCGCCCTCGTCCCAGCGCCCTCGCTGGTGAACACGACGAAGGCGACGTCCTCGGCCCGGTGCGGATTCGGCTGGTACCAGGCGGGAACCTCGACCTGGTCGGGGTCGATGCGTTCCATGTCGATCACGCCGTCGGGAAGATCGCGCTCGTCCGCGCCGCCGCCGAGCACGCACCACTGCACGGACTCGAGGGACTGCCCAGCGTGGTCAGGGTCGGAGATCACCCAGCTGATCCGGCCGAGGCCCGCCTCGCGGGCCAGGTCACCGTCGGGGCGAAGCAGCACCGCGGTCGCGCCGAGGCGGCTGAGCGCGGCGACCACGGTGAACGCGCTCGGCCGGGTGCTCATCAGCACGCCCACGCGATCGCCGGGACGGATCCCGACCTCGATCAGGCCCTTGGCGACGCTGTCGACGCGGTATTTCACCTCGTGCTGGCGGTAGGCGCGATCACCGAAGAGGAAGCAGATCTCCTCGGGGGACTTGCGCGCCTGCTCGTCCAGCAACAACCCGAGACTGATCCGGGTGGACGGATCGAGCTGCTCGAGGCGGGCCAGCCGGGGCAACTGCGACGGCGCGTCCTGCACCAGGCTCTGCGCGGCGTGTACCGCGCGGCGGGCTGTCCCGAACATCAACCGGGTGGCGCCGATACCGAACTCGCCTGCCTGGGCGAGTGCCGCCGCCCCGCCGGTCACGCGCGCGGGCTTGATCGTCTCGGCCTGCTCTGCCGGGATGACCGTCGCGGGCAACTCCTGCGTCCCGGTGCGCCAGGCGATCCACCCCGACACCGCCGGCCAGGTGCGGGTCATCGCGGTCGAGCCGACGACCAGGCCGAAGTGCCCGGCCCGCAGCGTCATCTCGTACACGTCCGCGCGAGGTGCGGCCCGCCGGATGGCGCGCACCGAGTCGGGGTGTCCGATCGTGTCCACCGAGCCGACCACCGTCATGATCGGGCACTCGATGTCGGCCAGCGTCACCAGCCGGTCACCGACGGTGAAACCGCCTTCGAGCATCCGGTTGTGGACGAGGTACTGCTCGAGGATCTCGGCGATCGCCGGTCCGCTCCACGCCGTCCAGCCTTCGGACTCGAGGAAGCGGCGCTGGCGTTCGCGCGGCAGCAGGGCGTCACGATCGTGCAGCGCCAGCAGGAACTGGACGCGGCCCTGGACCGACTTGGCCGGGGTGAGCAGCTTGAAGCCGAGGCGGCTGGCCCAGCCCGGCAGCGCGAGCTTGCGCAGCAGCCCGCTGTCGATCAGCCCGGTCGCGAGCCTGGCCGCGGCTTCGGGTGAGAGCGGGATCGGCAGGGGCGCGCGCGAGTCGACCGGCGAGCCGAAGGTGACCAGCGAGTCGATGCCGTCGCCGCGCCGGAACGCGGCGGTCTGGTAGGCGAACATGCCGCCCTGCGAATAGCCGGCGAGCACCACGTTCTGCCCGGTCGCCTCGATGACTCGGTCGATCGCGTCGCTGACGGCGAGGACGTGGTCGGTGAGGGTCCGTTCGAGGCCGCCGGGGTCGCGATCCGGGTGGCCGAAGTCGACGACCCAGGTGTCGATGCCGTCCTTGTGCAATGCCGTGACCGCGGACGAGCTCGGCGAGACGTCCCATACCTCGGTGGTCAGCATCAACGGCGGGATCAGCAGGATCGGCGCGGCACCCGGGGGCACGTCGTCGGCAAAGTAGTGACGCAGCCGATAGTTGAGTTGTTCGGCCTTGACCGTGAACGGCGAGGAGCTCTCGCCCGTCTCGAGACCGCCGAACCGGATCACCTCGGCTGCGTTACGTGCCGTGGCGCCCAGGCGGCGGGCGAATCCGATCGCGCCGGCCGGTCCGGGTACAGCCACCCCTCGCCTTCGACTCGTCGCCTCGTGCTTGTGCTCGTCCGTGTCTGCCACGTGTTGCACTGTGCTGGTCGTATCCCGCGGAGGCAAGTGGCCCGGCCGCTCGCCGGACCCGGATCTCAGTCGCGCGGCACCGGCTCGAAGGACCACGCGTGCGGCGGGCGGTCGACGAGGACGGCCGGGACGTCGCCGATGCCACGACCGGTCGGGTCGATCACGACGACGCGGGCGTCAGCGCTGCGGTACACCGCCGCAGCAGCGTCGGCCTGCTCGCAGACCAGTGCGACCAGTTCGTCCAGCCGCCCGTCGGCGGCGCGGGCCTCCCACATCACGGTGCCCATGGCGCCCAGTCTGCCCTCAGACCAGCACGTCGGTGATCGGCAACGCCGAGTCGGCCGGCAGGTCCAACCGCGACGGGGTTGCGCCGTGGGCCACGAGCTGCGCGCCGAGCGCGGCCACCATCGCTCCGTTGTCGGTGCACAGCCCGGGACGGGGGACGCGCAGGTGCAGGCCGGCGTCGGTGCAGCGTTGCTCGGCGAGCGCGCGCAGCCGTGAGTTCGCCGCGACCCCGCCGCCGATAACGAGATGTTCCACCCCGTGCTCCCGCGCCGCGCGTACGGCCTTCTCGGTGAGGACGTCGACCACCGCCTCCTGGAAACTCGCGGCCACGTCGGCGACCGGCACCGGCTCGCCCGCGCGTTCGCGGGCCTCGACCCAGCGCGCGACGGCCGTCTTCAGGCCGGCGAAGGAGAACCGGTAGCCGTCCTCGCGCATCGCGCGCGGGAAGGCGATCGCCGCGGGGTCGCCGTCGCGGGCGAGCCGGTCGATCGGCGGGCCGCCGGGGAACGGCAGTCCGAGCAGCCGCGCGACCTTGTCGTAGGCCTCCCCGGCCGCGTCGTCGACTGTCGCGCCGAGTTCGGTCAATTCCTCGCCGCCGATCCGCGGGACCAGCAACAGCGACGAATGGCCGCCCGACACCAGCAGGGCGATGCACGGTTCGGCGAGCGGCCCGTGCTCGAGCAGGTCGACCGCGACGTGCGCCGAAAGGTGATTCACGCCGTAGAGCGGTTTGCCGAGCGCCAGCGCGTAGGCCTTCGCCGCGGCCACGCCGACGAGCAGCGCCCCGGCCAGGCCCGGGCCTGCCGTGACGGCGACGGCATCCACGTCCTGGGCTGTGACCCCGGCGGTGTCGAGGGCGCGATGGATCGTCGGCACCATCGCCTCCAGATGTGCCCTGCTGGCCACCTCGGGGACGACCCCGCCGAAGCGGGCGTGTTCGTCCACGCTGGAGGCGATCGCGTCGGCGAGCAGGGTCGTCCCGCGGACGAGGCCGATCCCCGTCTCGTCGCAGGACGTCTCGATGCCGAGGACGAGGGGCTCGGTCACGACCGCTCCCCGTCCGCGCTCAGGTCGAGCCGCAGCACCAGCGCGTCGACCCGGCCGTGGTCGTAGTAGCCGCGCCGACGTCCGACCTCGGCGAACCTGTTGCGCTCGTAGAGCGCGATAGCCGCGAGGTTGTCGACCCGGACTTCGAGAAACGCCTCGGCGGCGCCGCGCGAGCGGGCAGCGGCGAGCAGCGCGTCGAGCAGGCGCGCGCCGATGCCCCTGCGGCGCGCGGCGGGCACGACCCCGACCGTCAGGATCTCGGCCTGGTCGCCCGCGATGAGCACGCCCGCCCAGCCGAGCAGCGCACCGGCCTCGTCCTCGGCGGCGACGTAGCTGCGGGAGCGCGTGTCGGCGATCTCGGCCCGGTAACCGGCCGCCGTCCACGCCTCGGTCCCGAACATCTCGCGCTCGAAGGACATCAGCGCATCGACGTGCCGCGCCGTCATCGGGACGAGCGTGACCGTGTCGCCGGTCACGGGGTCACCGTTTTCCGTGTCGCTGACGCAATGGCGTCGGGTCGGCGCAGGTAGCGCGGGGTCAGCTGCTCGGACGGCGCACCGCTACAGATCCGGTCGGCTGCGCGCGCCACGAGGTCGGCTGGGACGGGGAAATCTCCGTCGTGCAGCGTGGCCCCGGCGAACAGGTCTTGGTAGAGGCGCGCGCCGGCGCCCGCGAGGTCGGCGTGGCCGGTGATCGCGACGTCGGCCGGGCGGGACACGTGTGGCCCGTCGACGCGCGCACCGTCCCGGTTGTACCGCGCCCAGTAGACCTCCTTGCGCCGCGCGTCGGTGAGGACGAGCCGCGGACGCACGCCGGCCGCGATGGCGTCGAGTGAGCACACGCCGTACGCGGGGATGGCGAGCACGTCGGCGAGGACGGCCGCCGTCACCAGGCCCACCCGCAACCCGGTGTAGGGACCGGGGCCGGTGCCGGCGACGACGGCGGCCAGCTCGCCCGGACCGATGGTGACCGCGCGCAGGCACCTGTCGATGAGCGGGGCGAGGTTCTCGCCGTGCCCGCGGGCGTCGATGACGCGGTGCTCGGCGAGCGTGCGCGGCCGCCGGTCCGGGTCACGTTCGTCGACCTCGACGACGGCGGCGCTCACCGCTGGCGAGGAGGTGTCGAGGCCGAGGACGAGCACGATGTGCCAGCCTAGGACGTGCGGGCCTGCTCCCGCTCGCGCCGGGCAGGTGGCGCTGGGTCAGTGCCGCGGGTCGGGCACCAGCACGGCCCGCGCCTGCTCGATCGTCAGCGCGTGGACGGTCGCCGGGCCGGTGAGCGGTGCCGGGTCGATATCGGTCCAGGTCGCGCCGCCGTCGAGACTGAACTGGGCGTGCCACGACACCTGCAAGGTGATCGTCATCGGACCGCTCGTGCGGTAGGTGTGCCCGGCGTACCCGTCGCACTGGGCCGTGTGGCACGGATCAGATTCGCGGTACACCCGGCCGGGATCGGCGGTGGTCTCGCGCTGCCCGTCGCCGTAGTCCCAGTCCGCGTGATCGAACCCGATGCGCAGCGCGACGCGCTGCCCGACGACGGTCACCGTCGGCAGCCGGCGCGCGCGTGCCGTGGCGGCCCACAGCACGGCTTCGGCGTTGACCAGGCCGCGGTGGTCCCACGCGGTGCCGACGGCGACGGTCGGCAGCAGGCGCAGCGCCTGGTCGCGAAGCGCCGCCAGGTTGGGTGCGGGCTGCGCGGAGGCAGGACACCAGACGGTCTGCAGCACCCAGTGCCCGTTCTGGCGCACGAGGGTCGCGAACGCGGCGACGACGGTGCGTCGGCGCGAGCCGGGACTTCGCTGCAGGCAGGTGAGCGGAGTGCCGCACGTCCCGAAATCCCATTGCAGGGGACTGCGTGCCGTAGCCGGCGTCCCGCACTTCACCACCCGAGTCGGCGGAGCGTTACTCGGACCAGACTGGATGGCCGCTCGATGCCGCACCCCGGTACACACTTCCCGTCGACAAGACGCCGCGATGAATTCCGCTAGCGTCCATCACCAGCGTGACCAGCACGGCGTCCGCCTGCGGCGCCTGCGCGAGCAGATGGACGTCACGCCAAGAGCAGCAGCCGCTAGCAACCGAGGACCGCACATCGCCGACTTCATGCGACTAGCTCTCAGATCAATCAGGAACCATCCAACTGTGACCGTCCAGATGAGCGACACCTCAAACCGCTCGCCTGTCGTGTGCCTCGTCTGCCCGACAAAAGTCCGGCATTGTCAATTTGTTCATATGACGAGCAACATCGACGATGTCACGCGAATGGTTTCCTCGGCACGACGCGCATCACCGCGTCGGCGCAACTGACTGTGCACGTCACGGTAATTCGGCCGCCAACATAACGGTGCCGACATCCGATAACTTTCGTCCATGCCGTCTGCGAGTGCTGCGCAGAGTGGCACCTGACATCAGTAGTGGCGGATATACGCCCCGTCAATGTTGCGTAGCCCCAGTCGATGGTCTTGATGAAGAACTCAGCGAACGCCTTCGCGCCATCGGGGGTGTGCTGCGTCGCCTCGAGCGGCATCAATGGTGGTTTCTCGCCGCGTTTCATGTTCGGCCCGACGGTCGGCACATCGGCCGGGATGGTGGGCTGGACCGGTTTCGGCGGTCCGGAGTATTGACTGCTGGCGGGCGGCGACGGTAACGACGGGCTGGGCGCCGAACTGGTCGGTGTCGTTCCCGCCGAACTGCTGCACGCCGCTATCAGCGCGACGCCGGCCAGGCCCGCGCACAAGCATTCGCCGGCCGATTTCACCAGCCGGACTGCCCGCGATGCGCTGCCCATTCCGGTCATACGATCGTCACCCACGTCCTCGCCAACCATCGGCGATCTGTCCCGGTAAGACAGGAACGTTCCTGATAGCCGACGAGCGCCGGCGTGGTACCGGAATTTCGCCCGCGCCGGCCGACATCCGCACCGGCGGTCAGGTTGAACCCCGCGGCAAGGCTCGGCGCGTCCCGCGACGCGGCGACGAGGGAAACGTTCGTCACGAATCGGCTCGGCAGAACTGGTGCATCCGGTGGTCAGCGCTAGTGCCGCCAAGGCCGCCGCCACTCGCGCGATCACCATCACTAGGTGATATGTCCTGCTTGGACGGATCTGTACCACCTCTCGATCATGCTCCACCCAGGCCGCTTCGGGAACCCGCTCGACGGTCCCTGTGGATAGCCGGACGGATAGCTGAGGAAGCGCTGCTCGGCAGCGCGCTCGCGCGCACTGGATGCGGCGGTGAATCCGTCCAACCGCGGCGGGGACAGGCCCTCGGTCGCCGGTGCCGGACCCTCCACGACGGAACCTGCAGCGACCAGGCCGGCCACGCTGGCCAACGTGGCGAGGGTCCGTCGCGGGCGGGGCGGCCGGAGCGGGCGGGATGGGTGGGACAGTCGGGGCATGCTGGTGGCTCCGTGCACGCACAAAGGTGGGTCGGCTCTGTCGACCGTATGCCCGTTATGCCAGATAAATCCACATTATTCGCCCAGCTGATGCACTCGCCGTCCCCAGTCGCCGCCGTGCCCGGTCAGGACGGCGCTCCGCTCGTCCGAGTCGCTCGCCCGTGCCAGCTCGATCACCAGGTGCGCGTCGGCCAGCTGCTCCACCAGGCCGGCGCCCCACTCGACCGCCGTGACCGCGTCGGCCACGTCCACGTCCAGGTCGAGGTCGTCCACCTCGGCCAGGGAGCCGAGCCGGTAGGCGTCGACGTGCACCAGCGGCAGCCGGCCCCGATGGACGCGGGCGATCACGAACGTCGGCGAGACGACGGCACCGCGCACCTCGAGCCCGGCGCCGATGCCCTGCACGAGCGCTGTCTTGCCGGCGCCGAGCGGGCCGGTCAGGACGACGAGGTCGCCCGCACGCAGCACGGCCGCCAACCGTGCCCCGAACGCGTGGGTGTCGGCGGGCGTCGGCAGCGCGACCCTCATCCGATGTAGCTACGGACCACGCGCGGCCCGACCCTGGTCACCAGTTCGTAGTGGATGGTCCCGAGCGCGTCGGCCCAGTCCTGGGCACGCGGTTCACCGTCGCGCCCCGGGCCCCAGAGGACTGCGGGATCACCCGCGCTGACCGGCAGATCGCCCACATCGACGACGAACTGATCCATGCAGACCCGCCCGCTGATGGTGAAGCGCGAACCGTTGACCGCCACCGGACCGAGGTTGGTCGCGCGGCGCGGCACCCCGTCCGCGTACCCGAGCGGGACGAGAACCACCGTCGTCTCGCGCGGGGTCGTGTACTCGTGCCCGTACGACACGCCCTCGCCTGCGGCGACCCGCTTCACCGACGCGATCGCCGCACGCAGCGTCATCGCCGGGACGAGGCCGAAGCTGTCCCGCACCGGGCTCAGCCCGTAGACCGCGATGCCGGGACGGACGAGGTCGAAGTGCGCCTCGGGACGGGTGAGCGTCGCGGCGGAGTTCGCGAGGTGCCGGACCTCCGGCTGGACCCCGGCTGCGGCGGCAACCTCGAGCCCGGCGCGGAACGCGTCGATCTGGCGCCCGATCGTCGGGTGCCCGGGCTCGTCGGCGTAGGCGAGGTGGCTCCACACGCCGACCGCCGACAGGCGGTCGTCCTTCGCGGCGGCGCCGACGAGATCGGGCCAGTCGTCGCGGTAACTGCCGTTGCGCGAGAGCCCGGTGTCGAGCTTGAGGTGCACGCGCGCGACCTTGCCGCTCGCCTCGGCGGCAGCGGCCACCGCGTCCAGTTGCCAACGGCTGCTCGCTGTCAGGTCGATGTCGGCGGCGACGGCGGCGCGAATCGTCGCCGTCTCGTCGGGCGTCCACAACCACGACAGCAACCGGGCGGTGATGCCGGCCTGACGCAACGCGAGCGCCTCGTCGACGATCGCCGTACCGAGCCAGGTGGCGCCACCGTCGAGCGCCGCCCGCGCGGACGGCACCAGGCCGTGGCCGTAGCCGTCGGCCTTCACGACCGCCATCACCTCGGCACTCGTCGAGGCGCGCAACGTCGCCAGGTTGTGACGGATCGCCGCCAGGTCGATCAGGGCCTCGGTACGCAGCACCCGCTCAGCCTATGAAGGGCAGCACCGGTCGGCACGGAACCGCGCGCGGATGCGCGGGGTCGAGCGCGTTGAGGACGAGTGCCGCCGCGACCGGGTCAGCAGCGATCTCGAAGTGGTCGCTGAGGTCGAGTGCGCAGTAGTCCTGGACGACGTGGTTGGTCATGCCGCGCTGAATCCCGCTGGTGTAAGGAGAAACCAGCTCGTCGTACTTCGTCACGATGTTCGTGTAGTCGATGCCCGCGACTGCGGGCGTGCCACCTGAGCGCAGCTTCTTGTAGAAGGCGGAGCCCGTCAGCAACTGCGGCCCGGACGCGAAGTACGCGGCGAACATGCCGTTGACGAGCGGTGACACGCGGTACGGCTCACCCAGCCGGTTCAGGGTCGCGAGGCCGACCAGGTCCGTGCCGTGCCACAGCGGCGCGAGGGACACATAGCGCTTGATGAACCGGGCGCCGCCGAGGAACTTCGCGTAGTAGTCGGGCATCTGCGTGCCCTCGGAGTGACCCACGATGTCGACCTTGGCCGCGCCGGTCGCCGCGAGCACCCGCGCGACGAACGACTTGAGCTGCTGAGCACTCGACTCGATGGCTGTGAAACCGCCGAAGGTGTTGCGGTACTTCTGCGGTGACATGTCCGACTGGCCGTAGGTGAGCGCGTAGACGCAGTAGCCCTGGTTCTTCAGCAGCGGCGCGTAGGTCTGCCAATTGGTCGCCTTGTTGCCCGCCAGCCCGTGGACGAGCACGACCGGTTCCGGATGCGCTGCCGTGGGGCGGCACGACCACATGTTGGCGCCCGGCGGATCGGCCCCGGGTGCGGTCCCGGCCACGATCGCGGGTAACAGGAAGCTATACGGGACGGGCAGGGCCCGCTCGTCGGTACCCGCGACACCGGGTCGCACGAGCAGTCCGCCGATGAGCACGACGAACAGTGCGACTACGGACAGTGAGCGCACGAGCACATCGGCCTTTCCCCGCGGGTTACTCGACGGTAGGTGTACCCGGTCACCCCCGCAAATCGGCAGGTCGGCTGCCTTCTTGAGTCCTCGGTCCGGGGCTGCCGTCCCCACGAAAGCGATAGAACACGTTCTCGTTCGCTGATGTGCGACTGAGTCGCGCAATGTGCGCGTTGGACGTTTTATGCCCATTTCGCATGGCGCGAGTCGATTGCAACAGTTACCTTGATTGAACCTTCTTGGGGGGCGGCGAAATGGCAGGCGACGGCATGTCGACGAACGGCGTTCGGGGATCGCGATGATCGACAACGCGCAGGTACCGGCCGAACTCGAGCCACTGATCGAGTGGCTTCGCGGTCACGTGGGCGAAAATCCGGCGGCGCGAGTCGCGGACGCGACGACCCACGCATACCTCGACACGAGCGCCAGCCGCAATTGGGTCCGGGCGCTTCGAGCGCTGGCGCGCGCCAACCTGCTCGGGCCGGCGCTCACCGCACCCGAGCACGTCGGGGGTGCTGTCGACGCACTCGTGCTGGCGGACGCGCACGGACCGCTCGACCAGGACGCTTACCTGGCCTTCGACAGCCGCCGCGACCCCGCGCTGGCCGGAGTCCGCTCGGCGTCCTCGGACGACCGGGTGATCCACCTCGCCTACCGGTCCGACGACAGTGACCTCTTCCTAGATGTGGCTCGCACGGCGCCCAGCCGGATCAGCGTGCATGGTCAGGTGCTGCCGGACGACCTCGACCACCACGTGCCCTCGCCGGCCGACGCCGAGCACCTGGCGATCTCGGCCACCGCGTCCGGACCGGGATTCGTCAGCCAGTCGGCCGACGGCGACGAACTCGGTCGCTTCTGGTGGTCCGACCTGCCGAGCACGGTCGACCGGCTGAGCGTCCGGATCGCGGGCAGAACCACGATCGACGTCCCCCTCGCACCACCCCGGAGCTGATCACGTGGCCGTCGACCTATCTCAGGCACCGACCGCGTTCGCTGCCCGCCGCGGCGGCGAACCGACCGAGTCGGGCCTGATGTCGGTTCTGGACGAGGTCGACGAGCTGATGCATCAGCAGCCGGCCCGCGCTACCGAACTGGCCGAGCAGACGGCGAGCACGGCGGCCCGGCTCGGCTTCGGCGCCGTGTCCGCCCGAGCCTCCTACGGCCTGGCTCGGCTGTATGCCGAGCGGGGCGAGTTGGACCGGTCGCTGAATCTCATCGACACCGCGCGCACCGAGTGGCTGCGCGTCGGGGACCTGGTCAGCGCCGCACGCACGGATCTCGGCCGGATGCAGATCCTCGACGACCTCGGCCGCCACGCGGCGGCGGCACAGGCAGGGCATCGCCTGCTGGCGACGCTGGACCGATTCTCGGACGACGTGCTGGATCAACGGTCCCAGCAGCTGTTGCGCGCGGCCGCCCTGGGCAACATCGGTGTTGCGTCGAGCTTCATCGGCCACCACGCCGAGGCCCTGGCGGCATATTCGGAATCCGAAGCGATCTACCTGGCCCTCGACGAGCCGACCAAGGTGGCGCAGCCGCGCGCGAACCGCGGGATCGAGCTGCTCGCTCTCGGTCAGGCGCGCGAAGCGCGAGAGGTCCTCACGTCCGCACGCGCGGCGTTCCTCGCCGACGGCGACCGGTTGTGGGCGGCCAAGTGCGCGGGTCACCTCGGCGATGCGCACGCCCAGCTCGGCGAACTGGTCGACGGGCTCCGCGTGCTCGGCGAGGCCGACGAGGTGCTCGCCGAACTGGGGGCGGCGCCCGAGCGGGCGCGGATCCAGCTCGGCATCGCGCGGGTGTACCTCGCCGCCGGGCTGCACGCCGAGGCGCGCGCGGCAGCGGACTACGCAGCGAGCAGCTTCTCCGGCGCCGGGCTGCGTCACGACGAGGGCTTCGCCCGGCTCGCCGGCGCGCTGGCGCGGCTCGGGTGCGGCGATCTCGTCGGCGCATCTGCCGAGTTGGCCGCCGCACTCGACATCTTCGTCGAGGTCGACGACAGGCAGTACCTGGCTCGCACCCTGCTCGTCACGGCCGAGATCGCCGCCCGGCTCGGTGACGCCGGGCGTGCCGGTCAGCTGCTCGCGGCGGTGATCGATCTGACCGGTCGCGGCGGCTGGCAGGTCCCCCTCGCCTGGGCGGCCCTGCAGCAAGCCGACCTGCTGACCGATCTGGGGCAGCTGGGCGAGCTGCTGAGCGAGATCGACCCGCTCGTCGCGGGACTGCGGCTGCCCTACGTCCGCTACGCCTACGACGTGCGGGTTGCCCGCCTGCGGCGGGCCGAAGGGCGTGGCGACGAGGCCGAACTCGTTCTTCGTGGCGCGGTGGCGCTCACCGACCGCGAGAGCTCGCGGCTTCCCGATCCGACGCTGCGGCTGGCCTTCCGGGCCGATCGGCTGGCAGCTCACGACGAGCTCATCGATCTGCTGGTCGAGCGGCACAGGCGCGGCGACGTTGCCGAGGCATGCCGGCTCAGTGACCACGTCAAGGCACGCACGTTGCTGGATCTGCGGGTAGGCACGCTCGGCTCGCCCGCTCGATGCGGCGATGACGACCGGCTGCACCAGCTGCACGTCGACCTCAGCGCTACGCACGTAGCCATCGCCGCGGAACGTGACCCTGACGCGATCAACCGGATGCGCGGTCACGTCGTGCAACTCGAACTCGAGATCACCATGCTGCGCATGACCCGCGCGGTCCGCGATCAGCCGGCGCCGGCCATCGCGTCGGCGGCGCCGCCCCCCGCGCCGTTCCGCACGGACGCAACGACGATCAGCTATCACGTCATCGGCGACGACGTCGTCGCGTTCGTCGTGCAGGACGGTGCCGTCGAAGTCCGCCGGATGAACGGCGTGATGGGCGTCGTCGGTACCGAACTCGACCGGCTCGTCGGTCACTGGACGCACTGCCGGCTGTCCGAGTCACGGGGCTCGCGCGCGCAGGCGATCCTGCGCGAGTCGACCCGCCGGACGCTGAACTCGCTCTACGACCTGCTGATGGCGCCGGTGCGAGACCTGCTGGGCGACCCGGCGGAGCTCGTCGTCGTCCCCCACCGCTCGTTGCACAGCGTGCCGTTCCCCGCACTGCACGACGGCGAGTCGTACCTGATCGAACAGGTGGCGATATCGCTCGCGCCCACCCTGGTCGGCGCACGCGGCCGGCAGCCGGACCTGGGCAAGGGCGTGCTGGCGTTCGCGCTACCGGACGAGCGCGCCGTACACATCGCGGCCGAGGCCGACGCGATCCAACGGGTGCTGCCGGGTGCTCGGGTGGTGCGCGGCGCCGAGGCCACCAGCGCGTTGCTGTTCGAGTCGGTACCTGGGCCCGGGGTGCTGCACCTGGCCTGTCACGGCCAGTACCGTCCCGGGAACCCGCTGTTCTCGGGGCTGCATCTGGCCGACCGGTGGATGACCGCGGCCGACGTGCTCGACCTCGAGATGCCGGGAGTGCTCGTCGTCCTGAGCGCGTGCGAGTCAGGTCGGCCGGGCGTCGAGACGGCCGAACCGGTCGGGCTCGCCTGGAGCTTCCTCGCCGCCGGCGCGTCGGACGCAATCGTCAGCCAATGGATCGTCGACGACGAGGTCACCAGCGAGCTCATGGCCCGGATGTACACCGATCTCGCCGGCGGAGCGCCCCCTGCGCTGGCTCTGCGGGCAGCCCAGATCGACATTGCCAGAAAGGCACCACACCCCTATTACTGGGCGCCGTTCATTCACGTCATGTGTCCGGAGAGTATGGATATGCGGAGGTTCGAATGATTCCGAGCATTTCTCGTACCGTTCGTCGCGGACTCGGCCTGCTCGCCGTGGTGACGCTCGCCGTCGCGCTGGAACCAGCAGGTTCCTCGGCATCCCCCCCACCACCGTCCGGCGGGAACATGAACATCGTCGTCAAGGTCGATCTGGCTGACGGCTACCGGATCAAGAACGTCCTCCAGGCCTTTCCCGTCGCCTTCGACCAGCCGCTGGTGAAATCGCGCGGAATCTACCGGGTGCGCTGTGTACCAGCGCAGTGCCGTGGTGACGTGCACCGGGTCGGCGGGGTCGCCAGCAGCATCGCCCACGAGCCCGGGGTGGTGTACGCGATACCTGAGGCTGCGGCGCAGATTGCCGGCTCCCAATTCCACTCGTGGCCGTTCGGGCAGCCGCTGCACAGCTCAGCCGGCAAGTACCGGCACCAGGATGTGATCACCCGGATGGCGCTCGCATCGGCCCACGAGCGCAGCACCGGTGCCGGTGTCACCATCGCCGTTCTCGACACCGGCGTCGACGACAAGAACCCCGTACTGGCCGGCCACGTGCTGCGCGGGTGGAACTACGTCGACGACAACGACAACACGAGCGATGGCAAGAACGGCATCGACTCCAACAGCGACGGGCACTTCGATTCCGCCGCTGGCCACGGCACGTTCATCGGTGGCCTGATCAGGCTGATGGCGCCGGACGCGCAGATCCTGCCCGAGCGGGTGCTCGACAGCGACGGCAACGGCACCGTGTTCACGCTGGTGCAGGCGATCCAGGACGCAGTGGCCGCAGGCGCCCAGATCATCAACCTGAGCCTCGGCACCACCACGAAACTCGCGACCCGTCTGCTCAGCGACGCGGTCGAAGAGGCGCGGAACGCGGGCGCCATGGTCGTCGTCGCGGCCGGCAATGCCGCCACCGACCTCAAGACGTATCCGGCAGCAGACTCGGATGCCTTGAGCGTCGGTGCCCTCGACGACACCGAGAGTGCGCTCGCCGGCTTTTCCAACCGGGGTGATTGGGTCGACGTTGCCGCTCCCGGCGCCGACCTGGTCGGTCCACGACCGGGCCATGGGTTCGTGACGTGGTCAGGAACGTCGTTCAGCACGGCGCTGGTCGCCGGCCAGGCGGCGTTGCTCCGCTCGCTGTACCCGAGCGCTTCGAACCGGGACATCCTCGACGCGATCACGCACTCGGCCCAACACGACCACGTCCTCTCGGTGCACTACGGCGCGATCGACGTGCTGTCGAGCTTCGCGGACCTGCAGCCGCACTGACCTGACGCCGTTTTCTGAGCGTGCGCAAACCCCCCCGGCTCAGACCTCGGCGAACCTCGGCGTGACGCCGCGCGGAACGGCGCCGGCCTCGGCCGCACGTCGCGCGAACTCCGCCAGGCCCGCCAGCTGGCGAGCGCCGAGGCGGAAGTCGAGAGTGCGGAAGTAGTTCGCCAGCGTCGGGGCGTCGTAGACCTCCCACCGCGCGGCTTGGGCGGCCACCTGATCGACATGGGCCAGCGCGTCGTCCCGGCTGCGGACGAACGCCGAGTGCACGTCCTTGACCAGACCGGGATTGGCCTCGGCGTAGTCACGACGCGCAGCCCAGACCGCGAAGACCATCGGCAGCCCGGTCCAGTCGCGCCACACCTGGCCGAGGTCGTGGACGGCCAGGCCCCGCCGCGGCGCGTCGTAGGCCGCGCGCAGCGCGGCGTCACCGATCAGTACGGCGGCGTCGGCCTCGAGCAGCATCGTTGCCAGGTCCGGCGGGCAGTCGAAGTAGTCCGGACGAACGCCGTGCACCTCCGCCAACCACATCCTGGTCAGCAGTACCGACGTCCGCGACGTCGAGCCGAGTGCAACGCGCCGGCCGTCCAGCTCGGCCAGCGGCACCTGACTGACCAGGTTCACCGACAGCACCGGGCCGTCCGAACCCACCGCGACGTCCGGCAGCAGCAGCAGCTCGTCGGCGTGGCGCAGGTATTCCACGAGTGAGATGGGGCCGATGTCGAGGGACCCCTCGACCAGGCGGTCGTTGAGCCGATCGGGGGTGTCCTTGGTCAGCTCGACGTCGAGCAGCGCGCCCGAGCGAACCAGGCCCCAGTAGATCGGCAGGCAGTTGAGGAACTGGATGTGCCCGACCCGCGGCCGCGTGATCCCCACCCGACCCACGGTACGTCCCCCTTCCCATCCACAGTCGCCCGGTGCAGCATTCGCCCATGGACCTCGACCTGGCTACGAACTTGATCACCCGAGTCAACATCGGCGACGCGCTGACCCGCACCGCGAGCCGGATGCCCGACAAGCTCGCGGTCGTGGACGGCGAACGCTCCTGGACCTACGCCGAGCTCAATTCGGTGGTCAACCGGGTGGCCAACTCCCTCGCCGCGACCGGATACACGCGCGGCGATGCACTCGCCCTGGCCTCGGGTAACAGCTGCGAGTTCCTGGTCACCTACTTCGCCTGCGCCAAGCTCGGCATCGTGTGCGTGCCGATGAACCTGGGTTGGCGCGCGGACGAGATCGCCTACGTCCTCGACCATTCCGAGGCGCGCGGGATCGTGGTGGAGTCCCAGCTCGTCGCGCTCGTCGCACCGGCCCTCGAGAAGGTGCCGGCGGTCGCGGACGTCGTGGTGGCACCCGGTACGGACGCCGACTACGAGCAGTCCCCGCCCGACCGCACATGGCGGACGTTCGCCGACCTGCTCGGCGGCGCCGACAGCGAGCCCGAGCATCTCGTCGCCGACCGGGACGCGATCAGCTACCTGTACACGAGCGGCACCACGTCCTTCCCGAAGGGCGTCGTGGGCAGCCACACCGCGATCTATCTCGAATCGCTGATGGTGGCCGCCGAGACAGGGCTCTGCGCCGATGACCGCATCGCCTGCCTCATGCCGCTGTTCCACACTGCGCAGCTCAACGGGTTCGGCACGCCGGCGGTGATGATGGGCGCCACGCAGTACCTGATGCGAGCCTTCGACGCCGACGCGCTGCTCGAGCTGCTCGAACGGCAGCGGATCACCCGCTGCTTCGCGCTGCCGATGATGTGGCGCCTGCTCGCCGAACACCCGTCCGTGCCCTCGCGCGACCTGTCCCATCTGCGCAAGGCGGCATACGCGATGGCGCCGATGCCAGATTCCCTGCTGCGCAGGTGCATCGAGACGTTCAAGTGCGACTTCTACCTCGCGTTCGGGCAGACCGAGATGAGCCCGGTGACCACCTTCTTCCGGCCCGAACACCAGCTCAGCCACAGCGGCGCGGTCGGCACCCAGGTGGTCAACGTCCAACTCGCGATCATGGACGCGGACGGCCACCTGCTGCCCCGCGGCGAGGAGGGCGAGATCGTCTACCGCAGCCCACAGGCACTCAACGAGTACCTGAAGAATCCCGAGGCCACGGCTGAGGCATTCGCGCACGGCTGGTTCCATTCCGGCGACGCGGGGATCCTGGCCGAGGACGGCATGCTCTGGTTCAGCGACCGCTACAAGGACGTGATCAAGACCGGCGGTGAGAACGTCGCGTCCATCGAGGTCGAGAAGGCCGTGTACGCGGCAGACGAACGGATCGCCGAGGTCGCCGTCGTCGGCCTGCCCCACCCGCACTGGACCGAGGCGATCACCGCCGTCGTGGTCGCGAAACCGGGCACCGAGCTCGACCAGGCGTCGGTGCTCGACGCGCTGAAGGGCTCGATCGCCGGGTTCAAAGCACCCAAGGCCGTCATCGTGGTCGACGAGTTGCCGAAGACGTCCACCGGCAAGATCCAGAAGAACGTGGTGCGCAAGCAGTTCGCGGATTTCTACGACCACTAGCGTTCATCGCGTGGATGACCTCGCGCTCGCCGCCGGTCTGGTGCGCGACGCGGGTCAGCTCGCCGCGCAGATGCTGCACGGCGGCCTGCAGACACACCGCAAGACATCCGTCTCGGACGTCGTGTCGGCAGCCGACCATGCGGCCGAGGATCTCATCGCCACCCGGCTGCGCACCGAGCGGCCGCACGACGGCGTCGTGGGTGAGGAGGGCACCGATGAGCCCGGCGAGCGAACCTGGTTCGTCGACCCCGTCGACGGCACGTACAACTTCTTGTCCGGCCTGCCCACCTGGTGCTCGGCGCTGGCGCTGACGGACTCGGCCGGTCTGGTGCTGGGCGCGGTGTACCAGCCCGCGACCGACGAGCTCTGGCTCGGCGGACGTGAGCACCCGACCTCGTGCAACGACATCGCGCTGCCGCCGCTGGCCGACCGGTCGCTGGGCGAGGTGTCGATCGCGAGCTACGTGCACCCGACGACGCTGCCCGACGACTCGGTGCGGGTGCCGCTGCTGCGGACGATCGCCGCGGCAGCAACGGTCCGGATGCTCGGGTCGGGGTCGGTCGAGCTGGCGGCCGTCGCGGCGGGGCGCCTCGGCGTCTCGCTGCAGACCGATTCGCTGCCGTGGGACTGGTTGCCGGGCGCGGCCCTCGTCCGGGCGGCGGGCGGGACGGCCGAGGTGTTCGAGGTGGACGGGCGGCGGTGGCACGTGGCCGGCCCGGCGCGGGCGGTGGCCGAGGCGGTCGAGCTGGTGCGCGGCGCCTAGTCCTCGTCCGGCTCGGGGTCGAGTTTCGCGTTGAGCTCCGCGCGGGCGGCCCGCTGGGCGGCGACGCGCGCTTCGAGGTTCTCGGCCACCCGGGCGCGGGGCTTGGCGAGCAGCACGAACGAGAGCGGCACCGACAGGGCGAGCGCGATCAACGCCGCGAACAGCCCCTCGAGGCCGGCCACGAGCAGTAGTCCCCAGATGGCGAAGAACATCCCGAAGCGCAGCAGCGAGTAGAGCCACAGCGACCCCATCCAGCTGCCGAAGCTGGGTGGCTGCGGAGTCTCGGTCACGCCGACAAGTCTAGTTCCGCGCCCGCTTCCCCCCTGGTGTGACCAAATTCCGGGCCCGGATCTGGTCACACGAGGGGGGAAGGCGGCGAAAGTCTGTGGACAACCCGGATCGGCCACTCGGTCGGATCGACGATCACACGGTGACGTACTTCCGCGACCCGGACGCACCGATACCCGCACCGCCCGGCAATGCGCAGCGGTGGCAACGATGGTGGCAGCAGCGCTCTGACGACCTCGCGGCCGAGCCGATCGCACCGCTGGCGTGTCGACAAGGATTCGTCCTCACTCGTGCGCAGGCCCGCAGCAGCGGAGTGGACGAACCCCTTATTCGGCAGCGCCTGCGCAGGGGGACGTGGACCGTGCCGTGCCGGCGCGTGCTCTGCCCCGTGAGCCCGGACCCGGATGCGGATACGTGGACGCAGGTGCGCCAGCACCACGCCATGCGCGCGACGGCGACGGCGCTCGTGCGCCCGGACCAGGTCGTCACCGGCCCTAGCGCGGCCATCCTGCACGGGTTACCGACGATGTCGGTGCCGACCGTCCCCGTCCTCACCGCACGCCGGCCGCGCACGCAGGGACGGCACGGACGCGCCCTCGTCCGCGGGGCCGCGCTGCAACCGGATGACATCACCGACTGGTTCGGCGCCCCCGTCACCACGCTCGCACGGACGGTGATCGACATCGCCCGCAACGACCGGCGGGGCGGGCTGATAGCGGCCGACGCCGCGCTGCACGAGCAGGTGGTCGCGGAAAGGGACCTGATCCGCATGCTCGCACGAGCCAAGGGCTGGCCGGGTGTCCGGCGGGCTCGCGAGGTCTTCGCCCTCGCCGATCCACGCGCCGAGTCGCCGCTCGAGTCGTTGGTCCGACTCGAACTGCACGACGACGGGTTCCCGCCACCGGAGCTCCAGGTCGAGATCGGCCGATATCGGGTCGACATGGCGTGGCCGGCGCAGCGGGTAATCCTCGAAGCCGACGGCCGGCTCAAGTACTCCGACGACGCGCTGTGGCGCGAGAAGCAGCGCGAACATCAGCTGACCCGCCTCGGTTACCGCGTCGTCCGCGTGCTCTGGTCAGACGTGCTGCAGGACTGGGCAGCGACACGGACGCTGCTCCGCCGGCTGCTCACTTCCCCCCTCGTGTGACCAGATTCCGGGTCCGGATCTGGTCACACGAGGGGGGAAGGCGGCGAAACGGCTAGGCCCAGACGGCCTGGGGCTCGCGGCGCCGGTCGGCCAGCGGCACCGGCCCGTCGAAGGACCGCAGCACCTCGTAGCGGGTGTTGCGCTCCTTCGGCGTGAACCCGGCATCGCGGATCAGCGAGAGCAGGTCCTCGCGGGTCAGCTTGTCGGGGGTGCCGTAACCGTCCGCGTCGTGGGTGATCTTGTACTCGACGACCGAACCGTCCATGTCGTCCGCCCCGTAGTTCAGCGCGAGCTGCGAGGTCGACAGGCCGTGCATGACCCAGAACACCTTCACGTGCGGGAAGTTGTCCAGCATCAGGCGCGACACTGCGAACGTGCGCAGGACGTCGGCAGGCTGGGCCATCGGCAGGTGCGAGAGCCGGTTGTCGTCGTTGTGGAATCGCAGCGGGATGAACACCTGGAACCCGCCGGTCTCGTCCTGCAGTTCGCGCAGCCGCAGGACGTGGTCGACGCGGTGCCGCGGCTCCTCGATGTGGCCGTAGAGCATGGTCGCCGGGGTGCGCATCCCCTTCTGGTGGGCGAGGCGGTGGATGCGCGACCAGTCCTCCCAGTGCGTCTTGTGGTCGACGATCTGCTTGCGCACGTCCCAGTCGAAGATCTCGGCTCCGCCGCCGGTGAGCGATTCGAGGCCGGCGTCCATCAGCTCGTCCAGGATCTCGGTGGCCGGCAGGCCGCTGATCTCCTCGAACCAGTGCACCTCGGTCGCGGTGAACGCCTTGAGCGCGACGTCCGGCAGCGCCGCCTTGAGCTCGCGCAGCACCCGCGGGTAGTACTTCCACGGCAGCGTCGGGTGCAGGCCGTTCACGATGTGCAGCTCGGTGAGCCCCTCGCCGGCCATCTGCAGCGCCTTCTCGACGGCTTCCTCGACACGCATCGTGTACGCGTCCTTCTGACCGGGCTTCCGCTCGAAGCTGCAGTACGCGCACGACGCGCTGCAGACGTTGGTCAGGTTCAGATGCCGGTTGACGTTGAAGAAGACCGCGTCACCGTTCTTCTCGGTACGGACGGCGTGCGCCAGCCCGCCCAGCCAGGCCAGGTCGTCGGACGCGTAGAGGTCCTCACCGTCCGCGCGGGTGAGCCGTTCGCCGGTCGCGACCTTCTCGGCCAGTTCGGCCTTGCGGTGTTCGGTCAATGCCATGACACGAGCGTACGGACGTGCTCAGGCGTGCACGGCAGGCACCCGGTGCGCCCACGGGCGCGCGGCCTCCAGCTGTCCGGCCAGCCGGAACAGGGTCGCCTCGTCGCCGAATCGGCCGAGGACGTGCACACCGATCGGCAGGCCGCCGGCGGTCCACCACAGCGGCACCGACATCGCCGGGTTGCCCGTGAGGTTGGCGACGACCTGGGGGTAGTCGACGGTGGTGCCGCCGAGTTCGGCCGCGCGCAGCGGGTCCGCCTCGGTCGAGGTGATCTCGCCGAGGGCGAGCGGCGGCGACGACATCGTCGGCGACAGGGACCCGTCGTAGTCGCGCAGGAACAGCGCCACCCGGCGCGAGTACCGCTGCGTCACCTCGACCGCGCGCAGATACGACGCGGCGTCCAGGCCCCGGCCGATCGCCAGGTAGCCGCGGGTCAGCGGCTCGAGTTCGTCGGCGGCCGGCTCGCGGCCGAGTCGGCGCACCCAGTAATCGACGATCCACGCAGTGGCCGCGCCGAAGACGGTGCCGATCGCGTCGCCCTCGTCCGGGCCGAGTGCGGGTGGGTCGACCTCGACGAGGTCGTGCCCGAGGTCGGCGCACAGCCGGACCGCGTCGTCCAGCGCGGCCAGGCAGTCCGGGTGCGCCGGTGTGCCGCTGGCTGTGCGCGCCGAGAACGCCAGGCGCAGCCGTCCCGGATCGGTGCCGACCTCGGCCGCGTACGGGCGCGCGATCGGCGGCGCCGGGTACGGGTCACCCGGCTCGGCGCCGGCCGTCGCGTCGAGCAGCGCCGCGCTGTCGCGAACCGACCGCGTGACGGCGTGCTCGGCCGCCCAGCCGCCGATCGCGTCGCCGTAGATCGGTCCGAGCGACACCCGTCCCCGGGTCGGTTTGAGCCCGAAGACCCCGCACGCCGAGGCGGGGAAGCGGATCGAACCGCTCAGATCATTGGCGTGCGCCATGGGCACCATTCCCGACGCCACCGCCGCAGCCGAGCCACCGCTGGACCCGCTGGTGGAGCGGGTGAGGTCCCACGGGTTGCGGGTGGCCCCGTGCAGGGCCGGCTCGACGGTCGGCACCATCCCGAACTCGGGACAGTTGGTCTTGCCGACGAGCACGAGACCGGCCCGCTCCAGCCGGGTGACCAGAGCCGAGTCCACCGTGGACACGTTGTCGCGCAGGAAAGCGCTGCCCTCGGTGAACCGGGTGCCGGCGACCTCGACCACGAGATCCTTGAGCAGGTAGGGGACGCCGGCGAACGGACCGATCGCCGTCGCCACCGACGCCAGCGCCCGCTCGTACATCGGGGTGATGACGGCGTTGAGCGACGGGTTGAGCCGCTCGATCCGCTCGATCGCCCACTCGACCAGTTCGCGGGCGCTCACCTCGCCCCGACGGACGAGTTCGGCCTGGCCGGTGGCGTCGAGTACAGCCACCTCGGTGGCGACGGCGCTCATGTCAGCCCACCGCCTGCGTGCTCGTGAGCTCGAAGATCTCGCCGAGCCCCTCCGCGTGCGGCAGCGGCAACCCCACGGCAGCCAGCGCGGCACGGAACTGCTCGCTCGTGCTGAACCAGGCGAAGTCACCCTCGCTCGGACAGGTGTCGTAGACGTCGATGCCGTCCGACCGGCGCACGGCCACCTGCAGGTCGTACTCACCACCGCGCGAGGCGAGCAACGTGCGGTACCTGGTGGTCAGCTCGTCGGGGTCGCCGGCGAAGTGGTAGCGGGCGAAGTACATGAGCCTCACACCTCGGCCATGCGCTGCATCGCGGCGCCCACCACCGCCATCGTCTCGTTCAGCTTGTCGGTCTGGCTGAACTCGACGACCTCGGTGCCGGCGAAGACCAGCGGCAGGTGCCCCGGCGCGCCGTAGTAGGCGTCACCCGCGCGGAAGGTCTCCTCGTGGTCGGCGTAGCGGAAGACGACCTGCCCGCTGACGACGATGCCCCAGTGCGGGCACTGGCAGCGGCCGTCGGGCAACTCGGCGAACAGCGGCCCGGGGTCGACGTCCTGCGGGAACGATTCGTAGGCGACCGTGTACGGCCCGAGTTCGACGTAGCGGCCCTCGATCTGCTCCGAGGCGATGCCGATCGGGGCTTCGGACTTGGTTGTGCGTGGCATGGTGTGCTCCTCTCGAACGACGGTTGTCACCTCGACAGGCGTGAGAACGGACCTCACGGTGTGAGCTGCCAGCTCACCGGCGTCTCGGGGTCGTAGCTGCACAGGGTGCCGGTGCGGATCGCGGCGCGGAGGTGCCGGCCGAGTTCCGGGTGGACGGTCGCGATGTGGGCGATGCTGTCGCGGATGCGCGCGGTGACCGTGGTGCGGGCCCGTTCGACCGGGCTGCCCGCCCGCCGTGGCCGCCCACCGAGCCCGTACGCGGCGCTCAACTGGGCGAGGAGGGCGTCACGTTCCGCGGCCACCGCTGCCGCCCGCCTGGTGTCGCCGGTGCGATCGGCCTCGTCCGCGTCGGCGGTGAGCTCGTCGAGCCGGCGCCGGTAGGCGTTGCGCGCGGTCGCGTCGATCACCTCGCCGAGGTCGCCGCCCTGATGCAGACCGTCCAGCCCGGACGGGCGCACCGCGGCGGGTGCACCGGCCAGTTCCACCACCGGAACCGGAACGCCCGGCCGGGCGAGCAGGGTGGACAGGTCCCGCAGCCCCTTGCTGTCGCGCAGCGTCGCGGTGCGCCCGGCGAAGCGCACCGTCCAGGTCGCGCCCGACCGGACGAGGCCGGCGTCGCCGACGGGCGGCTGGTCGCCCAGGCTCGCGGCACGCCGGGTGGCGCCGAGTTCGAGATAGGCCGCGCGCGCGTCGGCGCGTAGCCCGTCGTCGGCCAGGGTGGTGGCCGCGTCGTAGAGCGTGCGGGCGACGAGCAGCGCGGCGCCGAGCCGCCGGTTGGCCTCGAGCGCCCGCTCGAAATGGGTGCGCGCGACGACGCGGTCACCGAGGGCTCCGGCGAGCAGGCCGAGGTGCCGCTCGACGCTGCCGCGGGGCGCGGCGCCGATGCCTTCGACCACGAACAGCGCCGCGTGCGGCAGCAACTGGTCATACAGCCATTCGGCCGCCGGATGACCGCCGACGAGCGCGACCGCCTCGGCTGCCTGGGTCGTCGTGCACAGCCACTCGGAGTCACGGGGCAGCGCGTCGAGCAGTTGCTGCGCTGCGTCCAGTCGAGCCCGGGCCTGCCCCAGGTGGCCCAGCTGGGCGTCGATCAGCGCGCTGGTGATCGGCACCCACGGTTCACGCATGGTCTCCAGCCCCATGTCGGCGAACAGTGCCTCGATGTCGTCGGTGTCGTTGAACTCGCCGGCGAGGAACCACCGCAACGTCGGGACGAGCGCCTGCGCGTTCACGCTGCCGGCGCCGACGCCGAGTTCGTTCGCGACCGCGAGCAACTCGCGCGCCTCGCCCGCACGGCCCTGCATGAACGCCAGCGCGGCGCGCCACAGCGGGACGAACCACGAGTACAGCGGCTGCCGCAACCCGTCGGCGAGCGTCTCGTAACCGCGGATCTCGTCCTCGACCCCGGCCAGGTCGCCGACCTCGCTGCGCGCCACGAGTCGCTGACGCCGGCCGAGCAGTTCGAGCGACGGATCGCGCAACCGCTGCGCGATGTCGACGATCTCGTCGGTGAGTTCGAGGCGGCGAGCGGTGTGTTCGGGTCCGGCGATGACATCGCAGTAGCTCGCCAGCGCTGCACCGAGCGCCGCCTCGTCGCCACACCGGCGGGCGAGATCGACCGCCGCGCCGGACAGCTGCGCGCGCCGGTCGATCCCCGCGTCGAACGTGAGCGCGACCGACAGCCGGGCCATCACCGCCGCCCGCGTGCCGGGACGGTCGTCGCCGAGCAACTGCAACGCGTCCTCGAGCGCGTCGATCTGTTCGCGGTCGTTGAGGACGACCTCGAAGCCCGCCGCACCGGCGCCGAGCCCGAGGGCAGCGTCGGCGAGCAACGGCCCGTCCGCGGCAGCCTTGGCGATGCGGACGGCGGCCAGCTGGGCGGTGCGCGCCGCGTCGGCGTCGCCCGCGGCGAGCAGCGCGGTACCCAGCAGCACCTGGGTTCGTCCCGGGTCCGCCGATCCGTCGAGCGCGGCGCGAAAGTGCCGCACGGCATCCTCGTAGGCCAGCATCGCCAGCGCCGCCCGGCCGGCCGCCTCGTCCCAGCGAGCAGCCTCGCCACGCGCGGACGGGCCGGCGTGCCGGTGCTGGTACGCCGCGTCCGCCGCCCGCCCCTCGGCGGCGGCCCGCTCGGCGGCAATGCCGTGCCAGTGGGCACGATGCGCAGGCGGCAGCAGGTCATAGATCGCGTCGCGGACGATCTCGTGGACGAAGCCGACCCGGTCCGGGCCAGCGGTGCGGAGCAAGCCGTGCCGCACCGCCTCCTGCACGGCATCGAGGACGTCCTCGGCCGGCTCACCGACGAGATCGACCAACGCCCCCGCCGACACGCTCGTCCCGAGCACGGCTGCTGCCGACACCACCCGCCGACACGCTGCCGAGCGCTGCGCGAGCCGGGCGCCCACGACCGCCCGGACGGTGACGGGCAGGGCGTCGACCGCGTCCGGCGCCACCTGTAGCAGGCGGGCCAGCTCGCAGACGAACAGCGCATTGCCGCCCGTGCGCGCGGCGATCCGGTCGGCCAGCGCATCGGTTGCCGGGCGCCCGGTGGTCGCCGCGACCACGTCGGCGATCTGCTCCTGGGTCAGCGGGCCGACCGCGACGGTCTCGGCATGACGAAGCAGGTCGGCCCACACGCCGGCCCACTCGACCCGGTCGGGCTCGACGTCGGTGCGCACGGTCGCGACCACGGCCACGGCCATGCCGGGCAGCAGCGGCGCGACGTGGGCGAGCAGCAGCAGCGAGGCGGCGTCGGCCTCGTGCAGATCGTCGAGGACGGCGAGGATCGGTCGCTCGCGGGCCGCGTCCGCGAGCAGTGCGGCCACGTCGTCGAACATCGCGAAGCGGCCGGTGGCGTCGGCTCCGTCCGTGAGCAACCCGGCGGCGAGGGAGTGGCGGGCCCGGCAATCCGGGGGCAGGGTCGCGAGCAACTGCGTCCACGGCCAGAACGCCGGCGCACCCGCCCGGCCGGCGATCGTCCACACCGCGTGCATTCCGTCGCGGCGGGCGTGCTCGCGCACCTCGCCGGCGAGCCGGGACTTGCCGACCCCCGCGTCCCCGACGAGCAACACGAGCCGGCCGGTGCCCGCGGCGGCAGCAGCGAGCACGTCCTGCGGGCCGGACATGCGCCCAGTGTGCCGCCAAGCCGAGCACCCGGCCAGCGTCGGACCACGAGCAGTTGACAGCGATAACTTAGCGTTGTTAACTTAGCGCCGTTCGCCGTTCGACCGGATGGAGTCTCTCGTGCTTACTCGCCTCGCCGATCTCGGCATCCGCGCCCCCCGCCGCGTGCTCGCACTCGCCGGCCTGCTCTTCGTCCTGGCAGCCGGGTACGGCGTCTCGGCGGCGGCGCACCTGTCCTCCGGCGGGTTCCGCGACCCGTCCGCCTCGTCGAGCAAGGCCGAGGACCAGCTCGAGCAGATCTTCAACTCCGGTGACGCGAACCTGATCATCGAGGTCAGCTCGAAGGCAGGCGTCGACGCCACCGCCGTCCACGACCGAGGCCTCGCGATCGTCCGGACGGTGCAGGCCTCGCCCTACGTGAGCCAGGTGCAGTCCTACTGGACCGCCCCCACGGGCCAGGCCGACGCGCTACGCAGCAAGGACGGCAGGTCCGCGCTCGTCGTGGCACGGGTCGCCGGGAACGACAGCGACGCGCCGCTGCGCACGCAGGCGCTCACCTCGACGGTGACCGGCAGCCGCGACGGGATCACCGTGACCGGCGGTGGCCTCGGCAACGCGTTCGCGCAGGTCAACGACCAGACGAAGGAGGATCTCGCGATCGCCGAGGCGATCGCGATCCCGATCACGGTCATCGTCCTGATCTGGGTGTTCGGCAGCCTCATCGCGGCGCTGCTGCCATTGGTCGTCGGGCTGACCTCGATCATCGGGACGATGGCCATCCTCCGCGCGCTGGCGTCCGTGACCGACGTGTCGATCTACGCGCTGAACATGACGACGGCGATGGGGCTGGCGCTGGCGATCGACTACAGCCTGTTCGTCGTCAGCCGGTACCGCGAGGAGGTCCGCAACGGCGTCGCGCCCGACGCGGCGGTCCGGCGCACGATGCAGACGGCCGGGCGCACGGTGCTCTTCTCGGCGCTGACCGTCGGGCTGTCGCTCGCCGCGATGTTGGTCTTCCCGGTGTACTTCCTGCGCTCGTTCGCCTACGCCGGCATCGCCGTGGTGGGTCTGGCCACGGTCGCGGCGCTGGTCCTGCTGCCGGCCCTGCTGACGGTCCTCGGCAAGCCGCTGGAAGCCACGCCCGGTCGGCCGATGCCGGTGCGACGCGGATCTGCGCGCTCCCGGCTGGACACCCTCGACCTGCGGGCCTACGTGCGGCGGCTGCTGGGACGCCCGCCGCCGGTCGTCAAGCCGGTCGAGGAAGGGTTCTGGTACCGGTTCGCGACCGCGGTGATGAAGCGCGCCCTTCCGGTCGCCCTGCTCGTGACCGCGGTGCTGGTCGGGCTCGGCCTGCCGTTCGCACACGCCAAGTTCGGTTACCCGGACGACCGCGTACTGCCCCACTCGGCCCAGGCGCACCAGGTCGGCGATGACCTGCGCGACCGGTTCTCGGCGAACGCCTCGTCGACGATCTCGGTGGTCGCCACGGACACGAGCGCGGCACCGGATGCGGTCGGCAGCTACGCGGCATCGCTGTCGTCGGTCGACGGCGTCTCGTCGGTGACCTCCGCCGCGGGAACCTACGCCGACGGGACCAGGGTCGCCGGAGCGTCCGGTTCGCCGATGACCGTCGACGGCGCGACCTACCTGCTGGCCCACACCTCGGTCGACCCGCAGTCCGACGCGGCGAAGGCGGTGCTGTCGCAGGTCGAGGCCGTCGATGCGCCGTGGCAGGTGCGCTACGGCGGCCAGACCGCGGTCAACCACGACAGCCTGCAGGCGCTCGGCGACGCGTTGCCCTACGCGCTCATCCTCATCGCGCTTGCGACGTTCATCGTGCTGTTCCTGTTCACCGGCAGCGTGGTGCTGCCACTCAAGGCGCTGGTGCTCAACATGCTGTCGCTCTCGGCGACCTTCGGCGCGATGGTGTGGATCTTCCAGGAAGGCCACTTCGGGTCGCTGTTCAACGACCTGACCACCACGGGTTATCTCGTCCCGACCATGCCGCCGCTCATGTTCTGCCTCGCGTTCGGGCTCTCGATGGACTACGAGGTCTTCCTGCTCTCGCGCATCCGCGAGGCGTGGCTCGAGTCCGGGCAGACCCCGGCCGACAACACCCACGCCGTCGCGCTCGGCCTGGGCCGCACCGGCCGGATCGTGACCGCCGCCGCGTTGCTGATGGCGATTGTCTTCGCTGCCATGGCAGGCTCGAAGGTGTCGTTCATGATGTTGTTCGGAACCGGGCTGACCTTGGCGGTGTTGATGGACGCGACGATCGTGCGCGGCACGCTGGTGCCGGCGTTCATGCAGCTCGCCGGACGGTGGAACTGGTGGGCGCCACGGCCACTGGCTCGCCTGCACGCCCGGATCGGCCTGTCCGAGAGTCCGCCCGCCTCACCCGCGAAGGAGTTGGTCGGGGTCTGATGACCGCCGTAACAGCGAAGACTGTCAAGCGCCGCCGTGCTGCGCGGGGTGACGGCGAACAGCTGCGCGCCGAGATCGTCGCCGCGGCCAAGAAGCTGCTGGCCGAGGGCGAACGCGCCGACGACGTCCCGATCCGCGCGGTGGCCGACGCCGTCGGGGTGACCGCCCCGTCGATCTACCTGCACTTCGCCGACAAGCAGAAACTGCTCGATGCCGTCGTCGCGGACGTGTTCAGCGAGCTCGACGACGCGATGGTGACGGCGGGCGCGAAGGAGACGACACCGCTCGGACGGCTGGAGGCCTTCGGGATGGCCTACGTCCGATTCGCGGTCGAGCACCCCGAGCACTACCGGCTCGCGTTGCTGGACCCCTGCCCGGGCCCCAACATCGAGGTCGACGACGTCATCGCCTCGTCTGCGTTCGCACACTTCCACGGCACCGTCGTCGAGTGCGTCGAGGCGGGCATCTTCCCCGGCGCGGACCCGCTGGCGACCACGTTCGACCTGTGGTCGGCGGCCCACGGCGTCGCGGCGCTGCTGATCGCTAAGCCGTACCTGCCGTTCGGAACCGTCGAGGACTTCGCCAGCCGGGTCCTGTGCGCTGCCGCCGTCGGGCAGGCCGTGCGCGGGCTGCTGGGTGGCGACCCGACCTCGGCCGAGATCACCGAGTGGCTCGCGCAGCAGGACAGATGAGCCGGCTGCTCCCCCGCGAGCTGCACCTGTCCGACCGGCCCAGCGCCACCGCGCAACTCGTGGCTGTGTGGCGAGCGCTCGAACTCGACCGTCCGCCACAGCGGCGCATCGTCAGCGACGACTACGCGCCGGCGTTCCTCGACACCCGCGGACGGACGATGCTGCGCGCCCTGCGGCTCGGCGAGCCGGTCTTCCATGCCGCCGAGCGGCACGAACTGGCCGGGATCTCGGCGCACGTGCTGTGCCGGCACGCCTTCATCGACGAGCACCTGCTGACCGCGCTGGACGACGGCGCCGAGCAGGTCGTCATCCTCGGCGCCGGCTACGACTCGCGGGCCTACCGATTCGCACGCCAGCTCGCCGGACGTCCCGTCTTCGAGGTGGACCTGCCCCCGTTGTCGCGCCACAAGGCCGCGATCGTCGCGGCCCGGCCCGAGCTGTTCGGGCACACCGCGGTGCACCGTGTCGAGATCGACTTCCGCACCCAGACCCTGCCCGACCGGCTGGCCGGCGCCGGGTTCTCGACCGGCGCACGCACGATGATCGTGTGGGAGGGCGTCCTGCCCTATCTCGATCGCACCGCGGTCGTCGACACGCTGGGCACCCTGGCGCAGCTGTGCGGTGCCGGTTCGGTCCTCACCGGTGATCTGTGGGACGGGGTGGGCGGCTCTGGGCGCTACGCCGGTCTTCGGCGGCTCGCGGCGCGAGCGCTGTCCTGGGTCGGCGAGCCGGTCGCGTTCGGGCTGGCACCGGCGCAGGCTCGGGCGTTCTTCGCCGAGCAGGGCTGGACGGTGCACGACCTGGTGGAATCGGGCGAGCTGGCCGGGCGCTACTCGACCGACGGGCGGCCGTGCGAGAAGTCGGTGTACGTCCTCGCCGCCCGGCGCTGACGGCTAGTCGGCCGGCTGGACGCGATCCTCGAACTTCGTCGACAGCACGACCGTCGTGCGGGTACGCGAGATCCCCTGCACCGAGTTGAGTTCGCGAATCACCGACTCGAGGCCCCCGACGTCCGGCACGCACACCTTGACGGTGAACGTCTCTTCGCCGGCGACGAACCAGCAGTCCTCGACGGACGGGATCGCAGCCAGGCCCCTCGCGACGTCGTCGGTGTTCGCGCTGTCACCGATGAAGATCCCGATCAGCGCGTTGACCGAATAGCCCAGCGCCTCCGGCGCGACGGCGGCGTGATAACCGGTGATCACCCCGGCGGTCTCGAGCTTGCCGACCCGATCGTGCACGGCCGGGGCGCTGAGCCCGACCAGGCGGGCCAGCTCGGCGAAGGTGGCCCGGCCGTTCGCGCGCAGGGCGGTGAGCAACTGCCGATCGACGGCGTCCATCAGCGCGCCTGCCCCAGCCGTCCGGTCCACCGGGTGATCAGATCGTGCTTCACCCCGACGCAGTCAAGCACCTTCGCGGCAACGAAATCGACCAGTTGCGCGACGGTGTCAGCGGCTGCGTAGAAGCCAGGGCTGGCCGGCAGCACGACCGCGCCGGCGTCGTGCAGCGCGAGCAGGTGCTGCAGGGTCGAGCGGGTGTACGGGGTCTCGCGCGGGACGACGACCAGGGTGCGCCGCTCCTTGAGCGTGACGTCCGCCGCGCGCTGGAGCAGGTCCTTCGACAGCCCCAGGGCGATGCCGGCGACGGCGGCGGTCGAGGCGGGGACGACGATCATGCCGCGGGTCGGGTACGACCCGCTGGACGGTCCGGCCGCGAGGTCACCCGCGGGCCAGTGCCGGACGTCGCCCACGTCGCGGCCGAGCCAGGTGGCCAGATCCTCGGCCCAGTGCGCGTCGCGGAAGGCCACGCCGGTCTCGTCCATGATCGTCAACCGGGCGGCCCGCGAGACGACCAGGTCGACCGGTTCGCCGGCATCCACCAGCGCCGTCAGCACGGCACGCGCGTACGGGGTGCCGGATGCGCCGGACACGCCGACGACCCAGGGCGTGCGGCTCACCGCGACAACCCGTGGGTCAGCAGGTCGACGAGCGCGAAGGCGAACAGGCCGATGCCGATCACCCCGTTGGCGGTGAAGAACGCGCGGTTGACCCGGCTCAGGTCGGCCGGACGGACGATCGCGTGCTCGTAGACCAGCACGGCACCGGTCAGCGCGACACCCGTCCACCACCAACCGCTGAGCCCGGCCGCGACCCCGAACCAGACGAAGGCGGCGAGCGTGATCGCGTGGGCCAGCACCGACGCGCGCAGAGCGGCCGCGATCCCGTACCGCGCGGGGAACGAGCGCGAACCGATCTGCCGGTCGATCTCGGCGTCCTGGCAGGAGTAGATGAGGTCGAACCCGCCGATCCACGTCCCGACCGCGACACCGAGCGCGATCGGTGCCGCTCCCGTACCGTCCGTCACCGCGAGCCACGCGCCGACGGGGGCGATGAACTGGGCGACGGCGAGCAGCAGCTGCGGCACGTCGGTGAACCGCTTGCCGTAGGAGTAGAGGACGAGCAACCCGATCGCGGCCGGCGACAGCGCCAGGCAGGTCCACGACAGCGCCGCCGCGCTCGCCAGGAAGACGCCCAGCGCGATCACCGTGCCCACCCACGCCGAGCGCACCGAGAGCACCCCGGTGACGAGCTCGCGGCCGGCCGTGCGTGGGTTCAGCGCGTCGAAGCGGCGGTCGAGGATCCGGTTCGCCGACATGGCAACCGTCCGGGCCGACACCATGGCGACGGTGATCAGCGCCAGGTCGAGCCAGTGCACCGATCGGCTCCGGTCCCACATCGCCGTGAGCGCGGCGATGTAGGCGAAGGGCAGCGCGAAGACCGAGTGCTCGATCATCACCAGCGACAGGAACGCGCGGACGCGGCCACCTTCCGGGCGCACCGCGATCGTCACGGGACAAGTGTGCCAGCGCACGGATCCGTCGGTCGGGAAATGAGGTCAGCACGCATCGCTACCGTGAACGCATGAGTCTCGAATCTGCCGCCGGCTCACGTCCGACCATGGACACGAAATTGGACGCCGGCGTGCTGAAGGTGGCCGGCGTCGTCGTCGTCGGCGCGATCATGTCGATCCTCGACATCACGGTCGTCAGCGTCGCGTTGCCCACCTTCCAGACGGTGTTCCACACCAGCTACGCGAACGTCGCCTGGACGATGACGGCGTACACCCTTGCGCTGGCCACCGTCATCCCGCTGTCCGGCTGGGCGGCGGATCGCTTCGGCACCAAGCGGATGTACATGACCGCGCTCGTGCTGTTCGTTCTCGGCTCCGCGCTGTGCAGCGGGGCGTGGAACATCGGCTCGCTGATCACCTTCCGCGTCCTGCAGGGGCTGGGCGGCGGGATGCTGATGCCGGTCGGGATGGCGATCATGACGCGCGCTGCCGGCCCGGAGCGGATCGGCCGGGTGATGGCCGTGCTCGGGGTGCCGATGCTGCTCGGACCGATCACCGGCCCGATCCTGGGCGGCTGGCTGATCGACATCGCGAGCTGGCACTGGATCTTCCTGATCAACGTGCCCATCGGCGCCGCCGCGCTGGTGTACGCAGCGCTGGTGCTGCCCAAGGACGTGCCGAGCCCGTCCGAGTCCTTCGACTTCGTCGGGATGCTGCTGCTGTCCCCCGGCCTGGCGCTGTTCCTGTTCGGGGTCTCGTCGATCCCGGCCGAGGGGACGGTTGCAGCCGCGCGGGTGCTCATCCCCAGCCTGGTCGGGTTGGTCCTCGTGATCGGGTTCGTGCGACATGCGTTCGGTCCCGAACACCCGCTGATCGACTTGCGGTTGTTCAAGAACCGGCAGTTGACGATCTCGACGATCGCCATGTTCTTGTTCGGAGTCTCGTTCTTCGGTGCGGGGCTGCTCTTCCCGAGCTATTTCCTTCAGGTGCGCGGCGAGGACACCCTGCATGCCGGTCTGCTGATTGCCCCGCAGGGCATCGGCGCCATGGTCACGATGCCCATCGCGGGGATGCTGGCGGACAAGATCGCGATCAAGAAGATCGTGATCCCCGGGCTGGCCCTGATCACCGCCGGGATGGCCGTGCTCACCCAGGTGGACGCCCACACGTCCTACCTTGTGATCCTCAGCGTGCTGTTCGTCATGGGCCTCGGCATGGGCGCCACGATGATGCCGCTGTTCACCGCGTCGCTGCAGACGCTCAGGGGTCCGACGATCGCGCGCGGCTCGACACTGATGAACATCATGCAGCAGATCGCCAGTTCGATCGGCGCCGCAGTCATGTCCGTGGTCCTGACGAACGAGGAGAAGAACTCGCCGTTCGCACTGGCGGCGATCGCCTCTCGCAACGATAAGGCGATCGCCGACAAACTCACCCCGGCCCAGCTCGCCCAGGGCTTCGCCGACGCCGCGAACGGCTTCGCCGTCACGTTCACGGTCGCGCTGGTACTGATCTCGATCACCTTGATACCCGCGCTGCTTCTGCCGCGGCGCAGCGTCGATCATGGGCCCGGGGCGGCCGCTGACCAGGCACCGATCTCGGTGGCGATGCACTGACGCCGGTCGTCCCGTCGACGCAGCTAGCGGCTTCCGCGGTACGGGACCATGACCTCGGTCGCGAATTGCTCCATCTTCTCGAGCTGCTCGTCCATCGGTCCGAACGGATCGGTCGTGAAGCCGTGGACGAGTTGGTCCATGCCCGCCTTCTCGTAGGCCTCGATCCCGGTCAACAACTTGTCCGCCGAACCCGCCAGCGGTAGATCGCCCACGCCCTCGAATTCCGCGACGTCGGTGGCCAGGATCATCGGCTGGTAGTCGTACAGCCTGAGATTGGCCGGGTCGTTGCCGACTCGTTGCGCCTCGGCCCTCATCTTCTGCAAAATCTGCGGGATCTCGTCCACCGCGGTAAGAATCCGGAACAACCCGTCGTAGCGAGATCCGCGCAGCAGGGCGCGCTCGCTGGTGCCACAGCTGAGCATCGGGAACCGCGGCTGCTGATGCGAGACCGGGTAAAGCCCGACCGGGCCGAAATCGACGTGCCGGCCATGGAACTCGACGATGCCGCCCCGGCACGCCAGATCGAAGACCGCCAGGTAGTCGTCCAGGACCGCACCGCGGTTCTTGAACGGCAGGCCGAGCAGCTCGAACTCCTCCAGCCACCAGCCCGGCGCGTAGCCGAGCGTGAAGCGTCCCTTGGCGACCTGATCGATGCTGACCAGCGCCTTGGCGGTAGGCAGCGCCGGTCGCAGCGGAACGACGAGCGTCGACGTGCCGATGCGGATCCGGTCGGTCGCGGTGGCAAGCATCGCCATGACGACCAGCGGGTCGTATACGTCCGCGTCCGGCGGTAGCGGCCACGGAGCGCCACCGATCGGGTAGTACGAGCGTTCTTCGCTGAGCGGCGTCACGACGTGGTCATTGATCCACACCGCGTCGAACCCGAGCTCCTCAGCCCGCCTCGTCACGGTGATCATCGAATCGGGACCGTTGCCCTGACCCCGAACGCCCATGTCCCATACTTGAACACCGAATTCCAACATCTTCTCCCGGCTCGAGAAACCGTCATGGAAATCGCGTGAAAGATGAGTCACTTACTGTAGGGCGAGCACAGTTTCTCGTCAACAGAATGCCTGCTACCGCTGCTCATCGGCCGTGCTGCTGTCGCGGACGGCCACGTCGGCAAAGAGGGCGACCGATCAGGGCCCGACCGCACGTTGCGACCAGTACGCTCTAGCCGTGCCCGACCGGTTGATCTTTCAACTCGGGACCAACAATTGGCAGCGCGATGGCGAGTTCGCGCCCGGCTCCGGAATTCTGCATGAGTCGCATCATCACGCCTACAACGCGCTGCCGGGCGTGCGGTGTTACTCCATGTATCCGTCCCGGCGCCAGCGGTTCGAGGAAGCGGACGTGCACGTCTTCCCACTCGAACACGACATCCCGATCTGCGAGTCGGTGTCGCCGGTCAGCAGCTACCGGTGGCACTCGATGAGCGAGCCTGAGGTCGACGCCTACCGGCTCAGGCTGACGAACGCGGTCGCTGACTGGATCGACGGGATCGAGGCGGGTACCGGTGACCGGTTCAGCCTCGCGATCGCGCATCACGCGTTCATGAACACCGTGGTGCTACGCGACGTCAACCGGCGCCGCGTGGCAGACGGTCGACCGCCGATGTTGCTGCTCTGCTTCGCCCACGGCACCGAGCTCAAGATGTTCAACAACGAGCGGCGAGGCGATGCGGCGGACTTCCCGCTGCGTTTCCTGCCGTTCATGCAGCGCGAGAAGATCTTCGACTACGCCGATCCCGAGCACGGCATCGACGTGGCGGCGGCGATCTCGGCCGAGCAGGTGGATGCGCTGCTCGACACCTTTCCGGAGTTCCCGAGCGAGCGGGTCGTGCTCTCACCGAACGGCTACAACCAGGATGTGTTCCATCCGCTGCCGGACGGCACCGACCGGGCTGCGGTGCTGGCCGGGTTCGTCACACAACCCCTCGACGGCAGTGACCTCGAGCCTGAGCCGGTCGCGCCGCCGGGCGGGTTCGACGCCGTCGTCGTCTTTTGCGGCAAGTTCGCGGACTGGAAGCGCCTGGACGCGCTGCTGGGCGCGGCGGCGAGCTACGAGCAGGACGCGCGCCGAATCCTGACCCTCGTGATCGGATCAGGGCCGCCGGACGCGCAGCGCGAGCTGCACGAACTGACGACCGAACTCGGGCTGCGCCGCACCTACTTCCTCGGGCCCCGTCCCCAGGATGAGCTCGCCCAGTTGTTCGCCTGCGCCGACGTGGGTTGCTTCCCCTCGTACCGCGAACCGTTCGGCCTCGTCTTCGTCGAGTGCATGGCCTGCGGCACACCGGTGATCGGAGCCGACTCCGGCGGCCCGCGCGACTTCGTCACTGCTGAGGTCGGCACGCTGGTCCCGGAGACCGCCGACACGTCCGCGCTCGCCGCGGCACTGGCCGACGCGATACGGGCAGCCCTCGACGCCGACTGGAAGACCACCCGCGGAGCCGTTGCGGCGCGGTACGCCCGCGACCGGTTCAGTGTGAGCGGTCAGGTCGCGCACCTGCTCGCCGAGGTCGACCGGCTCACCGGCTGACCGCACTCGCTTGCGAGCCTGCGCCTCGACTCCGCATTGCTGTCAGAGGCCGTACTCGCGCCAGCGCCGCTCGACGAGCGCCTCGGTCGCGCCGTCCAGGACGCACTCGTCCGGCCAGCCACGGTGGTAGCCCTCGGTCGCAAGCTTGCGGGTCGCGTCGATGCCGAGCTTGCCGCCGAAGAACTGCTCGTACGCCGCATGGTCGAGATGGTCGACCGGCCCGATCGTCTGCAGCACGTCGTGCGCGTAGTCGACGTTGCCGAACGCGCGCCAGGCGACCTCGGCGTAGTCGTGGACGTCGCAATCGGCGTCGACCACCACGACGAGCTTCGACAGCGACAGCAGGCCGGCACCCCAGATCGCGTGCATCACCTTCTGCGCGTGCTTCGGGAAACGCTTCTCGATCGACACGATCACGCAGTTGTGGAACACCCCGGCGGTCGGCAGGTCGTAGTCGACGATCTCGGGCACGGTCAACCGGATCAGCGGCAGGAAGATCCGCTCGGTGGCCTTGCCGATGGGCCCGTCCTCCTGCGGCGGCCGGCCGACGATGATCGACTGGTAGATCGGGTCCGTCCGCATCGTCATCGTCTCGACGTTGACGAAGGGGAACGGTTCGACCGGCGTGTAGAAGCCGGTGTGGTCACCGAAGGGTCCCTCCGGCAGTCGTGCGCCGGGTTCGACCCACCCTTCGAGCACGATCTGCGCTGCGGCGGGCACCTGAAGCGGCACCGAGATGCAGTCGATCATGTCCACGCGCTCACGTTGCACGAACCCGGCGAACAGGTACTCGTCGATCTCGGCCGGCAGCGGTGCCGACGCCGCGTAGGTGACCGCGGGCGGGCAGCCGAAGGCGATCGCGACCGGCAGCCGCTCGCCACGTCGTTCGGCGACCGAGGCGTGTGAAGTCGAATCCTTGTGGATCTGCCAGTGCAGGCTGACCGTGCGTTCGTCCTGCTGCTGCAGCCGGTACATGCCCAGATTCCGGGCGCCGGTCTCGGGATGCTTCGTGTGGGTCAGGCCGAGATTCAGGAAGACGCCGCCGTCCTCGGGCCACGCCTTGATGCCCGGCAGCAGGTCGAGGTTCACGTCCGCGCCGTGCAGCACGACCTCCTGGCACGGCGCCGAGCGCACCTTGCGCGGGGGCACCGACCGAAGCTGGCCGACCTTCGACAGCGCGTCGCGCAGCCCGCCGAGGCCGTGCGGTAGTTCCGGCTTGACCAGGGACGCGATCCGGTCGCCGATCTCGTCCAGTTCCCCGACGCCGAGCGCCTTCGCCATCCGGCGCTCGGTGCCGAACACGTTGATCGCCAAGGGCATCCGTCCCCGGCTCGGGTTCTCGAACAGCAGCGCCGGCCCGCCGGCACGCACCACCCGCTGCACGATGCCTGTCACTTCCAGGTGCGGGTCGACTGGCGTGCGCACGCGGGCCAGGTCGCCATCCCGGTCGAGATCGGCCAGGAATGCCTGCAGGTCGCTGTACGCCATGCTCCCCAGTATCACGAGGTGTCGCGCTGTACCGTCGCCGCCATGGTGCAGCTACTGCTGGTCGAGGACGATGCGGCCATCCGCACCGCGCTCACCCGGGCGCTGCGCGAGTTCGGCCACGCCGTGACCGCCATCAGCGCCGGTATGCCCGCACTGACCGCAGCGGTCGAGCAGAAGCCCGACGTCGTCCTGCTGGACCTCGGGCTGCCGGACGTGGACGGCGCCGACGTGCTGTCGATGCTGCGCGCGGTCAGCGACGTCCCGGTCATCGTGGCAACCGCGCGAGACGACGAGTCCGAGATGGTTCGCCTGCTCGACATCGGCGCCGACGACTACGTGATCAAGCCGTTCACCGCGCAGCAGCTCAACGCCCGGATCCGCGCCGTGCTCCGCCGGAGTGGACGCACCGAGGAGGACCCGGTGATCACGGTCGGCGGGCTGGTCATCGACACCCGCAGCTACGAGGTGACCGTGGACGGTCGGCCGGTCGACCTGGCGCGCAAGGAGTTCGAACTGCTGCTCGCTCTCGCGCGGCGGGCCGGCGAGGTGGTCAGCAAGCGGGATCTGCTCGGCGAGGTGTGGCAACTGGCCTGGGGCGGATCGGATCGCACCGTGGACGTCCACCTGTCCTGGTTGCGGCGCAAGCTCGGCGAGACCGCGGCCGCCCCGCGCTACCTGTACAGCGTGCGCGGGGTCGGCGTGCGGCTCGTGGCACCGGTGGAGTCCGGCTGATGGTCACCCCGCTGGCGGTGGTCCGATGAGGCGCCGGATCCTGCTGCTCGTCGTCGGCACCACCACGCTGGTCGTGCTCGCCTTCACGATCCCGTTGATCTTCCTCATCCGCAGCGCTGTCGCCCAGCGGGCGGACGACGCGACGCTCCAGCAGGCCCGGATCATCGCCGCGTCCCTGCGCAACGTCACGGCGACTGCCGCACAGCTGACCGCCTATGTGCAGTCCGAGTCCACCAACGGTCGGTTGGTGTCGATCACCGTGCCGAACGGCACGACGATCGGACGCACACCGGCCGACGCGTACGAGCCGGCCAGCCCACCGTCCGGCGAGGACCAATTCCCCGGCGGCGACGGCGGCCACGGCGGCGGCGATACCGGCCCCAGCCCATCAGCCCCCGCAGCCGGAGCTCCGGGCACCACGCTGCAGCGCGTGGCCGGCGGACGGGTCGCCGTCGAGTACGCGCCGCGGGGGACGAGTGGGTACCTGGTGCGCGTGTACCTGTCCGACGACCAGCGCTACGACGGTGCCAACCCGTGGTACCTGCTGCTGGCGGCCGGCAGCGCGGGTCTGTTGCTGGTCGGCGTCCTGGCCGGTGAGCTGCTCACCCGCCGGATCGCGCGGCCGCTCGTCCGCACCGCCGAGACCGCCCAGCAACTGGCCGCCGGGGACACCACGGCACGGGCCCCCACCGACGGCCCGCGGGAGGTCGCCGACGTCGGCAAGGCGCTGAACCGGCTGGCCGACCGCATCGACGAGCTGATCGCGGAGGAACGCGAAACCGTCGCCGATCTCTCGCATCGGCTGCGGACGCCGCTGACCACGCTGCGCCTGGACGCCGAGGCGCTGCGTGACCCGGCCGAGTCCGAGCGGGTCAGCGAGCACGTGAGCACCCTCGAGCGGACCCTGACCGCCGTGATCCACGCCGCCCGCCGCACCCAGCGCGAAGGGCGGATGCCGGCCTGCGACGCGAACGACGTCGTTGCCGAGCGGGTCACCTTCTGGTCCGCGCTGACCGATGACCAGGGGCGGGCCAGCACCCTGGCACTGCCCGGTGTGCCGCTGCCCGTCCGCGCCGCGGCCGAGGATCTCGCCGCGGCGGTGGACGCGTTGCTCGAGAACGTCGTCGCGCACACCCCGGAGGGGACGCCGTTCTCCGTCCGGCTCACGGCCGTCGAGTCCGGAGCGCGGCTCGAGATCGCCGACGAAGGTCCCGGCATCCCGGACGCGGCGGACGTCCGCGGGCGCAGCGACCGCGGCTCGACCGGGCTCGGGTTGGACATCGCCCGGCGCTGCGCCGAAGCCGGCGGCGGGTCGATGACGATAGGACTCAGCCCGACCGGCGGCGCCGTGGTCACGCTGCTGTTGCCGTCCCCCTGACCGCGCATCCGGCGGCGGTCAGAGCGCATACCCAGCCCCGGTTAACGCAAGCTTGATCCTCGCGTGAGGCCGCGCTGACCCGCGCCGCACCAGTGTTGCTGCCATGGACGACAACACCGCTTCCCGGAGCCTGATCACGCGCGCCAGGTTGGTGGCCTGGAGCCTCGCCAGCGCGACCGGCGTCGCGACGATCGGCCTGATCGCCGGGGTCACCAATAGCGCCAGCCAGGCCACTACCCAAACCACCCCCGGCACCACTACCCAGGACACCGGCCAGGCGGGCTCTGCCTCGACCGGCACCGGGTCGAGCAACTCCACCGCAGCCGGCACCGGCTCCAGCGGCTCCGCCTCCACCGGCTCCAGCGGCTCCACCTCCATTGGCTCCACCGGCTCCAGCGGCTCCACCTCCACCGGCACCGGCTCCTCGATCGGATCGGCGAACCAGAACTCCCCCCAGCACGGCGGGAGCCACGGGTCATGAGCGCGTCCCACACCATGCGCGCCTGGAGCTGTTCGGTGCGCCTGGTCGTCGGCGAGCGGCGGGTGCTGCCCGCTGCCGTAGCTGACCTGCGCGCGCTGCTCGAGCGCGTCGATCACGCGGTGAGCCGGTTCCGCACCGACTCCGCCCTGTCGATCGCGAACGCGCGCGCCGGCCGGCCGACACCGGCCCCCCGCCTGCTGGTCGACCTCGTCGGCGCAGCGCTCGACGGCGCCGACCGCACCGGCGGCCTGGTCGACCCGACCCTGGGCCGGGCGATGGTCGCCCTCGGCTACGACCGCGACATCGCCGCAGTCGAGGCCGACGGGCCGGCGGTGCGCGCGAGCATCCCGACTGCCGACTGGCACGCGGTGCGCCTGGACCGCACCGTCGGCCTGCTGACCGTCCCGGCAGGGACGGCCCTCGATCTCGGCGCGACGGCGAAGGCGTTCACCGCCGACCTGGCCGCGCGCACCCTGAGCCGCCGTTACGGCACCGCGGTCCTCGTCGAGCTCGGCGGGGATATCGCCGTCGCCGGGGACCGTCCGGACGGCTGGTGCATCCGCGTCGCCGAGGCCGAGGGGGGCGACGGCCAGCTGGTGCAGGTGCGGCGGGGCGGGGTGGCCACGTCGACGACGACTGTGCGGCGGTGGCGCCGTGGCGACACCGAGCTGCACCACATCGTCGACCCGCGCACCGGCGCGCCCGCGGCCGGAACGTGGCGGACCGCGACCGTCGCCGGCGAGAGCGCCTACGCAGCCAACCTCGCCACCACCGCGGCCATCGTTCTCGGCGACGGCGCCGTGCCGTGGCTGGAAGATCACCACCTGCCGGCCCGCCTCGTCGCCCGCGACGGCACCGTCCGCACCACGACCGGCTGGCCGGCCGCCCACCGCGCGGCGGTGGCGGCATGACGATCTGGTACATCGCCCGCGGGGCCGGCCTCGCCGCGCTGCTACTGCTCACCGTGTCGACCTGCCTCGGCGCGCTCGCCTCCAGCGGCGGCAAGCCGGACAGCCGGTTCGTGCTGCAGTACGTGCACCGCGCAGCCGCCTCGCTCGGCCTGACCGCGCTCGTCCTGCACGTGGCGACGATCCTGGCCGACAGCTACGCGAACGTGGGGTGGGCCGGCGCCATCATCCCGTTCACGTCGACCTACCGGCCGCTGTGGGTCGGGCTCGGCACGCTCGCCGTCTACACCGTCGCGGCCGTGGCCGTCCTCGGCTTCGCCCGCCACCGGATGGCACGATCGGTACGCGGCGCGAAGCTCTGGCGCGGCCTGCACGCGACGGCCTACGCCGGCTGGGCGATGGCGATGCTGCACGGGCTCAAGTCCGGCACCGACACCGGCGTCAGCTGGGTGCGGCTGATCTACCTCGGCTGCGCCCTGGCCGTCACCGCCGCGGTACTGCTGCGGCTCAGTGGTCGCCCGGCGACGCCCGTCACGCCGCGACCGGCTCCGATGGCGGTGGCCCGATGACCGCGACACTCACCAGGCCCGGCACCCCGCTCGTCCCGACGTGGACGATCGGTCCCGCCCGGCTGCTCGCGGGCCTCACCCGGGCCGACCGGCTCGACCACGCCGCCCACGTCGCCATCCACGGCCGGCTGCCCGGTGTCGACCTGTCCCGGCTCGTCGAAATCCTCGACGGCGCGCAGCTGACCGGCCGCGGCGGGGCGGGGTTTCCGCTCGCGGCGAAGCTCCGTGCGCTGCGCGGGCGTGCCTCGATCGTGGTGAACGGCAGCGAGAGCGAGCCGGCCAGCATGAAGGACCGCGTCCTGCTACGTCGCGCCCCCCACCTCGTGGTGGACGGCGCCCTCGCGGTCGCGGCGGCGCTGGGGAACGCCGGGGTGACCATCGCGGTCCACGACCGGGTCGCGCTCGACTCGCTGCGGCACGCCCTGTCGGAGCGGACCGACGCGCGCCGGGTGCGCATCGCGCCCACACCCGCACGATTCGTGTCCGGCGAGGCGCGGGCGCTGGTGCGGGGGCTGCGCGGCGGTCCAGCAGTGCCGCCGGGCCGCCGCGAGCACCTCACCGGGTCCGGCGTCCTGGTCGCGAACGCCGAGACCTTCGCCCAGGCCGCGGTGGCCGTGCGCCTCGGCGTCCGAGGCTTCGCCGACAGCGGCACGCGCGCTGAGCCGGGGACGGTGCTGCTCACCATCGGCGGAGCGGTCACCCGTCCCGGCGTGGTCGAGATCCCGCTGGGGACACCGCTGGGCATCGTCCTCAGCGCTGCCGGTGCCGCCGACCCCCGAGCCATCGTGATCGGCGGCTACTACGGCAGCTGGATCGCGCCGCTGCCTGACATCTCGGTGTCGCGCTCAGGGATGGCAGCGGCCGGCGCCACGCTCGGCGCCGGCGTGCTGCTCGTTCTGGACGGATCGACCTGTGCCCTCGGCGAGCTGACCCGGGTCACCGGCTGGCTCGCCGCCCAGTCGAGCGGGCAGTGCGGGCCCTGCCGGTTCGGCCTGCCGGCCCTGGCCGCGGACGTGGCCGCGCTCGCCTTCGGCAACCCGGCCGCGCTCGGCCCGGCCCTGCACCACCTTCGCCTCGTCGCCGGACGTGGCGCGTGCAGCCACCCGGACGGCACCGCTCGCTTCGTCGAGTCCGCGCTGCACCTGCTCCAGGACGAGATCGAGGCACACCACCACGGTGGCTGCCGGCGCCCCGTCCACGGCTTGCTACCCGTGGGGGGTGCGTCATGAGTCGCCTCGACATCGACTGGACGCGGTGCGACGGCCACGGCGTCTGCGCCGAGCTGCTGCCCGCGCGAATCGCTCGCGACGAATGGGGATTCCCCATCCTGCACCGCCCCGAGCTGAGCGATGAGAAGGCGGCCCGCCGAGTGGTCGCGGCCTGCCCCGCCCTAGCCCTGCGCCTGACACCGTGATGACCGAGAGGACTGCCCCGATGACCGCCCTTGCCGAAGCACCCGCAGACCAGACCGCCACCATCGACGTCGAGATCGTCGTGCCGGTGTTCAACGAGCAGGACGACCTCGAACCCAGCGTGCGCCGGCTCGACGCCTACCTCAACGCACACTTCCCGTTCTCGACCTTGATCACGATCGCCGACAACGCGAGCACCGACGCCACCTGGCAGCGAGCCACCGAACTGGCGAGCGAACTCGACCGGGTGCGCGCCGTGCACCTGGACGCGAAGGGGCGCGGGCGGGCGCTGCAGCAGGTCTGGGCGGCGAGCACGGCCCAGGTCGTCGCGTACATGGACGTCGACCTGTCGACCGATCTCGCGGCCCTGTCACCGCTCGTGGCGCCGCTGCTGTCGGGGCACAGCGACGTCGCGATAGGTTCGCGCCTCGTGCGCTCGGCGCGGGTGGTTCGAGGGCCCCGACGCGAGCTGATCTCGCGCTCGTACAACCTGCTGCTGCGGACGACCCTGCGCACGCGCTTCTCCGACGCGCAGTGCGGATTCAAGGCGATGCGAACCGACTGCGCGCAGGCATTGCTGCCGCACGTGCACGACACATCGTGGTTCTTCGACACCGAACTGCTCGTGCTCGCCGAACGGGCCGGGCTACGGATCGCCGAAGTGCCGGTCGACTGGGTCGATGACTCGGACAGTCGGGTGGACATCATCTCGACCGCGATCGCCGACGTGCGCGGCGTCGCCCGGATGGGCCGTTCGTTGCTGCGCGGCCAGCTACCACTGGCCGAGTTGCGTGCCCAACTGGGTCGCGGCCGCGCCGCGACGTCCAGCCTGCTCGGCCAGGCGGTCCGGTTCGCCGCGATCGGCGTGCTCTCGACCCTCGCCTACCTCCTGCTGTTCCTGCTCTTTCGCGGATCGCTCGGCGCGCAAGGCGCGAACCTCGTCGCCTTGCTGCTGACCGCGATCGCGAACACCGCCGTCAACCGCCGATTCACCTTCGGCGTGCAGGGCGATGGGTTGCTGCGCCATCAGGCGCAGGGCCTGCTGGTGTTCGCCCTCGGCCTGGCCTTGACGAGCGGTTCGCTGGCCGTGCTGTCCGCGCTGTCCGCGCACCCCGCACGTGCACTCGAGGTGATCGTCCTCGTGGCGGCAAACCTGGCCTCGACGGTGTTGCGCTTCGTCCTACTACGCGAATGGGTATTCGCCCGGAAGGTGTCCGCATGACCACCACAGCTGTCCCCACCACCACCATCGTCACCGGCGTACCGGACAGCGGGGTCCGCGACGAGCGGACCACGGTGATCACGGTCATCAAGCAGCACGGGCATCGCATCGCGTTCGGCGGGTTGCTGTTCGGCACCGCACTGCTCTACCTCGTCGGCCTGTCCGCGTCCGGCTGGGCGAACCAGTACTACTCTGCCGCCGCCCAGGCCGGCAGCAAGAGCTGGACGGCGTTCTTGTTCGGCTCACTCGACTCGTCCAACTTCATCACCGTCGACAAGCCGCCGGCCTCGCTGTGGGTGATGGACCTGTCGGTGCGGTTCTTCGGGCTGAACTCGTGGTCGATCCTCGCGCCACAGGCACTCGAGGGCGTCGCAGCCGTCGCCATCCTGTACGCCGCGGTCAAGCGCATCTCAACACCGACGACCGGCCTGCTGGCCGGGCTGATCCTCGCAACCACGCCGGTCGCGACCCTGATGTTCCGATACAACAACCCTGATGCGCTGCTCGTGCTGCTCACGACCGCCGCCGCCTACGCGACCGTCCGCGCGATCGAAAACGCACGCGGCCGGTGGCTCGCGCTGGCCGGCGTGCTGCTCGGCTTCGCGTTCCTGACGAAGATGTTGCAGGGCTTCCTCATCGTCCCCGCCTTCGCGATCGCCTACCTGATCGCCGCCCCGACCTCGTTGCGCACCCGGGTGCTGCACACGCTGACGGCAGGCGCCGCGATGTTCGCCGCGGCCGGGTGGTGGGTCGCGCTCGTCGAACTGTGGCCGGCCGGCTCACGTCCCTACATCGGCGGTTCCACGGACAACAGCGTGCTCCAACTGATCTTCGGCTACAACGGCATCGGCCGGCTCACCGGAGCGGACAACAACGGCAACGTCGGTGGAGGGACGGGCGGATTCAGTTCCGGCTCGACCGGGCTAACCCGCATGTTCGGCACCGAGATGGGCGCACAGATCAGCTGGTTGCTGCCCGCGGCGCTCGTCGGCATCGCCGCCATAGCGTGGGTGACCCGGCGAGCGCCGCGAACGAATCGGCTGCGCGCCAGCCTGATCGTGTGGGGTGGCTGGATCATCTGCACCGGCCTGGTGCTCAGCTTCGCCAGCGGCATCATCCACCCCTATTACGCGATCGCGCTTGCGCCCGGGATCGCCGCGGTGGTCGCGCTCGCCGTGACCGCGCTGTGGCGGCTGCGCTCGACCGGTTCGGCCCGCTGGTTGCTGGCGGCCGTCGTCGCTGCCGGGGCGCTGTGGACCTTCGAGCTGCTCGGCCGCGTCGACTGGAACCCGTGGCTGCGCTGGGTCGTCCTGATCGCCGGCGTGGCGACGGTGCTCGCAGTGCTGGTGCCCCGCGTCGGCGCGCGGGTGGTGGCGCCGCTGGTCGCCCTCACCCTGCTCGCAGGCCCGACCGCATACTCGCTGCAGACCGCGTCGACCGCGCACACCGGCGCGCTCGTGACCGCCGGCCCGGCCAGCACCAGCGGCTTCGGCGGGCGGGGTGGTCCAGGCGGCACCGTCCCCGGCGGCACCGTCCCCGGCGGCACCGTCCCCGGCGGCCAGGCCGGCGGATTCGGTGCGCGACCGAACGGCCCCGGCGGCTTCGGGCCGCCATCCACCGGGACGGGCACGGGCACGGGTGGCACGGGCACGGGTGGCACGGGCACGGGCGGCACGGGCACGGGCACCGGACGGGGCCAGGCGGGCGGCATGCCCGGCGGGCTCGGCGGCGCGTCCTCGGTCTCGTCCGGACTCGTCACCGCCCTCACCGACAACGCGTCGGCCTACAGGTGGGTGGCAGCGACCGTCAGCGCGAACAGCGCCGGGTCGCTGGAGCTGGCCACCGGCGAAGCGGTGATGGCACTCGGTGGCTTCAACGGCACCGATCCGGCGATCACGCTGAGCCAGTTCCAGGCGCTCGTCGCGGCCGGTCGGATCCACTACTTCATCGCCGACGGCGGCTTCATCGGCTCGACCGCCGCCAACACGTCCACGGCGTACTCGATCCAGCAGTGGATCGAGTCCACCTACACCGCGACGACGGTCGGCACCAGCACCGTCTACGACCTCAGCACGTGACGCGGTCAGGACAGGCCGGCGTAGCTGTGCAGCCCGGACACCACGATGTTGACGATCAGGAAGTTGAACGTGATGGCGAAGAAACCACCGAGGTTGATCCACGCCGCGGTGCGGCCCTTCCACCCGGCGGTCGCCCGCGCGTGCAGGTAGCAGGCGTAGACGACCCAGACGATGAACGCCCAGGTCTCCTTGGGGTCCCACCCCCAGTACCGGCCCCAGGCCGCCTCGGCCCAGATCGCACCGCAGATGATGGCCACGGTGTAGAGCGGGAAGGCGAACGCGACGATGCGGTATGCGACCTTGTCCAGCGTCTGTGCCGGGGGCAGCCGGGACGCCAGGTTGGCCAGGCGCCCGGTCCGGCCCGGCTTGGTGTCGAACCGGTCCTTGATGAGGAACAGCACCGTCAGCACGGCGCTGGTCATCAAGGCGCCCTCGGCAACCGACACCAGGCTCACGTGGATGGCCAGCCAGTACGACTGCAGCGCCGGGACGAGCGGTTGCGCCTGCGAGTACAGCACCGTCCCGGCGAGGAACATCAGCAGGACGACGGGCAGCAGCACGAACCCGCCGAGATGGCGGATCGCCGGCGCCTTCCACAGCACGCCGAGGAAGGCCAGCACGCCGACCAGCCCGGCGACGGAGGCGAACTCGTACATGTTGCTCCACGGCACCGCATCGACGGCCGAGCCGCGGATGACGAGCGAGATCGCATGCAACACCGCGCCGGCCACGGTGGCGCCGACCGCGAACCGTCCGGCCCGGTCGGCCTTCGTGCGGCCGACACCGGCGGGGACGGACGACGCGGTGGACGGCCCGCCCGCACCGACGAGCTCACGTGCCGGAACCTCAGCGGTGGCGGCGATCCGGCCGCGCCGGCCGAACGAGTATTCAGCCGTGTAGCCGACCATCGCCAGGGCGTAGGTCGCGATTGCCGTGGTGAACACGCCGTCGGACAGGTGGGCCATCGAGCCGTTGATGCCGGCCATCGTCATTCCCTTCCCGCAGCGATGCGGTCGTCCTCGCCGACGTGCACGCCGCTGGGGCGCGTGCCGCGCGTTCCCGCATCACGCAACCGCGGCAGCAGCCCGGCGAACTCGGTGGTGAAGTTCCCGGAGTCGCTGCGTGCGAGACCACCGACTGACACCACGGTAGGTGACCCGCCCGGCCCGTGGACCGACGGGGTCACCCGCAGCCAGACCCGTCGCCGCCGGACGCCGAGGGAGCCGAGCAGGCCGAGCACCATCGCCAGGGCCGACCACAACAGCCAGCCCTGCGCCGGGTCGTGCGACACCTGCAGCGAGGCCCACGGCACCCACCCGTCGAAGCGCACTTTCACCCCGCCGGGCAACGTTTTCGTGTCACCGATCGCGAGGTTCGCCGCGCCGATGCGCGACATCTTCGTGGTGTCGAGCGAGTAGACCGACTGCGGCAGGCCGGTGAAGTTCAGATCGCCGCGGAACACCAGCACGCCGAGGATCGGGTTGCGCACCTGCGGGGACGCAGAGGCGATCACCCCGTTGCCCTCGTCGATCGGCGTCGGCGCGAAGAACGCGCTGATCCCGATGTCCTGGTCGGCACCCGGCTTGCCCTGCTCCTTGAACGCACCTTCGGAGTACAGCGTGCTCGCGTTGCTCGGGACGAAGACCTGGGTGTCGCGGCGGACGGTGCCGTCGGGCATCGTGACCGTCACGCTGGGCGCGAACCCGTGCCCGATGAGGTAGACGCGATCGCCCTCGATGCGCAGCGGGTTGTTGACGGTGATGACGGTGCGGGTGGCGTTCGAGTCCACGGTCCGCCGGTACACCAGGTCGGCCGCGAACTTGGTCGGCTCACCGGCCGCGCTGTAGGTGGCCGTGAACTTCGACATCTCGTCGATGCAGAACGGTGCGGGGCCGATCTTGCCCTGGGCGGCGAACCGGCCGGGACGCCAGGCGTCGTACTGCGAGACGGTGTTGCAGAAGCCCTGGTCCTTGCCCTGCACGACGATGCGCGTGCCCTGGTAGCTGTAGAGCCGCCCGACGGCGATCAGCACGAGCGAGACGAGCAGCGCGACGTGGAAGACCAGGTTGCCGGTCTCGCGGCTGTAGCCCTTCTCGGCCGACAGGGTCAGCACACCGTCCGCTTCGTCGCGGCGGACGATGCGCCACCGCCGGCCGAGTGCGGCGCGTGCCGCGCTCGCGTAGTCGTTCGCCGGGCCGGGCACCTCGAAGCGGGCCGACTCCGGCAGCCGCGACAGGTGGCGCGGTGCGGGCAACGGCTTGCGGGCGACGGCGCGGGCGTGCTGGCGGATCCTCGGCACCAGGCAGCCGACGAGCGAGACGCCCAGCAGCAGGTAGATCGCGGCGAACCACGGCGAGCCGAACACGTCGAACATGCCGATGCGGTCGAGGAAGCGCCCCCACGTCCCGTGCGCGGCGATGTAGGAGTCGGTGCGCGTCGGGTTGAGCGGGCGCTGTGGCAGCAGCGAGCCCGGCACGGCGGCGACGGCCAGCAGGAACAGCAGGATCAGGGCGGTGCGCATGCTGGTCAACCGCCGCCACAGCCGGACGGCTCGGCGCCACAGGCTCATATCTCGAATCCGGCGGCCGGTCCGACGTTCGCGCGCAGCTGGTTCATCAGGTGGTCCCACTCGCCGGTCACCAGCAGCACGCCGATCGTGATGAGCAGCAGGCCGCCGACCCCGCTGACGATCCGGCGGTGCCGGCGCAGGAAGCCGAGCACCTTGGTGACCCAGCCGAACCCGAGAGCCACGAGGACGAACGGGATGCCGAGGCCCAGGCAGTAACAGGCGGTGAGGAACGCGCCCCGGCCGGCCGTCCCCTCGACCGCCGCGAGCGAGTAGACCGCACCGAAGGTCGGGGTGAGACACGGCGTCCAGGCCAGGCCGAACGCGATCCCCAGTACCGGCGCGCCGACCAGCCCGGCGCGGGGCAGCCGGTGGACCTTGAACTCCCGCTGCAGGAATCGGATGCCGCCGAGGAACACGACACCCATGACGATCGTGACGACGCCGAGCACCCGTTCGAGGGTTCGTGCGTTGTCACGGATCTGCGCACCCAGGGTGCCGAACAGCACCCCCTGCGCCACGAAGATCGCGGTGAACCCGAGGACGAACAGCACCGCGCCGGCCGCCATCCGGCGTTGGCTGGGGTTGGTGTCCTCGCCTGACAGCCCGGCCACGTAGGACAGGTAACCCGGGACGAGTGGCAGCACGCACGGGGACAGGAAGCCGACCAGCCCGACGAGGGCCGCGACGGCCGCCGCGACGAGAAGCGGTCCGTTCTCGACGGTGTTGGTGAGCTCGTTGGCGGCGAGCACTCAGCGCTCCGCGACGAGCTTGTCGAGCACCGGCTCGATGTCTTTGGGCGATACCGCGCCGACGTAGACCGCGGCGACGCGCGAGCGCTTGTCGATCAGGACGCTGAACGGCATCCCCTGCGTCGGGATGTCACCGATGCGCACCGCCGTCTCGCCCTGCTCGTCGAACACGATCGGGTAGGTGATGTCGTTGTCGCGGACGAAAGCCTTCGCCTTGTCCCGGACGTCCTTGGTGTCGATCCCGACGAACGTCACGCCCTTGCTCTTGTAGGAGCGGTAGACCGAGTCGAACTGCGGCGTCTCGATGACGCACGGGGGGCACCAGGTGCCCCAGAAGTTGACGACCACGACCTTGCCGGCCTGTGCGGCGAGGCGATAGGTCGCCCCGTCCAGCAGCTGGCCGCTGAAGTCGCCGCTCGGCTTGCGCTTGGCGACCGGGATCAGGCTTCCGGGCACGTTGGCCGAGTTGTAGCGGAACTGGCTGCCCGAGCCCTGCTCGACCGCATCGGTGCCGGCGCAGCCGGACACCGCGAGCGCCGTCACCAGGACGGCGGACGCGAGGCGCTGGCGGGATTTCATCGCGGTCCAGTGTGCGTCATCAGGCTGTGAGGGCGGTGCCCGGCGTCGTCCGCTGTGACCGGAACCAGCCCCGTCAGGCGCCCGCGCCGCGACCTTGCGGCAGGGCGGAGGCGGGCTCGGCGTAGGCGATGTCGACGATGACGGTGCCGTCGAAGGTCAGCGACGTGACCGACCCGAGCCCGCACTGGCGCCGGCGCGGGTCGTGGAACAGGCGCCGGCCCTCGGCCGCGCGGCGGGCGGCGACGATGGGCAACTGGTGACTCACGCAGATCGCGTCCCGGCCGAACCCGGCGACCTGCTCCCGCGCGGAGGCGACCGCGGCCAGCACGCGCTCGGCGATCTCGGCATACGGCTCGCCCCAGCTGGGGCGGAACGGGTTGCGCAGGAACTTCCAGTTACCCGGGTCGGTCAGCAGCCCCTTACCCCCGGCGACCCGGCGACCCTCGAGCTCGTTGGCCGCCTCGATCAGGCGCGGATCGGTGCCGATCGGCATGCCCAGAACCTCGGCCAGCGGCGCCGCCGTCTCTTGCGCCCGCTCCAGCGGCGACGCGACGAGCAGCCCGATAGGGCGCCCCGCGAACCAGCCGGCAGCGGCCTGCGCCTGCGCGCGCCCGAGGCCGGACAGGTGGTAGCCGGGCAGGCGGCCGTAGAGGACGCGTTCGGGGTTGTCCACTTCGCCGTGGCGCAGCAGGTGCACGGTGGTGGTCACCCGGGCAATCCTGCCGTAGCCCGGTTGGCGGTGCTGCTCGGTACGGTCGACCCTGTGACGGTGGAGCTTGACTACCTGGGACATCTTCGCCGCGAGTCCGCCCGCTTCCGCACCGTGCTGGCCGGTGCCGATCCGTCCGCGCGGGTGCCGAGCTGTCCTGATTGGGACGCGGCCGACCTGCTGTGGCACCTCACCGAGGTGCAGGCCTTCTGGGTGTCGATCGTGCGCGACCGGCCGGACGACCCGAAGCAGGCCGAGGCGAACGTGCCCGAGCGGGCCGACGGCTACGCGGGTCTGCTCGCCCAGTTCGACCAGGCGAGTACCGCACTTGCCGACGCCCTCGCCGACACCCCGGACGACACCGCGCTGTGGACCTGGTTCGCCGCCGACCAGACAGCGGGCTTCGTCCGGCGGCGGCAGGCGCACGAGGCGCTGATCCATCGCCTCGACGCCGAACTGACCACCGGCGAGCGCACGCCGATCGACGCCGCGCTCGCCACCGACGGTGTCGCCGAGGTGTTCGACTGGATGTACAGCCAGATCCCGCCCTGGGCCACCGCGACCGACGACGGCCCGGTCGGCATCGTCCGGACCACCGACACCGGCGGGGAATGGCTGCTGCGCTGCGGGCGGTTGTCCGGCACCAGCCCCACGACCGGCACCACCTACGCCGACGAGCCCACGCTGACCGCGGTGACGCGTGGCGAGCCGGTCTTCCAGGTCAGTGGCGCGGCCGCCGACCTCGACGCGTGGCTGTGGAACCGCCCGCCGATCGGCGCGGTGACGGTGGACGGCGACAGCGCGGCGTTCGTCGCGACCGTCCGCTCCGGCGTGCAGTAGTTCGGCTGCAAGGCGGTGCTCAGGCCGTCGCGGCAGCGGCAGCCTGCGCCGCGCCCGGCAGCGCGTCGGCGATCATCGACAGCGCGGCGTCGTCCATCGCCGCGTTGACGAACCACGCCTCGAACGCGCTGGGTGGCAGGTAGACGCCGTCGGCGAGCATGGCGTGGAAGAACGCCTTGTAGCGGAACGTCTCGGCGGCCTGGGCACGGGCGAAGTCGGTGACCGGGTCGGCGCTGAAGAAGACCGAGAAGAGGTTGCCCGCGTACTGCACCTGGTGGGCGACGCCGGCCTCGGTCAACGCGGCCGAGGCCAGCCGGCCGACGGTCCGTGCGTTCGCGTCGAGCGCCGCGTACACCTCCGGACCAGCCGCGCGCAGCGTCGCGAGGCCCGCGGCGACCGCGACCGGGTTCCCTGACAACGTCCCCGCCTGATAGACCGGGCCGGCCGGGGCGAGAGCTTTCATCACCTCGGCCCGCCCGCCGAAGGCGGCTGCGGGCAGGCCGCCGCTCATCACCTTGCCGAACGTGAACAGGTCCGCGTCGACCGGGTCCAGGCCGTACCAACCCGCGGCGGATACCCGGAAGCCGGTCATCACCTCGTCCATGACGAGCAGCGCACCGTGGCGCGCAGTGATCGCGCGCAGCCCGGCGTTGAAGCCCTCGGCCGGCGCGATCGCGCCCATGTTCCCGGCGGCGGCCTCGGTGATGAGGCAGGCGATCTCGGTGCCGAACTCGGCGAAGCACGCCTCGACCGCGGCGAGGTCGTTGTAGGGCAGCACGATCGTCTCGGCGGTCTGAGCGCCGGTGACTCCGGGGGTGTCCGGCAGCCCGAGGGTGACCACGCCCGAGCCCGCCGCGGCCAGCAGCGAGTCGACGTGGCCGTGGTAGCAGCCGGCGAACTTCACCACCCGCCGGCGACCGGTCACGCCGCGCGCGAGGCGGATCGCCGACATCGTGGCCTCGGTCCCCGAGTTGACCAGGCGGACCTGCTCGACCGGTTCGACCCGCGACACGATCTGCTCGGCCAACTCGATCTCGCCGCTCGTCGGCGTCCCGAACGACAACCCGTGCGCCGCCGCCGCCTGCACCGCGGCCACCACGCCGGGGTGCGCGTGACCGAGGATCATCGGCCCCCAGGACGAGACGAGGTCGACGTAGCTACGGCCGTCCGCGTCCATCAGGTACGCGCCCGATCCGCTCACCATGAAGCGGGGCGTGCCCCCAACGGCGCGGAACGCGCGGACCGGCGAGTTGACGCCACCGGGTATGACGCGCTGCGCGCGCTCGAACAACTGCGCCGACACCGGTGCGTCCATGCCGTCCAGTCTGGCAAGGCGGTGGTTGCCGGCCGTGACCCGGCATCGGGCAGGATCAACGACCATGGACATCGACGGCAGCGTTGCAGTCATCACCGGCGGTGCGTCCGGGCTCGGGCTGGCCACGGCCAAGCGGCTCGCGGCGGCCGGCGCCCGGGTCGCGATCATGGATCTACCCGGCTCGCCGGGCGTCACGATCGAGGGCGCCGTCATGACCGCGACCGACGTCACCGACGAAGCACAGGTGCGGGCCGCGCTCGACGCGGCCGCCGAACTGGGGCCGATCCGCGTCGTCGTCAACTGCGCCGGCATCGGGACAGCCGGGCGGGTCATCGGCAAGAACGGCGTGCTGCCGCTCGCGGACTTCACCCGGGTCGTCACCGTGAACCTGATCGGGTCGTTCAACGTGCTGCGACTCGGGGCCGAGCGCATCCTCGCCAACGACCCGGTCGGCGGCGAGCGCGGCGTCATCGTGAACACCGCCTCCGCCGCGGCGTTCGACGGGCAGATCGGGCAGGCTGCGTACGCGGCGTCGAAGGGCGGCATCGTCGGGATGACGCTGCCGATCGCGCGCGATCTCGCCGACAAGCTGATCCGGGTGATGACGATCGCGCCGGGGCTGTTCCGGACGCCGCTGCTCGCCGGCCTGCCGCAGGAAGCGCTGGATTCGCTCGGGCGTCAGGTTCCGCACCCGAGCCGGCTCGGTGATCCGGACGAGTTCGCCGCGCTGGTCGAGCACATCGTGGCGAACCCGATGCTCAACGGCGAGGTGATCCGCCTCGACGGCGCGATCCGCATGGCACCGCGCTAGCCACGACGATGGCCATGCTGCACCTGCGGGTGGTGTGCCCGTCGGACCTGCAAAAGCAGGTCGTCGGCGCCCTGGAGCGCCGAGACGGTGTCGTGGCGATCCGCAGTTCGGACGACTCGTCCCACGGCTGCGTGGTGAGCGCCGATCTGGCCCGGGAGTCGGCCGACCACGTGTTGCGCGAACTGCGCCGCCTCGGTGTGCACGAGCGCGGCTTGGTCGCGCTGGACCCGGTCGACGTCGCGTTCGGCGCGCTCGTGGACAAGGCCGAGGCCGACGCGCCGGGCGAGGCGGCGGACGCGATCATCTGGGATGAGCTGACCGAACGGGTCGGCGAGGACTCCACGCTGAGCTGGACATTCGTCGCCTTCATGGTGCTCGCCACCTTGCTCGCCGCGATCGGTGTCGTGACCGATTCGCAGGTCACCATCGTCGGCGCCATGGTCATCGGGCCGGAGTTCGGGCCGCTTGCCGGGCTCGCGATTGCCCTCGTGCGCCGCGACGGCCACATCGCCCGCCGGTCCGCGCTCGCGCTGCTGGTCGGCTTCGCCGTCGCGATCGTCGTCGTCGGCCTGCTGTCGATGCTCGCGCGGGGCACCGGGCTGATCGAGACCGGGGATCTGGCCGGTGCCCGCCAGACCGACTACATCTACCACCCGGGTTGGTTCTCGCTGATCACGGCGGTCGTGGCCGGCTGCGCGGGGATGCTGTCGCTGTCGTCGAGCAAGGCAGCCGTCCTAGTCGGGGTGTTCATCTCGGTCACGACGATCCCGGCGGCGGGCAATGCGGCGGTCGCGGGCGTGCTGGGCGACTGGCACGAGACCGGCATGTCGTTGCTTCAGCTGGGCGTCAACCTGATCGGCATCACTGCGGCGGCGACGGCGGTGCTGGCGGCTCGGCAGGCGATGGCGACGGCGCGACGAGCTCGCGCCACATGACGATCCGGCGGCCGACCCGGTCGAGGCCGACGTCGCGCTCCCAGTCGCGCAGCTCGACCAGTTCGGGCGTGAGCTCGGTCAGCTCGGCGAAGCCGCAGGCTGCGTAGAACGGTGCGTTCCACGGGATGTCGGCGAACGTGGTCAGCGTGATCTCGCGGTACCCGCGTCCGGCGGACCATGCGCAGGCCGTGTCGATCAGCGCGCTGCCCAAACCCTGCCGCATGTGCGCGGGCAGGACGGCGATGCTCTTGACGTGCGCGTGCCCGTCCACCTCGTCGACCTGGACGAAGCCGACCGGCGGGCGACCAGCGACGAACACCGCGACCGCGTCGTGCATGGCGTCGACGCCGGACTGCAGCTGCGGCAGGTCGACGCCGTAGACGCGGAAGAGCAACTCCGCGCGGCGGTCGATCTCGGGCAGCTCGGCGAGATCGCTCGGCTCGGCACGGCGCACCGGTGGTGGCCCGCTCGTCTCGGTGACGTCCAGCGCCTCGAGCAGCTGCCCCGGCCGGCGCGTGGCGACGACGGTCCGAGTGCCGTCGGCGAGCTGCACGGCCAGGCCGACCATGCCGCGCGGCACGCCCTCGCCGTAGCGGCGGCCGAGCACCGGCAGGCCGAGGTCGGTGCTCTGCTCGAGGGTGAGGATCTGCTCGCGGGGTACGGATTCCTCGCCGACGCGCAACTCGTCGCGGGTGACGACGATCGAGCGGGTGCTGCGCGCGGCGTAGACGATCAGCGCGTCGACGCCGACGACGAGGGCGATCGCGAGGGTCCAGCCGAGGACGTGGGCGGGCCCGCCACCGAGCAACATGTCGGCGAGGAAGCCGACGACGAGCACGGCGAACAGGACGAGCGTCGAGCCGTAGGTCCGCGCCGGCTCGACGTAACGCCAGTCGCTGACGGGCTCACTCACGCCCTCACGTCCGCAGCTGGCCGAACTCGGCGGCCCAGTAGGTCAGCACGATCGACGCGCCTGCCCGCTTGATCGAGGTCAACGTCTCGACGATCGCCCGGTCGCGGTTCAGCCAGCCCCGCTCGGCGGCGGCCTCGACCATCGCGTACTCGCCCGAGATCTGGTACGCCGCGACGGGGACGGGGCTGGCTGCGGCGATCTGGCTCAGGATGTCGAGGTAGGGCAGCGCCGGCTTGACCATGACGATGTCGGCGCCCTCGGCCACATCGAGCGCGACCTCGGCGAGGGCGTCGGCAACGCTGCGGGCGCCGTCCTGCTGGTAGGTCAAACGATCGCCGCTCAGGCTGGAATTGACCGCCTCGCGGAACGGTCCGTAGAACGCGCTCGCATACTTCGGCGCGTAGCCGAGGATCCCCGTGTCGACGCGACCGGCTGCATCCAGGGCAGTACGGACGGCGCCCACCTGACCGTCCATCATCCCGCTGGTGCCGAGCAAGTGCGCACCGGCATCGGCCTGCGCCACCGCCATACTCGCGTACCGCTCGAGCGTGGCGTCGTTGTCGACCGCTCCCGATGCGTCGAGCACCCCGCAGTGCCCGTGGTCGGTGAACTCGTCCAGGCACAGGTCGGCCATGAGGACGGTGTCGTCGCCGAGTTCGGCCGACAGGGTGGCCAGCGCGACGTTGAGCACGCCGGCGGGATCGTCCGCACCGGACCCGGTCGCGTCCTTGCGCGCGGGCACCCCGAAGATCATCAGGCCGCCCACGCCGCGCTCGGTCGCCTCGACGGCGGCCTTACGCAGGCTGTCCAGCGTGTGCTGGACGACGCCGGGCATCGACGAGATCGGCTGCGGGTCGGCGATGCCCTCACGCACGAACATGGGCAGCACCAGGTCGCTGGGCCGCACCTCGACGTCGCTGACCAGCCGGCGCAGCGCCGGCGTGCGTCGCAACCGCCGCGGGCGCGACACCGGGAACCTCGGCAACTCCGGAAGACTCACGCCACCAGGGTAGGTCGCGACGCCGATTCCGCGGCCATGAGCGGGCAGCCGACCGGTCACGCGTCAGCCGACGCTGACGTCGTCCACCCAGAACGTGGTGACGAGCTTCGTCCCGTTGGTGGCCGTGAACGACAGCGCGAGACTCTGCCCGCCGAAGCCGGCCACCGACACCGACGTCGACACCCACGAGCCGGCCGTCCCGGCGTTGCTGAGGGTCTGCAGGGTCGCGGACCCGAGCTTCACGGTGAGCGAGTCGTACGCGGTCGGGCCGGTCTCGGCCGTGGTCAGGTACGTCCAGAACCGCAGCGTCGCAGACGGCGGGACCGTGATCGGCTGGCTCAGTGACTGGGTGCTGGCGTTCGTCCCGCCCAGGACGGCGGAGTGCGTCCCGCCGTGTGCGCGTGCTGCGGTCACCGCTGCCCCGCCCGCCGCGGTCCACGGCGCGGCGCCGCTCTCGAACCCGCCGTTCGCGAGCGGTGCGCCGCCGCTACCGCCCGCAGCGGCACCGGCGAGCCATTCGGTCGCGTTCAGCGCGAGTGCTGCCGTCGCTGCCGGCCGGGTCGTCCCACCCGTCGTAGAGGCTGTTGCCGGGCTGCCCCGTGCCGTCGTCGATCGGCGAACTGTCGCCCCAGAAGGCGACGCGCCCCGAGCCGTAGCCGGAGGTGACGAACGCCGCGCCGGTCGTCCCGGTGGCCGAGTACCCGTGCCGGAACACCTCGCCCTTCACGGCCGGGTTGTCGGACGGGTGCAGCGTGGCCGTGGTGCCCGAGCGGATGATCGTGCCCGAGACTGGCCCGAACGGGCCGTCCAGCACCGGGTCGGGCGACCCGAGCACGTCCGGGTTCTCGGACGAGATCGACAGCCGGTCGATCGTGAATCCGAACGGGTCGCCGGTCATCAGGTCGTTCAGCACGTCGACCGAGTCGGCGCCGTCGTTGTTGCGGTCACTGCCGGTGTGGTCACTGATCATGAACAGCCCCCCGCCGTCGCGGACGAAGGACAGGATCGCGGACTTCTCGGCAGCCGTGAACAGGATGTTCGGCTCCGGCAGCACGAGCTCGTCGAAGTGGGTCAGGTCGAGCGCGCCGGACCCGCCGTAGGTGATCGCACCGGTGGACTGGGTCGACAGCGTGTACCCGTTCTGGTGCAGCGCGACACCCCAGGCCGACAGCGCGCCCGTCCAGTCGGTCTCGGTGGACGGCGCCGGGTCCTCGGCAGTCGGGTCCGGCATGGCCGTCGAGATGATCCAGTCGGCGTTGCCGGCCGTCTCGGCCGAGGTGTCGTCGAACAGGACGCGGAAGCCACCGGTCGCGTGCGCCGGCACGGTGGCCACCGGCGCTGCCGAGCAGCCGACGAACACGGCGGTGAGCGCGGCCACGAGGCCGGTGCGGGTCACGCGCCACAGCCTAGGGGACAACTGCGGTAAAACCGACATGTCGCCCACCCCCGGCGGGTGTCAGCGCGAGGCGCGCCTGCCGGTCGTCGTCGTCCGGGTCGTCTTCTTCGCGGCGGCGGCTGCGGCCTTCTCACGTTCCTGCGCGGACCGCTCGGTGGCGTGCGTGGCGAGCGCGTCGACCAGCGCTGCGACGTTCGCCGACTCGGGCTGGACGTCGACGCGCAGGCCGAACTCGCGTGCGGTCGCCGCGGTCTGCGGACCGATGCAGGCCACGACGGTGCGGGCATGTGGCTTGCCGGCGATCCCGACGAGGTTGCGCACGGTGGAGGAGGAGGTGAAGCAGACTGCCTGGAACCCGCCCGACTTGATCGCGTCACGGATCTCGGCAGCCGGCGGCGCCGCCCGCACCGTGCGGTAGGCGGTGACGTCGTCGATCTCCCAGCCCATCTCGCGCAGCCCGGCCGCGAGGGTCTCGGTCGCGATGTCGGCTCGCGGCAGCAGCACCCGGTTGATCGGGTCGAGGACGTCGTCGTAGGGCGGGAAGTCGGCCAGCAGGCCCTCGGAGGACTGCTCGCCCGAGGGCACCAGCTCCGGCTTGATCCCGAACGCGCGCACGGCATCGGCCGTCGCCTCGCCGACGCAGGCGATCTTCACGCCGGCAAAGGCCCGGGCGTCGAGGCCGAACTCCTCGAACTTCTCGCGGACTGCACGCACCGCGTTCGTGGACGTGAACACGATCCACTCGAACCGGCCGGTGACCAGTCCCTTGATCGCGCGCTCCATCTGGGTCGGGGTACGGGGCGGCTCGACGGCGATCGTCGGCACCTCGACGGGCACGGCACCGTAGCCGCGCAGCCGCTCGCTCATCGCGCCGGCCTGCTCCTTCGTCCGGGGAACCAGCACCTTCCAGCCGTACAGCGGCCGGGACTCCCACCACGCAAGCTTCTCGCGCTGCGTGGCAGCCTTGCCGATCGTCACGACAACCGTCCCGGCCATCCCGACGGTGGCCAGTTCGAGTTCGCCGAGCGTCCCGCCGACGGTCTGCTGGGCGCTCGTCGTCACGGCGCAACTCACGGTCACCGCGGTGTCCGGCTTGAGGCCGTAGGCGACCAGTTGCTCACCCACCTCGGCGACCTCGGTGGCGTCGAGGGTGAGCACGAGCGTGCCCGGGGCGGCCACCAGCGATTCGAAGTCGGTCGTCCCGGCGGCGAGTGCCGCCGCGGTGTGCACCGGGCCGTACGGGACGCCCGCGTAGCCCGCGCCACCGGTTCCCGTCGGGACGCCCGGCACGATCTCGAGCGGGACGACGGTCTTGGCGACCGCCAGCGTCTCCTTCACGGCACTCTCGTGCGCGAACACGTCACCGGTCACCAGACGCGCGGCGGTCAGCCCGTTGCGCGCGTCGGCCAGCAGCCCCCGTGCCGTGTCGGCGGGCGCCGGTTCCGGCGCACGCACCGGACCGGTTGCCAGCGCGAGGATCGACGCCGGCACACCCGGGTCGGCGACGATGACGTCGGCACCCCGCAATGCCTCGCAGGCATGGACGGTGAGCAGGCCGGGATCGCCGGGACCAGCACCGACGAAGACGATGCGGCCAAGCACCTTGCGCACGCGGGTCATGTGGAACTCCCCATCAATCGATCAGCGCCGTCGGCGAGCAGGTCGGCGGCAAGCCGGCGTCCCACGTCCTCGGCGTCGGTTACGCGCCCGGTGGCCGACAGTCGGACGGCGTCACTGCCGTCGAGTGCGGTCACCGACGCGCGCAGGAACAGTTCGAGCTCGCCGTCGTCGTCCACGGCGATCTCGGCCAGGGCACCCACCGGCGCGGAACACCCTGCTTCGAGCGCGGTCAGCAACGCTCGTTCGGCGGCCACTGAAGCGCGGGCATCCGCGTCATCGAGCGCCGCCAGGACGGCCAGCGCCGCCTCGTCATCGGCCCGGCACTCGACCGCGAGCGCTCCCTGTGCCGCTGCAGGCAACATCTGGATCGGGTCGAGGATCTCGGTCACCTCGCCGGCGCGGCCGAGTCGCAGCAACCCCGCGTATGCGAGGACCACGGCGTCCAGCTCACCGGACGTGACCTTGGCCAGCCTGGTGTCGACGTTGCCGCGGATCGCGACCACCTCGAGCCCGAGCCCGAGCGCGCGCAATTGCGCCGCCCGGCGGGGCGAACCCGTGCCGACCGTCGAGCCGGCCGGAAGTTCGCCGAGCGTCAGCCCGTTGCGCGCGACGAGCGCGTCGCGGGCGTCGCTGCGCACCGGCACGGCCGCGAGCACGATGCCCGGCGCGTCCCCGGTCGGCAGGTCCTTGTACGAATGGACGGCGACGTCGATCCTGCCGTCGAGCAGGGCGGTGCGCAGCGCCGACACGAAGACGCCGGTACCCCCGATCGTCGCCAGCGCGTCGCTGGACCGGTCGCCCTCGGTCACGATCGGGACGATCTCGACGTCGGCGCCGAGCGCGTCGACGACCAGGCCGGTCTGTACCCGGGCCAGCGCGCTCGCGCGGGTGCCGATCCGCAGCTGGGTGGTGATCACCGCGGCACCTCGCGGGTCTGCTTCACCGCGGCGACGGACTCGACCGCGGCGGGGTCGAGGTCGAACAGCTCGCGCAGGGCCGTCGCGTAGTGGTCGCCGCCGGGAGTGCCGGCGAGCTCCTTCACGCGAACGGTCGGGGCGTGCATGACCTTCTCGACCGCGCGCCGGACCGCGTCCGACACTTCGCGGCGCACGTCGTCGTCGATGTCGGGCAGGCGCCCGTAGAGACGGGTCAGCTCGTTCTCGACGACCTGATTGGCGCGGGCACGCAGCGCGGTCACCGTCGGCGCGACGGCCAGTTGCTGCTGCGCGGCCAGGTGCGCGCCGAGCTCCTCGGCGATGATCGCGACCGCCGCGCTGACGTCCTCGTCGCTGACCATCGCGCCGCTCTCGCGCAGTGCCTCGATGCCGACATAGGTCACGCCGGCCAGCTCGCCGACCGCAGGGTCGACGTCGCGTGGCATCGCCAGGTCGATCACGACCAGTTGCCGCCCGGCGCGCGGGCCCACCGCGGCCAGCTCGACGACCAGCCCGGTGGCGCCGGTGGACGAGACGAGGACGTCTGCCTCGACCAGCGCCTCGGGCACGGCGTGCAGGCCGATCGCGTGCCCGCCGAGCGAGGTGGCCAGCCGCTCGGCGCGGTCGGTGCCCCGGTTCGCGACGGTGATCGCGCGGACACCGCGCCGGCGCAGGGTCGCCCCGGCCAGGGCGCCCATCGAACCGGCGCCGACGATGAGTGCGCGCCGTCCGGCGAGCGTCCCCAGCTCGGCGGCAGCCCGGTCGAGCGCGACCGCGACGATCGATGCGCCGGCGTGGTCGATGCCGGTCTCGGAATGCGCTCGCTTGCCGACCCGCAACGCGGTCTGCGCGAGGTCGTGCAGCACCGAGCCCACCGAGCCGGCCTCGGTGCCGAGCGCGTAGGCCGCGCGCAGCTGGCCGAGGATCTGGGATTCGCCGACCACCATCGAGTCCAGCCCGGCGGCGACGGTGAAGATGTGCTCGGTGGCGGCCTCGGCGAAGTGGACGTAGAGGTGGTCCGCGAGATCGGACACCGGCAACCCGGCATGCCGGGCCAGGACCGAGGTGATGTCGGCGACCGCCGGGTGGAAGCGCGCGACGTCGGCGTACACCTCGACCCGGTTGCACGTCGAGAGCAGCAGCACCTCGCTGATCGAATCGGCCCGGTGCAGTTCGTCCACGATCTTGGCCAGGTCGTCAGCGGGCACGACGGCGCGCTCGAGCAGCGCGACCGGCGCGGTGCGGTGCGAGAGGCCGACGACGACGAGACTCATGCCTCGACCACCCCGGTCAGGACTTCCTTGCGCGTCTCGTGGAAGGACAGGATCTGCAACTCGGCCGCGAGATCGACCTTGCGCAGGTGGACGTGCTCGGGCACGTCCAGCACGACGGGTGCAAAGTTCAGCACGCTGGTGACGCCGGCGGCGACCAGCCGGTCGCACACCTGCTGCGCGACCGAGGCCGGCGTGGCCAGCACCGCGATGGTGATCTCGTTCTCGGCGACCACCTGCTCCAGCTCGTCGACGCCCCGAACCACGAGGCCACGGATCGTCGTGCCCACGCGCGCGGGGTCGGCGTCGATCAATGCCGCGATGGTGAACCCGCGGGACGCGAAGCCGCCGTACCCGGCCAGCGCCTGACCGAGGTTGCCGACGCCGATCAGCGCAACAGACCGGTGCACGGTGATCCCGAGGGTGCGCGCGATCTCTTCGGTCAGCGTCGCGACGTCGTACCCGACGCCGCGGACGCCGTACGAACCGAGGAAGGACAGGTCCTTGCGCAACTTGGCCGAATTGACCCCGGCGGCCTGCGCGAGCTGGTCGGACGAGACCGTCGTGACCGACCGTTCGCCGAGTGATCCGAGAACCCGCAAGTAGGTCGCGAGCCGTGCCACGGTGGCGTCAGGGACGCGTCCGTCGGCACGGAAATCGGCGGACATCACGCACCTCGCTCGTCGGCGGTCGGCAGGGCCGAAGTGACGGACGTGATCGGGCCGAAGTGGTTCGGACCGGCCGTCTTTTCACCTCGGCCGTGTGGTACAAGCTCTCGGCGAAACGGTACGCGGCTCGTGAATCTTTTCCCAAATCGCGAACAGCCGTGGTAAAGGGGTCAACCCCCGATGGCCCGGCGGAACCGGGCTTCCTCAACCCGCCAGTAGCCGTGCTCGCGGCCGTCGATCAGAATCACCGGCACCCGGTCCGAGTACTCGGCCACCAGCTCGGGATCGGTGTCGACATCGACCTCGCGATAGCCGAAGCCGAGTTCACCGGCCAGCCGGCGCAGCGTCGACTCGGCCACCGCACACAGGTGACAGCCGACCCGGGTGATCAGCGTGACCTCACGCGGCACGGCGACCTCCCTTCGAGCGCTCACCCTGCGCGCCGGTTCTGTTCCGCTTCAGGTCCGCCTTCAGGCCGAGCTTTGTTCCAGCCAAGATCAGCCGATTAGGGCTGCCGAATCGCGGAGATAATTATCCGAAAACCACACATATCCCCAGGTTTTACGCGCTCTTGGGCAGTCCGGCTCAGTCTCGGCACTATCTTGCCGATCATTGTTGCAGGGCACATCGCCCCGGTAGCGTTAGCAAAGGCTTCACGCGGCGCGTCCCAACCACGCCGCGGGGGAAGGACGTAAATGACGTGCGGCATCGACCGGAGCCGCGGCCCGCATGCGGGGCTGCGCGCACTGGCGGTTCTCGTCGTCGATGCGATAAACGACGCCACCAGGATGCTGGTTACGCCGCCTGCGCTCGCCGCGGCCGGATCCGCCTCGATGGCCGTCGACGTCTCGTCCACCAGGCGCCGCCCGACTCCCGGTTCGTCCAGCCGGCACGGCCTCGGGTCGGCCTCGCCGAAACGGTCTCCCTCGCCGACCGCTCCGCAACTCTCGCCGGACATCGACCCGGACGGCGTCGATGTCGACATGGACTCCGACCACGTCGAGACCTGGCAGCTGGTCACTCGCGCCCAGGCCGGTGACGGCGACGCGTTCGGGTTGCTGTACGACCGCTACGTCGACGTCGTGTTCCGCTTCATCTTCTTCCGGGTCAACGACCGCACCTTGGCCGAGGACTTCACCAGCGAGACGTTCCTCCGCGCGCTGCGCCGCATCGGCACGATCAGCTACCAGGGACGCGATATCGGCGCCTGGTTCGTGACGATCGCTCGCAACATCATTCTCGACCACCTGAAGTCCGCGCGGCACCGGCTGGAGTTCCCGACCTCCGACACGATCGAGGGGGAACGGCGGGCACCCAGCCCGGAAGCCGCCGTCCTGGACATGCTGACGTCCGAGCGGCTGATGACCGCCGTGCGTGAACTCGGCGACGAGCAGCGCGAGTGCGTGATGCTGCGCTTCATCCAGGGGTTCTCGGTCAGCGAGACCGCGGCCGTGATGGGCAAGAACGACGGTGCGGTGAAAGCGCTTCAGCACCGCGCGGTCCGCAAGCTCGCCGATCTGATCGGCGGTGACCTCGATTGAGTATCCACGCGCGACCGCGGTCGTTGACTGTTGTGTACGCGGCGCCGGCCCGGGGGCGGGCCGGCCGACCGCGTGCGCCTCAGGCGGATGGCGGGAGCGGTAGAGATGATCGGCGCGGGGCCTCATGGTTGAGCATCGGGTGCCGATGCTGACCCCGTCGCTGCACCGTCACCCTGATCCGGAACGCTCACCGGATCCGAGGATCCGTGCGCTCGTCTCGCACCTGGCCGGCCTCGAGGTTGCGCCGCCGCTGCGTACCCACTTCCGGTCGGAGCTGCGCGCCCAACTGGTCGCCGTCGCGCCACGCCTGATCAAGGACGGCCCCGGCGTCGAGCGGCCCACCCCACCACCCGCACCGGTCGCGCGCCGCTCGGCCTTCGCCTGGCTCGGCGTGATCCGGCGCCCGCTCGCCGTGGTGACCTGCACCCTCGCGGTGTTCGTGGCCCTGCTGGGCGGTGCGGTCTGGATCAGCCAGAAGTCGCTGCCCGGGGACGCGCTCTACGGGCTCAAGCGCGCGAGCGAGAACCTGCAGAAGGCGATGACGTCCGGCGACACACAACGGGCCAAGCTGCTGCTGTCCTTCGCCGACACCCGCTACAACGAGGTTTCTAACCTCCTGCCCCGGGCGACCGCTCCGGCAGCGCGCGGTGCCGCGATCGACGCCGGCACGGCAGCCCTGGTCAAGGGCGCCCTCGACTCCGCCGACGACGACATCCGGCAGGCCATGCAGACCCTGGGCGCGCAGGCCAAGCGCACCTCGTCCGGCAAGCAGTACTCGGCGGCGACCGGGTGGACCCCGAGCCACGTGAACGCGCTGCAGGCGATCGTGGGCCGCATCCCGAGCGGGGCCTTGCATCAGCGCGCCGCCTCCTCTCTGGCCCTGATCAAGGCGGCCGACGTCCGCGCCCACCGCGTCCGCGCCCTCGGTGACTGCGGCTGCCTGGCGAGCGCCCGAACCGATGACCTCGGCGTGATTCCGTGCCGCACCTGCTCCTCGGCCGCGGGCGCGATCGCGCCTGGCACGTCGACGCGTACCGAACCTGGCAGCCGTCCCGGCTCGACGGACCGCGCCGGTACCCGCACGGCTACCAACGCCGAGGCCGCGGCGAGCCCGTCGGTGAGCGGCCCGGCGGGCACTGTTCCGGCCGGCACCGGCGACGCTTCCGTCCCACCGGCGCCAGTGGACAACGTGCCCGCGCTGCCCAGCCTGCCGGGTGTGCCGAGCGTCCTGAACCCGCCGGGCGCTCCGCCCGATCTCGGTGACGCGGGCACCGCCTGCAGCGGAGCACCGGACCTGAGCGGGCTGGGCCTGGGTGGGCTCCACCTCGGGTCCTGCCACCGCAGCTAGTCCGTCCGGTCGGTACCCCGCCCGTCATCTGCACGTCACCGGCGCCGTCGTCGACTACATCTGACGTTAATCCGGGCTGGCTAGTCTGGCGCCGTGGCACGCGGCAGACAGAGCAGTAAGCGCAGCGGCGAGCCGAACGCGGTACCGGCCGATCACGGCAAGGCCCAACCGCCTGCCGTGCCGCTCGACCCGCAGGCAGCCGCGTTCTTCGACGTCGACAACACGATGATGGTCGGGGCCTCGATCTTCCACTTCGCCAAGGGCCTGGCCGCCCGCGACTTCTTCTCCTGGCGCGATCTGGTCACGTTCACGATGAAGCAAGCGCGCCTGCGCGTCCGGGGCGAGACCCACGACGATCTGCACAACACCCGCGAGTCCGCACTGGCGTTCATCGCCGGCAAACGCGTCGCAGACATCGTCGACCTGGGCGAGGAGATCTACGACGAGGAGATGTCCGACCGGATCTGGTCGGGCACCTACGCGCTGGCCCGGGGCCATGTCGAGGCGGGGCAGCGAGTGTGGCTGGTGACCGCGACGCCGGTGGAACTGGCCACGATCATCGCGTCCCGGCTCAAGCTCACCGGCGCGCTCGGCACGATCGCCGAGTCCGAGGACGGCTTCTACACCGGGCGCCTGGTCGGCGACGTGCTGCACGGCGAGGCGAAGGCTGACGCGGTGCGCGCGCTCGCCGAGCGCGAGGGCATCGAACTGGCCAAGTGCAGCGCCTACTCCGATTCGATCAACGATATGCCCCTGCTGTCGCTGGTGGGCCGGGCGGTGGCGATCAATCCCGACTCGGCATTGCGGGCCGAGGCGAAGAAGCGCGGCTGGGAGATCCGCGACTTCCGCACCGGCCGCAAGGCGGCGATGATCGGCGTTCCCACCGCGCTGGGCGTCGGCGCGCTGGGCGGCGGGGTGGCGGCCGGCTTGGCGTTGCGACGCTCGCGGCGCGAAGCCGCTGCGGCTGCCGCGGCCGCAGCAGCCGCAGCACAGCGCGGGTGGTGGCGGGGGGCCGGCGGCCTGCTGCGCTGAGAACGATCAGCCGCGCTCTGCTCAGCGCCAGGCGGAGCGGCGCTGGACCAGCAGGCGGTAGAGGCTCGCCTGGATCGTCTCGCGTACCTGATCGGCCAACTCGAACACCGCCGTGGTGTCCGGCTGGTCCGGGTAGGACGACGGCAGGATCGCCTCGCTGAACTCGAGGTACCACTTGCTCGGCAACGGGACGAGCCCGAGCGGGCCCAGCCACGGGAACGTCGGGGTGAGCGGGAAATGCGGCAGGTTGAGGATCCGGGCCAGCGCCGGCGCGGTGCGGAGCACCGGATGGGTTTCCTCGGCCCCGACGATGGACACCGCGATGATCGGCACTCGGGCGGCGATGGCGGCCTCGACGAAGCCGCTGCGCCCGAAGCGCTGCAACTGGTAGCGATCGCGGAAGGGCTTGCTGCTGCCGCGCGCACCCTCCGGCCAGACCCCGACCAACTCACCCGCGCGCAGCAGTCGCTCGGCGTCTGGGTGGCAGGCGAGGCTGGCACCGGTGCGACGAGCAAGCGGTCCGAGTCCGGGCGTCCGGAACACCACGTCCGAACCGAGGACGCGCAGGTGCCGCCCGGCCGCGTGCTCGTCGTGTACCGCGACCGCGGTCATCATCGCGTCCAGCGAACCGAGCCCGCCGGCATGGTTCGCGACCAGCAGCGCACCCCCGGTCGCGGGCAGGTTCTCGACCCCGTTCACCTCGACCCGGAACCACCGCCGGTACAACGTGCGCAGCAGCGGGAGCGCAACCGCGTCGGTGAACTCGGGGTCGAAGCCGAACTCGTCCACGCGGTAGTCGCCGGCCAGGCGACGGCGCAAGAACTCCACGGCGGCGGCGAGCCGGGGTTCGGGGCTTGCCTCGGGCACGGCAGGAGCCTCGAGCGGTGCGGGAACCTCGGCCGCGCCGGGCAGCCGAACCACCGCTGCATCGTCGTCCGGTGCGCCGGTACCACGCAGCCGCGCCGGCCCCCGGCGTGAGCGCGGACCCGACGGCATCCGGATCACGACGCCGTCGCTGTCCGCAGCCTCGTCCATGTCAGCCCCCCTGGCGGGCGAGGGTACGCCCGACCCGATCGAGGACAGCGCGCCCCGGCCGCGGTAACGCGGCCGAGTGGCTGGTGAGATAGCTGCGCAACGCTGCTTGTGTGGTGTAGAGGGGCGCGTACCCGAACTGCGTCCGCAACTTGGTGGTGTCGACGACGCGACCGTAGTTAAGGAAGCGGGCCTCCTCGGCCGATACGTCGATGACGCCGGTGTTGCGGACCAGTGATCCGACCAGCGAGATGGCCGGCGACCAGACGGGGACGCGCATCCGGCGGGCCCAGCGCACGGCCTGCGACAGCGGGACCATGCCCTCGCCCGCGACGTTGAACACGCCGGGCAGGTCGGCCAATGCGGCGCGCTCGAGCACTGCCACCGCGTCGTCCTCGTGCAGCAGCTGCAGCCGCGGATCGAAACCGAGCGCGCTCGGGACCACCGGCATCGCCAGGTAGCGGGTGAGCGCGGTGTCCACCGTCGGGCCGATCAGGTTGGCCAGGCGCAGGATGGTCACGGCGATGTCCGGGCGGCGGCGGGCAAAGCCCCGGGTGAGGTGTTCGACTTCAACTGCCTCGCGGGCGTACCCGGGCGACGTGCTGCGTGCGGGCTCGCTGGCCTCGGTGAACACCGCCGGATCGCGCGGGCTGGCCCCGTATACCGCCGTCGTCGAGGCCAGGACGACGCGCGAGACGGTGTCGGAGGTCTGGCAACCCGCGAGCAACTGCATGGTCCCCGTGACCTGCCGATCGCGCGGTTGGGCCTGCGCCGGGCGGTTGCGTGCTTGCGGTGCGGCATGGACGACGATGTCCACCCCCGCCTGCGTGATGACCTTGGCGATCAGCGGATTGCCGATGTCGGCCCGGACGAACTCGGCGCGGCCCAGCGTGGGCGCGGCGCCCTGGACGTCGATGTCGCGAGGCGGCACCGTGTCGACGCCGATCAGCCGATCGATCGCCGGGCTGAGCGACAGCTGGGCGGCCAGGCGCGTGCCAAGAAACCGGCTCACACCGGTGATGAGGACGACGTTGCCCATCGGGTCCGACCCGCGCGGCCGGGACTACTTCTTGTTGCGGCGCTGTACGCGTGTCTTCTTCAGCAGCTTGCGGTGCTTCTTCTTCGCCATCCGCTTACGCCGCTTCTTGATGACAGAACCCATGGGTGAGGACCTCGTTCGCTGTTCGCGCCGCAACCAGAGTGCTGCAGCGGTGTCGGCCCGAGCCTACCCGCCGGTCGAACCGGCCCCGGCCGGTCCGTTTCTCAGCCGGCTTCGATGAACGCGGCGCGCAGGTAGTCGTGCACCGCCTTCTCGGGTACGCGAAACGAGCGGCCGACGCGGACTGCGGGCAGATCGCCGCTGTGCACCATCCGGTAGACGGTCATCTTGGACACCCGCATGACCGAGGCGACCTCGGCGACAGTCAGGAACCTGACCTCGGCCAGGGACGGGTCGAGGCCGCCAGGACGGCGCGGCTCGCTGGCCGCGCCTGCCTCGCCGGGCTGGCGCTGCGGCCCGGTCGGCGGCGTGCTCATGGGTCGATCATTACGACAGCGATCATCTCTGGAGTCATTCCAGCCACCTTCGGCACGTGTCAGTGCGTCGGCTTCCCCACCGACGAACGGGGACACGCACGTGCTGTGGTGAGACTAGCGGTACCTGTGGGGCAGAAGCGATAGCTGTACCCCACCTGAGACCTGCCCGTGGGCAGGTTTGCCGCCTTTGCCCTAGTCGGCGCGGCCCAGTTCAGCACTCCGGAGGGCCGCAGCCTCGATCGCGGCGAGCAGGGCCGCCCGGACGCCGTGTTTCTCCAGCTCCCGAATCGCCGAGATGGTCGTCCCACCCGGGCTGGTGACCGCCTCGCGGAGCTGGACGGGGTGCTCCCCGGAGTCGCGCAGCATCACCGCCGCACCGATCGCGGTCTGCACGATCAGCTCCGCCGCCAGGGTGCGCGGCAGGCCGAGCAGGATCCCGGCGTCGATCATCGCCTCGACCAGGTAGAAGAAGTACGCCGGCCCGCTGCCGGACAGCGCCGTGACCGCGTCCAGCTGCGACTCGGGCACCCGCACGACCCGGCCGACCGATCGCAGCAGTGCCTCGGCGGTGGCCAGATGCCCTTCGGCGGCGTGCGAGCCCGGGGCGATCGCGGTCATCGCCTCGTCGACCAGCGCCGGGGTGTTCGGCATGCAGCGCACGACCGGCACCCCGGCACCCAGGCGGGCTTCGAGATGGGCGGTCGTCACGCCGGCCGCAACCGAGACCACCAGGTGCTCGGCGGTGACCGAGGCGGCGAGTTCGGCCAGCAGCGCGTCGATGTCCTGCGGCTTGACGGCGACGAGCAGCGTCCGCGCGGCCGCTACCGCGGCGGGGACGTCCAGCGCGCGGACGCCGTAGGTCTCGGCGAGGTAGTCGGCGCGCTCGCCGTGCTTCTCGACGACCACGATGTCGGCAGCGGTGCGCTCACCGCGCAGCAGTCCGCTCAGCAGCGCCTCGCCGATCTTCCCGCCGCCCAGGATTGCCAGGGCATCCATCGCCTATCCCTTCGAAAGCAGCGCCCGGGCGAAGAACGTCAGGTTGGCCGGGCGTTCGGCCAGCCGCCGCATGAGGTAGCCGTACCACTGCGCACCGTAGGGCAGGTACACGCGGACCGTGTGACCGAGCTCGGCCAGCCGTCGCTGCTCGTGCGGACGGATGCCGTAGAGCATCTGCAGCTCGTAGTCGGACCCGGGCCGCTTGCCGTGGTGGCTGGCCCGGCTGATGCCGATGTCGATCAGCCGCGGGTCGTGCGTGGCCAGCATCGGGTAACCGGCTCCGGCCATCAGGATGTTCGTGCACCGGACGTAGGACAGGTCGACGTCCTGGCGGCTCTGGTAGGCGACCGACTCCGGTTCGCGGTAGGCGCCCTTGCACAGCCGCACCCGGCTGCCCGCGGTGGCCAGGTCGCGGCAGTCCCCCTCGGTGCGACGCAGGTAGGACTGCAGCACGGCTGCGGTGGCCGGGAAGTCCTGGCGCAGCTCGGCCAGGATGCCCAACGTCGAGTCGGTGGTGGTGTGGTCCTCCATGTCGAGCGTGACGGTGGCGCCGACGGCCTGCGCGGAGGTGCAGATCTCGCGGGCGTGCTCGAGGGCGATCTTCTCGCCGTCCGCACCGAGCGCCTGGCCGATGGCGCTGAGCTTGACGCTCACCTCGACCCGGGACGTGAGCGGCGCACGCTGCTCGGTGACGCCGGCGCGCCGCAGGGTGGCGAGCAGGTCGCGGTACGCGGCGACGACGCCGTCGGCCTGGGACCGCTCGGTGGTGTCCTCGCCGAGGTGGTCGAGGGTGACCGTCAGCCCGTCCTCGACCAGTGCCCGCGTCGCCTCGACCGCCGCGGACACGTCCGAGCCGCCCACGAAGCGGTGCACGACGCCGCGGCTGATGGGCGCATTGGTGACCAGCTTCTCGACGCGGGCGTTGCGCGAGGCCGCGAGGATCGTCGAACGCAACATGCTCCAGAGCGTAGAGCTCCGCTCCGCACGACCGGACAGCCCCGGTACGGCTGTTCGGGCTCGTCAGGCAGGCGCGACCCGCGACACCAGGTGCAGCCGGCAGAACGCGAGCGCCTCGGCGAGGTCGGCCTCGCGCTCGGCGCGGTCCAGCGCTCGGCGGGTGTTGACCTCGACGACGACGTGACCGCTGAAGCCCCGCTGGGCGAGCGCCTCGAGCACCTCGGCACACGGTTGCGTGCCGCGGCCCGGGACGAGGTGCTCGTCGCGGGCCACCCCGGTGCCGTCGGCCACGTGCAGGTGCCGGATGGCCGAGCCCATCTCGTCCAGCATCGCCATCGTGTCCGACTGCGACACGGCCGCGTGTGAGAGGTCCAGCGTGTAGTCGCGGTAGAACGTCTCGTCGAACGCGACGTCCCAGGTGGGCTGGTAGGTCGACACCTCACGACCGCGCACCCGCAGCGGGAACATGTTCTCCACGGCGAAGCGGACGTCGGTCTCACCGGCCATCCGGTCCAGGCCGCGCTGGAAGTTGCGGGCGTAGTCGCGCTGCCAGCGAAACGGCGGGTGCACGACGACGGTGTCCGCGCCGAGCAGTTCGGCGGCGAAGCTCGCCTTCTGCAGCTTCGTCCACGGGTCGGTCGACCACACCCGCTGCGTGATGATCAGGCACGGCGAGTGGATCGCCAGGATCGGCACCGCGTAGTGCTCGGACAATCGCTTCAGGGCGTACGGGTCCTGACTGATCGGGTCGGTCCAGACCATCACCTCGACCCCGTCGTAACCGAGCTTGGCCGCCAGCTCGAACGCGGCGGCCGTGCCCTCCGGGTACACCGAGGCGGTCGAGAGCCCGACCTTCGCGGGCGTTCCGTGCAGCGCGCGCGGATTGTCCGGGCTCATGCCGGGGAGGGTATCCCTGCTGGTCGGCTCACGGATGCGAGAGCCAGTCCAACCGGCGAAGGATCACACCTTCACGCAGGGCCCACGGGCACAGTTCGAGCTCGTCCACGTCGAGCGCGTCCATCGCGGCTGCGGCCACGACCGCCCCGGCCAGCACCTGGTGCGCGCGTCCGACGCTCACGCCGTCGAGCTCGGCGAGATCGGCAGCGCCGATGCGCGCGATGAACGAGGTGATCTGGGCCAGCCCGGTGCGGGTGAGGATCCGCGGCGTACGCGGGCCGGCCGAACTCGGTGCGGCGCCGGTCAGCCGGGCCAGCGTGCGGAACGTCTTGCTGGTGGCGACGACCCGGTCGGGGACGCCGGCCTCGAGCAGGTCGCGGATGGGACCGGCCAGCAGGCCGTCCACGTACTGGCGGAGCGCGACGACCTCGGCCTTGTCCGGCGGGTCACCGCCGAGCCGGTTGCGGGTCAGCCGGCCGGCGCCCAACGGCAGCGACACGGCAACGCTGGGATCCTCGTCCGCGCCGGCCGCGAGTTCGAGCGAGCCACCGCCGATGTCGAGGCAGATCAGGTTGCCGGCGCTCCACCCGAACCAGCGGCGCACCGCGAGGAACGTCAGCCGGGCCTCGTCCTCGCCGGAGAGCACCTGCAGCTCGAGGCCGGTCTCGGCGGCGACCCGGTCGAGCACCTGCGAGCTGTTCGTCGCATCGCGCACCGCGGACGTCGCGAAGGCGAGCAGTTCGTCGCAGCCGAGGGACTTGGCCTGCTTTCGCGCGTCCGTGACGGCGCGAACGAGCGCGTCGGCGCCGCCGTCGCTGAGCCCGCCACGCTTGTCGATCAGCTCGCCCAGGCGCAACTCGCTCTTGTCCGAGTGCTGTGGCGTGGGTTCGGCGCCACGGTGCGCGTCCACGACGAGCAGGTGAACTGTGTTGGATCCGACGTCGAGCACGCCCAAGCGCATGGGCGGACCCTATTACGATCACGGTATGGCGCGTCCGCTCGACGAGGTACCGCTCGACTTCCCGCGCGAGTGGATCGAGTTCGCCGACCCCGCCGACGCCGATCACTGGATCCGGGCGGACCTCACCTGGCTGTGTTCGCGGTGGACGTGCATCTTCGGCCGCGGGTGTCACGGCACGGTGCGCGGCCAGGCGAGCACCGGGTGCTGCAACCACGGCGCGTACCTGTCCGACAAGGACGACGAGAAGCGCGTTCGCGGGTTCGCCAAGCAACTCACGCGCGAGGACTGGCAGTACTACGACGAGGGCCACAGCAACAGCGGCAAGCTGCGCTACAGCGAGGTGGCCGAGGACGACGACGAGAAGCGCGCCAAGACGCGCACTGTCGACGGGGCCTGCATCTTCGCCAACCGCGACGGTTTCGCCGGCGGGATCGGCTGCGCCCTGCACGGGCTGGCCCTGCGACTGGGCCGCAACCCGCTCGAGACGAAGCCCGAGGTGTGCTGGCAACTGCCGGTCCGGCGCGAGCAGGAGTGGGTCGACCGTCCGGACGGCACCCGGATCCTGCGGTCCACCGTCGCCGAGTTCGACCGTCGCGGCTGGGGCGAGGGCGGCCACGACCTGGACTGGTTCTGCTCGTCCTCACCCGAGGCGCACGTCGGCAGCGAGCCGATGTACGAGTCGTACGGGCCGGAACTGACCGCGCTGGTCGGCGAAGCGGCGTATGCAGAACTGGCGCGCATCTGCGCGGACCGGCTCAAGCTCGGCCTCGTTGCCGTGCACCCGGCGACGGCCGCGGCGAATCAGATCTCGAACTTGTAGCCCAGACCGCGGACGGTCACCAGGTGCTTCGGGTTGCCCGGATCGGGCTCGACCTTCGCCCTGAGCCGTTTGACGTGGACGTCGAGGGTCTTGGTGTCGCCCACGTAGTCCGAACCCCACACCCGGTCGATGAGCTGACCTCGGGTGAGCACCCGTCCGGCGTTGCGCAGCAGCAGTTCGAGCAGGTCGAACTCCTTCAGCGGCAAGGCGACCTGGTTGCCGTCGACGGTCACCACGTGGCGCTCGACGTCCATGCGCACCGGGCCGGCCTCGACGGTGCTGGTGATCAGCTCGTCCGGCTCACCACCGCGGCGGAGCACGGCGCGTATGCGAGCGATCAGCTCACGCGACGAGAACGGCTTGGTCACGTAGTCGTCGGCGCCCAGCTCGAGACCGACCACCTTGTCGACCTCGGTGTCACGCGCGGTGACCATGATGATCGGCACGTGGGAGCGTGCGCGCAGCTCGCGGCAGACCTCGGTGCCCGACAGGCCGGGCAGCATCAGATCCAGCAGCACCAGGTCCGCGCCGGAGCGGTCGAAGGCGAGCAACGCCTGCGGTCCGGTGTCGGCGACCTCGACCTCGTAGCCCTCGCGACGCAGCATGTACGACAGCGCGTCCGAGAACGATTCCTCGTCCTCGACGACCAGAACTCTCGTCATCTCGTTCCCTTCGCACTGCTAGCGGCCGCGGGCGGCGCTGCGGGCTCCGACCCGGACGATGACTCATCGGCATGAACGCGCGGTAGCCGCACGGTGAACGTCGAACCCTGGCCCAATGTGCTCTGGACCGTGATGGTCCCGAGGTGGTTGGTGACGATGTTCTTCACGATCGCCAGCCCCAAGCCGGTGCCGCCGGTCGCGCGCGAACGGGCCGGATCGACTCGGTAGAACCGTTCGAAGATCCGGTCGACGTCGGCGTCGGAGATGCCCAGTCCCTGATCGCTCACGCTGATGTCGACGGTCGGCCGGGCCTGATGATCGGTCGACGCATGGGCGCGGACGACGACCCTGGTGCCGGCCGGGCTGTACGCGACGGCGTTGTCGACGAGGTTGGCGACGGCCGTCGCGAGCTGTGACTCGTTGCCCCGTACCGCGAGCAGGTCGTCCTCGCAGCTGACGTCGATGCGGATCTGCGCCGCCTCGGCCGCCAGGCGCGCACGGTCGGCCGCTTCGATGATCAGCGACGCGACCTCCACCTCGGCCGCGCCGGGCATCGGGTCGGCGCCCTGCACCCGCGAGAGTTCGGTCAGCTCCTGGACGAGGCGCGCGAGCCGGGTGCCCTCGTGCTGCATCCGCCGCGAGAACCGGGCCACCGCCTCAGGATCGTCGGCCGCGTCCTGCACCGCCTCGGCCAGCAGCGTGAGCGCACCGACCGGTGTCTTCAACTCGTGCGAGACGTTGGCGACGAAGTCCCGGCGCACCGCCTCCAGCCGCCGGTGCTCGCTCATGTCGGCGAGCAGCAGCCCGACGGCACCGACGCGGTCCTGACCGACATCGAGCGGGACGGCGTTCACCGAGAGCGCGATCGGCTCGCGACCGAGCCGCCCGACCGGTAGGTCGATCATCCGCGTCAGGTGGCGGTTGGTGGCCCGCGCCCGGCCGGCGATCTCGGCCAGTGCCGGGAACGTCAGGCGGTCGACGTCGACGATGTTCATCGCTCGCGCCGCGGGGTTCAACAGCACGACGCGGTCCTCGTCGTCGAGCACGACGACACCGTGGTCGAGGGCCTCGACCACGAGGGCCGACAGTGGCTGGATCGAGCTGAACACCGGACGCGGACGGGGTGCGACGCTCGTGTTGGCCGTGGTGCGGGAGGATCGACGAATCAGCAGCGCGACCAGGACGAACAGCGCGACAGTTGCGACGCCGAGCAGGATCGCGAGGACGAGCACGTGCTACGCCCGCGGCCCGACGCTCATCAGTGACTCATTCACGAGTCGATGGTACGGGCGCGGCTACTTCTTGCCCTGATTGGCGACGGCCTCGATGGCGGCGGCCGCCGCACCGGGGTCGAGGTACTCGCCCGGCCGCGCTGGCAGCAGCGTCGTTTGGTCGAGGTCGTAACGCAGCGGGATGCCGGTGGGCACGTTCAGCGCGACCACGGCCTCGTCCGACAACCCGTCCAGGTGTTTGATCAGCGCGCGCAACGAGTTGCCGTGGGCGACGACGAGGACGACCCGCCCCAGCCGAAGATCCGGCACGATCGCGTCGTACCAGTACGGCAGCATCCGGTCGACGACGTCCTTGAGGCATTCGGTTCGCGGCACCGATTCGAGCAGGTCGCCGTACCGGACGTCGTGCACCTGGCTGTGCTCGTCGTGGTCGCCGAGTGGGGGCGGTGGGGTGTCGTACGAGCGGCGCCAGAGCATGAACTGCTCGTCGCCGAATTCGGCGCGCACGGCGGCCTTGTCCTTGCCCTGCAGCGCGCCGTAGTGACGTTCGTTGAGCCGCCACGACCGGCGCACGGGCAGCCAGTGCCGGTCGGCGACGTCCAAGGTGATGTTCGCGGTGCGGATCGCCCGGCGCAGCAACGAGGTGTGCACGACATCCGGCAGCAGCCCCGCCTCGGCGAGCAGGTCACCGCCGCGCCGCGCCTCGTCCTCGCCGGTGTCGGTGAGGTCGACGTCCACCCACCCGGTGAACAGGTTCTTGCGGTTCCAGTCGCTCTCGCCGTGACGGAGCAGGATCAGCGTCGGCACCGCGTCATTGTGTCAGGGGCGCGCTGATGCCTGACGTTTCCCCGCCAGTGGTCGCCTGCAAGCCACCGAACCGACCGAAGCCGGGGAAACCCGCCGCGGTCTCCCCGCCAGTGGTCGCCCGCAAGCCGCCGAACCGACCGAAGCCGGGGAAACCCGCCGCGGTCTCCCCGCCAGTGGTCGCCCGCGCGCCGCCGAACCGACCGAAGCCGGGGAAACCCGCCGCGGTCTCCCCGCCAGTGGTCGCCCGCGCGCCGCCGAACCGACCGAAGCCGGGGAAACCCGCCGCGGTCTCCCCGCCAGTGGTCGCCCGCAAGCCGCCGAACCGACCGAAGCCGGGGAAACCCGCCGCGGTCTCCCCGCTAGTGGTCGCCCGCAAGCCACCGAACCGACCGAAGCCGGGGAAACCCGCCGCGGTCTCCCCGCCAGTGGTCGCCCGCAAGCCGCCGAACCGACCGAAGCCGGGGAAACCGGCCTACGACCCGCGTTCGGCGAAGTCCTTGAACGCGGCGAGGTTGGCCAGCGACTCGTTGTTCTTCACCCGCCACGCCCACTCGCGACGGATGGACGAGCCGAAGCCCAGTTCGAGCAGCGTGTTGAACGTGCCGTCGGCGTATTCCAGGACGCTGCCGAGAATGCGGTCGAGTTCGTCCGCCGTCACCGCGGCGAGCGGCAGCCGGCCGACCAGGTACACGTCGCCGTTGCCGTCCACGGCCCACGAAACGCCGTACATGCGGGTGTTGCGCTGCAGCAGGAATTGGTAGACCTGCTCGCGGTTCTCGTCCGGGCAGCGCATCACGAAGGCCTGCACCTCGAGCGCGTGCGACCCGACCGTGAGCCAGCAGGCCGTCTTGAGCCGCTTCTCACCGGGCAGCGCGACGACGAACCGCTCGTCCGAGACGCGTTCGAACTCCAGCTCCATGCCAGGCAGCGCCGACTCGATCGCCGCGACGGCGGCGCTGGATTCGCTCATCGCGCTGCCATGGCGGCCATGGCCTCGCCGTACACCGCGAGCAACTCGTCGGTCGTGCGGTGCCACGAGAACCGCTCGGCATGCTTGCGCGCCTGCGCGGCCAGGGCGGCCAACTCCCCCGGATGCGTCAGCAGGTCCAGCAGCACCTTCGCCCACAGCGTCGGGTCGTGCCCGTCGACCAGCATCCCGGTCCTGCCGTCATCGACGGCCGTGGTCAGGCCGCCGACCGAGGCGGCCACCACCGGCGTGCCGCAAGCCTGCGACTCGAGCGCGACGAGACCGAACGACTCGTTGTAGCTGGGGACGACGGTGAGGTCCGCGGCCCGGTAGTAGTCGGCGACGCTCTCGCGCGAGGTCGGCGGGACGAAGCGCACGGTGTCGCCGAGGTCGAGCGTGCGGGCGAGGTGGTCGAGCCAGTCGGAGCCGTGCGCCGAGCCACTCGGGCCACCGACGACGACGACCTGCAGGTCCGGCAGGTCAGCGCGCAGTTCGGCCGCCGCACGCAGCAGCACATCCGGTGCCTTCAGCGGCTGGATGCGCCCCACGAACAGCAGGGTCGGGACGTCCGGGCGCAGACCGAGCCGCCGGCGGGCCGCGCCACCCGAACCGGGCCGGAACGTGCCGAGGTCGACGCCGGGGGCGATCTGGCGCACGCGGGCCGGGTCGGCGTCGTAGAGGCGCACGAGCTCGTCCGCCTCCTCGGCCGTGGACGCGATCAGCCGGTCCGCCTCGGCCACGACCTGCTCCTCGCCGATCACCCGGGCCCACGGTTCGGGGGCGTCACCGTCCGCGAGCGCGGTGTTCTTCACCTTCGCCAGGGTGTGCGCGGAGTGCACCAACGGCACTCCCCACCGGTCACGGACCAGCCAGCCGACCTGGCCCGACAACCAGTAGTGCGAGTGCACCACGTCGTAGAAGCCCGGCTCCTGGTGCGCCTCGGCCCGCAGCACTCCGGCGGTGAAGGCGCACAGCTGGGCGGGCAGATCGTCCTTGGCCAGACCCTCGAACGGGCCCGCGCTGACGTGCCGGACGAGGACGCCGGGGAACAACTCGACGACCGGTTCCTGCTCGCTGGACGTCGCCCGGGTGAAGATCTCGACCCCGACGTCGCGCTGGGCCAGGCGCCGGGCCGTCTCGACGACGTAGACGTTCAATCCGCCGGCGTCACCGCCGCCGGGCGCGTCGAGCGGGGACGTGTGCACGCTGAGCATCGCCACGCGGTTCGGTCCGCTGCTCGGCACAAGCAGCTCCCTTCACGTATCGGTCCGCGGCTCACTGTCCGCGGGTCGGAGTCCGCGGAGACGGGTTGCTGACACGTCCAACACCCAAATCCCTCGAATCATGCCCGAGAACCACCCCTGACCATGCGGGCCCATCGCAACCAGTTGGCCCGACCGACCAGAATTGCCACATGCGTGGACGTGCGGTGGTGACCGGGGCCAGCAGCGGGATCGGGGCGGCAACCGTCCGGCGGCTGGCCAGCCGAGGGATTCGACGTGATCGCCGCGGCACGCCGCCGGGACCGTCTGGACGACCTGGCCGCCGCCGTCCCCGGCGTCCGCGCCGTGATCCTCGACGTCACCTCGGCCGACTCGGTCGCCTCACTCGCCGCCGAGCATCGACGACCTCGCCGTCCTGGTGAACAACGCCGGCGGGGCGATCGGCACCGAGCAGATCGCTGTCGCCGATCCGGCCGACTGGCAGCGCATGTTCGACACCAACGTCCTCGGGGTGCTGCGCGTGACCCAGGCGCTGCTGCCCGCGCTGTCCGCCGGGGACGGCGGGCACGTGGTGGTCACCGGATCGATCGCCGGGCACCTGGTCTACGAGGGCGGCGGCGGGTACACGGCGGCCAAGCACGGCGCGAGCGCGCTGGTCGAGACGCTGCGCCTGGAACTGAACGGGACGCCGGTCCGGGTCACCGAGGTCGCGCCGGGGATGGTGCAGACCGAGGAGTTCTCGCTGGTTCGCTACCGCGGTGATCGGGCGGCTGCCGATCGCGTGTACGCCGGGGTGGACCACCCGCTGACCGCCGACGACGTCGCCGACTGCATCGCGTTCGCCGTCACCCGTCCCGCGCATGTGAACATCGACCTGCTCGTCGTGAAGCCGCTGGCGCAGGCCGCACCGCACAAGGTCGCGCGCCGTACCTGAGGCGGGTCAGAGCGTGACGCCGCGCAGGTGCGCCTCGGGTCGCAGCCGGATGCCGTAGCGGGCCTCGACGCCGTCCCGGATCTCGCGCGCGAGGGCAAGCAGGTCGGCCGTGCTCGCCCCGCCGCGATTGGTCAGCGCGAGCGAGTGCTTGGACGAGACCGCGACCCGCTCGGTGCCGAACCCCTTGCCGTAGCCGGCGGTTCTCGATCAGCCACGCCGCCGACAACTTCACCTGGTGATCGACCGTCCAGTTCGGACAGCCCGCCGGCACCTGCGCCGGGTCGACAAACGGATTGACGAAGAACGAGCCGACGCTCCACGTGTCGTGGTCGTCCGCGTCGAGCAGCATTCCCTTGCTGCGGCGCAGATCCAGGACCACCTCGCGCACCTGCGCGGACGGTGCGGTGTCGCCGGGTTCGACGCCGAGTTGGCGCGCGAGTTCGAGGTAGCGCAGCGAGGGCGCCAGCGGCGAGGACGGCAGCCGGAACGTCACGTCCAGCACGACGTACTGGTCGGTATGCTTGAAGGCGCTGGTACGGAAGCCGAACTCGCACCGAGCCGGGTCCCACGTCTCGACGGCGCCGGCCGCACGGTCGAGCACGCTCAGAGCGGTGATCGTGTCGGCGACCTCGGCACCGTAGGCACCGACGTTCTGCACCGGAGTCGCGCCGGTCAGGCCCGGGATGCCCGACATCGACGCCAGCCCGGACCGCCCGCCCTCGACGGTGCTCGCCACGAACTCGTCCCAGACCACGCCGGCGGCGACCGTGACCTCGTCGCCCGACCAGCGCACCCCGGAGGTCCGGATCAGCACGACCACGCCCGGCCATCCCTCGTCGGCGACGACGAGGTTGCTGCCGCCGCCGACGAGCAACACCGGCTCGTCTGCGGCGTCGGCTGCGCACACGGCCCCGACCAGCTCGTCGGTCGTGGTCGCGGTGACGACACGCCGGGCCGGACCACCGAGTCGCAGCGTGGTCACCTCGGCCAGACGCACATGCACGGCGGCGACGCTACCCTGCCCGGCATGGATGCCCCGCGGCGAGCGAACCCGCGACTCGCCGCTGGCCGGGCGCGGGCACTGGCCCTGCCAACGCGGGGCACGACGAACCCTAATCGCCTGCGGCGTATGGACAATTGGATCGTAGCGACGCTGGGCGGCGTGCTGCGCGCGGCCGCGGATCCACTCGTCGTGGACCTCGGCTACGGCGCGGCACCGGTGACCGCCATCGAGCTGGCGTCCCGGTTACGCCGGGTGCGACCCGACATCCGGGTCACCGGGCTGGAGCTCGACCCCGACCGCGTCGCCGCCGCCGCGCATGCTGCTGATCCGCCCGCGCTGACGTTCGCGCATGGCGGGTTCGAGCTGGCCGGGTTGCGTCCGACGATCGTGCGCGCCGCGAACGTCCTGCGCCAGTACTCCGAGCCGGACGCGCTCGGGGCCTGGACGACGATGCGCGCCAACCTCGGCGACGGGGGCGTGATCGTCGACGGCACGTGCGACGAGACCGGTCGCCTCGGGGCATGGGTGCTGCTCGACCGGACCGGGCCCCGGTCGCTGACACTGGCGTGCCGGCTCGACGAGCTGCAGCGCCCGAGCCGACTCGCCGAACGGCTGCCCAAGGGCCTGATCCATCGCAACGTCCCCGGCCAACCGATCAACGCGCTGCTCACCGACCTCGATGCCGAGTGGGATGCGGCGGCGCCGCTGTCGGCGTTCGGCCCCCGCCAGCGCTGGCTGCAGGCGTGCGCGCGGCTGGCCGGACGGTGGCCGGTGCACACCGCGCGGGCGCGCTACGGCGAACTGGGTGTCGACTGGTCGGCCCTAGCGGGCTGACGTGGCCAGGAATTGCTCGAACCGGACCTGCCCGACGGCGTGCTCGGCGGCGAGGTGTGCGCCGTTGCGGTACCCGCGACCGATCCGTCCGGGCACCCGTACCGCGACGATCCGCCGCCGCCGTCCGCTGCTGCGCAGGTACGCCGTGGCGAGGCTGGCCATCGTCCGGATCTCGGGACCGCCGATGTCGTCGACCCGACCGGCGGGCGCACCCGCGGCGAGCTCGACCAGCCGATCGGCCACGTCGCCGACGTCGATCGGCTGGAAGAAGGTGGCGGACGGGACGAGCAGCACCGGCAGCCGGCGCTGAGCGGTGCAGATCCCGACGATCAGGTTGTGGAACTGCGTGGCGCGCAGGATCGTCCACGGCAGCCCGCTCGACTCGATGAGCGCTTCGGCGGCCAGCTTGGTCCGGTAGTACCCCAACGGCACCCGGTCGACGCCGACGATCGAGATGTAGAGCAGGTGCGGCGACTGCCCGGCGTGGCGGGCGGCGGCGATCAGGTTGCGGGTCGCGTCGAGGTCGCCGCGCGGCGCGGTCGCGCAGTGCACGATCGTCGAGACGCCGGTGACCGCCGCGTCCAAGCCCTCACCGGACCGCAGATCGCCGACCGCCCAGGCGTGGTGCCCGCCGCTCTGGCTACGCCGCGACAGCACGCGGACGTCGGCGGAGTCCGTCAGGCGCGCGAGCACCTCACGTCCGAGCTTGCCGGTCCCGCCGGTGACCAGGATCGATCGCGACACGGTGCCAGGATCGCACCCGCCTCGCGTCAGCCGCCGAGGGCGTGGACGCTGGGTCTGGCGCTCGCGTCCTCCATCGAGCCCAGGCTCCGCTTGATGTTGTCGGGCAGGTTGGTGTGCAGGTGCTTGTGCGGGTCGCTCATCACACGCGTCGTCCCGATCGCCGCCATCAGCCGTTGCACGCCGGTCGAGGTCGTCCCGGGGTAGGCGATCAGCTGCCGGTAGCCGCACAGCGCAGCTGCGGCCGCGGTGTGGCGCAGCAGGCGCCGGCCGATGCCGAGGCGCTGCCAGCTGTCCTCGACGAGAACCGAGACCTCGCCGCTGCCCATTGCGTGCGCCGGGTCGGTGGCGACGCGCGACATCGCGACGACGCGGCCGTCATCGCAGCTCGCCACGAAGCTCAGCCGATCGCGCAGGGACCCGTCCAGGACCGAGATCGCCGGGGGACGGCCGCCGGTGCGGTAGCGGTCCAGCAGCGACTTCGGCGAACACCTGCCGTGCATCAGGGCGACGCCCGGCAGGTCCTGCGCGGTCGTGCCGCGGACGGTGAGCACTGCCCCGTCGACGTACATCAACCAGGGTTCGCGCACTTGATCGTCGTTCGTCGATCCGACGGAACGTCCGGCAATCAGCTGTGTCATGGGCTCAGGTTGCGCGGCCGGTGTTGCCGGAACGTGTCGTCCGTGTCGCGGCCTGCGAAACTCGCGGCAGGGTTACCGCAGGGGGTGCGCCCGGGTAGGAGGCCCGCATGACGAGCGACACGGTCGACCTGGTCGTCCTCGACGTGAACGAGACGCTCTCGGACATGTCGCCGATGGACGACGTGTTCGCGCGGTTCGGTGCACCGGCCGGGACGGCGCGGCGCTGGTTCGCGGCGACGTTGCAGACCGGGTTCGCGCTGAGCATGGCCGGCACGCCGCGGCCGTTCGCTGAGATCGCGACCGCGGTCCTGCCTGGCGTCGTTCACCAACTGCCGTTGCAGGTGACGCTCGAGGACGCTGCGCAGGCTGTGTTCGAGGGATTCACCAGCCTCAGCCTGCACGACGACGTCGGGGACGGTCTGCGGGAGCTCGCTTCGGCCGGGCTTCGGGTGATCACGCTGACCAACGGCGCGGCGGCCAACACCCGCGCCCTGCTCGATCGGCACGGCGTCCTCGACCTCGTCGAACTCACCCTCTCGGTCGAGGACGCGCCTGCGTGGAAACCCGACCGGCGCGCCTACCAGTACGGCCTGGCGCGCGCGCAGGTCGAGCCCGCTCGTGCAGTGATGGTGGCCGTCCATCCGTGGGATCTGCACGGAGCGAAGCAGGTGGGTATGAGCACGGCGTACCTCGACCGCACCGCGGCGCCGTATCCCGATCTCGACTGCGCGCCGGACCTTGTCGCCACGACGTTGACCGGTCTCGCCGGGATGCTCAGGTAAGGGTCGCGGCGGGCGCGCAGTCACCGCACCCGTCTGCGAGACTGGGCGCGGCGGCAGGTCGCGACTGGCCGCCCAGGGCCTCTAGCTCAATTGGCAGAGCTGCGGACTTTTAATCCGTAGGTTGCGGGTTCGAGCCCCGCGGGGCCC